>NZ_JBPFDR010000010.1:0-157683 GCF_059415085.1 Sporosarcina sp. SAFN-015
CAATCGCCGGTACAATACCGACAACTGGCTGCATAATAAGGTGTTTTTTAATTGTCTCAAAAAAGGTAGTCAGTGCCAAATTAAAAGGGTTCGAATCAATTGCGATCGATTGGCTCGGTATTGAAAATCCTGATGTCAGACATATTGTTCTACAGAACCCTGAAGCTTAAATTAGGCTTCAGGGTTTTGCTATCGTGAAAATGAATATGGTAAGATGGATGACGAATTTGATTTGTGGAGGGTATCCAATATGAGGCATGATGGAAGAACTGCAGATATGGGAAGGCCAGTATCAATTGAGACGGATTATTTAATCCATCCGGAAGGCTCGGTTTTAATTTCTGTAGGGAATACGAAGGTGATTTGCACGGCATCCATTGAGGAAAGAGTTCCACCGTTTTTAAGAGGAAGTGGACAAGGTTGGGTGACCGCGGAGTACTCGATGCTCCCTCGTGCTACCGGCCAGCGGACTCAACGGGAATCCTCACGCGGAAAAGTAGGCGGAAGGACAATGGAAATTCAGCGCTTGATTGGACGTGCTATGCGTGCAGTGATCGATCTGGGAGCGCTAGGAGAACGGACGATATGGATTGACTGTGATGTGATCCAAGCAGATGGCGGGACAAGGACAGCATCCATTACGGGTGCGTTTGTTGCCATGGGCATTGCTGTCTCTAAATTAACGAAAGAAAAGGGGCTAAGCCAATTTCCTATCAAAGACTATTTAGCCGCGATCAGTGTAGGGAAGACGGAAGAAGGCGTCTTGATTTTAGATCTTGATTATCCTGAGGACTCGGCAGCTGCTGTCGATATGAACGTCGTTATGACAGGCGCTGGAGAATTTGTTGAATTACAAGGGACTGGTGAAGAAGCGACATTCACACGGCAGGAAATGAATGATCTAGTCGAGCTCGCAGAAACAGGTATCCAACGATTGATCTGTGTTCAGAAGGAGGCACTTGGAGAAATCGGTACGCTTATTGGCGGAAAGGATGGCGAAGAACAATGAAGAAAATATTGATTGCAACGAACAATAAAGGGAAAGCAAAAGATTTTGAAACACTTTTTGGTCCTTTCGGTTTCGAAGTGCAAACATTGAATGATCTTGATCAAGACATTGATGTAGAAGAGACTGGCGTTACATTTGAGGAAAATGCGATTTTAAAGGCTGAAACGGTTTCGAAGCTGTTAGGTATTATGGTCATTGCTGATGATAGTGGGTTGGAAATCGATAGTCTTCATGGAGCTCCGGGCGTCTATTCTGCGCGTTACGCGGGCGAGCCAAAGAATGATGAGGCTAATATCGATAAAGTGCTGTCCGAGCTTCTGGGAGTGCCAGAGGAAGAGCGTACGGCTCGTTTCCGTTGTGTCCTTGCCGTTGCAGGACCTAGTGTGGAAACTGTAACATTTTCGGGTAGCTGTGAAGGAATGATTCTTGAGGAGAGAAGAGGAACGAACGGTTTCGGCTATGACCCGATATTTTATTCTCCTGAGAAGGGACAGGCGATGGCAGAATTGTCTCCGGAGGAAAAAGGCCAAATTTCACATCGTGGTGCAGCCCTTAGACAGTTGAAGGAGCGTTTGCCGGAGCTGCTAGATTCGTTAGGGGAAAACCAATGAAAATCGTCGTCTTGAGCGATTCGCATGGCGATAAGGAAACGGTGAAGGCCGTTTCCGCGTTGCGTGCGGATGCTATTTTTCATTGTGGAGACAGTGAACTATCATGGGATGATCCGATTTTGCAAAACCTGCATATCGTAAAAGGAAACTGTGACAGAGATCATCGTTTTCCGGATTCAATTGTAGTTGAAGTCGGTGACAAGAAAATTTGGATGGTCCATGGGCATAAGCATGATTGCAAACGGACAATGCTGCCTTTGTATTATGAAGCTCAGGAGCTAGGGGTAGATATTGTTCTTTTTGGCCATTCACATTCGTATGGCGCCGAGTTAAGTGAAGGAATATTATTTGTTAATCCAGGAAGCACATTGCTCCCAAGAGCGGGTAAACAACCAACTTTTGCAGAGATTGAATGGAACAATGGCTTCTGGATTTCCTTCAAAAACATGGATATGGAAACAGTAATTACAGTTGAAATGAAAAATATCGCAAATTAGCGTTGACTTTTCCAGCGAGCCTGCCTATAATAAAACTTGTCGTTAGGCAATCAACAGTTGCCAAACAACATGTCTCAGTAGCTCAGTTGGATAGAGCAACAGCCTTCTAAGCTGTGGGTCGGGGGTTCGAATCCCTCCTGGGACGTATTAAGTTAAATCGAACGCAATTAGAAATAAGAAACGTCCGCAAACTCTGTTTTAACAGTGTTTGCGGACGTTTCTTATTTTTTATAGAAACACTTTAAAGCGATACAAATGTGGAATATGTAGTGAACCCTAATTGGGGTCACTCTTTTAAAAGTGTCTGCCATTTGGATTCAGTTCACAATACAGGCGTTCGTTGTTCAACGATGAATTTAGTTTGAAATCAAGGTATTTTTCTTGTGCTGTTATCATTTGAGATGTAAAGTGAAGAAACGCACACAGGTAATTTATTTCCCAAACAACTTGACTAATCAAACGACAATATAGGAGGAGAAAACTTATGTATACAATTCCAGGACATCATCATATTTCGATGATTACGAAAAACGCTAGCCAAAACAATCACTTTTATAAAGACATTCTTGGTTTACGTCGTGTGAAAATGACCGTCAATCAAGATGAGCCGTCAATGTATCACTTATTTTACGGAGATAAAACAGGGAGCCCAGGCACAGAATTATCATTTTTTGAAATCCCGGTCGTCGGGCGCACCCATCGAGGGACAAATGCCATTACGCGAATTGGGTTGCTTGTCCCTTCGGAGGATAGCTTAACTTATTGGAAATCCCGTTTTGAGAAGTTCGGCGTTTCGCATGATGAAATTACAACATACGCAAACCGTCCTGCTTTGCCTTTTGAGGATTCCGAAGGCTTGCGTATGGTACTTCTCGTATCCAAAGGGGGAAAAGTCGAGCACTGGAAAACTTGGGAAAAGTCGATTGTACCAGTAGAGCATCAAATTCAAGGAATGGGTTCAGTAGAAATAACCGTCCGTAAGCTCGATAAATTAGCTCGAACGCTAACTGAAGTATTTGGTTATACTGAAGTGTCACGTACGGAAGAAGAGATGATATTCCAATCGGTGAAAGGTGAAGTGTTCGGCGAAATCGTTGTGAAATATTTAGATGGTCCAGCCGAAAAGCCGGGACGTGGAAGCATTCATCATTTAGCGATCCGAGTTAAAGACGAAGAAGAACTCGCACACTGGGATGAGCAAGTCCGCGCTCGAGGCTTCCATTCATCCGGCGTCGTGGATCGTTTCTATTTTAAAAGCTTATATTTCCGCGAGTCGAACGGCATTTTATTTGAAATTGCAACAGATGGACCGGGATTTACAATTGACGGAGATATCGAAACGTTAGGTGAGAAATTAGATCTACCGCCGTTTTTAGAATCGCGTCGTAGAGAAATAGAAGAGAAACTACAACCTATTGAGGAAAACTAATTATGGAACAATCTCGTATTGAGGTGTTATAGACCATCTTTAGTTTGTTGAGTGCTGATTAATAAATATCTATAAAATAAAGGTTGATTGAAGACGAAAGATGGGTAGAAATATAAGGAATTACTAAATTACCGTAAAGTAACATGTTAATTTGTCGAAAATAAAGGCAGGGAGGTGGTGTATAACCCGTCCCTGCCTGTTATTTGTAATCAAACATAGCCTATTTACGAGCCATTGTACGTAGTCATTAATAGAAGGAGTAATACAAATGGAAAGTTTTATAAGAGGAATTCCGAATGATATGTATGAATTCATGTTAAATCATAGTCCAGATCCTATATTTCTAATAGGTGAAAAAGGAAAAATGTTTTATGTGAATGCTGCAGCTACGGACTTGTTTGGCTATTCATCTTCTGAATGGAAGAACATCAACTTACGAAATATTATTGACCCGGAATTCTTGGGTGAAGCAGCTCTCTTTTTTTCGAAAACATTGAATGGAGAATATTGCTCTTATACTGTAAATGCTCACGACAAAAAGGGGAAGCAACTTCATTTGCAAGTTAAAAATATACCTTTGTTTACGAATGCGCGGCAACCGAAAAATGTAATGATTTTAGTTAATGATTTTACCGAACTCGTGGAAACGAAAGATGCATTGCAAAAAACAACACAGCAATTAGGTTTCTTTTATGAGTCTTCCGCAGAAGCAATGGATATTATCGACCTTGATGGCAATGTCTTGCAGGTTAACAAAGCCTTTGAGGAAATGTATGGATGGAAAGAGGAAGAAATAGTAGGGAAACCGATGCCGACAATCCCACCCGAACGGATGGGACAAGTAAAAAGAGATCGTGCCCTTGTCTTGAAAGGTTTAAGCATTAAAGGGTTGGAAGTGGATTGTTATAAAAAGGATGGCACATTAATACCCGTCAGTATTACACTTTCTCCCCTTCATGATGACCAAGGAAGAGTTATCGCATTTTCTGGCATTTCACGTGATATTTCGGAAAGAAAAAGATACGAAGAAGCATTAATACGCAGTGAAGAAAAATATCGCTTAATTGCCGAAAACATGACGGATCTAGTTACAATTTTAGATGCAAACGGAGTCATCATCTATGCATCGCCTTCCACTACCCGGGTTTTAGGATTTCCATTGGAATACTATGAGCGGAAAAATGCCTTCAATATTATCCATCCAGAAGATTTACCAGAGGTCAAAAAGTTGTTCTTATCTATATTCCGTTCAAAGGGCTCTGCTGATATGGAGTTTAGGTATGAACATAAAACGAAAGAATGGATATGGCTTGAGGCGAAAGGATCTTATTTTGTAGATGAAGAAAAGGGTGAGGGATTTGTACTGGTAGTCTCCCGCGTCATCGAAGAAAAAAGGATAATGCGTGAGAAGTTAATGCAAATGGCATTCCACGACGAATTGACGGGATTGCCAAATCGGAGACTATTCCAAGAAATCATGCGCCAAACATTGAAAGAAGCTAAACGGAATAAAGAAACATGCGCCTTGTTATATATGGATATTGATGAATTTAAATGGGTGAATGATCATCTTGGCCATTCAATAGGTGACAAGTTGTTGAAACAGTTTTCTAAAAAAGTTAAGCTATCACTTCGTGAAAGTGATGTATTTGCCCGTCAAGGCGGAGATGAATTTCTAATCCTTCTTCCTAATACCGATGAAAATGAAGCGATAACGATTGGAGCACGTATTTTAGATAGTTTGCAGGAACTATGGCAAATCGGAGAACACTCATTTACGACGACTTCAAGTATCGGCATCGCTGCATACCCAAAAGACGGCGTTTCAATCGATGAATTAATTCGAAATGCAGACAGGGCATTGTATAAAGCAAAAGAAAACGGTCGGAACACATATAGAACGTACTCTAATTAAAAATGAGTTGACAAAAAAGTTGTATGAACGACTTTGTTGTCAACTTTTTAATACATACTTATATAAACTGAAGTGAATAATTCATTTCCGGTTGGAAAATGCTATATGTTATAGTGAATGGATGAAAGAAGGTGAATCCAGTGAGACATAGATATGGAAGGCTCATTAAAAAGGATAACATCGTCGTGTTTCCTGGTGCCTTGGAACGGCTGATCGAAAAAGGGTTGGATGCAGTTGAAGATACCGACTACGCGGAAGCTGTTGAAGCGTTCGGACAGGCGTACCATTTTGACCCGGACAATACCCGATTATTAGCGCCATACGCAGTTTCATTGTACGAAACAAAAAACTTCCCATTGGCGAAAGAAGTGGCAACAAAACTACTACATAGCGGAACTACGGATTATCTTGATGCCATGGAGTTATATTTGGCGATCAGCATTCAACTTCAAGATTATGAAGAAGTCGAAATGACAATCGAAACTCTTCTAGATGAAGGAATCGTCCCACCAGACACGTTGAAGAAGTTCAACTATTTACGGGATCTAAATAAAAGACTTTCTTATAGATATATTCGTGAGGTAAGTGAACCCCAGAAACATGACTTGTTCACCTTGGATGAATTCGTGCAAGAAACAACTGAAACACAGCAGAAAATGCTTGCTGTTTTTGAAAATAGCGAGTTAGATCAGACTATCAAAAAACTCCTCGCACAAATTGTCGAAACGGAAAGCTTGCATCCGATCGTCAAAACATATGCACTCGTTCTTCTACGTGATTCAGGATATGAAAAAGAAGTGACCGTCCAGAAATTTGGATATTCAAAAAATGTCATCCCTGCAGATCTCGAACTTCCGAGTCAAGATGAACGTTCCATTAATGTAGTGAATCAGATAGGAGAGCTATTTGAAAAGGACCCATCTCGGATGCAAATGGCGATTGACGCTAGTCTGCGTTATGGAATTATTGCCTATCCTTTTTGTTGGGATGGATTTACGACTTTTGAAGTTGCTGATGCATATACAGAATACATAGAAAGCATGTTCACTGGTGAGCCGGTTACTAACACGGAATTGAATTCATTGATCAAATCTGTCGATGAACAGACAGATAGGTGATATGCATTAAATCTGTTGAAAGATCGAAAGTCTATGATATACTGTAAGGGTTGTAAATAGCGTATAAACGTGAGAAAATATATTGGTCATTATGATTCGGAGGTATTAACATGTCTGTTAAATGGGAAAAAGAAGAAGGAAATAAAGGGACGCTTACAGTTGAAGTTCCTGCTGAAACAGTAGACGCAGCACTTGACGAAGCATTCAAGAAAGTTGTAAAGAAAGTTCAAGCGCCTGGCTTCCGTAAAGGGAAAATGCCACGCAAAATGTTCGAAAGAATGTATGGCGTAGAAGCACTTTATAACGATGCTCTAGATATCATCCTTCCAGAAGCGTATTCCAACGCTCTTGACGAAGCTGACGTAGAGCCGATCGCTCAACCTGAAATCGAAATCGATGAAATGGAAAAAGGCAAAGCTTTAGTCTTCAAAGCGCATGTTACATTGAAGCCAGAAGTGAAACTTGGCGACTATAAAGGTCTTGAAGTGACACGTCAGGAAACTGAAGTGACAGACGAAGAAATCGAACAGCAATTAAAAGATCGCCAAACAGCATTAGCTGAAATGGTTGTAAAGGAAGACGGCGCTGTTGAAAACGGCGATACTGTTAACCTCGACTTCGAAGGATTCGTTGATGGCGAAGCGTTCGAAGGCGGTAAAGCTGAAGGATACGATCTTGAAATCGGTTCTGGTTCATTCATTCCAGGTTTCGAAGAGCAAGTCGTCGGTATGAAACAAGGCGAAGAAAAAGACGTTGAAGTCAATTTCCCTGAAGAGTACCATGCAACAGAATTGGCTGGAAAACCTGCAGTATTTAAAGTGAAAGTACATGAAATCAAATCGAAGGAAGTTCCAGAGCTTGATGATGAGCTTGCAAAGGAAATCGATGAAAGCGTCGAAAGCCTTGAAGAACTTCGCACAAAAATGAAAGAACAGACTGAACAAGATAAAAAAGGCGCATCTGAAACAGCAATGCGTGACGATCTTGTAGAAGCTGCAGCAAGAAATGCTGAAATTGATATCCCAGAAGTAATGATCGATTCCGAAGTGGACCGTATGATGGATGAGTTTGGACAACGTCTACAAATGCAAGGCATGAACCTTGACTTGTACTTCCAGTTCTCAGGTCAAGATGAAGCTGCATTGCGCGCACAAATGAGAGACGATGCTCTAAGCCGTGTCCGCGTTTCCTTGACGCTTGAAGCAATCGGCGCTGCTGAAGGTATTGAAGTGACTGAAGAGGAAATCAATGCTGAGCTTGAAAAAATGTCTGAACAATTTGGTATGGAAGTTGACCAAATTAAACAAACACTAGGCGGAACAAGAGTACTTGAAAACGACTTGCGTTTCAACAAGACAGTTGAATTCCTAGTTGAAAATGCAAAAGTCACTGAATAATGGGTAACGAAAAATACAAGGTGCGGTTTTCCGTGCCTTGTTTTTCATAGGCGAGGATTTTTTGGGAAGCCTAGTAAGGCAGTTCTAAATAGTTGATAAAAACGGGGGAATCTTGTAAGATTGTCACTTGAATAGGGGTGAGCTTGATGTTCAAATTTAATGATGAAAAAGATAATTTAAGTTGTTCTTTTTGTGGTAAAACCCAAGACCAAGTACGAAAACTCGTTGCCGGTCAGGGTGTTTATATTTGTGATGAGTGTGTTGAACTTTGTGCGGAAATCGTCGAGGAGGAAGTGGGCCTTGATGAACACTTCGAGCTGAAAGATGTTCCGAAACCACGTGAAATCCAAGGCATTTTAGATGAATATATTATCGGTCAAGATCGAGCTAAGAAATCATTGGCTGTTGCAGTTTACAACCACTACAAACGTATTAATACAAATAGCAAGGTTGACGATGTGGAAATCGCAAAATCAAATATCGTCTTAATTGGGCCTACTGGTAGCGGTAAAACGTTGTTGGCGCAAACATTGGCGCGTATTCTCGATGTTCCTTTCGCTATCGCAGACGCAACTTCATTGACAGAAGCAGGTTATGTCGGTGAAGACGTTGAAAATATTTTATTGAAATTGATCCAAGCGGCAGATTTTGATATTGAACGTGCTGAAAAAGGAATCATCTATATTGACGAAATCGATAAAGTTGCCCGTAAGTCGGAAAACGCATCGATTACTCGTGATGTATCGGGTGAAGGTGTACAGCAAGCCCTCTTGAAAATACTAGAAGGCACGGTTGCAAGCGTTCCACCACAAGGCGGTCGTAAGCATCCGCACCAAGAATTCTTGCAAATCGATACGACCAATATCCTGTTCATCGTTGGTGGAGCGTTCGATGGTATGGAAGAAATTATAAAACGCCGTACTGGGCAAAAAGTGATTGGTTTTGGCACGAATGCAGATGAGGAATCCAAAGAGGAAGCATCCTTGCTTTCAAAACTGATTCCAGAAGATCTACAGCGTTTTGGACTGATTCCAGAGTTCATCGGCCGTCTACCAGTGATTGCAACATTAGAGCAGTTGGACGAAGCAACTCTTTATCAAATCCTGACGGTTCCGAAAAATGCAATCGTTAAACAGTACCAGAAGATGGTTGAATTGGATGGCGTTGCATTGCGCTTTGACGAGGATGCTCTTATGGAGATTGCCAAGGAAGCGATTGAACGGAAGACGGGCGCTCGTGGATTGCGTTCCATTATCGAAAACATCATGTTGGATATTATGTATGAACTTCCTTCACTTGATGAAGTGACAGAATGTATCATTACGAAAGATTCCGTCCTGAAAAAGTCAAGTCCGATCCTTTATCGAGAAGATGGAACACAGTTAGATCTCGATCAAGAGAAGAATACGGCCTGAAAATTGGAGGAATAAAGCTGACTCCGACGGAGCGATACATTCGCTCATCGGTTGTCGGCTTTTTCCACCTTATATGATTTGTACATAATGGATATACATAACTTATGGAGGTGACTTCCGCATGCCAAATCAAAAAAAGCTGAACGTGCCTTTATTGCCTTTACGCGGGATGTTGGTTTACCCGACGATGGTTTTACATATTGACGTCGGGAGAGAGCGCTCCGTATTCGCGGTAGAACATGCAATTGCAAACGGTAATTACATCATGCTCGCTTCACAGAAAGATACGGGCGTGGAAAATCCGGAAGCTGATGACTTATACAAAATTGGTCTTTTGGCTTATGTTAAGTCATTGACTGAATTGAACAATGGAACATACCGTCTCTATATTGAAGGCATTGAAAGGGCGGAATGGTCCAATTATGAAGAGGCGGATCTCTACCCCGTCGTTGATGTGAATAGTATTCCTGATGATACAGAAGTGGATGCGGAATGTATCGCCCTAATGCGAATCTTATTACCTTATTTTGAGAACTACACCAATTATTCAGCAAAGGTGTCACAAGAGACATTCGATTCCATTGCTACAATTGAAGAGCCGGGCAGATTTGCAGATATGATCGCTTCTCATCTGCCACTAAAATTATCTGCAAAACAAGAAATCCTTGAAATTACCGACGTTAAAAAACGATTGGAATTTCTAATCAATAAATTGCATGATGAACAAGCTATCCTTGCGTTGGAACGTAAAATTAACACACGCGTGAAAGAAGCGATGGAGCGGACGCAGAAGGAATTTTATCTCCGTGAGCAGATGAAAGCTATACAGAAAGAACTTGGCGACAAAGATGGAAAAAGTATTGAAGTCGTGGAGCTCACAAAAAAAATTGAAGAAGCGGGCATGCCCGAAAATGTGAAACAAATAGCATTCAGGGAGTTGGATCGCTATGAAAAGGCTCATTCCGCCTCTGCTGAAAGTGGAGTGATCCGGAATTATATCGATTGGCTTATCGCTTTACCGTGGTCTGATGCATCGAAGGATCAATTGGATATTAAAAGATCTGAGGAAATATTGAACCGCGACCATGAAGGACTTGATTCAGTCAAGGAACGTATTTTGGAGTACCTTGCCGTCCGTCAAATGACGAAATCATTGCGTGGGCCGATTCTATGTCTTGATGGTCCGCCAGGAGTAGGGAAAACTTCGCTCGCCCGTTCAATTGCGGAATCATTAGGCCGTAAATTTGTACGGATTTCACTTGGCGGCGTACGTGATGAATCTGAAATAAGAGGGCATCGTCGTACATATGTCGGTGCTATGCCGGGACGAATTATTCAAGGTATGAAAAAAGCTGGAAAGATTAATCCTGTTTTCCTGCTCGATGAAATTGATAAGATGTCCAATGACTTCAGAGGAGACCCGTCATCGGCCATGCTGGAAGTTTTGGATCCTGAACAAAATTCGACGTTCAGCGATCATTATATTGAAGAACCCTATGATCTGTCGAATGTATTATTCATCGCAACTTCCAACGATTTAAGTTCCATTCCTGGACCTTTGCGGGACCGCATGGAAATCATTTCGATTCCTGGATATACTGAACTCGAAAAGCGGTCTATTGCGAAAAACCATCTTATTCCGAAACAGTTGAAAGAGCACGGATTAACAAAATCACAGGTTCGTTTTAGTGACGATGCAATCCGTAATATCGTCCGTTATTATACACGTGAAGCCGGCGTCCGAGGGTTGGAGAGGGAGATAGCGAGGATTTGCAGACGAGCAGCAAAGCAGATCGTTACCGGAGAAAAGAAAAGTATTACAGTCAGCGTAAAAACTCTTGATGCATTGTTAGGCAAGAAGAGACATACTTATGGACAAGCAGAAAAGAAAAATCAGGTCGGTGTTGCAACTGGTTTGGCATATACGACAGTCGGTGGGGATACACTTCAAATCGAGGTTTCATTATCTCCCGGCAAAGGTAAACTCATATTGACGGGTAAGTTGGGCGATGTCATGAAAGAGTCCGCGCAAACAGCGTTGTCATATGTCAGATCAAAAGCTGTGAATTTTCATATTAATCCTAATTTCCACGAATCAAATGATATCCATATTCACGTTCCGGAAGGCGCTGTCCCGAAAGATGGGCCATCTGCAGGCGTGACTATTGCGACCGCCCTCGTTTCGGCGTTAACAAAACGTCCGATTAAGAGGGAAGTTGGTATGACAGGTGAAATAACGCTTCGTGGCAGAGTATTACCGATCGGTGGCGTGAAGGAAAAGTCATTAAGTGCACATCGTGCAGGCTTGACCACAATTATCTTGCCTATTGCAAATGAAAGAGACATTGAAGATATACCGGAAAGTGTGCGTAATGAACTTACATTTAAGCTTGTCTCAGATGCTGAGGAAGTATTGGCGTACGCATTGGAGGAGGCTTCCGAATGAAAGTCAATCAAGTTGAAATGATTATGAGTGCAGTAAAACCTGAGCAGTACCCGGATGATGGATTCCCCGAATTTGCATTGGCAGGCCGTTCGAATGTAGGGAAATCTTCGTTCATCAATAAAATGATTGGACGGAAAAGCTTGGCCCGTACATCATCGAAGCCCGGGAAGACCCAAACCTTGAATTTTTATAAGATTGAAGAAAAATTATTTTTCGTCGACGTTCCCGGTTATGGGTATGCAAAAGTGTCCAAATCGGAACGGGAAGCTTGGGGTAAGATGATTGAAAGATATTTAACGGGACGTGAACAACTTCGCGCTGTTGTCCTTATCGTTGATCTTCGTCATCCGCCAAGCGTAGATGATTGTATTATGTATGACTTCTTAGGTCATTACGATATTCCTACAATCGTCATTGCGACGAAAGCCGATAAAATTCCGAGAGGCAAATGGGAAAAACATAAAAAAATCGTTAGAAATGAATTGAATATGCGTGCTGGAGATCCTTTGGTCCTTTTTTCTTCAGAAAAAGGGATCGGAATGGATGAGGCGTGGCGTGAAATAGAAAATAGAATGTAATGGTAATCCGGATGAATTCTACGTTCATCCGGATTTTTCTTCAAAAGCGGAGGCGGCCAGCTTAGATGCGACAGGCATAAGGCGGACCTGCGAAACGGCGCTTTATGCCGTACAGCAGGGCTGACTTATGACCCCGAGCATCTGGCCGGCGGAGCTAGATGTTAAAGCGGAACCTTATTACATTAGAATTATTACAAAAATAGGGAACGAGCCGTTGTTATTTCAAGAGTTAGTCACAAAATTGTCCGTTATAAAAAGTATGATATGTTATAATCGTATATGGTAAATAGAACGGGAGAGGTGTGAACACCTTATGTATACTATCGTGGTCGGTGTCAACCACCGAACAGCTCCAGTGGAAATCAGGGAGAAATTATCTTTTGTAGAAGCTGATCTGCCGAAGGCTATGGAAGCATTGCAAAAAGAGAAGAGTATTTTGGAAAACGTCATCATATCTACGTGCAATCGTACTGAAATATATGCAGTGGCGGATCAAATTCATACTGGCCGTTATTATGTAAAACGGTTTTTAGCGGATTGGTTTGACATGGAGCTTGAGGAATTATCCCCCCATTTGCTCATTTATGAAAATGATGCAGCGATTGAACATTTAATGCGTGTATCTGCAGGCATCGATTCAATGGTGCTTGGAGAAACGCAAATTTTAGGACAAGTACGCAACAGCTTCCTGGAAGGGCAGAATATTGGAACGACAGGAACAGTGTTCAATGAATTGTTCAAAAAGTCGATAACGCTTGCGAAAAAGGCCCATTCAGAAACTGCTATCGCGGATAATGCTGTTTCTGTATCTTATGCAGCAGTCGAGCTTGGTAAAAAAATCTTTGGTTCATTGAACGATAAACATATTGCCATCCTCGGTGCAGGGAAGATGGGTGAATTGGCCATTAAGAACTTGCACGGCAGTGGAGCAGGAAAAGTGACAGTCATCAATCGTACTTTGTCGAAAGCGGAAGAAATGGCGAAGCAATTCGGAGGCGTGGCAAAGCCGATGCAGGAATTGCAATGCACTCTATTGGAAGCGGATGTATTAATTAGTTCTACGGGCGCAACCGATTTTGTCATTGATTTCGAACTGATGCAATATGTCGAGAAGCTTCGTAAAGGAAAGCCGATCTTCATGGTCGATATCGCGGTTCCTCGCGACTTGGACCCTAGAATTGGCGACTTGCCGAATGTTTTCCTTTACGACATTGATGACTTGCAAGGAATCGTCGAAGCGAACTTGGCGGAGCGTAAACGCGCAGCGGAAGAAATCGGTTTGATGATTGAAGCAGAAGTTGTCGACTTCAAGGAATGGATTGCGACGCTTGGTGTTGTGCCGCTCATTTCTGCATTACGTGAAAAAGCACTCACTATCCAAGCGGAAACAATGGCAAGTATTGAAAATAAAATGCCGAATTTGACGGAACGCGAAAAGAAATTATTGAACAAACATACGAAATCAATCGTCAATCAAATGCTGAAGGACCCGATCTTGCAAGCTAAAGAGCTGGCGCTGGATGAAAAAGCGTCGGAAAAATTGACCTTGTTCAAGCAAATATTTGGATTGGCCGATGACGTGGAAGAGGAAGTCGTCCATGCAAAAACTCAATCCATTATCAAATCGCCTAACTTAGCCGAGGCGTAATTTATTTGATTAGATACATGCGAAAGGCAGAGGTTGCGTCATGACCGAAATGACTATGGCGAGATTTCATGAAGTAATCGTCGTCCTGTATGCGGTGAGCCTCGTATTTTACTTCATTGATTATTTGAACAGTAATAAAATCGCCCATCGCAGTGCATTATGGATTTTATCGGTCGTCTATGTGATGCAAAGCGGATACCTCATTGCGCGGGTGATCGATACACAGCGATTCCCCGTCCTTTCCCTGTATGAAGGGATCTATTTCTACGCTTGGCTGCTTATATCGTTATCGATAATCCTCCAAGTGTTTTCAAAGGTCGGGTTCGCTGTTTTCTTTTTAAATGTTATTGGATTTATATTTATGACAATTCATACATTCACGCCGACACAGATTGATAAATCGCCGGTCGGGGAATCGCTCATATCTGAATTGCTTTTCATTCATATCACTTTTGCGATTCTTTCGTATGCGGCATTCGCGATGTCTTTTGTTTTCGCAATCCTTTATTTGCTCGTCTATAAAGTGTTGAAAAAGAAAAAGTGGACAAAGCAATTTGGACGGCTCCCATCACTTCAGCAATCGCTATCAGGGATGAAAGCTTCTATTTACACGGGAATCCCGGTATTGTTCATTAGTCTTGTGTTGGGGATTCAGTGGGCAACAGTCGCGTTGGATGACTGGATGATCACCGACATGAAGATTATCGGGTCTTTCCTCGTTATTATCCTTTATAGTTTAGTATTGTTTTTACAAAGAAGAGGTAGACTGACAGCGAACGATTTTGCTTGGGCGAACGTCTTCGCTTTTCTTTTTGTTATCGTCAACTTTTTTCTTGGAAGCAGATTATCGCAATTCCATTTTTGGATTTGACGTTTTAAGAGTACTTCAATAGGAGGAAGATCATATTGAGAAAAATCATCGTAGGATCGAGAAGGAGCAAGCTCGCTCTAACACAAACAAATTGGTTTATCGACCAAATGAAAGCAGCGGGTGCTCCTTTTGAATTTGAAGTGAAGGAAATTGTGACAAAAGGGGATAAGATCCTCGATGTAATGCTCTCAAAGGTGGGAGGCAAAGGCTTATTCGTCAAGGAGATCGAGCAAGCGCTATTCGATAAAGAAATTGACTTCGCTGTTCATAGCATGAAAGATATGCCAGCTATTTTGCCTGAAGGGCTGACAATCGGATGTATTCCTCCGCGGGTTGATGCTCGTGATGCATTCATCTCAAAAGGTCATGTGAAATTCATGGACTTGCCGGTAGGGGCAGTCGTAGGAACTTCAAGCTTACGCCGTAGCTCACAGCTGCTCATGCTTCGTCCCGATCTTGAAATAAAATGGATACGTGGCAATATCGATACACGATTGAAGAAAATGCAAGATGGAGAATATGATGCGATTTTGTTAGCTGCCGCAGGCTTAAAGCGGATGGGGTGGAGCGACGACGTCGTTACTGAATATATGTCGATCGAAGACTGTATTCCGGCTGTCGGCCAAGGAGCGCTTGCAATTGAATGTAGAAGTGATGATGAAGAACTGCTTGCCGAACTGAAAAAAGTTTCCGACGATAAAACATGGCTTGAAGTCGATGCAGAACGAACTTTCCTATCCGAAATGGACGGCTCTTGCCAAGTTCCGATTGCAGGATTTGCGGTTTACGATGGTGATGAAGTGGAACTAACAGGGTTTATCGCTTCGCCGGACGCAAAGCAAGTCTTCAAAAAGACAGTTCGCGGTTCAAATCCGATCGAGGTAGGCAAATCTGTCGCATCCACTCTACGTGCTGAAGGTGCTGCAGAAGTGATTGAGAAAGTGAAGGCGGAAATGGATGCCTGAATTGCCTTTGAAAGGTGAATCTGTAATTTTCACAGGAACACCGAAATCACTTGAGATTTTCGATCTTGTTAAGGAATACGGAGGCATTCCATACTCCTTGCCGCTTATTCAAGTGAATGAAATTGAAGATAGAACAGATGAATATGAACTGAAAAGATGTGCAGAGTTTGATTGGTTAATATTCACCAGCCAAAGTGCTGTGACAGCATTCCATTCAAAAATGAAACGATTCCATGTGACATCTCAACATATTCCATCCAAAATTGCTGCTGTTGGTACACAGACTGCTGCGGCATTAGAAAAGATTGGCTTTACGGTGGAATTTATCCCGTCCATTTTTAGTGCCGACGTCTTCGTAAAGCAATTCAAGCCTACGGTAAACAGAAAGCTGCGAGTGCTGTTTTTAAAAGGAAACTTAGCGGGCAGCATCATCCGTGAAGAACTGCCTTTTCAAGTTGAAGAATGGACAGTCTATGAAACAATTGCCAAATTGGATTCGGTAGATTCAATTATTGAGATATTGGAAACCGGGGACAACAACACTGTCTTATTCGCCAGCCCGTCAGCGGTGCATGTCTATCATGAACGCATCGTTCCTGTTGTCGGTTGGAAAGGGTATGCAATAGGAGCGATCGGACATGTCACAGAAAAAGCTTTGCTTGACGCAGGGGCAGTAGTGGATGTAAAGCCTGAAATTTATACTCTAAAGGAACTCGTCAAGGTTTTGGCGAAACGAAAGGAAGATATCCAATGACTCAACTACAATTTCGACGTAATCGTCGACTGCGCACTTCAGCTGCAATGCGTTCGATGGTAAGGGAAACAATTTTGCATAAAGAGGATTTTATTTATCCGATATTCGTCATAGAAGGCGAACATGTGAAAAACGAAATTAGCTCGATGCCGGGTATTTACCAATTGTCACTTGATCGTTTAATGGAGGAAGTGGATGAAGTCGTTTCATTAGGCATCCCTTCTGTCATCCTGTTCGGTATTCCTGCAGAGAAAGATGCGACGGGCACGGGGGCGTTTGATGATGAAGGCATTGTACAGCGTGCGACGCGCCTCATCAAAGAGAAGCATCCATCGCTCGTTGTAATTGCCGACACTTGCCTTTGTGAGTATACGGATCATGGGCATTGTGGAGTCGTTCATGGATCCGACGTATTGAATGATCCATCGCTTGAACTGCTGGCTAAAACTGCGGTCAGCCAAGCAAAAGCGGGAGCTGACATTATTGCCCCTTCCAATATGATGGATGGATTTGTCATCGCCATTAGGGAAGCGCTTGACAAAGCTGGCTTCGAAAATGTGCCGATCATGTCATATGCTGTCAAATATTCTTCAGCTTACTACGGACCGTTTCGTGATGCTGCTGACTCAGCTCCGCAATTCGGCGATCGCAAAACGTATCAAATGGACCCTGCCAACCGGATGGAAGCACTTCGCGAGGCGGAGTCTGATGTTATGGAAGGCGCGGATTTCTTAATTGTCAAACCTGCTTTGTCCTATTTAGATATTATGCGTGATGTGAAAAACAACGTCCTTCTTCCTGTCGTCGCTTACAATGTGAGCGGTGAGTATTCGATGGTGAAGGCAGCTGCACAAAATGGCTGGATCAATGAAAAAGAGATTGTATTGGAAACATTGACAAGTATGAAACGCGCAGGTGCGGATCTTATTATGACATACCATGCAAAAGACGCAGCGCGTTGGCTGGAGGGAAAATAAATGGGGAAAAGTTATGAAAAGTCTAAGAAAGCGTTCGCAGAAGCAGTAAAGTTAATGCCAGGTGGCGTGAACTCTCCTGTCCGGGCTTTCAAATCAGTCAATATGGATCCGATATTCATGGAAAGCGGAAAAGGACCGATCATTAAAGATATCGATGGCAATGAGTATATCGACTATGTCCTTTCTTGGGGTCCGTTGATTTTGGGACATGCTGATCCAGATGTCGTTGAAAGCATCAAGAAAGTGGCTGAGACAGGTACAAGCTTCGGAGCACCGACATTACTGGAAAATGAACTTGCGAAAATTGTTATTGACCGTGTCCCTTCCATTGAGGTTGTCCGTATGGTTTCTTCAGGAACGGAAGCGACAATGAGCGCATTGCGTTTAGCTCGCGGATATACAGGTCGTAATAAGATTTTGAAATTTGAAGGCTGTTACCATGGCCATGGCGATTCACTTCTCATTAAAGCTGGTTCCGGCGTCGCTACACTAGGTTTGCCGGATAGCCCGGGAGTACCTGAGGGGATTGCAAAGAACACGATTACAGTGGCGTACAATGATATGGATGGCGTTCGTGCCGCATTCGACCAATTTGGGGACGATTTAGCGGGCGTCATCGTTGAGCCGGTTGCAGGGAACATGGGAGTTGTCCCACCGGAGCCGGGCTTCCTTGAAGGATTGCGTGAAATCACCGAGCAGAATGGCACATTGCTTATCTTCGACGAAGTGATGACTGGTTTCCGTGTCGATTACAATTGTGCGCAAGGCTATTTCGGAATCACTCCTGACCTAACTTGCCTTGGCAAAGTGATCGGCGGTGGACTTCCTGTCGGAGCATATGGTGGGAAGCGTGAAATCATGGAAAATATCGCACCTGCAGGAACTGTGTATCAAGCAGGGACATTATCTGGAAATCCGATGGCGATGACAGCTGGCATCGAAACATTGAAAAAATTGACGCCTGCTTCATATGACCATTTCAAGAAGCTAGGCGATCAGTTGGAGGCTGGCTTCCGTGAAGCGGCGACGAAATACAATATCCCACATACTGTGAACCGTGCCGGCTCTATGATCGGCTTCTTCTTTACGAATGAAAAAGTATACAACTATGACCAAGCGAAAACGTCCGACTTGGAGTTGTTTGCAGAATACTTCCGTCTAATGGCAGAAGAAGGCATTTTCCTTCCGCCATCCCAGTTTGAAGGTATGTTCTTATCTGCAACCCACACGGAAGAGCATATCGAACAAACTGTTCAAGCATTCCATAAAGTGTTCGCCCAATTGGCGCGATAATCCTACACCACCTATTGTCGATCGACAATAGGTGGTTTTTTATTCTACCTACCCCTCTTGATGCATATAATGGCAAGTGAATGAAACCGGGGAGGGAAATGGAATGAAAAAGCTGCAATGGAATATGGAAGAAGTCTTTTATTTTCCTGAAAGCGTCGGAGTGCCAAAGGATGCACGTTTAGTTAAAGTGAAAGCAGGATTTACAGAAAAACGATCTGAAGATGCGGTCCGCCTTTCTGGAATTTATCATATCGCCGCCAAGGTCGATTTTGGCGAGGGAGAGCGGAGTGAGACACTTCCAGCAGACGCGGTCTTTGTGGATGATGTAGAGCTCGATGGGGAAACGGGTTATTTTGAATACGCTGTGCCTTTATATATCGATTTGCCTCCTGAAGTTGAACATCCATTGCATATTGAAGCGACAAATGTCAAAACAACATTTGACGGACAAGGTGCCTTCACAGTCGCTTGGAATGTAAACTGTACGTATGGAGAGGATTCGACCGCAAAAGCTGCAAGCGATGAGCCAGCGGCAAAAACTAGTAATGAAACTGCCTCCAACGAGACTTCCAATGTACAGACTGCCAACAACAAGTCTTCATCGGAAGCGAATAATGAAGCAGAATCCGTAGAAGAGAAGACGGATGCTGTAGCAGTTAAAGAAACGCCAAAGGAAAAAGTCGCAGCAGGAATGTCGGAGCAGGAACAAGCTGTTCAAGTTTCCGAACCTCGACCAGCCGCAGCTGTACAAAGTCGAACAAAAGCTGTGCCTGTACAAGAGCGGCAGACAGCTGCAATGCATGACAGCAGCTCGTGGAATGACCTTGATGATATGCTGTCATACATCGCAACGTTGCCGGATGAATGGACGACGACAAGATTCCGCTCAAATGATATCTTTGTAAAGGAGGAAAGTTAAACCTATAAGCGCGCATAATAGGAGGAAATCACCCGTCGTAGGGACGATTAAAACCCTAATGAGCTGAAAAACGGCAATAGGGATGATGATGCCTTTGCAATAAAATCTTGTCTTCCGTAGCCACGGGGGCAATAAATAAGGATTGTATCCCTTTCTCATAAATACCTTCCTTTCATATTTACTTGACGAAATCTCCTCTAATCGAATATAATACTCATAACTATATAATGATGCTTTGATCGGGAAAGTACGTGAGTTTCATTTATCCAAGAGAGGGCGCCGTCGGTGGGAGGGCCTATAAATGAATTTACAGAAAGTCACCCAGGAGCAGTTTCCGTGAATTTTGAGTAGCGGAAGCCGGTTTGAAACCGTTATTTATTATTGAGGCGCAAACATTTTTTTAGTTTGCGTGAATAAAGGTGGTACCACGGATAACTCCTTCGTCCTTTTTGACGAACGGAGTTTTTTTGTATTCACTTTTACAAGCAGCACGTGCAAGTAAAGAGGAGGAGTTCATATGTCAACAGAAAACTTGTCAATGCCAACGAAATATGAGCCGCAGTCAATTGAAGCGGGCCGTTACGAATGGTGGCTGAAAGGTAAATACTTTGAAGCACAGCCTGAAAGCGGGAAAGAACCGTACACAATCGTCATTCCACCGCCGAATGTTACAGGTAAGCTCCATTTAGGGCATGCTTGGGATACTACGCTGCAAGATATTCTTATCCGCATGAAGCGGATGCAAGGCTATGATGCTTTATGGCTTCCAGGAATGGACCATGCGGGTATTGCGACACAAGCGAAGGTAGAAGAAAAACTTCGTGAAGAAGGAAAATTCCGTTACGACCTTGGACGTGAAAAGTTCCTAGAGGAAACGTGGAAATGGAAAGATGAATATGCTGGTCATATACGTGCGCAATGGTCGAAATTAGGTCTCGCGCTTGATTTTTCAAGGGAACGCTTCACGTTAGATGAAGGATTGTCAAAAGCTGTCCGCGAAGTCTTCGTAAAACTTTACGAAAAAGGTTTTATTTATCGCGGTGAGTATATTATCAACTGGGACCCGGCAACGAAAACTGCACTTTCGGATATTGAAGTTATCCATAAGGATGTTCAGGGTGCATTCTATCATATGCGCTATCCACTCGCTGACGGAACGGGCAGTATCGAAATTGCAACGACGCGTCCTGAAACAATGCTTGGAGATACTGCGGTAGCAGTTCATCCGGAAGACGACCGTTATAAGCATTTAATCGGCAAAACGGTTACATTACCGATTGTCGGACGGGAGATTCCGATTGTTGCTGATGATTATGTCGACATGGAATTTGGAAGCGGCGCAGTAAAAATTACGCCGGCACATGACCCGAATGACTTTGAAATCGGAAATCGCCATAACTTGCCTCGCGTTCTTGTCATGAATGAAGACGGCAGCATGAACCAACTTGCAGGCAAATATGAAGGGATGGATCGCTTCGAATGCCGAAAAGCAATCGTCAAAGATTTACAGGATATCGACGTTTTATTCAAAATCGAAGATCACTTGCATTCTGTCGGGCATTCTGAACGTAGCGGAGCTGTCGTTGAACCATATTTGTCAACACAATGGTTCGTTAAAATGGCGCCGCTAGCAGAAGAAGCGATTAAACTTCAGCAATCCGAAGGAAAAGTCAACTTCGTTCCGGAACGTTTTGAAAAGACATATTTGAGCTGGATGGAAAATATCCATGATTGGTGTATTTCCCGTCAACTTTGGTGGGGACATCGTATTCCTGCTTGGTACCACAAAGAAACCGGCGAAGTGTATGTCGGTCATGAAGCTCCTCAAGATATCGAGAATTGGAACCAAGAAGAAGATGTACTCGATACATGGTTCTCATCCGCATTATGGCCATTTTCGACAATGGGCTGGCCAGATTTGGATAATGAAGAGTTCAAACGCTATTATCCGACTGATGCACTCGTAACGGGTTATGATATCATTTTCTTCTGGGTATCCCGGATGATTTTCCAAGGTATCGAATTCACTGGTCAACGTCCATTCAAAGATGTATTGATCCACGGTCTCGTCCGTGCAGAAGATGGACGGAAGATGTCGAAATCACTTGGCAATGGAATCGATCCGATGGAAGTGATCGATAAATACGGAGCGGACGCATTGCGCTATTTCCTAGCGACAGGTTCGTCACCAGGCCAAGATTTACGCTACTCAACTGAAAAAGTTGAAGCAATCTGGAACTTTGCAAATAAAATTTGGAATGCTTCACGTTTCGCTTTGATGAATATGGACGGCATGAAGTATGAAGAAATCGATCTTACAGGTGAAAAATCCGTTGCAGATGCATGGATTCTGACACGATTGAATGAAACGATTGAACAAGTAACGAAGCTTGCGGAGAAATACGAATTCGGCGAAGTCGGCCGTGCGCTTTACAATTTCATCTGGGATGACTTCTGTGACTGGTATATCGAAATGGCGAAATTGCCGTTGTACGGTGAAGACGAAACTGCAAAGAAAACAACTCGTTCCGTTCTTGCATACGTCCTCGATAACACGATGCGTCTCTTACATCCGTTAATGCCGTTCATTACGGAGGAAATCTGGCAGAACCTTCCTCACGAAGGGGAGTCGATTACGGTAGCTGCTTGGCCAGTAGCTGATCCTGCGTTGACGGATACGGCAAAAGCATCCGATATGAAGCTGCTCGTTGACCTTATTCACGCAGTACGTAATATTCGTGCTGAAGTGAATACGCCAATGAGCAAAAAAGTACCTCTTTATATCGCTGCGAAAGACGAAACGACTGTATCCGTTTTGGAAGCGAACCGTAGCTATATCGAACGTTTCTGCAATCCGGAAACACTGGAGATTGGAGTCGGTATTTCAGCGCCGGGCAAATCGATGTCAGCTGTCATTACGGGAGCAGAATTGTTCTTGCCACTTGAAGGGTTGCTGAATCTTGATGAAGAGATTGAGCGATTGAAGAAAGAACTGGCGAAGTGGGAAAGCGAAGTGAAACGTGTTCAAGGCAAACTTTCCAATGAGCGATTCATTTCAAAAGCGCCTGAAGCGGTTGTAGCAGAAGAGCGCGCAAAAGAGCAGGATTATTTAGAGAAGAAAGCTGCAGTCGAACGCCGTATTGAAGAATTAAAAGAGATTTAAAAAGGAAAAAGAGTTGGTCCTCCAGTAGTGGAGTTGACCATCTCTTTTTTAGTTTGTTCAAAAAAGCGACTAGTAAAGTACGGCGAGTGATCATAAACGTGCGTGAGTGATTATAAATGTGCGTGAGTGATCATAAATCCATGCGGGTGATCATAAACGCGCGTGAGTGATCAAAAATCCGTGCAAGTGATCAAAAATCCGTGCGAGTGATCATAAATGTGCGTGAGTGATCAAAAATCCGTGCGAGTGATCATAAATGTGCGTGAGTGATCATATATCCGTGCGAGTGATCATAAACGCGCGTGAGTGATCAAAAATCCGTGCGAGTGATCATAAATGTGCGTGAGTGATCATAAATCCGTGCGAGTGATCATAAACGCGCGTGAGTGATCAAAATCCGTGCGAGTGATCATAAATCCGCGTGAGTGATCATAAATGTGCGTGAGTGATCATAAATCCGCGTGAGTGATCATAAACTCTCCAATTTCCTCTTCACATACTCCAGCAATTTCTCCGCAACTGAAAAATCATGGGTGATATACAGCGATCTCGCGCCGACTGGGTCTTCAATTTCATTCAACATCCAACCACCGTCCGGCAATAACAGGAAATCGATGCCGATATAATCGCTTTTTAATGCCTTGGCAATTCTCCGGACTTCATTTTCTTGCCAGGACGAAAGTGTGTATTTCTCCACAGTCCCGCCAAGGGTAAAATTCGACTTGAAAGAGTCATTTCCAATTCGTTTGACAGCTCCTAACACTTCCTTACCGAGCATGAAAACACGGACGTCCGTGGAATCCGATTCGATATATGGCTGCACAATTGTCCGTCTTCCTTCGAATTGAGCGAAAAACTCTATTGCCTCATTCTGTGTATGACAAAGAAAAACTTCGCGGCCCCCATGTCCATCAATTGTTTTCAACACAAAAGGGGCAGGGGGTATGTCTAATAAGGAATTTGCCCTTTTTGTTGGAACTGCAGGAACCCCTAACAACGAAGCTAGTTCATAAGTCTTCAGCTTATCGTTTGCAATTTTGTTCACTTCCCCCCGGTTGATCACTCGGAATCCCGCAGACTCCCATTTTCTCGAAAGCTCTGGATCTCGGTCGCGGAATAAAATAAAATCCGCATCATCGTCCGGTTCTTCCTCATCTACTAACAACGTCAATGCAATATCCATCCTTGAAGCATGAATCATCAAATCATCAATGAACCCGCGATTCCGTTCCGCTTCCTTTAACGAGTAATAAACATACCCTTTCATGCAAGTTTACCTAAAATGTATTCGATCATCTTGTCTGCTACGTTGATGCCCGTCACGTTATAAATATTGCGGATATGCGCTGCGGCATTCACTTCGCAGACAAGTGGTGCTTCATTTTCTCCAAACAATAGATCGACACCTGCAAATTCGGCACCGACCGCATCTGCCGCGCATATCGCCAGTGCCTCCTGTTCTGGAGTCAGGTCAATCATACTAGCCACTCCGCCGTTTGTAATATTTGCTCGGAAATCCGTCTCGGATAAACGATACATCGCCGCGACAATTTCACCGCCAACAATATTTACTCGGATATCCCTTCCTCTACTCGTCGCAATGAACTGCTGAAATACATAATCGACTCCACGCAATTCATCTACTTTCGAAAAGAACTGCTCTTCTGTTTCAATCAAATACACTTTCATGCCGAATGATCCGTGGCCTTCTTTGATAATCATAGGCAAGCCTAGTTTTTCAAGAACCATTTCATAATAGCCCGATCCTTCAATCGTAAAATTCGGATATACTTTCGGTGCGATAATCGTTTCGGGCATTGGAATATCATTCTTTGCCAGTTGTATGTATTGCTTCGCTTTATTATCACATGTCTCAATTACTTCAGGGTCATTAAAGACAGGGATACCAGCATTTTTCAAAAATGTGGCCAGCAGGATATCTTTGTCCAGAAAGACGACAAAATCAGGTCGGACTTTCAACTTTTCATTAAGGGCCATAAGCACTTCATAGTTCTTTTTCAGGGTAGCATTGACGCCTGCCCGTTCAGCAGCGTCTCGTAAAAGGTCCGCCTGATCGCGAAATTTATCACTCGTTAAACTCCCGTTATAGATTACCCAACAATTTTTCATTTCGTTCCCTCCGGCCGTGATATACTATTTCTAAGCTGATTTTACCATAAGGGGCGAGTGAATTGATTCCAAAATTTGATGAATATAAAGAGCGATTTGACATCATTAGTGATGATGAAATAAAACCGGGGCTTGATAGCATTCGTAAAGCACTTCAAAAGGTTGGGAATCCAGAAAAGTGTCTACCTGTCATTCATGTGGCGGGAACAAACGGAAAAGGCTCCACTATTGCTTTCATGGAATCCATCTTAAAAGAGCATGGATTTTCGACAGGGGTCTTCTCGTCACCTGCGTTGGTAGATGTGCATGACCAAATTCGTATAAATGGGCTCCCGATCAGTTCGGAAGAGATGGATAAGACGTTTCTCAAAATGAAAGAGTCGGATCTAAGCGGAACGTTGACTGATTTTGAATTGTTGACAGTTGCGGCTTTCCTTACTTTTGAACGGTTAGCTCCTGATTATGTCTTGCTCGAATGCGGGATGGGGGGCAGTTTCGACAGCACGAATGTCGTTTCGCCGCTCGTATCAGTTATTACATCAATCGCCCTTGACCATATCGGTTTTCTTGGAGGAACGATTGAGGAGATAACTGAGCATAAGGCAGGGATTATTAAAGAGAATACGTCAGTAGTCGTTGGTCCGCTTCCAAAAGAGGCTATGATCGTCGTTCGAATGAAAGCGAAGGAGACGAACAGTAAAGTTATCGCATACGGAGAAGATTTCATAACGAAAGATGAGGAGTTTATCGGGGAATCAATTCGGGTACCTATTCGTGAACGTAGGATGAAAGGACCGCATCAAGCTGTCAATGCTGGAGTAGCAATAGAGGCGCTGCTGCAAGTAGGACTAAAAGTGGATGTTGAACTTCTTGCAAAAGGCGTGTCGCTGGCTACTCTGCCATACCGATTCCAAGAAATTGCCGAAGGGGTTTTTATCGATGGAGCGCACAACCCTGCTGCTGCCAAAATGCTTGTCGAGACGATAAAATCCGAATTTCCTGGAGAGAAAGTCGACTTTGTCATCGGCATGTTGAAAACAAAAGATATTAAGAAAACGATAGATGAGTTGATTCCTGTTGCGGCTTCCTTCACTTTCGTCACGTTTCCTCATCCGCAAGCTGCCACTGTAGAGGAATTACTATCCAGTTGTCAGTATAATAGAAAAAGGGTGACAAAACATTTGGATGATACTATAATACTAAGAAAGGGAAATGATAGGAAGAGAATAGTCGCAGGGTCACTTTATTTGGTTAGTAGTCTTTTGAACTAGTTTCTTCAATAAGACATGATTACTTCAATTTGGACAACACCATATCATTTCGCATGTTTTCATATATTTTATAAGGGGTGCATGAACGGTGTCTGAAAAAAAGTGGTCTACAATCTTACTTTTAATTACATGGTTGCTCATCGTTCCACCCGGAATTGGTTATTTCCTTCTAACTCGGATGCCTGAAAGCATCAATGTTGCCCACTTGATGCTTTTTATTATTTTTGGTTTATTAACTGCGCTATTCCCCATCAAAAGGAATGGACAACCTGTCACTTTAGTCATGTGGGTTACATTACCTGCTTTCCTCATGTATGGAATTGCAATTGAAATGGTCGTTATGCAGTTATCAATTCTCGCAAGCCTTTTTGTTACAAAAAGGTACCAAAAGCAATCACATCGATTTTTTCTGAATTCCATCATGATGTTCATTTTATCAATTGTCGCTGCGGGCGCATTTTACGTAGTAGGTGGCACAATTGGTTCAATGGACTTTTGGCCACTTCTAATTGGTGTGTCAATATATAGGCTTGTCCATACAACTACAAATATTGGCTTATTGAATACATATTTTATGATAAAGGGAGCGAAAAGTCCTTATACGAAAAAAGATATGCTTTTTGAGTATTCGACGCTCATTCTCATTTTGCCATTGGCTTTAACATTTTATTTAATGTTGAACATGGTCGGCAACGCTTCTTTTTTACTACTAGGTTTTCCTTTTTTTATGACAATCATGATTATCCGCTTGTATGGACGTTCTGAAAAGATAAATGAATATATTAAAATAGCTGGCAAAATCGGAAGTGAACTTTCTGTCATGACGGCCGAAGAAGCGGTGACAACACAGTTCATTACGAAGACGAGTGAATTATTCAAAGCAGATTATGTATTACTTTTCACGAATCATGATCAATGGCTCGAACTGGAGAAATGGTATGAAAGAAGGCATTTTGTCGATCGGCCAAACCAAACTGTCCAAATCGGGGAAGGAATTGCAGGGATGGTGTTGGAGAAAAAGGAACCGGTCATCTATTCGAAGAGAAAAGACTGGGAGCAATATGCGACAACTTCGGTTCTGGAGGATTTGGAGAGTGTTCTTTGCATACCATTGGCGCATAACGACAAAACGAACGGCGTTCTTCTATTAGGATCTACTAGGAAAGGTGCTTTTGGCGATTACCAACTGAAGATTTTAGATTTGCTCGGTTCTTATTATATTGTTTCTCTAGAGAAGGCTAGATATGTACAAGAAGCATTGCAACGAAGTGAAAGATGCGCATTGACGAAGCTGTACAATTATCGGTATTTGGAAGAAAAGCTTCACTTTGAAATGGAACGGATGCGTATGGGAGATATCGATGACTTATCGGTCGTCATGCTTGATATTGATCATTTCAAAAAAGTGAACGACACATACGGCCATCAAAGCGGCAACGATATTTTGTATGGATTTGCAAGATTATTGGAAAAGAATTTACCGGAACGAGGAACGATTGGTCGGTATGGCGGAGAAGAGTTTGTCTATATTTTACCCGGCTTTTCAAAAGCCGAAGCAGCCGATTTTGCAGAACAACTTAGATTGCTTATTAGAAAACATGCATTTACTATCATCCCCGATTTGGGCGATGATAAATATCCGGTAAAAGTATCGATTACATCTAGTGTCGGTGTTGCAAATGCGCCAACGGATACGGACGAAGCGATGAATTTATTGCGCAACGCCGATCGTGCATTATACATTGGTGCGAAGCAAGCTGGTAGAGACCGAGTGGCCGAATATGTAAAATGACGAAGGGAGAGGGATGAGAATTGATAGTTACGGCTAGACAAAAAAAGGCTGTATATATTATGTGGCTCCTTGTTGTTCCTTTAATGTTTTACATTGCCCTCAACTACTTTCCGGCGAAATCACTTAATTACGTAGAAATTGTCATTTATTCGGCTATCCTTATTGCGACATTAATGACTTCGATTTCATTGGATAAAGTAAGTATGACGTTGGAGAGATGGGTTATCTTCTCTTTGTTTTTCCAATATGGCATTGTCGCCGAAATGATGTTTATGCAAATTACAAGTTTTATATTGCTATACACAATGAAGTCTTCGACACCGAAAGCGTTCAGGTTTGGATTTAATTCTATTAATTTTGCAATTGTTTCTGTAATAAGTAGCGCGATATTTTATGCTATTGGAGGTTCACTTCAAGAAATGTCATTAGGGACATTTCTACTGGCAGGCTTCATTTATGCTTCTGCCTATTCATTGGTTAATAGTCTTGTCATTTATACGTTTTTCAGATGGATGAAGATAACTACAGCAGGAATGAAGAAAGTTGTATTGTGGGATTATGTTTCTTCGATTCTGCTTTTACCTTTCGCCATTACGTTTTGTCTACTTTTACAACAATTTGGCAGTGAAGCATTTTTACTCATAGGTGTACCGTTTATTATTGTTTTACTTGTTTCAAGCAAGTATATGAAATCAGATAAATTGAATGAAGTACTATCATCATCAACGGTTATCGGTCATCAGCTGGCTGATAGCTTGCGATTCGATGATGTTATGGTTACATTCATTGACAAAATTAATGACGTAATACCTTATGATAACGCATACATCGTCGATTTAAGGATGGGTGAAAATCTTGTCATGCTTTCCCATAAAGAAGGGAAGCTTCAAAGTGAAGTGCCAAATAAGTTTTCTTTTCCTCAAAAGATTTCTGAGGGGGATGGAATGGACTTAAATGTGACAAGGATATTTTTGAATAAAAAAAACATCGGCTCACTGAAAGGATATTCATTTGACGAATCAGTGGAAAGTGTTATGACTGCACCCATTAAGAGAAATCAAAAGACAGAAGCTTTCCTGATCTTAACATCGCAACAAAGGTACGCATTCGAAGATGTACATGTAAAGATGGCGGATCTGTTAACAGGCTATTTTGCAACCGCAGTGGATAAGGCAAGATATTATGAAAAAACAGTGGAAAAAAGTGTGAGATGCGGTTTGACAGGTCTTTATAATTTCCGTTACTTGGAGTCCAAGCTGGATGAGGAGATGATACGCTATCATATTGGGGAGATTTCTACGTTGTCTACGATCATTTTAGATATCGATCATTTCAAATCAATCAATGATACATATGGACACCAAAGTGGAAATGATCTGCTCTGCGCATTCGCAGCACTATTGAGGAGTTGCCAAACACCCGAAATGACCTTAGCTAGGTATGGCGGCGAAGAATTTGTAATCGTCATGCCAAATTATAAAAAAGAAGACGCAGTGGAATTTGCAGAGATGATTCGAAAAAAGATGGAAGAGTCTAGCTTTGAAATTATCCCGGACCTCTTGGAAGACAGGAAACCTGCAATCGTTCAAATGACAATCAGTGTTGGTGTAGCAACATTGCCGATGGATGCAAAAGATGGTAAGGAATTGCTGCGGAACGCCGACCGGGCGCTTTATATTGGCGGGAAACAAGCAGGACGCAATCGGGTAGGGGTGTATGAAGAAGAATATGTTGGCATATTGAATTGAGACTGGCAGATGCCGGTCTTTTTCTATGATATTTTTACTATTGAAAGAGACTAGTTGATTAGTTTAAAAGGATTTTGTATGCTGTAAGTAATGGATACATAATAAGGGAGGCGATGTTTCAGATGAAAAGCCATAAAAGAAACGAAAAAGGGATGACCCTCGTTGAAATCTTGGCTGCTCTAGTCATCTTAGGCATCGTCTTTATTGGGTTTATGACGATATTTCCGCAGATGACGAATTTTAATCAGAAGACTGGGACCAAGCTGAGTGCAATGAACGAGGCAAGGGTGCTTCTAGATAACTATAGAAACTCATCATATTCTCTAAGTGATTTCACTTCGGAAAATGGTTATATCGATAAAAATGAGACCTGGATTCGAACTGAAAAAAGTGAATTTGGAGAAGTAGAGTATAGAGTTAAAAAACAAGCTGCATTGCCAGCTGGGGATGCTGAAGGCGAGTTGAGTCTGCATGAAGTCAATATATCGATTCAAAAAGATGGCAAAGTTATCAGTGAGACTTTCGGCTATGTTGAAGTCAGTAAATGAAAAACATAACAATAGTTCACGACAATCAGGAATGACGCTAGTAGAGGTATTGGCCGTACTTCTATTGACCGCACTTGTCATAATGTTAATTTGGACAACAGTACTTACAAGCATGAAATACAATATAACGGAAACTAAAAAGTTAAGAATGCAACAGGAGGCTAATTATATAATTACGAATCTTCAACAGATTCACCGGAAATGTGATACATATAAGTTGGAGGAGAGAGATGGGGAAATTTGGATGACAGATTGTATGGGAGCTGTCAATCAATCAGATAAGAAAATCGTTTCGGAATTTGAATTTAAAATTAGTGGATTGCCAACGGAACAAGAAATTGAAGCGAAAACAACAGATTCCTCTTTGAATGTGGATCTAGTAGTTGCTGATCCGGTTAATAACAAATTAGAAGTAAGTGTCTCAACCGTCATCTCTAGATATAAAGTGGAGAAGGAGGAGTGAAAAAATGCGAAGAAGTCACAACGAACAGGGATACGCATTATTAATAGTCCTCTTTTTAGTCGTCTTCATTATGGCTGTTTCAGCTGTCTTTATTAGAGGTTCACTTGGAAATGCAAAACAAGAATTCAAAGTGGATGATAGCCAACTTACAGTAATGGCTGCAGAAGCGGGTGTAGACTATTATAAGACTTATGTTTCAAATTTATACTTTTCCATTATACCTGACTTGGAAACATTTGTTCAAAATGATATTAAAAAACAACTTGAGAATCCCAATAATAAAGCTAAGGTAGTTGATTATAATTTAACTAGAAAAAATACCACTAGCGAGCTGGAACGAATATTTAAAGAGAAAGAGAAAATTCTTGAATTAACCTTAGAGAAGAATATTACGCTATATAATTTCAAATTAAAAACCACTTCTGTGAAAAGGTATCCCGAAAGGCACACAGTAACGGTATCTGGAACTTCAGTGGGAATGGGAAAAGGTACTGAGAAGAAGATTTCATTTGAACAATCATTTACTATACCTGATTTCAGTGGAGCATCGAATTCAAGTGGAGATGGGATGTCGTCCCCTCCCAATATGCATAAACTTTATCCTGATAATGTAAATGCCGCGGGTTGTAAAAGCAGCAAGGGCGGAGAGTTGAAAGATACCAAGTGTTTAGGATCAAAGAATGGCGACTATAAAGAAATATCCAATTCAACTGTTTACTTTGAAGACGGATTCGTAAACAATAGCGGAAATTTGGCAGTGCAAAATTCAATAATTTTTAGTAAAGATGGTTTTGACGTCAAAAACTTTAATCAACTAACTGGATCAGATCTATATATTGATTACTCTTTCAAGGCGAAAAATATGAATGGAATCAAGAATACTACAATGAGAGTAAACGGAGCTGTAAATATAACAAGTAATATGGACATGGAAGGTTCAACTATAATAATTAGGGGATCGGGACGTTTCAATGGGCACTTGAATATTTCTAAAAACTCATTAGTGTGTGTGGCTGGTTCACTAACAGTCGATAAACACTTAGATATTGATGCAGGAAGTAAGTTAGTTCACTATGCTAGCGTAGCATATGGTAAAAAAGTAGGCACAGGAGAAATAATTCAGTTAAATAGTGAACAAGAAGTTTGGGAAAAGTGTAAATCGGAAAATGGTAAATCGATATCTTGGCATAAACCCACTATTGAAGATGTGATATATGAGTAAAGGGGGTTCGGAGAAGTGTTCCAATTAAACAAAAAAACATTAACTATTGGTATTTCTTCTATAGTGGTTTTGATTTTTATGTCAAGTGTCGCCTTAGCTTCTGATTTTCGATTTGGTAAGCAATTTGAAAATCACACATACGTAGGGCCATTCAACATATCTGACAAAAAAAACGAGCAAGCCAAATCCAAATTAGTATCCGACTTTTCAGAGCTTCAATCCAAGCTAGAAGTGAACTTAATTTACCAAGACATCCAATTTTCACTTCCACCTGAAACAATCTCATTCAATATCGACATGTCCTTAGCTAATGCAAATTCAGGAGAAGACAATCCGATTATCGCAAGTGTCTCCCATGATGGATTGAAAACAGTTCTCAGTCAAGAGCTACCAAGCATCCAGTTCTCGGAAGATGCAGTCAAGTCGGTTGCTGCAGGAGTTGAAAAGGAGCTCCAAACAGGGATCATGCCTAGAAATGTTCATATTACTGACTATCTAGCGAATGAAATTCCAAATGAAGTAGTCGCATCAGCAGAATATAACATTGACATGATATCTCCGGCTTTATCTAAAGCAATCAATGCCCTCAATGGAGTGATCATTCAGCCATATGCATCGTTTTCAATGATGGAGCTGTTAACAAGTGAAGAAGTTGGACCACTTACGGATGAGGAAATGACATTACTTTCTTCTATACTTTACACTGCCGTTTTACAGACGAATTTTGAGATTGATGAACGTAATATTAGTGCGTCCTTATCTTCAAACATCCAACAAGGTTTTGAAGCCGCTATGAACCAGACATTAGGACTTGATTTTCAATTTACAAACCCTAACAAGACGGAATTCACTATGCACACAGCTTGGTCTGCTGGGGCAATCCGTCTATCGATCGAAGGCATGCCGCTCTATTACAAATATGAACCTAGTACGACTAATATTGAAACGTATAAACCAAGAATTGTTCGGCAATATAGTTCATTCGTTGATGATGGACAAGTTACTGTTTCTCAGGATGGAAAAGAGGGCATTGAAGCAATCGTTAAACGGACACTTTCTATCGACGGTCAAATTGTTGACACTGAAGACATTTCCGAAGATTTTTATGCACCAATTAATCGAATCGAAATCCATCCATTATCAAAAGGGAATACTTCGGTGACTGATAGTACAGATAGCGAAAATACCACTCTTCCGCAAAACGGTGAAGCTGCTGCTGCGGACGTGGAACCTGGAAATATCAACAGTGAAGAAATAGAATCAAGTGACTCAAATAACTCCAACAATATTAACGGCTCTCAAAACTCAGACACTGAAGATGGGACTGTCCATGAAGAGTCGACTGAAGAAGAGATTAATTACGATAAAAGCGGTCTTCCGATATCAGGGAAATGATATACGTCAAGAAGTGAAAGAGGGATAAAAATGACGACAACACGGAAACGTTTAGGCGATTTGCTCGTTGAATCAGGACTCATTACGGACTTCCAGCTTCAAACTGCATTGGAAGAAAAGCCAAGAGATCAAAAACTCGGAGATGCTCTTCTTCAGAGAGGCTATATTACGGAACAGCAATTGATCGAGGTGCTCGAATTTCAACTGGGGATTCCGCACGTCAATCTTTTCAGGTATCCGTTCGATCCAAAGCTGTTCAATATAGTACCGAAAGAATTTGCTAAGCGAAATTTACTTGTCCCGTTAAAGGCGGAGGGGGACAGGCTATTTGTAGCGATGTCCGACCCTATGGATTATTTGGCTGTCGATGACTTGCGTTTGTCAACAGGCTTTCACATCGAAACAGCGATTGCCTCAAAAGACGATATTTTACGGACGATATCGAAGTATTATGAAGATGAATTGCTGGAAGACTTTTTCATCGAGCAACCTGAGGAAACGAGAGAGCAGCAAGATGAATTGACGGATCTTGATTCGCCGATTGTCCGTCTTGTCAATCAGTTATTGTCTTCTGCAATTACGCAGAAGGCGAGTGATATACATATTGACCCACAGGAACATCAAGTCGTCATTAGGTTCCGAGTAGATGGGATGCTAAAGACCGAACGATATTTGCCGAAACATATGCAGGCGATGCTTACAGCACGGATTAAAATTATGTCGAGCCTTGATATTACAGAGCACCGTGTTCCGCAAGATGGAAGGATTAAGGCAACAATCGACTTCCGTCCGATCGATCTAAGGGTATCGACATTGCCCACAGTATTTGGCGAGAAAGTCGTTATGCGTATTTTGGATTTGAGCAGCTCGCTGAATGACCTTACGAAGTTAGGTTTTAGTCCAACGAATTTAGAGCGGTTCTTGAAGGAAATTGAACGTCCGAACGGGATTGTGTTAATTTCCGGTCCAACCGGTTCAGGGAAATCTTCCACTTTATACGCGGCACTTAATAGATTGAATCAAGAAGAAGTGAATATTATCACCGTTGAAGATCCGGTAGAATATCAACTCGAAGGCATCAATCAAATCCAAGTTAATCCTGCAGTCGGTTTAACTTTCGCAAATGGATTGCGATCGATTTTACGACAAGATCCGGACATTGTTATGGTCGGTGAAATTCGTGACCGTGAAACGGTGGAAATTGCAATTCGAGCATCATTGACAGGTCACCTCGTCCTTAGCACAATCCATACGAATGACTCGATCGCTTCAATCACGAGATTGATCGACATGGGCGTTGAACCGTTCCTTGTAACAGCTTCAGTAAATGCAATTATCGCGCAACGGCTAATTCGCCGTGTTTGTCGGGATTGCGGCAGGGAAATGCCAGCATCGAACCGTGAAAAAGAGATATTCGCAAAACGCGGCAAAGAGATTGAAACGGTTGTCCGTGGACCTGGTTGTGCAGCTTGCAATATGACTGGATATCGTGGGCGTGTCGCCATTCATGAAGTGCTTATTATAAATGATGAAATGCGGGAAGTAATTAATAACCATGGAACTCCGGCAATGCTGCGAGAAATTGCTATGCGGAATCATACTATATTTTTGATCGACGATGGATTGGATAAAGTGAAACGGGGCATTACGACGACAGAAGAAGTGTTGCGTGTTTCGCTTCTGGAATAGGGGTATAGAAATGAATGAAAAAATAAATTCAATATTAAAAAAGGCATTTGAACTACAAGCGTCCGATATTCATTTGACGGTTGGCGTGCCTCCTGTCTTCAGGATCCATGGGGAGTTAAAGCGTTATGGTGATATATCAGTAGATGATTCTTTTACCGATGAAGCGGCTAAAACGACGATACCAGAAAAGTTATTCAAGACATTTCTTGAAAAAGGACAAATTGATTATTCGTATACATTGAAAGATCTCGTCCGCTTTCGTGTGAATGCGTTTCAACAACGCGGTTCGATTTCGTTGGCGTTCAGGACAATTCCGACTATCGTTCCTTCAATCGATGAATTGCAAGTGCCCGGATCTTTAAAGACACTCGCTGAAACTACCCAAGGACTTATATTAGTGACAGGACCAACAGGTTCTGGAAAGTCCACGACGCTTGCTGCAATGATCCGTTATATGAATGAAACGATGCGTAAACATATTATCACTCTTGAAGACCCGATCGAGTATGTACATTCCCATCAAGCATCTATCATTGACCAACGAGAAGTTGGCTTTGACACAAGTTCATTTGCTGACGGATTACGAGCTTCTTTACGTCAGGATCCCGACGTTATCCTTGTCGGGGAGATGAGGGATTTGGAGACGATTTCAACCGCCATCACTGCTGCTGAAACTGGGCATCTAGTTCTTGCGACGCTCCATACTTGGAGTGCGGCCTCCACAATTGATCGGATCATCGACGTTTTCCCGCACGGCCAGCAATCCCAAATACGTGTTCAGTTGGCTGGCGTTTTGACAGCAGTCTTATCGCAACGTCTCTTTCAAACAGTAGACCGGAAAGGTAGGAGAGTCGCTACTGAGTTAATGATCAACAACTCTGCGATTTCGAACTTAATCCGTTCGGAAAAAGTACATCAAATTCCGAATATCATTCAGACGAACCGTTCAATGGGGATGCATATGATGGAAACTTCGGTCAGACAGCTGCTTGACCGTGGACTTATTTCATACGAGACAGCACTGCCATATATTGAAGGTGATGATTAACGATGGCTCGTTTCAAATATGATGGTCGAGATGCCAAATCCAAAAGAACCGGCGTTGTTGTCGCAGTGAATAAGCGGGAAGCTGCATTGAAGTTAAAGAACCAAGGAATCCGTGTCACTAATTTGACCGAGCAAGCCGAAACGGTTCTTACAAAAGAAATCCATCTCGGAAAACCGATCAAGCGAACGCAGTTCATTATGTTTCTCCGCCAATTTTCGACATTGCTTCGAGCGGGCGTCACGATAGTAGAATCGATCCGCATTCTTTCTTTGCAAGTCGAATCGAAGCCTTTCCAAAAGATTTTAGTTTCTATTGGAGATGACCTTCGTAGTGGTGGAGCATTATCGGACACGTTGATGAAACACCCGAAGGCATTTGAACCATTGGTCATCAACATGATCAAAGCGGGGGAAATGTCAGGAACAGTCGACGATTCGTTAGACAGGCTTGCCGAGCATTATGAGAAAGCCCATATGACAAAGCAAAAAGTCATTTCTGCGATGTCCTATCCGATAGTCGTAGGTATTGTCGCAATTGGCGTTGTCATTTTCCTATTAACTTTTGTCGTCCCGATGTTCGTCGACCTTTTCGATAGCGTCGGTGGAGAACTCCCTTGGCTGACGCAGTTTGTTTTGAAGGCAAGTAATTTCATGGTCAGTTACTGGTATGTTTTTATCCTATTGGTGGCTGCGATCATTGTTGGTATATTGATGATGCGTAGCAATAAGGAAGGGAAGTATATACTAGATTCATTTTTATTACGAATTCCGATTTTCGGTGACCTTATGAAAAAGTCAGCGCTATCTACACTGACGAGAACGCTCAGTTCATTATTTGCTAGTTCCGTGCCAATCTTACAGGCATTGTCGATGACGGAGAAAATAGTTGAAAACGAAGTCATTTCGCGGGTTGTCGGTGAATCAAGACAATCATTGGAAAGAGGCGGCTCGTTGACGGAACCGATGGCGGGTCATTGGGCATTCCCTCCGTTAATTCCACATATGATTGCAATCGGAGAACAAACTGGATCACTTGATGCGATGCTCGGTAAAGTAGCCGATTTCTATGAAAAAGAAGTCGATGCCTCAACGGATCGGCTTAAAGCATTAATTGAGCCCTTAATGATAGTTCTTTTAGCAGGTTTGGTCGGGACGATAGTGCTTTCGATCCTATTGCCGATGTTTAGCCTGTTTACAGAAATAGATAATATGTAACGAATTTTGTCGAAAAATGAAAAGTTATATAAATAGGTAGGTTGATAGTTTCATTTCTACTAGTAGTTTGGTATTCTTAATTTGAAAATGAAAATAAGGTAGAATAGGGAGGAATCATGATGAAAAAGTTTTTACAAAAACGTTTGAAAAATGAAAAAGGGCTAACGCTTGTCGAGTTATTAGCGGTAATTGTGATTTTGGGTATTATTGCAGCGATTGCTGTGCCTTCGATTGGAAGCATAATTGAAAACTCAAGAATCAAGGCCGTTAAAGCAGATGCTTTAAATGCAATTTCTGCTGCGGAACTATACTTTGTGGAAAATGACAAAGCAACAGATGTAACCTTAGAAGTCTTGAAAAATGATGGATATATGTCTGATTTAGGTAAATTAAACGCGACTGATGGAAAAGTGTTTAAGAGAACAGAACAGAAGAAAACAAATATCACCGCTTCAGGAAATTATGCCGATGGAGCTGATAAGACTGTTTCATTCACTACAGCAACTGTACAAGAAATTAATGACAGCGGTAATTCAAAGGTAGTACCTAAAAAATAAAGTTATTTGGGAGTAGTAATAATGCCACTATTCAACCGCCGCAAACAGCCGGCAACACTTACAATTGAAGATGATGCCGTCCGGTTTGTCCGGTTGAAGTCGACTGACCCGCTTGTCGTCGATTGTGCGGAGGAAGTTGTGCTTCCTCCTAACACGGTCGTCGAGGGGAAGATTGTTGATACGGAGACGCTTGTGGTCATTTTGGAAGGGCATTTGAAGGAATGGGGCATCGCGAAGCGTGATGTCCAATTCCTTGCGCCCGATACATATGTGATGATTCGTAAAGTGCCTTATCCGGATGATGTTGAGCCGGATGAATTAAAGGGGCATTTTTTCATTGAAATCGGTTCAACGATTTATTTGCCGTTTGATGATCCGGTTTTTGATGTCGTCCCTTGCACGTTGAATGATGAGAGCAAAGAAGCGATTTTGATTGCCTCAAAGGAAAGTATTTTGGATCAGTACGAAAACGTCTTTAAGGCAGTGAAACTCAATCCTGTCGTTGCTGATATCGGCCCGCTCGCACTGTATCGGCTTGCGTACAAAGTGTATCAATTTTCAGGGCATGAGCATGTGTTGATCGCCGATATGCATGATGGTGTATTAACTGTCTCGATCTTCCATAAGCATTACCCACTTTTCATGCGACCTGTCGATCTGTCACAATCAGCTGATCTTTCAATCGTTGCGGATGTTCACGCAGATCCTCATTCCATTACGCCGACAACGATTGTGATGGAACTTGAAAAGTTGATGAATTTTTATCGATATAATTTACATAACGGAAATGCTTCCATCACCCACTTGCTCGTCAATGGCGAATATAGAGATATGGAAGATTTATTGTCCACCATACGCGAGCGGTTTTCAATCCAAGCGGAACGTTTGCTGAAAAGACCGTTGGAGCTTCAAGATGGACGACAATTGCCCGCAACCTTCAACCGGACGATCGGTTTGGCATTGAAAGAGGTGTAGTACATGCTCGTTGATATTAATTTATTGCCCGAAAAGGAAAGGGAGCGATCGACGCTCCTTATTGCTGCACTCATTGTTATAGGTGCGGCTATTCTTTTTTGGGCTGTTCTTTTTATCCTCTCCCTTTCTTTGTCGAAAGAGGCTGCTCGGACGGAAATGCAAATCACCGCCTTGCATGCAAGCCAAGAAGCGATTCGGGAGGATATTCAGCCTTCCACAAATGCAGATGATTGGGAAAAACTTGCATCGACTGTAGAATGGGCGGAGGCGAATCGGTTCGATACTTTACCTTTATTGCGTGAAATGATCGCTTTATTGCCACAACGAGGTTTCTTTGTTTCATTCGAATTTACAGCACCTCATAAATCAACAGTCATCGTCCAATTCGACAATAAATCCGACGCCGCCTATTATTTGACGAGAATCAAATCTTCGACAGTCGTCTCTTCGGCTACGATGGAATCGTTAGTCGCCGAAAGTCTGGATGAGGAAACAGATTTGGCGACGCTTCCACGCTTTGAAGCGACGTATCATATTGAATACAAAGATGAACGTGGTGCTGTCGTTGAAGTTGAAGGAACAGAAGAAGTTGAAGCTACAGATGAAACAGTTGAGCAGGAGGGTGACTCCGATGAGTAATATGACAAAACGTCAAAAGGAGACGGGACTGCTTATTTTGGCGATCGTATTTCTAATCGTCCTCGCTGCTTATTCGTATTTTCAAATCTATGCTCCTGCGAAAGATTCGGCTGAACGTGCTGAGCAGACGTTGGCGAATGAAAGAGATATCCTTTTTGCATTACAGCGACAAGAGGCTCAGCAAAGTCAATCCAGACTATCGAGCTCTCGTCCTTTGCAGGAAAAGCTGCCTGTAAAGCCCCTTGAGGATCTAATTCTTCTTCAAGTACAAAAGGCGGAAGTGAAATCGGAAGCATTAGTGAATGAAGTGAATTTTTCACTTGAAGAAACGATTATGGAAAATCCTCCTGAACTTGTTGAGAATGTACAAGCTGTCGTTGCGGAAGTGCATTTACAGGCGGATGAATACATGCAGATCGATCGATTCATCGAAGAAATTGAAAAGATGGAGCGAATATTCATTATCAATCGTATTGAATTCACGGCGCCTGAGGAAGTGAGAACGTTCGAACAGGAGAGCGGCTTGATGGATCTCCTAATTACTTTCCATGCGTTTTTCCGGTCCGATTTGGGCAATCTTGAAAATGAAGCTCCCAAAGTGGACGCGCCGGTGCCGGCTGGCAAACAGGATCCGACACCAATTAATCAAATGCCTGGATTGGGTGATCATGAATGAGTATTGTGTGGGTAATTTTATTTTTCTTATACGGCACCATCTTCGGTTCCTTCTTTAACGTCGTCGGCCTTCGTGTGCCGAAAAAGGAATCGATTGTTTCGCCGCCATCCCATTGCACTGCATGCAATCGGAAGCTGCGCACGCTCGATTTGATACCGATTTTCTCCTATATTGCTTTGCGCGGAAAATGTAAGGGATGCGGACAGAAAATTAGCCCGATGTATCCTTTAATGGAATTCCTAACAGGTGCTTTATTTGCATTTTCGTATTACCATATCGGTTTTACATATGAATTGGTTATCGCTTTGCTTTTCGTTTCATTGCTCGTTATCATTACTGTTTCAGATATAGCGTATATGATTATTCCGGACAAAGTGCTACTGCCGTTTGCCATCGCTTTTTTAATCCTTCGATGGATCATTCCAACGTCGCCTTGGTGGGATAGCTTGTTAGGAGCCGCTGTCGGTTTTGTCGTGCTCTTTCTCATTGCTGTCTTGTCGAAAGGCGGAATGGGCGGAGGAGATATTAAATTATTCTTTGTCATCGGTCTTGTGCTCGGTACGATAAATACACTTTTAACATTGTTCCTCGCCTCTCTGATCGGCTCTGTCGTCGGCATATACGTGCTGAAGAAAACCGGGAAAGGCAAGAAGACACCTGTTGCCTTCGGACCATCCATTGCAGCGGCAGCAGTCCTTTCGTATTTCTTCGGAGCAGACTTTGTCGAATGGTATCAGCAATTATTCATTTAAGTCGATAAATTTTTTAGGACAAGGCGACATACGTCTTGTTCTTTTTCATGTCGAGTTTGATACGGTTACTAAAAACGGGGTGGACTGGCATGAATTTCAGAAAGAAATATTCGAAAGTGACAGTTGCGATGGCGATGCTCCATGGTGTATTAATCGGCATTGCTGCAGTAGTGATAGTAGGTTTAATTATTGTCGGAACGAATGGGATAGGGAAGGAAAAAGCGATCGAACAAGAGACAGTTGCGGCAGACCCGCCGACTTCGGGTGAAACAACACCAGCATCCGGCCCGGCCATATCTGGGGATGAAGCCCCTCTCAAACTGTTCGCTAAACAGCATGGTGTGTTTTCATCCGTGCAATCAGCGAAAGATTTCATTGCGCAAGATGTAAGTCTTGCAAAAGCAGCTGTTTTACAAATCGAGGGACAGTTCTATGTGTGGAGTGAGGTCGGCATTCAGGAAGATGAAATTGAAGTGAGCGATTATGAAATGACGTTTAGAAAGCCATTTTTCGTTGATGCATCGTCATGCTCGAACGTGGGCGCTGGAAAATTAAGAAGCGTTTTATCTGAAACCGAATTATCCAAAATTAAAGTTTTGACAACTGCTGCAGAAGGAGAAGTGGAAGATGAAAAGACAGCTGAATTCCGCAAAAATATATTGGGTCTAACAGCGTTCACTTCGGATTTACGTATTGTCCGACTTCATCTGATTTCGAACTATTCCAATAAGGATGGCTGCGCGAAAATTAATTTTTAAAGCCGGAATTCGAGGGGAAATCAAGTTATTGCTGATTTATGAAAATTTCCATTACGCATCTTCTACAGTATGATATAGATAGAATAAGGAGGTTGCATATATGGAATTCATGACGGAAGTACCGATTATTTTAGCTTCTGGCTCTCCAAGAAGGCAGGAGCTGCTTAGGAACATTGGCATACCTTTCGAAACGATGCCGAGCAATGTCGAAGAAGTAGTGGAGTGGACGGAAGGGGATTTTGAAGAGTACGTCCAGAAGCTTGCGGTGAAAAAGGGAGCAGCCGTTTCGAAAGAAAAACCGGATGCAGTCGTCATTGCGGCGGACACGATTGTTGTTTTTGAAGGGGAGGTCTACCCGAAACCATCTTCGAAAGAACAAGCCGAAAGCTTTCTAAGGAAGTTTTCCGGTAACACCCATTCGGTTTTCACGGGTGTGAGTATTATTGGAAACGGATTGTCGAAAGTATTTTCGGTGGAGACAAAAGTAACATTCAAGAAACTAGATGAACAGCTGCTTCAGGCATATGTCGATTCAGGCGACCCGATGGACAAGGCAGGCGGATACGGCATCCAAACAGCGGGTGCGCTTCTTGTCGATAAAATTGAAGGGGACTATTTGAATGTTGTAGGATTGCCTTTATCAAAACTCGTCGAGACATTGCGCAATGAAGGCATCATCCTGTTGAAGGAAGGTGAATGATTCTTTGACAGTCGATGTGAAGAAGCAAATGATGATCCGGGATGTACATATCGCGGATAGACCTCGAGAAAGGCTTATTCGCCAAGGTGCTGGAAGTTTGTCGAATCAGGAGCTCATGGCTATCCTGCTTAGGACAGGCACGAAGGAAGAGTCCGTCTTGATGCTTGCCAATAGGATTTTGAAGTCATTTGACAAGATTCAAGACTTTAAAGATGCGACTGTGGAAGAGATGACGGCCATTAAAGGCATCGGAGAAGCGAAGGCTGTCCAAATTCTTGCTGCAGTGGAGCTTGGGAAGAGGATTTATCGCAAACATTCGGAGGGGCGCTATGTCATTAAATCGCCGGAAGATGCCGCTGCGTATTTGATGACGGACATGTCTTCCCTTGTTCAGGAGCATTTCGTCGTTCTTTTTTTGAATGTAAAAAATGAAGTGCTTCATAAACAGACGATTTTTATCGGTAGCTTAAATTCATCAATCGTCCATCCTAGGGAGATTTTCCGTGAAGCAGTGAAACGATCCGCTGCCTCAATAATTTGTGCACATAATCATCCAAGTGGCAATCCAACACCATCACCGGAGGATATCGAGGTTACAGATAGGCTTGTTGAAGCAGGCGCCATTATTGGAATCGAGCTGCTGGACCATCTTATCATTGGCGATCATCGTTTCATAAGTCTTAAGGAAAAGGGATATATGAGTTAGCAATTAACTCCTAAACTGGTAAAGGATTTATTTGCACAAATAAGTGAGAAAGTGCCCCTAACCCTATAGCATAAAGGGAATTCAATTGCTTAGCATGTTTGTATTTGATAGGAAGGCATTAGCATCAAAATACTTACTATTGCTATTGACACTGTGAATTTGTTCTCCAATCCGTTATAATGTGGTGTATGATTTCAAGAAGACCATTTTATGCGGTCGAATAGAAAGGAAGAACAAATTTGTTTGGATTAGGATCAAGAGATGTCGGGATCGACCTCGGCACAGCAAATACATTGGTATTCATTAAAGGAAAAGGGATCGTTCTTAGAGAGCCATCCGTCGTAGCGAAAAACACAGTGACGAATGAAATCGTGGCAGTCGGTTCAGCGGCTAAAAATATGATTGGACGTACACCGGGTTCTATCGTGGCGACTCGACCAATGAAAGATGGAGTTATTGCGGATTTTGAAATTACAACAGCAATGATTGAGCATTATATGAAAGAAGCGACAAAAGCTGCGGGAAGTGCTTGGAAGAAGCCTAACGTCATGGTATGTGTTCCTTTCGGCATTACATCTGTCGAACAGCGCGCAGTTATCGATGCGGCAAGACAAGCCGGTGCCAAAGATGCGTTTACAATTGAAGAGCCCTTTGCAGCTGCTATCGGTGCTAATTTACCAGTTTGGGAACCTACTGGCAGCATGGTCGTCGATATAGGTGGCGGTACGACGGAAGTTGCAGTCATTTCTCTTGGAGGAATTGTTACGAGCGAATCGATTCGTGTCGGCGGTGACTCGATGGATGGCGCGATCATCAGTTATATCCGTAAAGTGTATAATTTGACAATCGGTGAACGTACTGCGGAAGCTATCAAAATTGAAATCGGTTCAGCGAAAGTATCTGCTAAGCCTGAAAAGATGGAAATTAGAGGCCGTGACTTGTTAACTGGCCTGCCAAAAACATTGGAAATCTCTTCAGATGAAATCGTTGAAGCCCTTCGTGAATCCATTTCACAAATTATTGAAGGCGTTAAGAAAACATTGGAAGCTACACCACCTGAACTTTCTGCGGACGTTATGGAACGAGGAATTGTCTTGACAGGCGGCGGAGCGCTTCTTGAAAACTTGGACAAGGTTATTTCTGATGAAACGAATATGCCTGTTTTCATTGCTGAAGATCCGCTTGATTGCGTAGCGATTGGGACAGGGAAAGCACTCGATAATTTCGAAGTGATTAAAAAGATGCAAGCTAGGTAATGAGGGAGGATTTGGGCAATGCCGCGATTTTTTTCGAATAAACGGTTGATTTTGCTGCTTGTGGGCGTCATTGTCCTCGTGGCATTGATTTCATTCTCCCTAAAAGACAGGCAGAATGCCACCCTTCCAGAGCAAATAGTGAAAGACGTCGTCGGTTTCGGGCAATCTCTTTTCTCGAAACCGGCACATTATATTACGGGCACATTAGATAAAATCGATGGCATTTTGAATACATATGAAGAAAACAAGCATTTAAAAGCGCGATTAAAAGAATATGCCTCTACACAAGCAGAGCTGGCGGATGTGAAGGCGGATAATAAAAAACTCCGTGAAATTGTGGACAAGAAGGAAAGTCTTAGAGATTATGATCCTATTCAAGCGACTGTCATTTCGAGAAATCCCGACCAATGGGAAGAAAAAATCATTATCGATAAAGGTACTGCTGCAGGCGTCGAGTTGAATAGGGCTGTCATAACCTCAAACGGCCTCGTCGGAAAAGTTGTGCTTGTCACTGCTTTCACATCAACAGTGGAATTATTATCGACTGAAAACAGCAATTTCCGGGTTGCTGCAGTTATTCCAGGCGATGAAGCGATTTTCGGTTTGATAGAAGGATATGACCCTTCTCGCGGCGAATTGATAATGAAACGTATCGATTCGAATTTTGACGTCAAGGAAGGTCAAAAGGTTGAATCATCCGGATTAGGCGGAATCTTCCCGAAAGGCTTGCTCATCGGGGAAGTGACGGAAGTGTCAACGGATGATTTTGGATTGACGAAGTTAGCCTATATTCGTCCGGCCGCAGATTTCTCCATGTTGGATCATGTAATGGTCGTACAGAGGTCAACCGGAGTTACGAGTGGTACAGATGGTATAGTCCCTGGGGAGGACGAAAAGGGGGATGATGAATCATGATTAGGTTCATAATCCCTCTTATTGCTGTCATATTATTTTTCCTCGAACCAGTATTCAGTCTTTTCTCACCTGTATCGATCGCAGATGTATCTTACACTCTCGTGCCTCGTTTCGTTATCGTCTATCTGATTTTCATCACCGTCTACTATGGACGGAGGCGTGCAATCCTCTATGGAATCGTACTTGGACTCTTGTATGATATGTATCACATTGATATTATTGGTATATATACTTTTTTATATCCGGTAATCTGCTATCTTGCCGCTTTGATCATCCGGCAAATCCATCGCCACATCCTTACCGTCATGCTTTTATCAATGGTGATGATTGCGCTGCTTGAACTGCTGTCGTTCTTCTTTGCCAGCCTGATTGCATTGACGGCAATCGGCTTCGAAGAATTCATCGTCATCCGACTCATGCCGACAATAATTGCTAATTCTATTTTCGTAGCGATGTTCGGATATTTATTCAAAAGGTTGTTCGATGAAAGAGGACTGCAAAAAGCCGGAATATAATCAAGAAAACTGTGAGGGACGCAAATGACGAAACAGCACTATGTAACAATAAAAGGGACAAAAGACGGGCTTGTCCTCCGACTTGACGACAAATGCGCTTATTCGGACATGATTGCAGAACTCCGCAATAAAGTCAGCGAAAATAGTCTCGAAGGGCTTGCTGAAGTGAAGGTGCATACCGGTAATCGTTATTGTAATGAAGAAGAGTTAAAGGAAATTATGAATGTCGTTCACGAATCGCCGCATTTACGAGTTTCCAAGATTCAAAGCGAAGTCATTACAATAGAGGAATGCAACCGTAAAGTATTGGAGAATCAATCGGAGACCTATATCGGCATCGTCCGCTCAGGTCAGGTCGTTAAAGCTGATGGAGATCTTGTTGTAATCGGCGATGTCAATCCGAACGGCCGTGTCGAGGCCGGGGGAAGCATTTACGTATTAGGAAGATTAAAAGGAATCGCTCATGCGGGTGCTACTGGCAATGAAGAAGCAGTAATCGCGGCTTCGTGGCTTGAGGCGACGCATTTGATGATAGCGGATAGACTGGAAACAATGACTGACGAGCTGACAATTTTGTCAGAACAACCGGAGATGGAATGCGCATACATACATCCTAACGGTTTCATTGCCATCGACCGTTTACAGGAGCTTCGGATTCTCCGACCTAATCTGTCGACATTCAAAGGAGGGAGCTAGTGTGGGTGAAGCAATCGTTATAACGTCTGGAAAAGGTGGAGTCGGTAAAACGACGACATCTGCAAATCTTGGGACAGCATTGGCTCTACAAGGGAAAAAAGTGTGTCTCGTTGACACGGATATCGGCCTCCGCAATCTGGACGTCATCCTCGGTCTTGAAAACCGTATCATATACGATCTCGTCGATGTCATCCAAGGCCGATGCAAAATCCATCAAGCGCTCGTCAAGGACAAGCGTTTTGAAGATGGGCTCTTTTTGCTTCCGGCTGCTCAGACAACTGATAAAAATGCAATTGAACCTGAACAAATTAAAGAATTAATCAACGAATTAAAACGTGACTATGATTATATTTTGATAGACTGTCCTGCAGGTATTGAGCAAGGATATAAAAATGCGGTTGCCGGTGCAGACCGTGCCATCGTTGTTACAACACCGGAAATTTCAGCAGTGAGGGATGCAGACCGTATTATTGGTCTGTTGGAGCAAGAGGACATTGAACCTCCGAAGCTGATCATCAATCGGATTAAAAGCCGTCTAGTCAATAGCGGCGATGCTTTGGACGTCAATGAAATCACTACTCATTTATCAATCGATCTGCTTGGGATCGTCCTCGATGACGAAAAAGTCATTTCCTCATCGAATAAAGGAGAGCCAGTCGTAATGGATCCATCAAACCCGGCAGCGATCGGTTACAGGAACATTGCCCGTCGGATCCTAGGCGAATCCGTACCGCTCATGTCTTTAGACGAAGGTAAACCTGGATTTTTCGGGAAGTTGAAATCATTATTTGCTAAGTAAACGGGAACCCTTGATAACAAGGGTTCTTTTTTTGCGTTCTATAATAAACAGTTTCCTTGGACATTTGCCCATAATATTCATAGTACACCCGTCATATACTGAGAAAAAAGGTGGTGTGGCGGGGTGAAATGGAAAACAAAATGGGTCATTGCAACCATAGTAGCGATTGGCGTATTCAGCTTTGCCAAGTTAGAAGAAATCGGAATCATCAACAAGCCTGTAACCCAATATATAACGACAGGCAAAGATTTTCTCGTCATGAAAAAGTGGGTCGCCTCTATCATAGGAAATCCAGAAGAGGATGCAATTACAGTATCCGCCGAATCTGTAGAGGAGCTTCCATTCGCAGCTTACGAATCGATGCAGCCGTATAAGGATGGTGTAATCGCTTCCTATGCTCATCCGATGCCTATTACAGCACAAGGGGACGGGCTCATCGTATTCACTGGATTTACCCGGCAATCAGGTAAGACAATTACGGTGTTATACGATGATGGAGACGAAGTGACATATGGATTTGTCGGATCGATTTCGAAGCTTCCTTACTCGACTGTAAAAAAGGGGGACACGCTTGCCCTTATGAACGAAGAAGCAATCTATTTGAAAGTGAAGCGGGAAGGAGTCGTATTGGAGGCTGAAGTTTTGGCTACTTATTTCTCGGAAGACACGAAATGAAGCTTCGTCTCCATCCTATATTGGCACCTTTTTTCATCTTGCTGATGATTACAGGGGGATTAGCGTTTTACGCTCTCGTCTTCATTTCACTTCTTGTTCATGAAGGCGGCCATATTCTTTCTGCGAAATTAGTTGGCATGAAGGTCCGCTCGTGCACAATCATGCCGTATGGAGGAGAACTGAGGATACCTAATAGGCACTCTTACGGGAGAAGGCAAAGAGTGTTCGTTGCCATTGGGGGTCCTGTTGCCACATTCTTTCTCCTCCTGCTGTCGAAGCTATTTTCTTTTCCGGGGAATGAACAATTCCTTCGTATTCAAGTAGTGATCCTCTTGCTGAACTTATTGCCTATTTTACCTCTTGACGGTGGACAGGCTATTAGCGCAATGCTTGAAACAGATGAGAGAAAATATAAAGTGAGATCTGCATATCTCATTTTTTCCATATCGGTTTTAATAGCCGGCAGCCTTTTGCTTCTTCTTGGACTACCTGAAACGATCCTCTTTCTTACTCTTGCTCTATTTTTACTGATTCAAAATATATCTGCCTTCAAGTTTCGGAAATACGAACAGGCTTATGAGCAATTGAAAAGAAAACAGTTGACGCCATGAGTTGTGCATGGTAATATTTTAATGTTATTGTTTGTAGCGCACCTGTGCTACAACCGCACTGACAAGGTACAAGCATCCGTTAGGATCACCTTTGAAGGCGAGTCTGAGTCTATTGAGGAGGTGCAAGTATGTACGCAATCATTGAAACTGGTGGAAAACAAATCAAAGTCGAACAAGGCCAAGAAGTCTACATCGAAAAAGTAGTCGGCGAAGCTGAAGAAACTGTAACATTCGACAAAGTTCTATTCGTTGGTGGAGAAAACGTGAAAGTCGGCGCTCCATTCGTGGAAGGTGCAACGGTTACTGGTAAAATCGTTAAGCATGGCCGCGGCAAGAAAATCACGGTTTTCAAATACAAGCCGAAAAAGAACTACCACAAAAAGCAAGGTCATCGTCAGCCATACACAAAAGTTGTCATCGAAGGCATCAACGCGTAAGCCGACATGATCAAAATCAGTATTAATGAACAACCATCCGGCCGGATCAGCTCATTTGAGATGAAAGGCCATGCCGATTTCGCAGTACATGGAAAAGATCTTGTCTGTGCAGGCGCATCTGCGGTTTCATTCGGAGCCGTCAATGCTGTTATTGCACTCACTGGCATAACTCCTGACATCCAACAAGGATCAGATGGTGGTTATTTGAAAGTGGTTTTTCCGGAAACGGAAAAAGATAAGGAAATTCAATTGATTGTGAAGGCGATGATTGTTTCATTACAGACGATTGAACAAGATTACGGGCAACATATAAAACTTATTTTTAACCGATAGGAGGTGGCACTGATGTTACGTTTGGATCTCCAGTTTTTCGCATCGAAAAAAGGGGTAGGTTCTACAAAGAACGGTCGTGACTCCGAATCGAAACGTCTTGGCGCTAAACGTGCTGACGGACAATTCGTTTCTGGCGGCTCTATCCTTTATCGTCAACGCGGAACAAAAATTCACCCAGGTGAAAACGTTGGCCGCGGCGGGGACGATACACTTTTCGCAAAGGTTGACGGCGTAGTTCGCTTCGAGCGTTTTGGCCGCGACAAGAAAAAAGTGAGCGTATACCCTGTAGCTCAAGAAGCTTAATGTTATGACTAACATTGAAAGGACTGCATTTTACGTGCAGTCCTTTTTTATTTTGATTTTTATCTGCTATTAATGCCAATCCATTATCGCCAAAGTACATAACACCAACAAATTAATCCATATCTTTGACGGATTTTGTGAAAGGGATGCTATACTGTAGTATATGATATCTTTGGCGGTGAGAAAATGGAATCGGAAGACTTGACGATTGGGAAAGCGCTGAAATTTGCACGCCATGATTTTTTAAATGATTTGCAACTAATGTTATTATATATGGATCTCGGGAAAATGCCTGAAGCCCGAAATACGCTATTAGAAACGACAGAACGCATGCGGCACCTATCCATGTTGGAAAAGCTTCGCCTGCCGAAGACGGAAATTTGGATTAGCACATTTGAATGGAGGCATACGGCTTTCTCGAAAAAGTTGCAATGCGACATTATTGCAGGAGACCGGACGGCGAATGATGAAGTGATTGCCGATTATTTGGAACGGTTAATTGGCATCGTAGGAGAATCAGTCGATCCGATGGATGAATACATCGTCCATATCATAGTAAAAGCTACCGAAGAACAATGGTCGCTTCAATTGACCATCGAAGGGACCCTCTCATTTACCGAATCGCCCAATTTACCAAATACGGACGATGGGTTTGAAGTGAGTGGAGTTTTGCAAGATAAGCAATGGACGTTCACATTAAGTGGACGATAGGAGGAAAAAACATGTTTGTCGATCACGTTAAAGTATATGTCAAAGGCGGCGACGGCGGCGATGGAATGGTTGCATTCCGCCGCGAGAAGTACGTAGCCTACGGAGGTCCTGCTGGTGGGGACGGAGGAAAAGGCGGGGACGTCGTTTTCATCGTAGATGAAGGATTACGGACGCTAATGGATTTTCGCTATCAGCGACACTTCAAAGCCCCACGTGGAGAGCACGGAGGCAGTAAAAACAAGCACGGTAAAGGCGGAGAGAACATGGTAGTTAAAGTTCCTCCAGGTACGATCGTCAAGGATTTGGAAACTGGTCATATCATCGCTGATCTCGTGGAACATGGCCAGACAGCTGTCATCGCGAAAGGCGGACGAGGCGGACGAGGGAATTCGCGTTTCGCTACACCGCAAAATCCTGCACCTGAGTTATCGGAAAAAGGAGAACCGGGCGTCGAACGGGAAATTACACTTGAATTAAAAGTGCTCGCAGATGCTGGCCTCGTTGGTTTCCCGAGCGTAGGAAAGTCGACATTATTATCTGTCGTATCCGCAGCAAAACCGAAAATTGCCGACTACCATTTTACAACGCTTGTGCCGAATCTTGGAATGGTGGAGTTGGAAGGTGGAAGGACATTTGTTCTAGCCGATTTACCAGGTCTTATCGAAGGAGCACATGAAGGCGTCGGTCTCGGTCATCAGTTCTTGCGGCATATTGAACGGACAAGAGTCATCATCCACGTCGTCGATATGTCTGGAATAGAAGGGCGGGATCCGTACGAAGATTACATTACAATCAACGAAGAACTGGAGAAATACAATCTTCGCTTAATGGAGCGTCCTCAAGTCATCGTTGCAAATAAAATGGACATGCCGGAAGCTGAAGAAAACTTAAAACTGTTCAAAGAGAAGCTGGGCGAAACAGATGCAAAGATTTTCCCTATTTCTGCGATTACACGTGTAGGGTTGGATCAGCTGCTATTTACAGTTGCCGACTTGCTTGAAACGACGCCGGAGTTCCCGATGCATGAAATCGAAGAAGAGGATGAAAATCGTTCAGTTCTTTATAAGCACGAAGCTGAAACCGCTGACTTCAAGATTACGCGAGATGATGATGGAGCATATGTCCTATCAGGATATACTCTCGAACGTCTATTCAAGATGACCGACTTCAATTTCGATCAATCTGTCCGTAAATTTGCACGTCAAATGCGTGGAATGGGTGTAGACGATGCTCTTCGCGAGCGAGGTGCGAAAGACGGGGATACAGTTAGAATCCTCGACTTCGAATTCGAATTCCTCGAATAAGATATTATCGAGGATGAGTAATGAATTGTTGCAAGGAGGCATTCAATGAGGCCATTGGGGGAAGGGCAGTTTTATCTAGTAAGGGAAGATGTACTTACGGAATCGATGCTTAAGATGTTAGAGGCGAAAAGGCTTCTAGCGAGCGGGGAGGAAAGGACAATCCAGGAAGCGACGAAGCGGGTCGGATTGTCCCGCAGTGCTTATTATAAATATAAGGATACTGTCTTCCCATTCGAATCGATCGCTCGTGAACGAGTGTTGACAATTTTTATTCAACTCGAGGACCGGAAAGGATCGCTTGCGACGATTCTTCGGATCATTTCGGAGGCGAAATGTAATGTGCTGACCATTCACCAGACAATCCCGGTGCAAGGTCGTGCTAATATAACGTTGTCACTTGATGTAACCGAGATGCAGATCAAAATGGAGGAATTTATGCAAAAGTTGAAAGCGCCTAACTTCATAGATTCCGTCCATTTGATCAGCTCGGGAGCTCTTTAATGCGCCTATAGCTCGGTAATGATAAAAGCGGAGGGCGTTTATCGGGGATAGCACCCAAAGGCGAACAACAAAGATAGAAAAATAAAGTGGAGCAACTAGATGGAGGATCTGAGATGAGCGAACAAGATTACAAGCCAACGGTCGCCTATTTGGGGCCTGAAGCATCATTTACTCATGTTGCGGCAACTCACCTTTTTGGAACGGAAGGCTTGGTGCCCCAACCGACGATACCTGATTGTATAGAAGCTGTAACGGAAGGTCATGTCGCGTACGCGATAGTGCCGCTTGAAAACGCGTTGGAAGGCTCGGTGCCAATGACGATTGATTATTTATTCCATGGTAGCGAATTGTATATCAATGCGGAAATTTCGATTCCGATTGAACAGCATCTGATGGTGAATAAGAAGCAGAAGGATCATTTAGAGAAGCTCGAATCGGTCCATTCTCATCCACATGCACTTGCACAATGCCATAAGTATTTGCAATATCATTACCGCCGTACGCCTTTGATTCAGACAACATCGACAGCTGCGGCTGCAAAATATATTTCCGAAAATCCGGAGCTTCGTATCGCCGCAATCGGAAATCGTTTGGCTTCTGAAAAGTACGGCCTACATATCGCTGAAGAAAATATACACGATTTTCATTTCAACCATACACGGTTTGTCGTCTTATCATTGAGAAAAGGCCATTTGGAAGTACCGGGTCATTCGAAAGAGCCGAAAACGACATTAATGATAAAGTTACCCGAAGACGATCGTTCAGGAGTGCTTCATCAAATATTATCAGTGTTTGCATGGCGGAAGCTAAATTTAAGCAAAATCGAATCACGGCCCATGAAAACTGGGTTAGGAAATTATTTTTTCATCATCGACGTATTGGAAAGTGAAGAGCACCCGATGATGAGAGGTGCCCTTGAGGAACTTGCGGCGCTTAATTGCACGGTTCAATCATTCGGTTCGTATTTTCCATATGAACATAGACCTTCAAGCTAACTTTTATTAGCTTGGAGGTTTTTTCATTTAAAAGGCTAGAAAGCCTACGAACATCAATTTTTCAAATGAATAATCGGGACAATTCCACAATATACATACTAAGAGAGAGGGCGTCTTTCTTAAATTTGCGTCACATAGACGGGCGTTCGTTCATACGATGGATTGATGGAAGGGGGATTTTGTTAGTGGATGTCCATATTGTTGTAAAAGGGGATACGTTGTGGAAAATTGCACGACAGTACGGTATCCCTTTTGAAGATTTGAAAAGGGTGAATGCCCATTTGGCAAATCCGGATTATATCGTTCCGGGAATGAAGATTTTTTTGCCAAAGAAGAAAACTGCACCTCTGCCGAGTGAGAAAGGCAAGGAAAAAATGCCTGAGAAGGTTAAGCCTCAACAAGTAAAGCCTCAGCAAGTAAAGCCATCTACGCCTCCTGCAATGGAAAAGCCGACTAAGCCGAAGGAACCGGTTCCATTGCCGAAGGTTGAACCTGAATTTGAAATGCCGAAGCCGCCATCTGTGCCGAGACAGCCTATGCCGAGCTTGCCTGTTCAGCCACCGCCTGTAATGACACCACCTGCAGAGACTGTGCAGCCATTACCGTCCATACCGCCTGCCGTTCCTACACCGCCAATGGCAATGCCACAATTTTTCCAGCCGATTATGCCTGTTCCTTGCGGATGGATGCCTATTTACGATGCGGATTGTGTACCGATGCCGTTTCCAAGCTTCACTCAACAAATGCCGGCGCCTATGCCAACGCCAGCCATGCCGCCGCAATCTATGCCTTCACAAGTAATGCCGGCGAAGGAAATGCCGACAACACCAGCAAAATTAGGAGTGAAACCACCTTCGATTGAAAGTGCCGAAGAAATGGATGAGTTTGAAGAATCACCAATTTATCCGGGAAGAGGTCCTGGAGTTTCTCCGCCTTATCCTGTCAGAGGCTGGGAGTTGATGGAGTCACCGACGATTCCGCTTGAATCACCGGAACATATGGTTTACTGTCCGCCGGAGCAAGGATATGTGCCTCAAATGGTATCACCCGAGTATCAAAATCCTAGCGAGATGATGATGCAGCCTCAGCAACCATTCTTTTTCGGTTATCCATGTCCTCCGATGCCTGTTCATCACTGTGGTTGCCCTCACCATGGATTCTATGGATTTGGTCCGAGTGAGATGCAACCGAATTATATGATGCCGATGCAAGTGAGCCCGATGCAAGTGAGCCCGATGCAAATGAATCCGACGCAAATGAATCCAATGCAAATGAATCCAATGCACATGAACCCGATGCAAATGAATCCAATGCATATGCAGCCTTTCAATCCTATGGATAATTACGGATGCGGCTGCTGACCGGCGTATGGCGCTGGAAAAGAATATCCGTAAAGTAAAGAAAAATGTCTGGAAAATGGTGGAAGGGGAATCCGCCTATTCGTTAAAAAGATATACAACGCGTTCAACGGCGGTGAAAGTCGAGTATGTACACCGACAGTTGCATGCGATCCGTTTTCCTCATATTGTTCCAATCCTTCCAACGGAGGATCCGTTATTCATTATGCAGCCATGGATTGAAGGGACGAAACCCGTCAACTTCAGGCGACGTAGTGATCGAACCGATTCCTTAATAGCCCTTCAAGCATTGCATCGAACAAAAGAGCAGATTGATTGGGATGCCTCCCCTTATCTGCATAGATATCAGCTCTTGGAAAAATGGCAAGAAAGACTTGATCGCTTTATTGAAAATCGTGATGCTTTCGGGAAATTTTTAAGGAAACAAGCGGTTGATGAGATAATCATGTATGGGGAAGAAGCTCTTCCCATTTTGAAGAAGAACTATCGGAAGCTTTCGGGCTATACGTTGCTTCACGGGGATGTCGTCCATCACAATATTCTTCGTGATGGAAACGGTTTAATTCGCTTCATCGATTTCGACCTTGCATGTACAGGACCACCTGGAACCGAATTGGCACTTTGGATGCACCGTGTCTTGCCGAATGTTTGCTACAATTTGGAGTTCCTATTGGCAGAGCAGATGTCTTTAAAAGATCTCGATAACGCATCTAAATCGATGCTGCTTTATCCGAATGAGATGTTAAGGGAATGGTTGCATCTTTTAAATATGCCGGAAGCGAAACAAGAAAATATTTCTAGAAAGCTCATCCCCTTTACGGAGTATGCCCTCTCTTCATGGCCGAAGTTATGGTATGATGTAGAACGGAACATGAAGTAGGAGGATGCATAATGGCTGGCCATTCAAAGTGGAAAAATATCCAAAACCGTAAAGGCGCGCAAGACGCGAAACGAGGCAAAATCTTTCAAAAGATGTCGAGGGAACTCTATGTCGCTGCAAAAACGGGTGGAGGAGATCCCGACATGAATCCCGCACTCCGTCTTGCAATCGAGAAATCAAAAGGCTTAAACGTGCCGAATGATGTCATTAAAAGAGCTATCGATAAAGCGACTGGCGCAGGTGCGGATGAAAACTATGAGGAAGTCGTCTATGAAGGATATGGACCTGGAGGGGTAGCTGTTCTTGTTTATTGTTTAACTGAGAACAGAAACCGCACAGGGCCGAATATCCGTGTAGCTTTCAATAAAAATGGCGGAAACTTGGGAGAAAGCGGATCGGTCGGCTATTTATTCAACCGAAAAGGACGCCTATTTGTCGAGCGTACTGCTGACACCGGTGAGGAAGCAATCATGCTTGCAGCTTTGGAGGCGGGTGCTGAAGACATTGAGTCGACAGAAGATGGCTTTGAAATTATTACAGAACCGTCCAGCTTCATGGAAGTAAAAGAAGCTTTGGAAGCTGAAGGAATAGAATTTATTTCAGCGGAGATTGAAATGATTCCGACGATCTATACGGGATTGCAAGGTGATCATGCCGACCAATTTGAAAAGATGATTGAAGCATTAGAAGACGATGATGATGTGCAAAATATTTATCATAATGCAAGTCAATGAATGAGCCGCCTCTTCAGCGGCTTTTTTTATTGTCCAGCACCGGGTGGCAGCAGCTCGGGTCGCTTCAGGCGTGAAGCAAAAGGCAAAAAGCGCCTTTTGTCCAAGCCCTCCATCGAAAGCCGTAACGAAGAACGGCTTTTGCGAGTAAAAGCGAAGCGTTACGAGCACATCTTTGCCCTGCTGTCGCAGCTGAACGCCACCCTCCGCTTTTCTATGTAGAAAACCCGTTCGTATGCTATAATAGTTTCGATACTTTAGGGGGAGAATGGCTTGTACGATTATATAAAAGGAATAATTACCCGGGTGACACCCGAATACATAACGGTTGAACAAGGCGGCATCGGTTGGCAGATCATGACGCCTAATCCATATGCCTTCCATCAAACGGAAGAAGTGCAGCAAGTATTCACTTATTTACATGTGCGTGAAGACATGCAGTGGTTGCTCGGGTTCAAATCGATAGAACAGCGTGAATTGTTCAAGAAGCTTATCACTGTTTCTGGAATCGGTCCGAAAGGTGCTCTAGCCATTTTGGCAAGCGGCATACCTTCTCAAGTCATCGGTGCAATCGAAAGGGAAGACGAATCATTCCTCGTCCAGTTTCCAGGCGTCGGAAAAAAGACGGCACGTCAAATAATCCTTGACTTGAAAGGGAAGCTCGGGGATCTATTCACGGAAATTGAAATGCCGGATACGGACGTGACACTGCTTTCATTAGCAGAAAACGGCGCGTTGGAAGAGGCAATCCTTGCTTTGCAGGCGCTAGGCTATTCACAACGTGAACTGGCAAAAGTGAAGACTGAGATGCAAAAGGAAGACCTGGATACAGAAGGCTATATGAAGTTGGCACTACGCCTATTATTGAAACAAAAATAATAAATCGGAATAGAAAGGAGGAGCGGTATGTATGGAACGGGTCATTTCAAGTGAACAATCCAATTATGACGACAGCTTCGAACAATCTTTGCGACCTCAAACGTTGCATCAATATATTGGACAAGAGACTGTAAAAGATAATTTGAGTATTTTCATCGAAGCGGCAAAAGGCAGGAGTGAAAGCTTGGATCACGTCCTTTTGTACGGTCCGCCAGGGCTTGGGAAAACGACGCTTGCAACTGTCATAGCAAACGAAATGGGCGTCAATGTAAAAATGACGAGCGGGCCGGCGATTGAAAGGCCTGGCGATCTCGCAGCGGTCGTTTCATCATTGGAACCGGGCGATGTTCTATTCATCGATGAAATCCACCGATTGAACCGGTCAATCGAGGAAGTGCTTTATCCAGCAATGGAAGACTTTTGTCTCGACATCGTTGTGGGGAAAGGGCCATCCGCCAAATCAATACGTCTCGATCTCCCGCCGTTTACATTGATTGGGGCGACGACTAGAGCCGGTTCTTTGTCCGCTCCGCTTCGAGACCGTTTTGGTGTGCCGCTCCGTCTAGAATATTATGGAGAAGTTCCATTGAAGGAAATTGTAATTAGAAGTGCAAGCTTGTTCGATGTCGATATCGACGCCAATGCAGCAGTTGAAATAGCGAGGCGCTCAAGAGGAACGCCACGAATTGCCAACCGTCTCCTGCGCAGAGTGCGTGATTATGCACAAGTGCGTGGCGACGGCAGTATTACAATGAATATCGCGAAAGAAGCGCTTGAAATGCTGCAAGTCGATTCGCACGGTCTCGATCACATCGATCATAAATTGCTTGTCAGTATGATTGAACGATTCCGCGGCGGTCCGGTCGGGATTGATACGATTGCCGCAAGCATTGGCGAAGAGTCCATCACGATTGAGGACGTTTATGAGCCTTATTTGTTGCAAATCGGTTTCCTTCAAAGAACACCTCGCGGCAGGATTGCTACTCGACTCGCTTATGATCACTTCGGTTACGAGCCGCCCGAATCGATTACGTAATAAAAGATGTTCAATTATTGATAGAAGGAGTTCACGCGGATTATGGATGTAAATGATTTTGATTTTGATTTACCTGAAAGCCTCATTGCACAAACACCTCTCAAAGATCGGACTGCGAGCAGGTTGATGGTTTTGGATAAAGTGACGGGAGACGTAAAACATCGTCAGTTCCGTCATATTGTGGACGAGCTGCAGGAAGGGGATATCATTGTTCTGAACGATACAAGAGTCCTGCCTGCACGTCTCATTGGCACAAAGGAAGATACAGGCGCGTCGATTGAAGTTCTCCTTCTGAAAGAGACTGGCTCTGACGAGTGGGAGACACTCGTAAAGCCTGCAAAACGAGTGAAAGTAGGAACTGTTGTTTCGTTCGGGGACGGCAGTTTGGAAGCTGAATGCACTGAAATCCTCGAACAAGGGGGAAGAATATTTAAATTCCGGTACGAAGGCATTTTCTATGAAATTCTAGATGCCCTCGGACAGATGCCCCTCCCACCTTATATAACAGAGACGCTCGACGATCAATCGCGTTATCAAACTGTTTTTGCAAAAGAAAGAGGCTCCGCTGCTGCGCCAACTGCCGGTCTTCATTTCACCGAAGAAATATTGCAGGAGATCAAGAGAAAAGGCGTTGGCGTCGAATTTATCACATTGCATGTCGGCTTGGGAACATTCCGCCCTGTCAGTGTAGATTCCATCGAAGATCATACGATGCATTCGGAGTATTATCAAGTGACTGAAAAGGCGGCAAACGCAATCAATGAAGCGAAGGCGAGAGGTGGAAACGTCATTGCGATCGGTACGACTTCGGCGAGAACTTTAGAGACAATCGCTTCGCAAAATGACGGAAAAATCGTGCCGACCAGTGGGTGGACGTCAATTTTTATCTACCCTGGGTACGAGTTCAGCATTCTTGATGGTATGTTAACAAACTTCCATTTGCCGAAATCGACGTTAATCATGCTTATTTCGGCTATGGCGACACGTGAAAATGTGCTCGCCGCCTATAAAGAAGCGGTGAAGGAGAAGTACCGTTTCTTTAGTTTCGGGGATGCGATGTTCATCAACCCGCACAAAAAGTAAAGAGGTACTAATCCTCGAAATAGAAAGGATCACACGAAATGGCAGCAATTACTTACGAACATATAAAAACATGCAAGCAGACAGGAGCACGGCTTGGCATCGTCCATACGCCTCATGGTTCATTTGAGACACCGGCATTCATGCCTGTCGGGACTCAAGCGACGGTGAAGACGATGTCTCCTGAGGAATTGAAAGAGATGGGAGCCGGAATTATCCTAGGCAATACGTATCATCTTTGGCTCCGCCCAGGAAATGATATTATTAAAGAAGCAGGCGGCCTCCATAAATTTATGAACTGGGATCGACCGATTTTGACAGATTCAGGCGGTTTTCAAGTGTTTTCATTAAGTGAATTCCGTAAAATCGAAGAGGAAGGCGTCCATTTCCGTCATCATTTGAATGGCAGTAAGCTTTTCCTAAGCCCTGAAAAAGCGATGGAAATTCAAAATGATCTAGGTTCGGATATTATGATGGCTTTCGATGAATGTCCGCCATATCCTGCAACTTTCGAATATATGAAGGCGAGTGTCGAGAGAACGTCGAGGTGGGCAGAACGGTGCTTAAAAGCGCATGCCCGTCCTGGAGATCAGGGGCTTTTCGGCATCGTGCAAGGAGGCGAATTTGAGGAGCTTCGCAAACAAAGTGCTAAAGACCTCGTCTCGCTCGACTTCCCAGGATATGCAATTGGTGGGTTATCCGTAGGGGAGCCGAAAGATGTCATGAATCGCGCGCTAGAATTTACAACACCATTATTGCCGGAAAACAAGCCTCGCTATTTGATGGGGGTCGGTTCTCCAGATTCGTTGATTGACGGAGCAATTCGCGGAGTTGACATGTTTGACTGTGTATTGCCGACGCGTATCGCACGGAATGGAACGTTGATGACTAGTGAAGGCCGCCTTGTTGTGAAAAATGCGAAATACGAACGCGATTTCGGACCATTGGATCCGAATTGTGATTGCTATGCTTGTAAAAACTATAGCAGAGCATATATCCGTCACTTGATCCGCGCGAATGAAACATTCGGCATCCGTTTGACGTCCTATCATAATCTGTACTTCCTACTACGATTAATGGAACAGATTAGGGATGCAATCCGAAATGATCGCCTCGGCGATTTCAGAGAAGAATTTTTTGAACAATACGGATTCAACAAACCAAATGCAAAAAACTTTTGAATCTTGTATAATAAACCGAGAGAAGAGGGGGGAATAGAATGAATGATGGTAGTATGCTTGGAACGTTGCTTCCAATTATTGCGATGTTCGCGATCATGTGGTTTTTGTTGATTCGACCTGCACAAAAAAGACAAAAGCAGACGAAGCAGATGCAAGAAAGTTTGAAGCGTGGCGATAAGGTCATTACAATCGGCGGTCTTCACGGCGTGATCGATGCTGTTGACGATACATCCGTATTTTTGAAAGTCGCTGACGGCACAACTTTGCAATTCGATAGACAAGCTGTCGGTCGTGTTGTAGCATCTTAATAATGTACATGTTCAAAGAGGCGGATTCACAGTATTGAAACTGTGAACCGCCTCTTTTTAATTTGGGTATATTCCTGATCGGGAAAAGGCATGCTTTCCTGAAGAGGAGGGATACATAATGAATGATCTTCTTATCATTGGATTCAGGACAATATTGCTATATGCGTTCATCCTGATTATTCTCCGGCTGATGGGAAAACGGGAAGTTGGAGAACTAAGCGTCATTGATGTCGTAGTCTTTGTAATTATGGCGGAGGTTGTTGCGGTTGCATTGGAATCGCCAGATAAAAAGTTGAGCCACTCTGTTTTCCCGGTGCTCCTTCTACTTGTAATCCAGCTGCTGACATCTTTTCTTTCCTTGAAGAGCAAAAAATTCAGAGATGTTGTCGATGGAGACCCGACGTTGATTATACAAGATGGAATCATCCAAGAAGAGCAGATGAGAAAACAGAGATATAACTTGGATGATTTATTTCAACAGCTTCGTGAGCAGCAAATCGGATCAGTACGCGATGTGTCCTATGCATATTTAGAGCCTTCTGGAAATTTGTCAGTATTCACATATGAAAACACCCAACCAGTCCTCGCTCTCATATCCGATGGCGTCGTCCAAAGCCGCCATATTCAATTGATCGGAAGGTCCGAAGATTGGCTCATTCAAGAGCTAGAAAAACAAGGTGTAAATGAAGTAAATCAAGTCTTTTATTGCTCATTCGAAAATGGGAAGATACACTTTCAGCTGAAAAAAGCTTTTCAATAGTTTTTTATCAATCTCTTCAACATGAAAACATCGTTTTTCTTCACTTGCCCGAAAAGCAACAAAATGACGAGAAGGAATGCTGTCGTAATTATGCATTCGGTCAACAGACCGAAATTGCCGATTGGTATGAAAATAGGGCGTATGACGGCAACCATGATAAAGGATACATAAGGCAGAGCGAACATTGTGAAGCCGGCCGCCGCTGCTTTGTTTTTTCGTAATGTTGCTATATGAAGAAATGAAGTGACAAGGACTCCGAACCCAATCGCAAGCACTGCCCCTGTTTCCTGTAAGCCTGGCTGGGATGCTAAGACGAACATGACTCCCAGCTTAGCAATTCCGCCATATACTGAATTCATCATTCCTGCCTTTGCATCCCCAGTTGCTTGCAAAATGGAGTATAACGGGCTTTGGATATAATAAAAGAAAAATATAGGGGCAAGCAATGTCATATAGGAACCGCCATCACTAATATGAAAAAGCTTCTCGGCAAGCGCCTGTCCGTGAATATAAAAAACAGCTGCAGCGAAAGCGCCGGTCAATGCTGAAAGCCGCAAAGCCAAATGGATCCGCTCTTGCAGTCTTTTCTTATTGCTTGCAGCTGCAGCTCCACTTACAGCAGGCACAAGCACGACAGACAATGCGTAAGGGATAAATGAAGGAAAGAGCAGCAAAGGGATGAGAACACCTGAGATGACCCCGTATAGCGATGTAGCCGCTACTGCTCCGACTCCTGCCATTGATAAGGCACGAAGAAAAATGATTGGCTCTAGGAACCATGTGAACGTGCCGAATAATCTGCTGCCAGAAGACGGCAACGCAATCGATAATAGCGGCTCCATTGGATAGCGTTCTTTTTTGACAACAGGCTTCCTGTCACGACGTTTATGTTGTTGATATTTGAACCATAAATAACAGGCGGACAGCCCTTCGGCAAGCAATGTTATACCCATCGCGTAAGCGGCATTCATAGGGTTGTTATCGGGTACTAGAAAAATAGGCAACATCCATGTAATCAAAACGATTCGGAATAGCTGCTCAATAATTTGCGACCAAGCCGTTTCTTCAATTCTGACTATCCCTTGAAAATATCCACGGATCAAACCGCAAACAGCTGCGATCGGAATAATGGCGATTCCAACATATAACGTAGTGGAAGTAGCAGCATTTCCTAATAACGTTTCAGCTAAATAAGGGATGAAAAGAATGGATAGCGGGATGAATATCGCACCTGTGAAAATTGTTATGAAAGTTGCAGTCTTCATGACGGCAGGAAGTTTTGCAGTTTCCCCTTTTACCTTTAATTCCGCAATCACCTTCGCAACTGCGATTGGCACGCCTAGTTGAACGAGTGATAAGAAGAATATGAACGCCGGATAGGCGGTCATGTAGATTCCGACCGCTTCTTCTCCTGCGACGCGCATGAATTGGATGCGATAGACGAATCCTAATAGCTTTGTCATGAATACGGCAATCATCAGTATGGCAGTTCCACGGATGAAAGTGGACAATAAAAACAACTCCTTCTCAATTCCGGTCATTTCGTATACACTAAATCTATGCATAGGTTTGTCTATTTACGACTGAACGGGAAAGGGATGGAAATGGTGACGATTCAATTCGAGCAGATATTCAAACATGCACTGCCTGCTATTCAAAGTAAAAGGGATGAATTCCGTCTTTATGGCTATCACACAGTGACAAATGAAGAAATATGGAAATTCTGTATTCGTAAAAAATGGCGGAAGAAAAATGTGTCTACGATGCGAATCCACGAAATCGTGAATGGCATCTTGGCATTGACGCCTGCTGAATTCATGACGTATACCCAAATCGAGGAACAAAGGGATTCGAATTGGTTCTCAGATTTGAACAGCGATGAGCTGCAGTTGCTACTTTCACCGAAAAGTAAATCGTAATTAGATGTTCAATGAATGTCCAACTATTTGACAGATGCAATACTCTGTTTCATAATTGGAGTGTTGTATTTTCTTAAAAACTGTACATAGCAAACGTCTTACCGTTCCACGTACAGAGGGGGAACTAACTTATGAAAAAAAGAAGCCGGATCGTATCGTTCCTATTATTGCTTGTCTTGTTGGGTTCTTTAATAGGCGTTACGGTAAATCCGATTATAAAAGATGTTAGGCTCGGACTTGATTTACAGGGGGGCTTCGAGGTCCTATACGAAGTTCAGCCACTCAAAGACGGTCAAAAAATTACGGAAGATGTTGTGGCCGATACAGCTGGTGCATTACGAAACCGTGTTGACGTGCTCGGAGTAAGCGAGCCGGTTATCCAAGTCGAATCCAATAACAGGATCCGCGTGCAGTTGGCCGGTGTCGAAGATCAGGAAACGGCACGTGAACTATTATCCACTCAAGCAAATCTGACATTCAGAGATGCAGACGATAACCTGATGTTGGATGGAAATGATTTGAAAGAAGGTAAGGCGAAAGCCAACTTCGATCCAAGTGGTAATCCTGTCGTTACACTCGAGATGAAAGACCCGGACAAATTCGGGGAAGTGACAGCTGAAATTAAAGCGAAAGCTCCTGAAAATGTCATGGTCATCTGGATGGATTTTGAAGAGGGCGTCGATTCATTCAAAGAGGAAAGAATGAAGGAAAAGCCAAAATTCATTTCCGCTCCTTACGTAAGTAATGTTATCAATTCATCCAGTGTTGAAATTTCAGGAAGCTTCACAGTGGAAGAAACAAAAAGTTTGGCAGGCATCTTGAATGCAGGTGCGTTACCAGTTCATCTTGAAGAAATCTACTCTACTTCTGTTGGTGCTCAATTCGGAGCACAGGCGTTGGATAAAACGATTCTAGCTGGTATTGTTGGTATATCATTAATTTTCATTTTCATGTTAATTTATTACCGTATTCCTGGATTTGTCGCTGTTATTACACTGTCTGTTTATATTTACCTTATCCTTACTGTCTTCACAAGCATTAATGGCGTTCTTACACTTCCTGGAATTGCAGCTCTGATGCTCGGGGTCGGTATGGCGGTCGATGCGAATATCCTGACATATGAGAGGATTAGAGAAGAACTACGTGTAGGGAAATCAGTGAAGACGGCATTCTCGGTAGGTGCGAAATCTGCATTCACTGCCATCTTGGATGCCAATATTACAACTTTGCTAGCAGCTGTCGTCCTATTCATTTTCGGGACAAGCTCTGTCAAAGGCTTTGCAACAATGCTAATCATTAGTATCTTAGTCAGCTTCTTAACAGCTGTATGGGGCTCGCGTCTATTGTTGGGCCTACTCGTTAATAGCGGTATGCTTGATGGCAAGACTGGCCTATTCGGAATTTCGAAAAGGCGGGTCCACGCACCAGAAGAAAATGTGGATACGCTTGAACTATCAACGAAATTCGATCGATTCGACTTTGTTCATTCTCGAAAGAAATTCTATGTCATTTCGATGGCATTAATTATTGCTGGCATCATTGTCCTTGGTATTTTCAAATTAAACCTCGGGATTGACTTTGCAGGCGGTACGCGTGTAGAAATTTTATCGGATTCTTCTTTAACGACTGAAGAAATTTCAAATACGCTTGAAAAAATCGGCCATCCAGCAACGGATATTGTCATTTCTGGTGATACGAACAATATTGGCGTTGTACGTTATAAAGAAGAATTTAAGCAAGAAACCGTAAATAAATTCAAAAAAGATCTAGAAGCTCATTACGGTGCAGACCCAAATATTTCAACAGTTTCCAATACTGTAGGTAAAGAACTTGCTGAAAATGCATTGAAAGCTTTGATAGTCGCTGCACTCGGAATCATCATCTATGTTGCCTTCCGTTTTGAATGGCGCATGGGTGTATCATCCATTATCGGCTTGATCCATGATGCTTTCTTCATGGTAGCAGTATTCAGTATTACGAGGCTGGAAGTGGATATTACGTTCATTGCCGCTGTCCTAACCATTGTCGGATATTCGATAAACGATACAATCGTAACATTCGACCGAATCAGGGAGAATTTGCATAAGATCGGGAAAATTGATAATGCGGATACGTTGGCTGATGTCGTCAATAAATCGCTTCGTCAAACATTGGGACGTTCCGTGAACACTGTATTGACAGTCATATTTGTAGTAGTCGCACTAATTGCTCTTGGAGCAGAAGCGATCCGCCCATTCTCGATCGCCTTGCTGATCGGTTTGCTCGCAGGTACGTATTCCTCCATCTTCATCTCAGCTCAAATCTGGTTTGATTTGAAGAAGAAAGAGCTTCAAAAAACAGGCACGTTGAAAGTCGATAAAGTGAAAAAACAATGGGGTTCAGACGAGCCTGTAGTGTAATAACTACGGCTCCGACGACGTTTCAAACCTCAACAGGACAGGGTATACTCTACGTATATCCTGTTTTTTTATTTCAAAAGCGTAGGGCGCTTGCCCAGATACAACAGGCATAAGGCGAAGATGCGAAGTGGCGCTTTTTGCCACATAGCAGATTTGACTTATGACCCGAGCAAATCGAACTGCGAAGGGTTCGATTTGCCTTAATTTCTGCAGCTTTTTACAGAAATTAAGGCATCCTTATAGCGCCTGAAGCTGGATGTTAATTTTTTGAAAAGGAAGGTGGAGAAGAATGAAGATGCAATGGTCGTTAATACTCAGTATTCTTTTCGCCATCATTATCGCTGTATTCGCAATACTTAACGTTGACCCAGTCCAAGTAAACTACTTGTTCGGAGAAGCGCATCTGCCACTCATCCTCGTCATTCTTTTTACAGCTCTACTCGGCGCAGCCATTAGCGGCTTCCTAGCAATGTTCAAATCCATCCATGCCAATAGACAAATCAATGAACTAAAAAAGGAAATGACTGCAAAGGAAATTACAATCGCAAACCAGCAAAACGAACTAGCTGCATTGCAACATCTTGTTGATCCAACAGCCAAAGAGGAGAAACTTGAAGGTGAAACGTAAACAAAGCATCCTATTCGGGTGCTTTTTTCATGCAGTGCAACATAAACGATTTATTTATTAAGGAAACCGGCTATCCCCTTTAAGAGTCCGCCATCTTCCGATATAATGGGGATAAGAGGATGTGAGTCATTATGATAGAATCAATGAAAAACTGGACGATTAACCGTCCGGATGAAACAATCGTAAATACATTCATGAAAGAGCTTAGTATCCCTTCCATCCATGCTAAAATTCTAGCTTCACGAGGGTTTACGGATGTAGAGGTAACTAAGTCCTTTTTACATATGGAAGAAAATTGCTTGCATGATCCGTATCTTCTTTTCGATATGGAAAAAGCTGTCAATCGGATTCAGCTAGCAATTGATACAGGTGAAAAGATTACCGTCTATGGCGATTATGACGCAGATGGCGTCACAAGTGTCACTGTATTGACAACGGCTCTTGAACAGCTTGGTGCAAACGTCGACTTCTCTATTCCGAACCGCTTTGAACACGGATATGGACCGAATATCGGGCTGTTCGATGAACTGCATAAGTCAGGAACAAAGCTGATTATCACGGTTGATAATGGAATTTCCGGCTTGGAGGCTGTTGCCTTTGCTAAATCCGTCGGTATGGATATCATAGTGACAGATCATCATGAAATTGGTAACGAACTGCCGATTGCAGATGCGATTATTCATCCGCGTCATCCAAAAGGCGATTATCCTTTCGGTGAGCTAGCGGGTGTTGGTGTTGCTTTTAAGTTGGCTTGCGCATTACTAGGTGAAGTGCCGGAAGAACTGTTCGAAATCGCTGCGATCGGCACTGTCGCCGACTTAGTTCCATTGAAAGACGAAAACAGGTTCATCGTCAAGGAAGGCATCAAGAGGATGCGCTTGTCGCATCGACCAGCGATTCAGGCGCTCGTCAAAGTAAGTGGGACCGATCAGCATTCGCTGTCCGAGGAATCACTCGGTTTCATGATAGGGCCGCGCTTGAACGCCCCAGGGCGTCTAGGGAGTGCGGATCCCGCTGTCCATCTGTTGAAAACGGATGATCGGATGGAAGCTATGTCCATTGCGCAGCAATTGGATTCATTGAATAAAGAAAGACAAGCACTTGTTACAAAAATAGCAGATGAGGCTGAACAGGCGATGGTTGACATGTATGGCGATATGTTGCCGTATGTCATTGTCATTGCAGGGGAAGGCTGGAATCCAGGGGTAGTCGGAATCGTTGCTTCCCGATTGACCGAAAAATATTACAGGCCATCAATCGTCCTTTCCATAGATCATGATACAGGAATCGCAAAAGGTTCTGGGCGGAGCATAGCAGGTTTTGATTTATTCAAAGAGCTTTCGAAAGCTAGTGACCTATTGCCTCATTTTGGTGGCCATGAGATGGCGGCAGGCATGTCGCTTTCGATAAAAGATGTTGTGGCCTTGCGGAATCGGTTGAACGATCAAGGAAAGTTGAGTTTAACGGATGAAATGCTAACTCCGCAATTGCAAATAGATGTGCCGCTAGAAATCGGAGAGATTGATGTCGACGTTTTGGAAGCATTGGAATTGCTACGGCCATTCGGTGTATCATTCGAAAAGCCTGTTTTTTTAATCGAGAACTTATCATTGTCTTCTGTAAGGAAGATCGGAGCAGCCAAAAATCATTTAAAGCTTGAATTGTCCGATGGAGTGGATAGCCTTGATGTAATTGGTTTTGGTAATGGATATCTCGCCGATGAAATGAGTCCTGGCGTCACTTTATCCATCACTGGCGATCTTCAAGTGAATGAGTGGAATGGACGTAAAAAACCGCAGATGCTGCTCACCGATATCCAATCTAAGGATTGGCAGCTTTTCGATTTGCGTGGTATAAGAGAGCCAAATCGGTGGATTTCAATCATTCCTGAGAAAAATAATTTATTCATCGCCTTCCAGGAAACAACGATTGCCCATTTCCAACCAATCCTGAAAAATATACAAATTCATCAGTTCGGGCAAATAGAACTGTCGGAAACCGATCATATAATCATTTTAGATATGCCGGCAGGGACGGAGCAAATGAAAGAGTTGATTGAAAGAACGAATCCCAAAAGGGTATATGCTCATTTCTTCGTGAATGAATCATTATACTTCGAAGGAATTCCTAGTCGGGAGCATTTTGGATGGTATTATAGCTTTTTGAAGAAGCGGGGTACATTTGATTTGAGGAAGCAAGTACATGAATTGTCCAAGCACCGAGGTTGGAAGATCGACACAATTTATTTCATGACAAAGGTGTTTTCCGAGCTCGGATTTGTTAAGATAGAGAATGGTCTTGCTATAGTAAATGAAGACGCAGGAAAGAAAAATCTTTCTGAAGCGCCTTCTTACCAACAGAGAGAGCGTCAAATCGAATTGGAAAAGATGCTTGTATATGCACCCTATATGGAATTGAAAAATTGGATTGATGGGATTTTCAAAGAAACCGTCAACAGGGAGGAACAATTATGGATTTAAAAAGTTACGTGACAATCGTCCCGGACTATCCAAAAGAAGGTATTAGCTTTAAAGACATTACGACGATTATGGATAACGGGGATGCTTATAAATATGCGACCGATCAGATTGTCGAATTTGCAAAGAAAGTTGGAACTGACATTATTGTTGGTCCTGAGGCGAGAGGGTTCATTATCGGATGCCCTGTCGCATACGCATTGGAAGTCGGTTTTGCACCCGTCCGAAAACCTGGCAAGCTGCCTCGCGAAACGATAGCTGTCGAGTACGATCTTGAATACGGCAAGGATTCGTTAACAATTCATAAAGATGCCATCAAGCCTGGTCAGCGTGTATTGATCGTGGACGATCTGCTTGCAACAGGCGGAACGGTCGGTGCAACAGTTGAGCTTGTTGAAAAACTCGGTGGAGTAGTGGCTGGGTGCGCGTTCCTTATCGAACTATCGTATTTGAGTGGCCGTGAAAAGCTAAAAGGCTACGACATTCAAGCACTTATCACTTATTGAAGAAAAAAGATCCTCGCATTAGTTGCGGAGGATCTTTTTTGTTCTAAGGGCTTTACATTTTTATCTGTTTATACATACAATAGAATTATCTTTAATTTTTTTGCGGAATTAGTCGAAAGGAGTAGAAAAATGGCGAAAAATCGTGACATGACGGCAGAAGATATATTTGAAATCGTTGCCTCATATATGAATGAACAGCATGTCGCGTTCGTCAAAAAGGCGTATGAGGCAGCAGAGGCTGCTCATGAAGGGCAGTTCAGAAGTTCGGGTGAACCTTATATTCTTCACCCTATCCAAGTAGCTGGCATTTTAGCAGAATTGCAGATGGATCCTTCCACTGTCGCCGCAGGTTTTCTCCATGATGTCGTGGAAGATACCGACGTAAGCCGTGAAGATATCATACGTGACTTCGGTGAAGAAGTGGCGATGCTCGTCGACGGCGTGACGAAGCTGGAAAAGCTGAAATTCAAATCGAACGAGGAAAAACAAGCAGAGAACCACCGCAAAATGTTCATTGCGATGGCGAGAGATATCAGAGTCATTTTAATCAAGCTCGCGGACCGTCTCCATAATATGAGGACATTGAAACACGTCCCTGAGGAAAAGCAACGGAGAGTAGCGGCTGAAACTCTTGATATTTTCGCGCCGCTTGCACATCGGCTCGGAATTTCCACAATAAAGTGGGAACTGGAAGACACTGCCCTGCGTTATTTGAATCCGCAGCAATATTACCGGATTGTCAATATGATGAAGAAAAAAAGGGACGAACGGGAAAAGTATTTATTGAATGTGATGGAAACGATTCGTGCGGAAATTTCCGAAATGGGCATTGAAGCTGAAATCAATGGCCGGCCGAAACATCTGTATTCCATATATCGCAAAATGATCCTTCAAAATAAAGAATTCAATGAAATTTACGATCTTCTAGCTATCCGTATCATCGTTAAAAGCATCAAGGATTGTTATGCGGTGCTTGGAATTATCCATACATTATGGAAACCGATGCCGGGCAGATTTAAAGATTATATCGCTATGCCAAAACAGAACCTTTATCAATCTATCCATACGACGGTAGTCGGACCGGCGGGGGATCCGCTCGAGGTTCAAATCCGTACCGAGGAAATGCATAGGATTGCTGAATATGGGGTTGCGGCACACTGGGCGTATAAAGAGGGGAAAACCGTATCGGAAAAGCCGGATAATATTGATTCTAAGCTGAAATGGTTCCGTGAAATACTTGAATTCCAAAATGAATCTTCCAATGCTGAGGAATTCATGGAATCATTGAAATTCGATCTGTTTTCGGATATGGTTTACGTTTTCACACCTGATGGAGATGTCATTGAAATTCCGAAAGGATCGGTTCCAATCGATTTTGCGTACCGGGTCCATTCGGAAGTTGGAAATCGAACAATTGGCGCTAAAGTGAATGGGAAGATGGTTCCGTTGGATACAGAACTATTCACAGGTGACATCGTCGAAATTCTCACATCAAAGCAATCATTCGGACCGAGTCGTGACTGGTTGAAAATTGCGAATACATCGCAAGCTAGAAATAAAATTCGTCAATTTTTTAAGAAGCAGCTGAGAGAAGAGAATATTATTAAAGGCTCAGAACTTGTAGAAAAAGAAGTGAAGCTGCAGGAATTTGATCTGAAAGCCGTCCTCACTCCAGAAAACATTCAAAGGGCCATCGACAAATTCAGCTTTACATCAGAAGAGGACATGTATGCAGCTGTTGGCTCCAATGGCATCACGGCGCAGCAAGTCGTCAACAGGCTCGCTGAAAAGATTCGCCGGGAGCGCGACCAACAGGATGCGATTGATAAAATCGTGTCTGACATGAAAATGCCGCAACAAATGCGAACGACAGAATCTGGTGTTATCGTCAAAGGTCTTGAGAACTTGCTCATCAGACTTTCAAAATGCTGTAATCCGATTCCGGGAGACGAGATAGTCGGTTTCATTACAAAAGGCCGTGGCGTTTCAGTACACCGCGCAGATTGCCCGAATATCCTCACTGATGAAGATAATGATCGACTCATAGACGTCGAATGGTCGGTCGGCATGAACAATGAACGGAAGGAATTCCAAGTCGATATCGAGATTTCCGCATTTGACCGCCAAGGCCTTCTGAATGAAGTGATGATGATGGTGGCGGATACGAAAACACCGATAGTTGCAGTAAGCGGAAAAGCGGATCGTGATAAGCTTGCGAAAATTAGCATGACGATTAAGATTATGGACATTGCCCATTTGCATAGAATTGTCGATCGGATTAAACAAATTCGAGACATTTATTCTGTCCAGCGGGTGATTCATTAAGCAGGAAGGTGTTTGCATGAAAGTTGTTTTACAAAGAGCTAGAAATGCATCTGTAACAGTCGATGGCGAAGTGACTGGTTCCATTATGAAAGGGTATGTCCTCCTTGTCGGAATTACGCACGAGGATACTGAGCAGGATGCGGACTACGTTGCGAAAAAGATTGCGGGTCTTCGTTTATGGGAGGACGAAGAAGGGAAGATGAACCGGGCTATTGATGAAGTGGACGGTGAAATTCTTTCTGTCTCCCAATTCACACTGTATGGCGATGTAAGAAAAGGTCGCCGTCCAAGCTTCATTGAAGCTGCAAGACCGGAAAAGGCAGAACCTATATGGAATTATTTCAACGAAGCGCTCCGCCAGCAAGGCTTGAAGGTGGAAACCGGTGTATTCGGCGCCATGATGGATGTAAGCCTCGTTAATGATGGTCCTGTAACGATAATAGTTGAATCGAAATGATCTCATTGCAGCCCTAATAAAACGGGGCTGTGATTTTTAATTCCATGGCTTATTTTTTCATCAAAAAAACACCATGGAATTAAAAATCCCATGGTGTTGCAAGTCATTCGCCATCGAAAAACTCAAGCAGACCTTGATAAATTCCGTGAGTTGCCTGTTCGCGGAACATTTCGGTAGTCAGAATCCGTTCCTCGGATGGATTTGATAAGAATCCTAATTCGATGAGAACTGCATTTTGACGATTTTCCCGTAATACTAGGAAGTTGGCCGGCTGCGCTCCGCGATTTCGCAAGTTAATCGTCGATGCTAGTCCTTCATTGATAGAAGAGGCCAACGATTTTTGATTGCTATGCGTGTAATACGTTGTGAAACCAGTGACCGATGTATCAGGGTTAGCATCATAATGAAGGCTGACAAATGCATCGGCATTCGATTGCTGGCTGACGGAAACGCGTTTGCGAAGAGAAATGTATGTGTCTGATTCACGCGTCATGACAACAGTGGCACCTGCAGCTTTAAGCTTTGCAGACAACAGCTCTGCAGTCGCCAATGTCAAGAGCTTCTCGTCTGTTCCACGCGCTCCTGTCGTACCGCGGTCATTGCCTCCATGGCCAGCATCCACGACGATTGTGAGACCGTTTAACGTGCCTGATGCCCTAGCTGTCTTCTTCTTGTCGTCAGTACGTTCTGTCTGGGCCACGTTACCTGTTGAAACGACCCACTTGGCAATATAAGCCGTTTCTCCTGAAGATAGTGAAACATTATACCAATCGCCGTCTTCACCGACGACAGATAACTTCTCCCCGGCATTCGCCCTTGTGACGATGGACGATGATGTCGTTGCAGAGGATCTTAAATTTGTTCCATTCGTTAACACGGTTACTTGTTTATTACTAGCTGTTGATTTGCCGCCGGATGTGCTTTTTGGGCTCAATGTTCCGTGGAATGAATACACCCAACCGGAGGATTTCTTTCCTAAGGATAGACGGACCCAGTTTCCATCAGTTTCTTCGACTTGGTAGGATTCTCCTTTATGAATTAAGCCAACTCTCTTAGATGATAAATCTGGATTTTTTCTGACATTCAGCGCATCGACAGATACTGTAAATTGCCCAGTTTTATTCGCTTCCGCCTGCTTATTTTTTGTACCGGCTTGTCCTTTAGCACTTTGTTGAATTTCAGTAATGTAATCAGTATGTACCCATCCGTCAACGGCATTTGTAGAGATGGAAGCCCATTCACCTTGACGGCCTGTCATCACAGCTTCTTCACCGGCATTCATTTGTCCAATGACCGCTGCGTTTAATGAAGGCTCGGTCCGGATGTTCAAGGCATTCACTTTCGATACGGCAGTTGTTGCCGTTTGCTTCGTAGCTCCTTCATTGACAACAAGCCATGAAGCAATCCATCCTGTACCCGCTCCGAATTTGATTTCTTGCCAATCGCCTGCAGTGGATAGCACTTCTGCTCGTTCCCCTCTTTTCATAGAACCGGTCACAGGATAGGTGAGTCCTGGTCCTGAACGGACATTTAGGGATTTTGTATTGATGATGACTGTTTCGCCTTGAGCAGAAATTGTAGGCATCTCACAAACAATCGAAGCGAAAAGGATGATAGCTAGAATCCACTTGCTAAATTTCGACAAACTATCACTCTCCCTTTTTTCCATTGTAGAAGTTTTGTGAAGAAAAAACCACAATGAAATGAAAAAGGTTGACACTTCATGAATGAATGATTAAGATTATGGTTAATTCAAAACAACTATTTGCCGAAGACATGGAAAGTAACTGTATTGCAGGCTGACAAGAGAGGGATGGACGTGGCTGAAATCCATCCTACAGACGGATATAGTGAACAACACCATTGAGGCTCCATGCTGAACAAATTTTATCAGTAGGTATGGACGGAACCGGCCGTTATCCGGGTACGAGTGGGCATGTTTTTTGTGCCAATTTGGGTGGAACCGCGGAAGCTGACATAAGCTCTCGTCCCTTGTATAAACAAGGGATGGGGGCTTTTTTTGTTCTCTCGGTTCAGAAAAAGTGAAAGAAGGGGAAGTCAAATGAATTTCAAAGTGCCAAGAGGAACGCAAGATATCTTGCCTTCTGAATCGTGGAAATGGCAGAAAGTCGAATCGATCATTCGCGATGTGTGTGACAAATACCGTTACAAGGAAATCCGAACGCCAATTTTTGAGCAGACTGAATTGTTTCAAAGGACGGTAGGGGATACTACTGATATTGTGACAAAAGAAATGTACACGTTCACGGATCGTGGTAATCGCTCGATGACCCTCCGTCCGGAAGGGACTGCACCGGTTGTACGTTCATTCGTCGAAAATAAAATGTTTGGCTATCCTGATCAGCCAGTGAAACTGTACTACCAAGGTCCGATGTTCCGGTACGAACGTCAGCAAGCAGGAAGATATCGTCAATTCGTCCAGTTTGGAGTAGAAGCGATCGGCAGTGCGGATCCAGCAATCGATGCTGAAGTAATAGCTTTGGCAATGGGTGTCTATAAGCAAGCAGGTTTAACGGATATAAAGCTCGTCCTTAATTCGTTAGGTGATCGAGATTCAAGAAACGCTCACCGGGATGCTCTCGTTGCTCACTTTACTCCGCATATTGGAGAGTTTTGCAATGACTGCCAATCAAGACTTGAGAAAAACCCACTCCGCATACTGGACTGCAAAGTGGATCGCGAACATCCTCTAATGGGAACTGCGCCTTCACTGGCCAATTATTTGAATGAACAGTCAGCAGCTTATTTTGAACAAGTGAAAGGCTATTTGGATGAGATCGGCATTTCGTATGAACTTGATCCGAATTTAGTTCGTGGCCTCGATTATTATAATCACACTGCTTTTGAAATTATGAGCACTGCAACAGGCTTCGGTGCAATAACAACACTTTGTGGCGGAGGCAGATACAATGGCCTTGCGGAAGAGATTGGCGGTCCATCCGCTCCTGGCATCGGTTTTGGGATGAGCATCGAGCGCCTTTTGCTAGCACTTGAAGCGGAAGGGAAGTCGTTTACACAGGAAGCAGAACTCGACGTATATATCGTAACTCTCGAAGAATCGGCACATAGGAAAGGCTTCAAAATATTGAACGAACTAAGGGATGCTGGCATTCGTACTGATATGGACTATATGGATCGGAAAATGAAAGCTCAAATGAAGTCGGCAGATCGGTTCAACGCGAAAGCGGTCATCGTCATCGGTGAAGAAGAAGTTGAAGAGAATGTTGTTCAACTGAAAAATATGGCTGACGGCTCCCAAGAAACGATTGAAGACACAAGCATCATCGGAAAAATAAAAGAACAGTTGAATTAAGGAAGGTTGATGAACGATATGCAACGGACACATTATTGCGGACATTTGACGGAGAAAGTTATTGGCCAGACAGTTACATTACAAGGCTGGGTACAGAAAAGACGAGATCTTGGAGGTCTCATATTCATTGATTTACGGGACCGTGAAGGGATTGTTCAAGTCGTTTTCAACCCAGATTTCTCTAAAGAAGCGCTTGAAATCGCTGAAACTGTGCGTAATGAGTATGTTCTTGAAGTGACAGGAAAAGTCGTTGAGCGTGAAGAGAAGCAGAAAAACCCGAAAGTGAAAACCGGCTCGATTGAAGTGCATGTAGAAAAGGTGCACATCATCAACGAAGCAAAAACTCCTCCATTCATGTTAGAAGATGAAACGGATGTCAATGATGAGCTGAGGTTGAAATACCGTTACTTGGATCTTCGTCGTCCAGCACTCGCACGAGTATTCAAAATGCGTTCCGATATTACAAAAACGGTTCGTAACTTCTTGGATGGAGAAGGTTTCCTAGAAGTAGAAACTCCGATTTTGACGAAGTCAACACCGGAGGGGGCGAGAGATTATCTAGTTCCGAGCCGTGTCCATCCTGGTGAATTTTACGCATTGCCGCAGTCTCCGCAATTATTTAAACAAATGCTTATGGTGTCCGGTTTCGACAGATATTATCAAATTGCACGTTGTTTCCGCGATGAAGACCTTCGTGCTGACCGTCAGCCAGAATTCACTCAAATCGATATGGAAATGAGCTTCATGTCGATCGAAGACATTATGGAATTGAACGAACGTCTAATGAAAAAAGTGATGAAAGACGTTAAAGGAATCGATATAGAAATCCCGTTCAAGCGCATGCCGTACGATGAGGCAATGGGACGTTTCGGTTCGGATAAGCCGGACACTCGTTTCGGTATGGAACTGCAAGACGTATCCGAAATCGTGAAAGATTCTAGCTTTAAAGTATTTGCAGGAGCAGTCGAATCTGGCGGGCAAGTGAAGGCAATCAATGTAAAAGGCGCTTCGGACAATTACTCGCGAAAAGATATCGATGCATTAGGGGAGTTTGCATCGCGGTATGGAGCAAAGGGGCTCGCTTGGCTAAAAGTTGATGCGGAAGGTTTGAAAGGGCCGATTGCAAAATTCTTTGAAGGTGAAGCTGGAGAAGTTTTGGCGAAATCCCTTGAAGCTGAAGCAGGCGACCTTCTATTATTCGTGGCGGATAAGAAATCGGTCGTCGCCGATGCATTAGGAGCACTTCGATTAAAACTTGGCAAAGAGTTGGATATCATTGACGAAACAAAGTTCAATTTCCTTTGGGTCACTGAATGGCCATTATTTGAATACGACGAAGAGCTAGGGCGCTACTTTGCTGCCCATCACCCATTCACAATGCCTGCTGATGTCGCTGGTCTTGAAGCAAATCCTAACGATGTTAAAGCACAGGCGTATGACCTCGTGTTAAATGGTTATGAGCTCGGCGGCGGATCGTTGCGGATCTATCAACGTGACGTTCAGGAAAAAATGTTCAAAGCTCTCGGTTTCTCCGGAGAAGAAGCACGCGAGCAATTCGGATTCTTGCTTGATGCTTTTGATTATGGGACTCCTCCGCATGGAGGAATCGCATTTGGATTGGACCGAATCGTCATGTTATTATCCGGTTCGACAAATCTCCGCGATACAATTGCATTTCCGAAGACTGCAAGTGCAAGCGACCTGCTGACAGAAGCACCAAGCAGTGTGGATAGCGCACAACTTTCCGAATTAGGGATTTCTATCCAGTCGAAATGAGTAGAATGGACAAGCTATTGAAATAAAAATGTAATAAAATGCGGAAGTAAAATCGTTGAACGCAATTATTATGTATGGTAGTATACAAGTAATACGAATCCTGAAGTGTACGTTTTTTGCAAATCAGTTTTGACCGAACATATTTATCGTAGGGAGCTTTCATTCTGGCTTGGATGGAATGCCCTAGTAAAGGGACTTCAGAAGAGACTGATGAAGCACCCACCTGCTGAGTGCGGGTTCAAAACGATACTACAAAGACGGCACATTCGGGATTCGTTCCTATTCTTTTACAAACACTTGGTAGATTATATCCCCCTCTGGCGTCCTGCGGAGGGGTTTTATATTGACTTATATACGGAGAGGTGGAATACCATTGTTGCACCAATTTTCCCGGAATGAACTGGCTATAGGCAAGGAAGGCGTCGACTTAATGCGTCAAACGACTGTTGCTATACTAGGCGTTGGCGGTGTCGGTTCATTTGCAGCAGAAGCCTGCGCTCGCAGTGGCGTCGGCCGGATTATTCTTATTGATAAAGATACAGTAGACATTACGAATGTCAATCGTCAGCTCGTAGCAACATTATCAACGATCGGCCGGTCAAAGGTTGAAGTGATGAAAGAACGGATCCATGATGTGAACAAAGATTGCGAAGTGATCGGTCTTCATATGTTCTACACAGAAGATACGTACGAAGAGTTTTTCAGTTACAAACCCGATTACGTAATCGACGCATCAGATACAATCAGTTATAAAATCCATTTAATTAAAGAATGTGTTTCAAGAGGCATCAAGATCATTTCAAGTATGGGAGCTGCGAATAAACTGGATCCAACCCGTTTTCAAATTGCGGACATTTCTAAAACGCACACCGATCCAATCGCAAAAGTGATTAGACTCAGATTGAAAAAGGAAGGTATCAAAAAAGGGGTCCCTGTTGTATTTTCCGATGAAAGCCCAATTGTCATCCGAGAAGACGTCGCCGACACAGTCGGAAACCCGGACGCGCAAATTCGCAAGGCGAAGATGCCGCCTGCATCAAACTCCTACGTCCCTTCCGCTGCAGGGTTGGTCTGCGCAAGCTGGGTTCTCAACGATATCGTAAAAGACATTCATATCGAAAGAGTAAGGGACAAGAAGTAAAAATAAAGCTGTTTTCCTGTTATTTAGGGAAACAGCTTTTACTGTTTTCTAAAGGAATCTCCAGGATTGTAGCGAAAGGCGGCGACTCCTGTGGGAAAAGCTTGAGCTGAAAGCCCTGGAGGCGCAAAGCGATGAGGAGATTGAAGCCATGCCCACAGAAAGCGACTGCCTGAAGCGGAAATCCGGTATTGAAAAAGCCTTGTTCCCTTTATCCCCACCTGATACAATCAATTAGTAGGTCGAAAATCATGAAACTTAAGCATTATAATATAGAAATTGGAAGGATTGAAACCATTGCAAAAACAGGATGGAATCTTACTAGAAAGCGGTACGAACGAACTTGAAATCGTCGAATTCCAAATGGGAGACAACCGCTATGGAATCAACGTCATCAAAGTGAAAGAAATCATTCTTCCTACACCGATCACAGTCATCCCACACGCTCATCCATCCATCGAAGGAATCATTCAGCTCAGAGGGGCGGTCCTTCCTGTTGTCAATATGGAAAAAGTAATGGGGCTGCCGCAAACAATCGGCAAAAACGAAGGAAAATACATCGTCGCCGCCTTTAATAAGCAAGAAGTCGTTTTCCATGTCCATGAAGTCGCGCAAATCCATCGCGTATCATGGAATCAAATTGAAAAACCGGCAGATTTGTACACTGGGGACGCTTCCCAAGTAATCGGCGTCATCAAACGTGAGAATGACATGCTTCTACTTTTGGACTTTGAAAAAATCGTCGTTGACATTAATCCGGAAAGCGGAATTCAAGTCGAAGAAGTAAGAAAGCTAGGTGTTAGGGATCGGTCTCATAAAAAGATTCTCATTGCAGAAGATTCTGCGTTGCTACGGAAATTATTAAATGAAACATTAACAGAAGCGGGTTACGGTAATATTGAGTTCTTTGAAAACGGTAAAGATGCATTAGCATTTTTGAAAAATTTGATTGTTGAAGGTAAAAAGGTGAGTGATGAAATTCAACTAATCATTACTGATATTGAAATGCCTCAAATGGACGGGCATCATTTCACGAAGAGAATTCGTGCAAATAATGAACTGGCGATGTTACCGGTAATTATCTTCTCGTCATTGATCACTGATGAACTTAAACATAAAGGAATCAGCGTCGGTGCGAATGATCAAGTGAGTAAACCAGAAATTGCTGAGCTCGTACTCAAAATGGATAAGTATATTCTATAACAGAAAGCACCATCCTCGTATTCGGTGAGGACGGTGCTCTTTTTTGTTTTATTTCTCCTTCTTAAACGCCTTTAGCCGTTCATAAATGCCTGCCAGTCGTTTCTCTTCTCCTGCAATAATCGGCTCGTAAAACTCTGCCTGTTTAATTTTATCTGGCAAGTACTGCTGATTTACCCATCCACCAAATGTGCCGATCGGCGTATCGTGAGGGTAACGGTATCCCTCATGTCCAAGTTCAGCTGCTCCTGCATAATGCGTATCACGCAAGTGAAGAGGGATATCTCCCGTTTTTCCTTCGTTGATCGCTTTCACTGCAGAATCGATCGCTTTATAAGCGGAATTCGATTTGGAGGCAAGGCACATTTCAATGACAGCGTTCGCCAATGGAATTCGCGCTTCGGGCATACCTAGCCGGACAGCTGCCTCAGTTGCAGCAAGCACATGAGGGCCAACTTCCGGTGCCGCCAAACCGATATCTTCGTATGCCATGACAAGTAGACGGCGGGATACCGCAACGAGGTCACCTGTCTCAAGTAAATTAGCCAAATAGAAAATAGCAGCGTTCACATCACTGCCACGCACTGATTTCTGCAAGGCGGATAGCAAATTATAATGATGCGATCCTTTTTTATCCCCGACAAGCCCAATTCTTCCGATTAGATTATCGATAAGCCAGTCTTCAATAACGACTTTGCCTTCTTCTTCATCGCTTGCAGAAATGATAGATTCTAATAATGTTAGCGCTTTTCGGGCATCGCCGTTCACGCCTTCTGCAATTTTACGAATTTGGTCATCTGTCATCTCGATCGTCATTTTACCTAGGCCGCGCTCTTCATCGTGTAATGCCCGTTCAAGCAATTTGACCAAGTCTTCAGACTCCAACCGATTCAATTGAAGAATCTCGCCACATCTAGATCTGATGGCAGGATTTACATCGTGAAAAGGATTTTCAGTCGTTGCGCCGATTAGGATAATTGATCCTTTTTCGACATGAGGAAGCAGTGTATCTTGTTGTAGTTTATTGAAACGATGAATTTCATCAAGGAACAATATGACTTTACCTGTAATCCGAGCCTCTGCAACAACTTCCTCGACATCTTTTTTCCCTGAAACTGTCGCGTTCAATGCGATGAATGGCAAGTGGCTCGTACCTGCAATGGCATAGGCTAATGATGTCTTTCCGATTCCTGGTTCTCCGTATAGCAGCATAGAAGGGACATGTCCTTTGCTGATCATCCGATAAAGTGCCGTTTCTTTTCCAATTATATGTTGCTGTCCTGCAATATCATCTATGTTTTTAGGTCTCATGCGAAACGCTAACGGTTCATTATGCAATCAAATCACTCCCCCGTACATCCGTTCCACTATTATACACGACGGTAAGCACGAAGTCATTTGAAGGAAGCCTGACGGCAGTTATGCTATAATATTTTGAAGTGAACCGATGAATTACTAAGTGAAATGGACGAGAAAAGGACGTTGGTTATATATGAGGATTTCTACGAAAGGCCGTTATGGCCTTACTGTAGTTGTGGAACTTGGGAAGAAGTACGGAGAAGGGCCATTGCCATTACGAAAAATTGCTGAAGAGCATAATTTGTCGGAAGCTTATTTGGAACAGCTCATTCCGGCATTACGAAATAGCGGTATTGTGAAAAGTGTTCGTGGTGCATATGGCGGCTATAAACTTGCAAAGCCGCCAGGTGAAATTACCGCGGGCGACGTTATCAGATTGCTTGAAGGCCCTATCCAGGTCGTAGAAGGAATCGAGGACGACAAAGTTCCGCAACAGTCGTTATGGAACCGAATCGGTGACGCGATACGCGAAGTGCTAGACACAACGACAATCAAAGATTTGGTGGAGTCGGACGAATCGACTGATCTTGATGGATATATGTTCTACATTTGAAGTTAATCATTAAAGGAGTTTTATTATGCAAACGATATATTTGGACCATGCCGCCACTACTCCGATCCATCCAGAAGTAAGTGCAGTTTATATGAATGCAATGGATACAGTTTTCGGCAATCCTTCAAGCATCCATAGCTTTGGACGTAATTCCCGAAAATTGCTGGATGACGCACGCAAGACGATGGCGGAAGCAATCCATGCCGAACCGAATGAAATCATTTTTACATCAGGAGGCACAGAGGCCGATAATATTGCGGTTTTTGGTACTGCCGCTGCAATGAAGGAAAAAGGGAATCATATTATTACGACAGCGATTGAACACCATGCTGTTTTGAATTCGTGCAAGGAGTTGGAGAAAAGCGGTTTTCATGTGACATATTTGCCCGTTGATGAAAACGGTAGGATAAGTGCTGAACAGGTTGCCGAGGCGCTGACCGATCAAACAGTGCTTGTTTCAATTATGTACGGAAACAATGAAGTTGGCACGATTCAACCGATTAAAGAGATTGGCGCAATCGTTAAGGACCATCAAGCTATTTTCCACACCGATGCTGTCCAAGCATTCGGAATTATGGAGTTGAATGTAAATGAACTGCAAGTTGATCTGCTCAGCGTCTCTGCCCATAAATTGAATGGACCTAAAGGCGTCGGCTTCCTGTACCAAAGAAAAGGGCTCCAGACGACTCCGCTTCAATTCGGTGGAGAACAGGAGCGGAAAAGACGCGCAGGAACAGAAAATGTCCCTGCCATTGTAGGTTTTGCGGAAGCAATAAAAATTGCTAGAAATGAAATTGAAAACAATCATCAAAAATATAATCGATATAAAGCAATCATGACTGACATCTTCCGTAAAGAAGGAATTGACTTCGAAGTAAATGCGGATGAAGTCGATCGGCTTCCTCATGTTGTGAATATCAGCTTTCATGGAACTGAAATTGAATCGTTACTCGTCAATATGGATATGGCGGGTATCGCGGTATCGAGCGGCTCTGCATGCACCGCAGGATCGTTGGAACCGTCGCATGTATTATCTGCGATGTGGGGAAATGATTCTCCTAAACTTAGGAATTCTGTACGTTTTAGCTTTGGTCTTGGTCTCGATGAACAGTCGGTCCGCGATGCAGCGATGAAAACAACACAAATTATTAAGCGGCTTGTGAAATGAAAAAATAAAGGATGAATACGTATGAGAACTACAAATAAACCAATAGCCGAAACGCGGGTAGTCATTGGTATGTCTGGTGGAGTGGATTCATCTGTTGCTGCTCTTCTATTAAAAGAGCAAGGATATGATGTAATCGGCATTTTTATGAAAAACTGGGATGATACTGATGAATTCGGTGTTTGCACGGCAACCGAAGATTATGAAGATGTCATCAGCGTATGCAATGAAATCGGCATTCCTTATTATGCGGTTAATTTCGAACAGCAATATTGGGACAAAGTCTTCACATATTTTCTTGAGGAATATAAAGCAGGAAGAACTCCGAACCCTGATGTAATGTGTAACAAGGAAATTAAATTCAAGGCATTCCTGGATCATGCAATGAGCCTCGGCGCGGATTTTCTGGCAACAGGACATTATGCGCAAGTCGTTGAAACGGATCAAGGCGTTGCAATGCTTAGAGGGAAAGATGAAAACAAAGACCAAACTTATTTCCTCAATCAACTATCGCAAGAGCAATTGCAAAAAGTAATGTTCCCGATCGGCGGCCTTGAAAAATCAGAAGTAAGACAAATCGCTGAACGTGCAGGGTTAACGACAGCAAAGAAAAAAGACTCCACAGGCATTTGCTTTATCGGGGAAAGAAATTTCAAGGAATTCCTTGGACAGTATTTGCCTGCTCAACCAGGAGCTATGAAAACAATGGACGGCAAGACGGTCGGCAAACACGATGGCTTGATGTATTATACGATCGGTCAACGACATGGACTAGGGATTGGCGGTGCAGGCGATCCATGGTTCGTTATCGGCAAAGACTTAAAGGAAAATACTTTGCTCGTCGGTCAAGGATTCCATCATGACGCACTTTATTCCGATAGCTTAACGGCTATTAACATTGGCTTTGCGACTGCACGCACAATACCTACTACTTTTGAGTGTACAGCGAAATTCCGCTATCGTCAGCCGGATACGAAAGTGACAGTTCAATTAACTGGTGATGGCAATGCCAATGTCATCTTTGCTGAACCTGTTAGAGCAATCACACCGGGACAGGCAGTCGTCTTTTATGATGGCGAAGAATGTCTAGGTGGAGGAACGATTGATAAAGTAATAAAAAATGGCATGCATTTAGATTATGTAGGATGAGAGGAAATAGTATGGAACACAATGAAATAGGAATCAAAGCCCTGCAAGAAGGGGAATACGAAAAGGCGATTGAAGCGTTTATGAAAGCTGCAGAGCAGGAACCTGAGAATCCAGTTGGCTATATTAATCTTGGAAATGTCTTCGCTTCAGCCGGTGATACAGACAGGGCAGAACGGTTTTTCCAAAAAGCGATCAGTTTGGATGAAAATGCAGGTTCTGCGCTTTATGGATTAGGAAATCTTTATTATACGAATGAAAGATTTGAAGAGGCGGCAAAATTGTATGAAAAGGCGATTCGCGCAGGTTTGAATGAAGCGGATGCTTTTTTCATGCTTGGAAAGAGCTTGAAACAATCAGACAATCCAAAGCTCGCTTTACCGTATTTTCAAAGAGCGGCAGAGTTAGTGCCGGATGATTTGGAAATACGTTTATCGTACGGAATTTTACTAGCGGAAATGGAGCTCTTTGAAGAAGCGAGGAAGGAATTATCGTTTGTCATAGAGAAAGATAAAGAAAATGCGGATGCCCATTATAATTTAGGTGTCCTTTACGCGGTCTCAACCGATCGGAAGGATGATGCACTTTTCCATTTGGAAAAGGCATTTACGATTGAACCTGATCATACACAAGCACGATATATATTCGATATGATCAAATTAGGTTAATGTCTAAAATGGGCTAAACGTAAGGCGGTGATCTGTATGGCTGAAGGAAAAGGAAATAATGAAGCGATTTTTATCGTTGGACGGCCAGTCGTCACTATTTTCCATAATCCTGATAATCTCTTTTCCATTGTGAAAATGAAAATAAGTAAAACGAATAGCGGCTATGGAGATAAGGAAATTGTCATTAAAGGAAATTTTCCTCCTTTGGCGAACGAAGACGACTATAGATTGACGGGAAGACTTGTCAATCATGCGACTTATGGGAAACAGTTCGATGTCCACACGTTCACAAAAGAAATGCCAGAAACCGAAACGGGAATCGTCCATTACTTATCCGGTGATCTATTTCCTGGAATCGGAAGGAAAACTGCCGACACTATTGTGAAAACATTAGGTAAAGATGCCATTAAACAGATACTCGAAAATCCTGATGTGCTTGATCGGGTTCCAAAGCTGTCGGAAGAGCGGAAAGAGACCCTCATTACCGTTCTTCAGGAAAACCTTGGGTTGGAACGAAGCATGGTCCAGTTGAATGAGTGGGGATTCGGTCCCCAGCTTTCGATGCGCATTTACCAGACGTATCGGGAGGAAGTCATCGAGCTGCTAAAAGAAAATCCATTTAGGCTAATTGAAGACGTAGAGGGAGTCGGATTTCAACGGGCAGACGAATTAGGCAGACAGCTCGGAATCACTGGCAAACATCCATCACGAGTAAAAGCCGCAATCCTTCATACGATGAACCAAGGAGTTCAGTCCGCTGGGCATGTCTATTTAGAGGCAGAGACAGTACTGCCCGAAGTGAAGCGGTTGCTTGAATCGAGTCAATCGGAAGAAGTGCCATTTGACAATATTTCCCGAAGTATCATTGAGTTGGTTGAGGAGAGTAAGCTGTGCGGAGAAGGAAAAAGGCTTTATATTCCTTCACTTTATTTTTCGGAAATTGGCATCGCCTCTAAAATGGATAGAATTATGGAGAATGATCTTTCCGACAAGTTTCCGGTATCTGAAATCCGAAAGGCGATAGGTGAAGCGGAAGAGAGGCTTGGCGTCAGCTATGCTGAAACCCAAGTGGCCGCCATTGAAAAAGCTCTCCATTCACCTGTTATGATTTTAACAGGTGGACCGGGAACGGGGAAAACGACTGTCATCCGAGGTTTAGTAGAAGTATTTGCGGAGCTGCACGGCCTATCACTTGACCCGAAGTACTATGCGGATAAAGAAGAGACCTTTCCAATCGTTTTAGCAGCACCTACTGGACGAGCGGCGAAGAGAATGTCTGAATCGACAGGTTTGCCTGCAATGACTATCCACAGGCTTCTCGGATTCAATGGACAAGAAAAGGATGATGCAGTCGGTAGAGAGGTGGAAGGGCGGCTCATCATTATCGATGAAATGTCTATGGTCGACACTTGGCTTGCGCATCAGCTTCTGAAAGCCTTACATGATGATATCCAAGTATTATTCGTCGGCGACCAAGATCAGCTTCCACCTGTTGGTCCAGGCCAAGTGTTAAAGGATATGCTCGACTCGGAAAAGATTCCGGTCGTTGAACTGACTGAGATTTATCGACAAAGCGCCGGATCGACAATCATAGAAATGGCTCATATGATTAAGAATGCAAAGTGGACTGATGATGTCACTAGAAAAACGTCGGACCGCTCTTTCATAAAAGCAAACGGGGATCAGATACTCGAAGTGGTCGAACAGGTCGTGAAAAACGCCGTTTCGAAAGGTCACCATATTAGGAACATTCAAGTTCTAGCACCTATGTATAAAGGACCTGCAGGCATTGATGGACTGAACAAAATGATCCAGCAGATGGTAAACCCACCTGGACCTGATCGGAAAGAAGTCGTCTTCGGTGATGTCGTCTATCGTATTGGGGACAAAGTGCTCCAGCTCGTCAATCAACCCGAAAGCAACGTATTCAACGGTGATATGGGAGAAGTCATTTCCATCATTAAGGCGAAGGAGACAGTCGATAAAAAGGAATTGCTCATTGTTTCTTATGATGGAATCGAAGTGGAGTATGAGCGAAATGATCTAAATCAAATTACGCTCGCTTATTGCTGCTCCATCCACAAGTCCCAAGGAAGTGAGTTTCCTATTGTCGTAATGCCGATAGTCCGAGGATATAGGAAAATGCTGCGGAGAAATCTTTTATATACAGGCATAACTAGGGCTAGAAACTTCCTTATCCTTTGCGGTGAGCCGGAAGAATTCAAAATCGGTATTAACCGGACGGATGAGCTGGAACGGCAGACGACGTTGAAAGACCGGCTGCGGAAGGAATCCACTTTTGAAGACCGGACAGATACTGTAATAGCTCAGCAAGACGATGAGCTACAAGTTGAACCGATCGAAGCCGTCAGTGAAATTCCGGAAATCCCGAAAGAGTATAGGCTGACAAAGGAGACGATTTTCGGAATCGACCCGATGATCGGTATGCAAGGTATCACTCCTTTCGATTTTCTGGAAGCGAAGGATTGACACGGGGACGGGGATTCCCTATAATCCAAAGTATCATATGAAATTCGATGACGGAGAAAGTACGCTTACCGCTATGCTCAGAAAGGAATCCCTAGGCTGCAAGGATTCCCATGGCCGTTTGCCGGAAAGCTACTCCTGAGAGCAACTAACACTTGCCGTTAGCCGCGTTATGGCTTCTTGAGATACCGGCTTTCCGCCGGTAAATTAGGGTGGTACCACGAAAAATCTTCGTCCCTTGTACAGGGGCGGGGATTTTTTTATTTGTATCGCTCAACTATTAAAGGAGGATTACTCATGAAAAAATTAACAGCAGCTGAAATTAGAAGAATGTTTCTCGAATACTTCAAAGAACACGGCCATAGCGAAGAGCCATCAGCACCACTAGTCCCAATTGACGATCCATCACTTCTTTGGATCAACAGCGGCGTCGCAACACTAAAAAAATACTTTGACGGACGTGTAATTCCGACAAATCCGCGCATTGTCAATGCACAAAAATCAATTCGCACCAACGACATCGAAAATGTAGGCAGAACTGCTCGCCACCATACATTCTTCGAAATGCTCGGGAACTTCTCAATCGGTGACTACTTCAAAGAAGAAGCGATCATTCGCGCATGGGACTTCCTAACTAATGAAAAATGGATTGGCTTTGACCGAGAATTGCTCTCTGTCACTGTACACCCGGAAGATAATGAAGCATACGACATTTGGAAAGATAAAATCGGCATTCCTGAGGAACGCATTATCCGATTGGAAGGTAACTTCTGGGATATCGGAGAAGGTCCGAGCGGTCCGAACTCTGAAATTTTCTACGATCGCGGACCAACTTTCGGCGACGACTTCTCAGATCCGGAATTGTACCCTGGCGGAGAAAACGAACGTTATTTAGAAATTTGGAACTTAGTATTTTCTGAGTTCAACCATAATCCAGATCATACGTACACCCCACTACCGAAGAAAAATATTGATACAGGAATGGGTCTTGAACGGATGGCTTCAGTCATCCAAGAAGTGCCTACGAACTTTGATACAGATCTTTTCATGCCAATCATCCATTCAGTGGAAAAAGTGTCAGGTGAAAAGTATGGCGAGGATGATGTAAAGGATACCGCATTTAAAGTTATCGCAGACCATATCCGTACTGTTGCATTCGCGATCGGCGATGGTGCATTGCCTTCCAATGAAGGAAGAGGCTACGTCTTAAGAAGACTTCTACGTCGCGCTGTCCGCTTTGCAAAACAGTTGGGCATCAACAAGCCGTTCATGTATGAACTCGTTCCTGTCGTAGGGGAAGTTATGCAAGACTTCTATCCACAAGTCAAGGAAAAAGAAGCTTTCATTATGAAGGTCATTAAGAATGAAGAAGAACGATTCCATGAAACGTTGAATGAAGGATTGGCAATTTTGAATGGCGTCATCGAAAAAGCGAAAGCGAGCGGCAACACGATCGTATCCGGTGCGGATGCATTTAAGCTTTATGACACATACGGTTTTCCTTTCGAACTGACAGAGGAGTTTGCGGAGGAAGCAGGCGTTGAGGTCGATCGTGCTGGATTCGATGAAGAAATGGAAAATCAACGTAAACGTGCAAGAGCTGCACGGCTTGATGTCGATTCGATGCATGTACAATCGGAAGTGCTTGGCAATATTCACGAACAAAGTGAATTTATCGGCTATGATCAATTGTCTTGCGAGACAAAAATCATTGCACTCTTGCACAATGGCGAATTGGTCGCTCATGCTTCAGAAGGTGATGAAATTCAGTTCATGCTTGAACGCACTCCATTTTATGCGGAAAGCGGCGGACAGATTGCCGATAAAGGAATCATTACAAGTGATACATTTATCATCGATGTGAAAGATGTGAAAAAAGCACCGAATGGTCAACATTTGCATACTGCTGTTGTTCGTTCAGGTGAAGTATCTGAGAAAACCGAAGTATTAGCTGAAGTAAATCCGGAATTACGTAAAATGACGATTAAAAATCATACAGCAACACATCTTCTTCATAAAGCATTGAAAACCGTCCTCGGAGAGCATGTCAATCAGGCAGGATCATATGTCGGTCCTGACCGTCTCCGTTTCGACTTCTCCCATTTCGGGCAAGTGACGAAAGAGGAACTAGAAAAGATTGAAGCGATTGTTAACGAAAAGATTTGGGCAGACATTCCAGTCCAAATCGAACAAAAACCGATCGGCGAAGCAAAAGAGATGGGTGCGATGGCGTTATTCGGTGAAAAATACGGGAATATCGTTCGAGTCGTTTCAGTCGGAGATTATTCTATCGAATTATGTGGCGGCTGCCACGTGCCCGCAACGTCTACAATCGGCCTCTTCAAGATTGAATCGGAAGGCGGCATCGGAGCGGGAACGAGAAGGATTGAGGCGGTAACAGGCCAAGAGGCATATCATTCAATTAAAAACGAAGAGGCTCTTCTTACAAATGCCGCAGCATTATTAAAATCTAACCCGAAAGATATTGTTACGAAGGTTAGTGCATTGTTAGTAGAAATGAAAGATCTTCAACGCGAGAATGAATCACTTTCTGCTAAGCTTGGAAATAGTCAGCTTACGGATATCCTTGCTACTGCACAACAGATTGACGATGTGACAGTGCTAGCGGCAAGGGTAGATGTGAAGGACAATAATGCACTTCGCCAAATGATTGATGAATTGAAGCAAAAAGTGAGTAAAGGTGTAATCGTTTTAGGTGCTGCAGCTGATGAAAAAGTTCTATTGGCAGCGGGAGTGACAGAAGATTTGAAAAATGGGAACTTCCATGCTGGAAAAATCGTCAATCATGTAGCATCTCTCTGTGGTGGCAAGGGCGGAGGCCGTCCAGACATGGCGATGGCAGGTGCGAAAGATGCTTCTAAACTTGATGAAGCACTTCATTCCGTGTATGATTATGTCAAATCCGTTTAAGCGGAAATGGATGTCGGGTATAGAGCAAGTGGGAAAGGTATCCGATTTGTAAACGGACGATTGGAAAGCGGGGTGTCGACTATGAATTCATACGACAAGACGATGAAATTCAACTTTCCTGAAGAATCGATGGAGCAAGAAGTGAAACAAGTTATGCTTCATGTGCACAAAGCACTGGAAGACAAGGGCTACAATCCTATCAACCAAATCGTCGGTTACCTATTATCGGGCGACCCGGCTTACATCCCTCGCCATTACGAAGCGCGTAACCTAATCCGGAAGTTGGAAAGGGACGAGATTCTTGAGGAACTGGTGAAGTTTTATATCCGTGAAAACGGAGGTAAGACGAATTGAGGGTAATGGGAATGGATGTAGGATCCAAAACGGTCGGTATTGCAATCAGCGATGCGCTTGGGTGGACAGCCCAAGGCATCGAAACGATTAAAATCGATGAAAGTACCGGCCAATTTGGCATGTCTAGAATTCAGGAACTTGTAACTGAATATGCTGTCACCTCTTTCGTAGTCGGTTATCCGAAAAACATGAATAACTCTGTCGGTCCGAGAGGGGAAGCATCCGAAAAATTTGCTGACATGTTGAAAGAGACGTTTGGTCTACCCGTTATGCTTTGGGATGAACGACTGACGACGATGGCTGCAGAACGCATGTTGATTGCAGCTGACGTGAGTAGGAAAAAGAGGAAGACGGTCATCGATAAGATGGCAGCAGTCATGATACTTCAAGGGTATCTTGATTCAAAAAATAGATGAGGTGAATAGAATGGAACATGGACAAGAAACAATGACAGTCGTTGATGAGCACGGTGAGGAACATGTGTGTGAAGTAATCTTCACATTTGAGTCGGAGGAATTTGGGAAATCATACGTCCTATATCATATTTTAGGTGAGGAAGAAGTAGGCGATGATGAAGAAGTTGAAATTCATGCTTCTGCATTCATTCCTTCTGAAGACAACGAAGACGGTGAACTATTACCGATCGAAACTGACGAGGAATGGGACATGATCGAAGAGATGCTAAATACTTTCCTTGCAGAAGACGAAGACGAAGAATAATCCATATGTGCACGGACGGAATGGTGCAGGCCATTCCGTCTTTTTCACTGCCATGGACCTATAAATAAATAGTAATTGTTCGGAATGAGGTGATGCTAGATGGATAATGGCTCGAAAAAGGATCAAATGTTTGAAAAAATGCTTGAACAGAAGAAAGAAGTAAAGATAGTCAGGCGTATCGTGTTTGTTGTTGCGCTCGTTCTCATCATCGGAGGTCTAATCGGAGGTCGAGCGGTCTATAAATACATAACGGGAGCCCTTCAACCTGTCGATCCGAACTCGGAGGAAGTAATTGAAGTGGAAGTTCCGATTGGATCTGGACTGACATCCATTTCAGAAATGCTGGAAGATAAAGGTCTCATCAAGGATGCTAAGATCTTCAAATATTACGCGAAGTTCAATAATGAATCCCAGTTCCAGGCAGGAACATACGGCTTGACAAAAGCGATGACGTTAGATGAATTGATTGAAAGCCTTAAAACGGGGAAAGTGTATAGGACGCCTGTGTTTACGATGACAATTCCCGAAGGCTTGACGTTGGACCAGATTGCCGCAATCGTTGAAAAAAGGACAAGCATTACGAAAAAAGAGTTTTTGGACTATGTCAATAATGAACAGATAATTACCGATCTGATGGGTAGGTATCCGAACATCCTTACAGAAGAAATCTTGGGAGAGGATGTCAGATATCCACTGGAAGGTTATTTATTCCCTGCGACGTATCCGTTTTATGAAGAAAAACCGACTGTCGATACAGTCGTTTCGACGATGCTAAATGCAACGTCTGATAATATTACTCCATATTTTGCCTATCTTGAAAGTAATGAAAAATCGGTTCATTGGCTGCTCACTTTTGCCAGTTTGCTTGAAAGGGAAGCGACGGCAAAAACGGACCGTGAGACGATCGCTAGTGTGTTTTATAATCGACTCGATGACGGTATGCCATTACAGACCGATCCGACTGTCCTATACGCTTTAGGTGAACATAAGGATCGAGTCTTATTTGAGGATCTTGAAATCCAGGATCCATATAACACGTATGTAAACACCGGTCTTCCTCCAGGTCCGATTGCAAATGCAGGTAAATCTTCGATAGAGGCCGTTGTTGACCCTTCTATTACAGACTATTTATATTTCCTTGCCGACAAGGAAGGAAATAATCACTTTGCGAAGACCTATGATGAGCACTTGGCAAATCGGGCAAAATATATTGATTAAGTGATTCAAAAGAATGGAAGTGCCTTGAATGAAAGACATAGAAGCCTATATTTCGGAATTGCGGGAAGAAGATAACTCGCTGATTCGTGAGATGGAGGAGTTCGCAGCGCAAAATCGTATTCCAATAATGGATCGTAACGGAATAGAAACGTTTATCGGCCTCCTTAGGATTCAGCGTCCAAAGTTTATACTTGAAATCGGAAGCGCAATAGGCTATTCTGCTATCCGGATGGTATCTGCATTAGAGGGAACTTCAGTCGTTACAATTGAACGGGACAAGGAGCGCTATGCATCCGCATTGGAATATATTGAACGAAGCGGTTTTGGGGAGAGGATTACGATCATTGAAGGAGATGCCCTTCTCCTACATGATGAATCGCTTCCTTCCTTGAAGTATGACGCCCTTTTCATCGATGCGGCTAAAGGGCAATATAAGCGATTCTTTGAAAAATACGCAGAGCATTTGACGCCGGGTGGCATCATTTATTGTGATAATATGTTTATGCATGGTGCTGTGATGCTGCCTGATGAAGAAGTGCCAAAACGGAATCGGACGATGATTCGTAATTTGAAGGAATTCACTTCATGGGTCATGAAGCATCCTAAATACGAAACATCATTGCTGCCAGTCGGCGATGGAATCCTGGTTGCTGTCAAAAAGAGGGACTGAGCAAGATCCCTGTAATTTGTGGGAGGAAAAGAAATGGATAAAAGAAAGCCTCTTGTCATCGGTATCGCCGGTGGTTCGGGATCAGGAAAGACAAGTGTAACGCACCGAATTTATGACGTCTTTAAGGAGCACTCCGTTGTCGTCATCGAACAGGACTTTTATTACAAAGACCAATCTCATTTGGAGTTTGAAGAAAGATTGCGGACGAATTACGATCATCCTCTTGCATTCGATACGGATCTGTTGATTGATCATATCGGAAAGCTTCTTGATCGGGAGCCGATTGAAAAGCCGGTTTACGATTATGCGCTTCATACTAGGTCTGATCGAAAAATAGCCATTGAACCGAAAGATGTTATCATTCTTGAAGGAATTCTCGTTTTAGAGGATGAAAGGCTTCGGAATCTCATGGACATTAAACTCTTTGTCGACACGGATGCAGATTTACGCATCATTAGACGCCTTATGAGGGACATAAATGAGCGAGGAAGAACAATCGAATCGGTTATCGAACAATATCTTTCGGTAGTTCGTCCGATGCATAATCAGTTCATTGAACCGACAAAGCGCTATGCGGATATTATCATTCCTGAAGGCGGTCATAATGAAGTTGCAATAGACTTGATGGTCACGAAAATAAAAACAATTCTTGAATTTGGAACGAAATTGTAATATGATAAAGTCAGAATTCAATATAAATAAGACTATGTCGCATACCTCTTGCAGGAGCGGCATAGTGTTTTTATGAACAGGAATATGAGGAGTGTTGTATGATGGTATCAGAGAAAAAGTTTCCGATGACAGCATCGGGTAAGAAGAAATTAGAAGAGGAACTGGAATTCCTAAAAACCGTAAAACGTAAAGAAGTCGTGGAGCGCATCAAAATTGCACGAAGCTACGGAGACCTTTCGGAGAACTCGGAGTACGATTCCGCTAAAGAAGATCAAGCATTTGTAGAAGGCAAAATTTCTACATTGGAGTCGATGATCCGCAACTCTGTCATCATTACAGAAAACGAAATGAATACCGATGAAGTTCAACTCGGGAAAACGGTTACATTCAAGGAGTTGCCCGATGGAGACGAGGAGACATATACAATTGTCGGCTCTGCCGAAGCAAATCCGATCGAAGGGTTGATTTCGAATGATTCCCCGATTGCGAAAGGCTTGATTGGCCGCAGTAAAGGCGACGAAGTGAAGATCTTGACTCCTGGTGGAGAAATGTCGGTCGTTATTGTTGAAATTAAGTGACCTTAAATGGCCGCCTTCAATTGAGGGCGGCCATTACTCGTTAGCAAGAAGATAGGGGGAAGGATATATGAAAGGAAATGATCCTAGATACTCGCGTGTGAATCGGAAGAAAATGCGCAATAAGAGCAACCAGCTATTGAATATTATGATTGGCCTCGTCGTCATGTTAATTATTATTGTCGGTGCTTCTATTATCATTGGCAATAATGACGACGGAAAAGAGAGCGCCCTTAAAGAAGAGGTGCTCGATGATGCCGGTTCATCTACAGATGAGACCCAAGATGAAGAAGATGACTCTAATTCCGAATCCGAGGATGAAAATGGCTCGGGTGAAGAGGAAAGTGAAGGGGAGGGTCAGTCTTCAACTGAAAGCGAGGATGTAAGCGGGTCAGACAGCAGTGATGGAGATGCTAAAGATGAAGAGGAATCTGGCAATGTGACGATTGTTCCGGATAACGACGAGATCATTAAGGAAACTGTTATCAATCCTGGATGGCAGCCGGTCGGCACAGCCCAAACGGGTGTCCACGAATCGAAGTATGACGGTGAATCCGTTGATTGGAATGAGAAGAAGAAGGCAATCTCATATGCAGTCGGACATTCCGAGGAAGAGTTGATCTTCTGGAAAATTAAAAATGGCGGCGGTCCTCAGAAGTCGATTGGTATCGCTTCAACGAGGGACAAATCGGAGAAGTATCGCGTTTATCTTGAATGGGTCGATGAAAAAGGTTGGAAGCCCGTTCAGATGGACATCTTGAATACGTTAGATTTTGAATATTGAACAGTGTCATCTGACACAAGTTCGGTCGGAGGATTTTAAAGATGAAAATAGCTATTATCGGAGCAATGGAGCAGGAAGTAGAAATTTTGAGAGGGAAAATCGAAAACCCGCAAATCGAAACAATTGCAGGATGTGAATTCGTCGAAGGGAAAATCGGCTCCCATGATGTTGTACTTGTGAAAAGCGGAATCGGAAAAGTGAACGCCTCAATTGCGACGACATTGCTTATTCAGAGCTACTCGCCGGATGTCGTCCTTAACACAGGCTCAGCGGGCGGCTTCAAAGAATCTCTTGATGTTGGAACAGTTGTCATTTCAGACGAAGTGAGACATCATGACGTCGATGCAACAGCCTTTGGCTATGAGATTGGTCAAGTACCTGGAATGCCAGCTTCTTATCCGGCAGATGAAAGACTTATCCAGATTGCAAAAGAGGCAGTGGAGGAAATCGGTGAGCATGAACATGCTGTTGGTTTGATCGCTTCTGGTGATGTATTCATGAGCGATGCAAAGCGGGTTGAAATAGTAAAGGAACAATTCCCTGCAATGATTGCAGCGGAAATGGAAGCTGCAGGTGTAGCGCAAGTTTGCCATCAGTTTGGAACGCCGTTTGTTGTCATCCGTGCTTTGTCTGATATTGCAGGTAAGGAATCGTCCATCAGCTTCGATGAATTTTTACCGCTTGCGGCGAAACACTCTTCGGAAATTGTCATGCACGCTATCTCGAAATTCTAAATTGATTATGGTATGATGAAAGCATGATACATATTGCTGCGAAGGAGGTAGTCAAGGATGTTTTATTTAATGGCTGGAGTATTCTTTGTAACAACGGTTATTGCTGTCGTCATCGCTCGTGAGGTAAGTGCAGACTGAGTTCGGCATGTATAAAAGAACGATAAAGAGGCGTTTCCTTTCCGAGGGCCATGGCCCCGTGTCAGGAAACGCCTTTTCATTTGTGCTGTAGATCTGTTTCATTCGTTGTACTCATGCTTAAATAGCTGGTACAGCTTTACGATCGCCCTTTTTTCAATGCGTGAGACATAACTTCTTGAAATGTTCAACTGCTGTGCAATTTCCTTCTGCGTCATCGGTTGGTCGTCGAGTAAGCCGTACCTTCTTTGAATGATTTCCAGCTCTCTGCCGTCCAGCTTGCCTAGATGGCGGTACAGTCTCTCTTTCTGCTCTTTCTGTTGGACAGTGTCAATCGGCGCCTCCTCATCGGTTTGCAACAGATCCGCTATCTGAAGGGACTGACCATCTTTATCCGTCCCGATTGGATCGAATAATGATACATCCTTCTGTACTTTCTTTTGTGTTCGCAAGTACATAAGAATTTCATTTTCAATACAACGGGCCGCATATGTCGCAAGCTTCGTCTTCCGATCGAGTGTAAAACTGTTAACAGCTTTCATAAGCCCGATTGTTCCGATGGAAATATAATCGTCTAGTTGTTCGTGTTTTGGATGGAATTTTTTTACGACATGAGCAACGAGGCGCATATTCCTTTCGATGAGTTCATCTCTTGCACTTTCATCGCCTTCTGCCAATCGTTTCAAGCAATCAGCCTCTTCCGCTTTCGATAGCGGTCGACGGAACGCCTGCCCCCTGATATAACCGACCATAGCAGGGACTTCGACCCACAGTTGGACGAGTGCCATGACAAACCCGCTCATCGGTCCACCTCCTGTGTCGTTATATGACAGCATATGCGATGACTGCTTGTTTACATTCAATATTGCATAAATGGAAATCGTACAGATTTACGGCTTGGTCCAATCCGTGCCATTAGAGGTCAATATGGTATAATCGGAATACAATTAGTGAAATAACGGAGTGGTAAACATGTATAAATATTTCTTGCCAGATGAATATGTTAAAGATATATTTCAAATCTCGCCTGAGGCACTAAAAGAAAGAGGAATTAAAGGAATCATCACCGATTTGGATAATACTTTGGTGGAATGGGATCGTCCTGAAGCGACGCCTGAAATTATTGCATGGGTGAAGATGATGCAAGACGCCGGTCTGCAAGTGACAATCCTTTCGAATAATAATATAGGAAGGGTAGAAACTTTCTGCGGTCCGCTTGGCACCCCGTTCATTTGCGAAGCCCGGAAGCCGTTAGGTAGAAATTTCAAAAACGCTCTCGAAAAGATGGGTTTGAAGAAGGAAGAGGCCGTCATGGTTGGTGACCAGCTTATGACAGATATTTTAGGCGGCAACCGTTTTGGTCTTCATACGATACTCGTAGTTCCTGTTGCAAGCTCGGATGGTTTCGTGACAAAATTCAATAGGATGATCGAAAGAAGAATTATGGCAAAACTGAAAAGACAAGGTTTGATTAAATGGGAGGAATAAGGTTGGAACGACTCACATGCATAGGTTGTGGAATTGAAATTCAGACAGAGGACCCGAAAAAGGAAGGATATGCACCTGCAGCTTCTTTGGAAAAAGAGGAAGTGATTTGCCGCCGCTGTTTCCGTCTTCGGAATTATAATGAACTACAGCCCGTCTCATTGTCGGGTGACGATTTCCTTGCGATTTTGAATGGGATTGGTGAAAAGGACGGGCTTATTATCAAGGTTGTCGATATATTCGATTTCAATGGTAGCTGGATTACTGGATTGCAACGTTTTGTCGGAAAGAAAGACATTCTTTTGATTGGCAATAAGTCCGATGTTCTGCCCAAGTCGATTAATCGCAACCGACTGGTTAACTGGATGAAAACAGAGGCAGCGAAGCTTGGCTTAAAGCCGATAGATGTTATGCTTATTTCTGCACATAAAGGGCATGGCATGGAAGAAGCTCTCGAAGCTATTGATAAATATCGAAAAGGAAAAGATGTCTATGTCGTCGGATGTACGAATGTCGGGAAATCTACATTCATCAACAGAATCATAAAAAATGCGACTGGCATGGGCGAAGTGATTACTACTTCTCATTTCCCAGGGACGACACTCGACTTAGTTGAAATTCCGCTCGATGATGGTAAAGCTATTTACGACACACCGGGCATTATTAACGACCACCAAATGGCTCATCATTTGGATGCAAAAGACTTGAAAGCGATCACGCCAAAGAAGGAACTTAAACCAAAAGTGTTCCAATTGAACGCAGAACAGACACTATTCATCGGTGGTCTTGCGAGATTCGATTTTCTGGCAGGGGATCGCTCGTCCTTTACCATACATGTATCTAATGAAATACCGATTCATCGTACAAAGCTTGAAAATGCCGATTCGTTATATGCAACGCATTTAGGGGAAATGCTTTCTCCGCCAAGTGGTGAATCTCTCGAAAAAATGCCGCCGCTTGTTAGGCACGAATTCTCGATTAAAAAACCGAAAATGGATCTTGTCATTTCGGGATTGGGTTGGATTACTGTGCAGCACCCGGGTGTCGTCGTAGCTGTACATGCGCCTCGTGGAGTCGATGTAGTGCTCCGTCCATCTCTTATTTAAGGAGGATTGCTTCATGAAAAAATGGTATGCGGTCATTGGTGATCCGATAGAGCAATCAAAATCACCAATGATGCACGATATATGGTTTCAAGAAAATGGAATCGATGCATCATATATACCGGTCCATGTGGAGTCGAATCATCTGGAGGATGCCGTAGCAAGCTTGAAAAGATTAGGCTGCAGCGGCTGGAATGTTACGGTGCCTCATAAAAGTGCGATCATCCCATTCATGGATCATGTAGACGAGGAAGCAAGACGAATGAACGCCGTCAATACGGTTAAGGTTCTAGATGATGGAACCCTTTTCGGAACAAACACCGACGGACGCGGCTTTGTAAAATCCTTGCAAGAAATCGGTGCCACATATGATGGCGTCGGCGATCTACTTGTCGTAGGGGCGGGCGGTGCCGCAGCAGGCATTTCCTTTGCACTTGCGTCTGCGGGTTTTGGACCGATCACCATTACGAATCGCACAATCGAGAAAGCGGAAAGAATGACTGAAAGCTTACCGGGTAGTTCCGTTCTCTCATCTGATGAAGCACAAGCGACAATTGAAAAGTTTGGTTTGATCGTTCAGACGACTTCGGTCGGGATGAATTTTGCCCATAATGGAATGCCGCTTGATCCGGCTCGTATATCGGACGGAACAATTGTAGCTGATATTATTTATAATCCGTTGGAAACCGAATTTTTACGCCATGCCCGGGAGGCTGGCGGCAAGACAATCAATGGTGTCGGAATGTTTGTCCATCAAGGTGCTTTGGCCTTTGAACTATGGACAGGCATTTATCCTGATACTAAAAAAATGAATGAATTAATTTCAAATGAACTTGGAGGAAAATAAATGTTAACAGGTAAACAGAAAAGTTATTTGCGAAGTGAAGCGCATCATCTTCAACCAATCTTTCAAATTGGAAAGGGTGGTTTGACTGAGCCGATCATCAAACAAATCGAAGAGGCGCTGGAAGCCCGTGAGTTAATAAAAGTGAGCATTCTTCAAAACTGTGAAGAAGATAAAACTGATATTGCAACAAAACTTCAAGAGGCTGGAATCGGAGTTGTTCAAGTGATTGGAAAAATCCTTGTACTATATAAAGAGTCGAAGGAGAAAAAGCGGATCGTTTTACCTTAAGGAGGACAACATGAAAAAGGTCGGACTGTTGGGCGGTACTTTCAATCCACCGCATATCGGGCATCTCATCATGGCAAATGAAGTGAAGCATGCATTGCAACTCGATGAAGTAAGGCTCATGCCAACTTCAATTCCTCCCCATAAGGCGGATCCTTCAGATGCAACTCCTGTACAACGATTGCGGATGGTTGAAATCGCCGTATCAGACACTCCTGGATTACACTCATCTTCATTTGAAGTGGATAGGGGAGGTGTCTCGTATACGTTTGATACGATGAAAGCTTTGACGGAACAAGAGCCGGGCACGGAATTCTTTTTTATCATCGGCGGCGATATGATTGATATGTTGCACAAATGGTATAAAATCGATGAGCTGATGAATATAGTGACGTTTGTTGGTGTAGCGAGACCGGGTACAATAGGGAAAACGCGATATCCAATTACAATGGTTCAAATTCCTGAAATTGATTTGTCATCGACCTTGATTCGTAAACGAATGCAAACTGGAGGCACAATTCAATATCTCGTTCCGGATGATATTGAGACATATATCCGACAGGAGGGACTTTATGCAAACCGGCCCGTTACGGATTGAACTTGAAAAAAGATTACCGAGAAAACGATTTGAACATGTAGTAAGAGTTACGGAAACGGCTAAGGAAATGGCTTCCCGTTTTGGAATACCGGTGGAAAAGGCAGAACAGGCAGCTCTTTTCCATGATATTGCGAAATTCATGGAACCTTCCGAAATGCGTAGACTAATTGAAGAGAATGGTGAGGACGCTAGGCTTCTTTCTTTCCATCACGAACTTTGGCATGCGGCTGCTGGATGCATCATCGCGGAGAAAGAATTCGGCGTAGAGGATCCGGATATCCTAAACGCTATCCGCTATCATACAACTGGCAGAGCTGGCATGTCCCCTCTTGAGAAACTTATTTACATTGCCGATCTTATTGAGCCTGGACGAGAATTTCCGGGCATCGATGAATTGCGCAAGAGTGCTGAACAGCAGATTGACGACGCGATGAAAGCTTGTATCGTTCACTCGGTGCTTTATTTAATCGATCGGCGTGCGTCTGTTTTTCTGGACTCCATCGAATGCTATAATGAACACGTACAACGAATTTGAAACAGCCAACTATGAAAGGAAACGTGAAAATATGCCAACTTTACTTGAAACAGCCTATAATGCAGTAGACGATAAGAAAGGGCAAGATATTGTCGTTTTAAATATGGAAGGGATCTCACTCATCGCAGACCAATTCATCATTTGCCATGCGAACTCTGAGCGCCAAGTGCAAGCGATTGCCAGGGAAGTCGCCGATAAAGCTGCAGAGAACGAATTTGAAGTGAAAAGAGTAGAAGGTCTTGAAAATGGAAGATGGGTTCTCGTCGATTTGGGCGATGTAGTCGTTCACGTATTCCATAAGGACGAGCGCGGTTATTATAACTTGGAGAAGTTATGGGGAGACGCTCCATCACTGAACATGGATAATGGACAATAAAGAAGCTTATACAGATTTCGCCCTCGTCTATGATGAATTGATGACCGATATCCCTTACGATGCTTATGTCGATTTGATCTCCATTGCAGCGAACGGGGTAAAAGGAAAGAAAATCATCGATGTCGGTTGCGGGACAGGGCTGCTATCTGTGAAACTATCGAAAGCTGGAGCGATTGTTACGGGAATTGATCTTTCTCGAGACATGCTTAATATAGCGGAAAAACGTGCAAATGACCTTTCATTGAAAATCGATTTTCAGGAAAAGCCTATGCAAGAAATAGATGGGACGGAGCAATATGACGCTGCTGTCATTGCAATTGATTCCCTTAACTATTTGTCTGACCGTGAAAGTGTCCTATCAACCTTCAAAGGAATCCATTCGGTCTTGAAAAGCGGTGGAGTGCTCATTTTCGACGTGCATTCCACTTTCAAGACCGATGTCATTTTCATGGAAGGGCCTTTCACGTTCGACAACGACCGTATTGCGTACATTTGGCATACGGAGGAAGGCGATGTGGATCATTCCGTCCTATCTGAACTAAGCTTCTTCGTCAGAGAAGAAAGCGGTCTTTATCGTCGTTTTAATGAAAAGCATGTACAACGGACTTTTCACGTGTATGAATATGTGGATTTCTTACGGGAAGCCGGTTTTACGTTAGAACGCATCTTTGCTGACTGGGAGGATGAGCCTCCGCACGAAGAAAGTGAAAGAATATTTTATCAAGCGCGTAAATGAATCTTTCATTTTTCGTTGTAATCATATATAGTGGGATATGACTCCATATGGATGCCTCATAGAAAGGGTGGGAAAGCTGTTTCTATCGATCGTATCCGGAAAATGGCGTAAGATCATCACCCCTATCGCAGCAATCGCTGTACTTTCCGCAATTCTGTTCTTTCCCCGAGGACAGGCAGGCAGTAAACAGACAGCCGCAAGCGGACAAACCCCAATTATTGATGTATTACAAGAGCAAGACGAAGAGCATGAGCAACCGATTGATATCGTTGAGGCGGCTTCGTCTATGATTATGGTGGATATTCAAGGCGCCGTTAAATATCCGGGTGTCTATTCACTAAATGAGGGCGATCGTCTCATCGATGCGATTCATGCTGCGGGAGGCTATCTGGCAGAGGCAGACTCCCGAATGCTCAACCATGCGATGAAACTACCCGACGAATTTTTTATTTATATTCCGAGACACGGTGAAGAAGTTGACTTTTCTGATGCCTCTATCTTATCCCATCCACTGTTGGGTGAAGAGGAGGATGATGGAAAAGTGAATATTAATACTGCGGATGCTCAGCAACTTATGACGATCCCGGGAATTGGACCTGCTAAGGCGACTGCCATTATTCAATATCGGGAGGAGCATGGTCCATTCGCTTCACCGGAATCGATAATGGAAGTATCGGGAATCGGGCAAAAGACATTTGAAAATCTTGAGTCTTTCATTACAGCAAAATAATTGATACTTTTTGGAGGCATACATATGGAGCGTATTACATGGGATCAGTTTTTCATGGCGCAATGCCATTTGTTAGCAGTAAGAAGCACATGTACAAGGCTGACAGTCGGGGCGACAATTGTCAGAGACAACAGGATTATTGCTGGGGGCTATAACGGTTCCATATCAGGCGGAGACCATTGCATCGATCATGGATGCTATGTCGTCGGGAATCATTGTGTGCGAACTATTCACGCGGAAATGAACGCGTTACTCCAATGTGCGAAATACGGAAGTCCTGTTGAAGGAGCATCGTTATATGTTACACATTTCCCGTGCTTGCAATGTTCAAAAGCGATCATCCAATCAGGAATTAAGACCGTCAATTACGCATCAGATTATAAAAACGACGAGTACGCTTTAGAGCTTTTCAAACAATCCGGAGTCGAAATTAGGCATATTCCTTTTGATGTGAGGGAAGTCGATTTCTCGAAGGAAGGGAAGCTAGAGCTTATTAATGACTTGCTTGTAGAAATGAAATCATTGGGTGCGCCCGCTGAAGAACTTGTTCCATTTAAAAGAAGGATGGATGACCTATTTGGCAAGTGATCAGTGAAGTTCGTTTTATTTATATTTGTATTCCGGTCGCCGTATCCGCTTTTGCTGCATACGGCCCGGTTCAAGTATTACTCCTCAACCTTTTGCTTATCCCCATCTTTCTTCGTAGAAAAGAAGCTATCACTCCCATTCTTGCATTGGTGGCTTCATTACTCTCCTATTTTTTCATTTCCATGCATGTACCTGAAATTAACGAAAGCGGACAGCAAACAATCATTAATCTTACATGGACAGATCAAGTAAAAATCGACGGTGGCAAAATGAAAGGCTTTGCAAAAACCGACTCTGGTGACGTTGTGTATGCCTTGCTGAAATTTGAAAACGAAGCGCAGAAATTGCAATTCCAAAACTTACATATCCCTTCATATCGATTTACATTGGAAGGTTCCTTTCAAGAACTACCGCGCTCCGCACATGAATATTCCTTTAACATGGAGCGTTATTTGAACATGTACGGTGCAGTAGGCATGTTTGAATCCGATAGATTGAAAGGATATGGACTAAATACCGGATTACAGAAAATATTGGCTGAGCATAGATGGAACGTGAAGCATCACATTAAGGAAACCTTTCCCGAATCCCTCATAGTGGAAGCGGAAGCTTTACTAATTGGAGATCGAAGCGGTATGGACGAAGAGGTGGCTTCTAGGTACAGGATGCTCGGAATAACTCATCTTTTCGCCATATCTGGCCTCCATGTCGGGCTGTTGACGTTTTTATTTCGTCATCTACTAATCAGATTATCGATCAGAATTGAAACAATTGATAATTTGCTGATTGTTCTATTGCCGCTATATGCAGTTATGGCTGGCGGCGCCCCATCGGTATGGCGGGCTGTGTCCGTGACGATTATAATCTTGTTGACGGCGACAGGGCGATTCAAGATAAGGATGGATGATGCACTTTCTTTGAGTGCAATCGGCTTTATACTTTGGCAGCCGTTTGTCGTATTCCAGCCTGGTTTTCAACTTTCTTATTTGGCGGCATTCTCACTAATTTACTCAGTAAAGATTCTATCACGCCATGCATCCGCAATAATGGTGTCATTTCTCGTGACGACCATTACTCAATTGGCGTTGTATCCGGTTCTCTTATATCACTTCTACGAGTTGTCTCTGTCGTCTTTCTTTGTGAATCTTTTTTATGTTCCTCTTTATTCTTTTGTCATTCTGCCGATGAATATCATTTTGCTTTTATTGTCTTTTATAATGCCTCCAATTGCACATGCAGTTTTTTTATTCTATGAACCGCTAAGAGGCTGGGTCGAGACTCTTACTGTATTTCTAGCTTCCATCCCGTACCAAGTATGGGTGCCTGGTCGACCGGGAATCCTTGCGTCCGCATTAGCTGTCGGTGGTACATTCCGGTTTCTCATTGTCCTTGAAAGGGGAATAAATGCAATTCGAGCTATGCCGTTCATCATAGTTCCTGCGATTCTCATCCACATCATCCCCTATGCTGAATCAGAGTTAAGAGTGACATATCTTGATGTGGGACAGGGTGACTCAATCGTCATCGAACTACCCTATCGGCGAGGGGTATATGTCATTGATACAGGAGGAGCAGTGAGTTTTGGAGAACCGAATTGGCGCACACCGGAAAAAGTATTTGAAGTTGGCAGGAGCATAGTTGTTCCGTATTTGAAAGGAAGGGGTATTACGACAATTGATAAATTGATTATCTCTCATGCGGACAGTGACCATATGGAAGGTGCGGATGAAGTGATTGAGGAGGTACAAGTCAAGGAAATCCATATTTCACCGGGTAGTGAAAAAGAAAAGACGATGGAAGATGTGTTTCGTTTAGCTGGAGAAAAGAGGATACCGATATTTGCGATGACAGAAGGAGCAAATTGGTCGGTTACATCCGTCAATTTGTTCTATATAGCGCCTTCTGGAGGTGCTTACAAAGGGAATGATAGCTCTCTCGTACTTTACATGACGACAAAAGGGCCATCGTTTCTTTTTACTGGAGATTTAGAGATTGAAGGGGAGAAGAAGCTAATTAGAAAATATGGAGATTTGGATTGGGGAAAATTGATTCTGAAAGCAGGCCATCATGGCAGTCAAACTTCCAGTTCCGATGAATTCATACGAGCTCTACAACCGGTACTGTCAATTTTCTCTTATGGCAACAATAATCGGTATGGCCATCCACACGCAACAGTTGTGGAGACGTTTGAAAAATATCAAATTCCGATGATGGCTACAGCAGATCATGGCTCCATAACGATTTCCGTGAAGAGAGATGGCAGTTATACTATTTTGACACGAGAAAAATGAAAAGGCGGCCATGTCCATTTCGTTATCGAAATGAACAAGCCGCCCTTCAGGAGTGCTATTAGTGCGCGACGAAGTCTATAATTGTAGCAATAACGAAAATTGCAGAAAAAGCAACGAAAGCTACAATGAAACCGACACCAGAGTCAATTAAATCATTGCGTTTAGACTGTACGTCATGTTCAAACTCATTCATTGCTACACCTCCTAATTCCTTTATAGTATAGATGATACCGGATAAAAAATCTATATCAAACGATCTTTTATGCCGAGTTTATGACAAACGACACAAATTGTTCATAGTCGTGTATCGGTAATGTATAATGAAACAATGTGAGTGACTGGAGGGATTCAGATGGTCAACGCTATATGGAAGAGTATAGGAGAAGGGAAAATCGAACCTGTTTATTTATTGACAGGCATCGAACAGCATCTAATTGACACGACAATTAAAAGAATTACAAAGGCGATGCCGGATATCGATGAAAGTTCGGTCATCCGCTTCGATTTAGAAGAAACGCCAATAGAAGCAGTTCTTGAAGAGGCGGATACACTACCTTTTTTAGAAGATAGGAAATTGATCATCGCGAATAATGCATCTTTTTTGAAGGCAGCCGATAAGGCAAAAGAGAAAGTTGTACATAATATTACATTGCTTGAAACGTGGTTAGACAATCCTTCGCCAACAGCGACTGTCCTCTTCTTAGCACCTTATGAAAAACTGGACGGTCGGAAAAAGATCGTAAAGGTGATGCAGCAAAAAGCGATCGTCGTAGAAGCGATGCCGCTGACAGGCCGTGATCTGACAACTTGGATTCAAAACGAAGCAGGTACGAACGGCATTAAAATCAGCCCGGAAAATGCACAAGTCCTCGTCGATATGGCAGGCGACAGCCTTTTGACACTATCGAATGAAATTAACAAAATCGGAATGTATATGAATAGCAATGGCGACGTAACGAGAGAAATCGTCGAAATGCTTGTCCCCCGCCTGCCTGAAATGGACGTCTTCCGCCTGACGGACGCATATATGACCGGCAATGTGAAAAGAACGATATCGATTTACCATGACCTGCTTCGAAATGGAGAAGAGCCGATCATGCTGACATCCCTCATAGCGGGACAAATACGCCTAATGATTCACGTTAAATCATTAGTGAAAAAAGGATACCAGCAACAGCAAATCGCAAAAACATTAAACGTGCATCCATACCGTGTAAAGCTGATTATGGAAAATAGGAGCATCCCCCAAATGGAAAGGCTTCTTCTCATTTTGCAAAAGCTGGCAAATATCGATCACCAATTGAAGTCAACAAGCGGAAAAAGGGAAAGAGTTCTAGAAATCTTCTTTATGGAGCCACTGAGGGTATAAATACAATTTTTATGGTGGGTGGTACTTTAAAGTATAGGTTAGCAGAATTCTTACGAGGATTGGAGCGGAAGGCGGCGACTCCAGCGGGAACAGCGCGAGCTGAAAGCCCCACAGGAACGCAGTGACGAGGAGATTGAAGCCGTGCCCGCGGAAAGCGTCCGTCTGAAGCGGAAATCCGGGTTTATAGCATTTTTATAAATAGAAAAGGCTGTCCACTTTGTCGAGTTAACGACACAAGTGACAGCCTTTTTTACGTCCAGACTTCGGGTGGTAGCTGTTCGGGTCATAAGCCAGCTCTGCTGTACGGCTAAAAGCACCATTTCGCAGATCTGTCTTATGCCTGTCGCAGCTAACCGCCACCCTCCGCTTTTGATTATTACAAAGCTTTTTTTGTAAGACGTGCTTTTTGACGAGCAGCTGTATTTTTGTGGATAAGACCTTTACGAGCAGCTGTGTCCAATTTTTTGACTGCGTCTTTCAAAAGTTCAGAAGCGTTCTCTTCTTTATTGATGAGCGCAGTGTCAGCTTTACGTACAGCAGTACGCATTGCAGCTTTGATTTGTGAGTTCTGCTCATTCGCAGCGGCACTTTGTTTTACGCGCTTAATTGCACCTTTGATGTTTGGCATTCCATTCACCTCCAATTTCAGGTAAGGCAAGAGTGTTTCCATAATAGTATTCGGATATCTCTTTACAACATTAACATTTTAGCAAAAACCTAGCTTTAACGCAATAAAAATATGCAAAGAATATTTCCTTGACACAACGTGCAAACTGCATGTTGAGGTGATGACAATGGATAAATACGATTTTTACCGTACCGACCTGCTCGTGGAAAACGAGGAAATGGTTCGCCATCGGACGGAAAAAGAAAAGCAGAAATTAAAGGATTCCGAAGGCATACAATTTGACGAACGGAGACAAGGAAGGGTTATCTTGACATCCGTCAAAATTAATGCTGAAGGCGAGAAGAAGATCGGCAAGAAAATGGGTACCTATTTGACATTGACAAACCCTACGTTAACGCACACGGATCGTGAAGGGCTACAAGAGATGGCGAATATACTCAAATCGAAACTGACAGAACTTACCACAGGAATAAAGAATTTACGGACAGGAAAAATCCTCATGGTCGGTCTAGGAAATCGTGAAGTAACTCCAGACGCTGTTGGCCCGTTGACAATGGATCGATTGAAAGAAATCGTTCCCTTATACTATTCGGACGAAGGGAGTGAACTGTTCGTCTATGCACCAGGAGTGACGATTCAGACTGGTCTCGAGACGGCTGATTTCGTAAAAGCGTTAGTGAATGAAATCCAACCTGATGTATTGATTGTTATTGATGCGCTTGCTGCCCGGGACAGTTCGAGACTGTGCAAAACAATTCAGATGACAGACACGGGCATACATCCCGGCTCAGGTGTAGGAAATAGTCGTAAAGAGCTATCAAGAGAGACATTGGGCATCCCAGTCATTGCAATTGGCATCCCAACTGTCGTGGACGGTCCGGTATTAATTGCAGATGCTATCAATACTCTTTTTAGTTACATCGCTTCCAAAATAGAGGAGGAGAGTAATCCATCCTCCAGGCTATCCGTCGGGAATTGGTTGCATACTCCAAACAAGGATGCGGACCGGACGAAGCTAATTCCGATTTTCGGAGATTGGACATCGTGGCCGCATGAGGAAAGGGTTCAATTATTTGAGGAAGTATTATCGAATCATGATTTGAATACATTCATTTCCCCGAAAGAGATCGACTCCTGGGCGGCACTTTACTCAGAAGTATTAACGGATTCCATAAGTGAATGGATTGAGGAAATCAAAACAAGTCATTGACCTATCCCCCCGCGCATATAGTTGAAGACGGGGGGATGTCGCATGAAGAAAAATCTGCAAATATGGACTGCAATCGTATTCGTTCTTTTCCTTTTCCCAGTACTCATCCAATTCATACCGGAAGATTCAAAAATCACAAATTCCAAAATAATAAAGGAAAACGCCCTCATCGTCTATGCATCAAATGTAGTGGCAGTGGATGAGCCAGTTCCTGAAGTTGAAAGTGAAGCCGAAGTAGATGTCGAAGAAAAACCTAGACTTGGTACAGTATTGATTTATAATACACATTCCACTGAAGCATACAAGCCGATCACAAAAGCAGTGGATGGAAAAATCGCTGTAAACCATCAGGTTGAAAATGTTGTGAAGATGAGCGAAAAACTTAAAAGCTTACTTGAAATCAATGGTATGGATGCAGAAACGCTAAAAAAGGAAGTACCATATGCACGCGCCTATAAGGATATAAGGCCGTTTGTGAAAAAGCAGCTTTCTGAAAAAGAGTATGATTTAATTATTGACATTCATCGGGATTCAGTAGGTCCCGAAAAGACGACAATCGTACACGAAGAGGAACGTTACGCGAAAGTCGCTTTTGTACTCGGTTTGGATAATCCTTCCTACAAGAAAAACGAAGCGATGACGAATAGATTGAAAGCAGAAATGGAAAAGAGGATACCGGGTATTACGAGAGATGTCATTCCAAAAGGTGGGGCAGGTGTGGATGGGAAATATAACCAAGATCTTCACCCGAACCTTGTATTATTGGAACTTGGCGGGATCGGAAACACAGAAGAAGAGCTGAACAGGACGTTAGCAGTCATTTCAGAAGCAATTGTGGAAATGTTCAATGAGAATGAATCAATAGGGAAATGAATGAAATCAAAGGCTTTGTGGATAAACATCCATGAAGCCTTTTTAGATGTGCAAAGACCAATCTTTATCAAAACGCCGTCATCTGTTAGACTTGATAAGTCAAATGAATGCTTTCATTATTTGATTTTCGGGAATAAGAAAATGTAACATGTTTATCAGTTATTTGCTATAATGCAAATAGCTTATATAGGAGTGAACTGACAGATGAATAATGAAGAAAGATTGGCACGTCAAAAAAATATTAGAAACTTCTCGATCATTGCCCATATCGATCACGGGAAATCGACGTTGGCCGATCGTATATTGGAAAAGACAGAAACAGTGAGCTCTCGAGAAATGAAATCACAGACACTGGATTCAATGGATTTAGAGCGCGAACGTGGAATCACAATAAAATTAAACGCAGTGCAGTTATCATACACGGCTAAAAATGGCGAAGAGTATACGTTTCACTTAATCGATACTCCGGGTCACGTCGACTTTACGTACGAAGTGTCACGAAGCCTCGCAGCATGTGAAGGGGCTATCCTAGTTGTCGATGCAGCACAAGGGATTGAAGCACAAACATTGGCGAATGTTTATTTGGCATTGGACAATGATCTGGAAATTTTACCTGTCATTAATAAAATCGACTTACCTGCAGCAGACCCTGATAAAGTGAAGCAGGAAATAGAAGATGTTATTGGTCTTGATGCTTCCGAGGCAGTCCACGCATCCGCGAAAGCTGGCATCGGTATCGAAGAGATTCTCGAGCAGATTGTCGAGAAAGTACCTGCTCCAATTGGAGATCCGGAAGCGCCATTAAAGGCGTTGATCTTCGACTCACATTATGATCAGTACAAAGGTGTCATCGTCAACATTAGAATTGTAGAAGGAACAGTCAAGCCTGGAGATAAGATTCGTATGATGGCGACAGGAAAAGAATTTGAAGTCATCGAAACAGGAGTATTCACGCCAAAGATCTCCTTGCGAGATGAATTGTCGGTAGGCGATGTAGGATTCCTATCCGCCGCCATTAAAAATGTCGGGGATACGCGGGTCGGGGATACGATTACGAACGCGAAAAATCCTGCGACTGAACCGTTGCCGGGCTATCGGAGACTAAATCCGATGGTGTTCTGCGGGTTGTACCCGATTGACTCGTCCAAATATGTTGATTTGCGCGAAGCGCTCGAAAAACTTGAGTTGAATGACTCAGCTTTAGAATATGAAGCAGAGACATCTCAAGCACTAGGCTTTGGATATCGATGCGGATTCCTCGGACTCCTCCATATGGAAATCATCCAGGAGCGGATTGAACGGGAATTCAAGATAGACTTAATAACTACTGCCCCGAGTGTTGTATACAATGTTGTTACTACAGATGGAAAAGAATTGAAAGTAGACAACCCATCTATGATGCCGGACGCACAAAAGATCGATCACGTCGAAGAGCCGTATGTGAAAGCATCGATTATGGTGCCGAATGAATACGTCGGTGCAGTAATGGAACTTTGTCAGCAAAAACGAGGTAATTTCAAGACGATGGATTACTTGGATTCATCTCGTGTTAATATCATCTATGAATTGCCTCTTGCTGAAATTGTATATGACTTTTTCGATCAATTGAAATCGGGCACGAAAGGTTATGCGTCGCTTGACTATGAATTGATTGGCTATAAAACATCGAAGCTTGTTAAAATGGATATCCTGTTGAATGGTGAGCAGGTCGACGCACTTAGCTTCATTGTCCATCGCGACTTTGGCTACGAGCGCGGTAAAGCAATCGTTGAAAAACTGAAGACGCTTATCCCGCGTCAGCAGTTCGAAGTGCCTGTCCAAGCTGCCATCGGTCAAAAAATCGTTGCCCGTTCGACAATCAAATCGATCGGTAAAAACGTTCTTGCCAAATGTTACGGCGGAGACATCTCCCGTAAACGAAAATTGCTAGAAAAGCAAAAGGAAGGGAAAAAGCGGATGAAGCAAGTCGGTTCCGTCGAAGTTCCCCAAGAAGCGTTCATGGCAGTTCTCAAAATGGACGAGGACTAAAGCGAAGTGAGCCTGAATTGAGACGACGGGCATAAGGCGAAGATGCGGAGTGGCGCTTTTTGCCACAGAGCAGCTTTGACTTATGACCCCGAGTCTCTGGCTCACGGAGCTGGATGAAGACTGATATTAAAAAAAGAAAAGGAGTCCAAAATTGGGCTCCTTTTTGCACGACCGGCATTGCCGAGGAAAGGGGACACAATAAATGCGAGGCATGTATATTCATATTCCTTTCTGCCACCAGATTTGCCATTACTGTGATTTCAATAAAGTGTTCTTTAAAAATCAACCTGTAGATGAGTATATCGAATCGATCGGAAACGAGCTTGCAATCATGGTGAAGGAAGGCCACTCTTTCGAAGGACTGGAGACGGTCTTCCTTGGAGGCGGAACACCGACTTCGTTATCGGAGAAGCAGTTAGATCGTCTGCTTGAAATAATCCATCAACATGTCGATGTACAATCTCTGCGGGAATTTTCGACGGAAGCAAATCCCGATGAATTGACCCGTGGAAAACTGGCTGTCTTAAAAAATGGAGGCGTCGAACGGCTCAGCATCGGCGTACAGTCTTTTGACGAGCAACTATTAAAAAGGATCGGCAGGACGCATGGGGCAAATACTCCGCAAAAGGTCATCCGAGAAGCGCGTGAAATCGGCTTTGAAAACATAAGCATCGATCTCATCTATGGATTGCCAGAGCAGTCTATCCGCCAATGGGAAGATACACTCGATAAAGCACTAGCATTGGAACTGCCCCATTATTCCGGATACTCGCTTATCGTCGAGCCGAAAACAGTATTTTATAACTTGATGAATAAAGGAAAGTTGCCTTTGCCGGGTGAGGATATGGAGGCAGAGATGTTTTCCATGCTAATTGATCGCATGGATCAAGAGGGCAAACAGCAATATGAAATTAGCAATTTTGCGAATCCAGGGAATGAATCGATACATAATCTCATTTATTGGGATAATGACGAGTATGCTGGAATCGGCGCAGGAGCTCATGGTTATTTGAAAGGACAAAGGTATGCAAATTACGGTCCGCTCAAAAAATATATGGAATCTATGGAAAGCGGGTCGCGTCCTATAATGGAAAAGCATGAAGTGACGTTGACAGAAGAAATGGAAGAAGAAATGTTTTTAGGGCTACGAAAAATGGACGGTGTATCTCTACATTTATTCAAATCGAGATTCGGGAAATCGTTGACAGATGTGTATGGCGATGTTCTTGAGGAACTATCCGGAAAAGGACTGATTTATGAATCTGAGGGTAGTATAAAATTGACAGGGAAAGGCGTATTTCGAGGGAACGAAGTATTCCAGCAATTTCTTAAATGATCGAGGCTTAATTCGTTGACACTGACAATACGATTTGTTAAATTATGAGTAGTATTAGCACTCGTCATTAAGGAGTGCTAACAGGAGTGATGATTATGTTGACAAACAGACAATTGCTTATTTTGCAACTGACGGTTAACGATTTCATCGAATCCGCCCAACCTGTCGGATCAAGGCAGTTATCTAAAAAACCGGAAGCTCCGTTTAGTCCTGCGACCATTCGGAATGATATGGCAGACTTAGAGGAATTGGGTTATTTAGAAAAGACCCATACTTCCTCAGGTAGAGTCCCATCCGAAAAAGGCTACCGTTTCTATGTCGATCATTTATTGACACCTGAAAAGCTGACATCGGAAGACAGTATGCAATTACGTTCCTTATTTCAAAATCGGGTTACGGAAACGGAAGAACTTATACGGAATTCCGCAAAGATCATATCCGAATTGACGAATTATACGTCAATATTGTTAGGACCCGATATGTCCATGCATTCAGTGAAGCGGTTTTCCATCGTTCCATTGGATGATACGAAAGCGGTCGCCATCATTGTGACCGACAACGGGCATGTGGAGAACAGGGTCTTCGATGTTCCACAAGGCATGCTCGCATCGGATATTGAAAAGATGGTCAATATTTTAAATGAAAGGCTTGTTGGGACGCCATTGAGCGCTCTGCAAAACAAGCTTGCCCTGGAGACAAGAACTGTTTTCGAACAGCATGTGCACCATGCCGGAGAATTGTTCACCTCCTTCCAAAGGGCGATGACAATTAAGCCGGAAGAACGCCTGTATTTCGGCGGTAAAATGAATATGATGAAGCAGCCGGAATTCAACGATCTCCAAAAAATGAAAATGTTCTTCGAGTTGATGGAAAATGGCGTGCCTGCGATGACATTTTTTCAAGATGATTCAAAAGGCATTCATGTCCGCATCGGTTCCGAAAACAAACATAATGCAATGGAGGATTGCAGTGTGATAACTGCCAATTACTCGGCAGGCGATACGATGGCTGGTTCAATTGCCATAATTGGACCGAAACGAATGGACTACGGCAGGGTCATTACGATGCTTGACATCCTAAGTGAAAACTTATCTCAAGCATTATTGAATATGACCATTGGATTGGATAGGAGGAAAGATCAGTGACGGATAAAAAGGAAGAAGTGGAAAAGGACGTACAACAGGAAACAACAGATAATGAGATGGAGACCGTAAATGCGGAGGACATTGCTACAGAGAAACAAGAAACGGTTGACGAAGTCAGCGATGTAGGAGAAGACGCTGAAGAAGTAGATGAAAAGGATCAGAAAATCAGCGAGTTGGAATCCCAATTACAGGATCAGGAAAACAAGCTGCTACGCGTCCTTGCAGACTTTGAAAATGTCAAAAGAAGGAATGCTTTGGATCAGGAAGCGCTTGTCAAATACAAAGCGCAAAGCTTGTTAACATCTATTCTTCCTGTCTTGGACAACTTCGAGCGTGCTCTTGCTGTTGAAGTAAAAGTAGAAGAGGCACAATCGATCATGACAGGAATGGAAATGATTTATCGCAATCTTCTTGATGCGCTTAAAGGGGAAGGCCTTGCCGAAATAGAGGCGTTAGACAAGGAATTCGATCCGAATTTCCACCAGGCTGTCATGACGGGCAGTGATGCCGATAAGTCATCAGGCATCGTGCTTGAAGAGCTCCAAAAAGGGTATATGTTGAAAGATCGTGTACTTCGTCCTACCATGGTCAAAGTGAACGAATGATGATTGTAGATTAGTTGAAGATGCATTATTTAGGAGGAATTTAAATGAGCAAAATTATTGGTATCGACTTGGGTACAACAAACTCAGTAGTAGCAGTATACGAAGGTGGAGAAGCGAAAGTTATTCCGAACCCGGAAGGTAACCGTACAACTCCATCCGTAGTTGCGTTCAAAAACGGAGAACGCCAAGTCGGTGAAGTGGCAAAACGCCAATCTATTACGAATCCAAATACGATCATGTCAGTGAAAAGACATATGGGATCAGACTATAAAGTAAAAGTTGAAGATAAGGAATATACCCCGCAAGAAGTATCTGCAATGATCCTTCAATACATGAAAGGTTATGCGGAAGAATACTTAGGTGAAAAAGTGACGAAAGCAGTCATCACCGTTCCGGCATATTTCAACGATGCACAGCGTCAAGCTACGAAGGATGCTGGTACTATCGCAGGACTTGAAGTCGAAAGGATCATCAACGAGCCGACAGCTGCCGCTTTAGCTTACGGTCTAGATAAGACCGATGAGGATGAAACGATCCTTGTTTATGACCTTGGGGGCGGTACATTCGACGTATCGATTCTTGAGCTTGGCGATGGTGTCTTCCAAGTCCGTGCGACAGCAGGGGACAACAAATTGGGCGGAGACGACTTCGACGATGTTATCATCGATTACTTAGTGCAAGAATTCCGCAAAGAAAATGCTATCGACCTTTCGAAAGACAAAATGGCGATGCAACGCTTGAAAGACGCTGCTGAAAAAGCGAAGAAAGATCTTTCAGGTGTAACGTCAACTCAAATTTCATTGCCGTTCATCACTGCAGGAGAAGCAGGACCGCTTCACCTTGAAATTTCATTGTCTCGCGCTAAATTCGACGAATTGACTGCACATCTTGTTGAGCGCTCCATGGTGCCGACGCGCCAAGCGATGAAAGATGCAGATCTCTCTCCTTCCGATATCGATCGCGTCATCCTAGTTGGAGGATCTACTCGTATTCCTGCCGTACAGGAAGCGATTAAGAAAGAAACTGGCAAAGAGCCTTTCAAAGGAGTAAACCCTGACGAAGTAGTTGCAATGGGTGCGGCTGTTCAAGGTTCAATCCTTCGCGGAGACGTGAAAGATGTTGTTTTGCTTGACGTAACTCCACTTTCTCTTGGTATTGAAACAATGGGAAGCGTATTTACGAAATTAATTGAGAGAAATACAACTATCCCTACTAGCAAGTCCCAAGTGTTCTCAACTGCTGCAGACAACCAGCCTGCTGTTGATATCCATGTGTTGCAAGGTGAGCGTCCAATGGCTGCGGACAATAAAACACTCGGCCGTTTCCAATTAACAGATATCCCACCGGCTCCACGAGGAATTCCACAAATCGAAGTGACATTTGATATCGATAAAAACGGTATTGTTACTGTTAAAGCGAAAGACCTTGGAACTCAAAAAGAACAAAACATTACGATTCAATCAAGCTCTGGCCTTTCTGACGAAGAAATTGATCGAATGGTAAAAGATGCTGAAGCGAATGCGGAAGAAGATAAACGCCGTAAAGAAGAAGCGGACTTGAAAAATGATGCAGATCAGCTCGTATTCATGGCTGAAAAGACATTGAAAGACCTTGAAGGCAAAGTTTCTGAGGACGAAGTGAAAAAAGTCGAAGAAGCTAAAGAGGAATTGAAAAAAGCAGTCGAAGCTGGAAACTTAGACGAAATGCGTACGAAAAAACAATCGTTGGAAGAACTTGTCCAACAATTGTCGGTTAAATTGTATGAGCAGGCAGCTGCGGAAGCCCAAGCACAAGGCGGCTCAGCTGAAGCTGGCGATCAACCGAAAGGTGATGGTGTTGTCGATGCTGACTTCGAAGAAGTGGACGATGACAAGAAAAACTAATTGAACGAACGATTGACGGAAAAGTCAAAGTCCGATATTCCGGCTTTGGCTTTTTCTTTTGTTGAGCAATTGTGTTCTTGCCAACAGTAGTTTTGTCTCTTTTTTCTGAGCGTGTTACAATGAGTCGTAACTTTTAACTAGAACGGTTATAAGCTTGAATATGGTTCGTGAACTGCGAATGTCAAAGATTCATGGGAGAGTGGAATAATGAGTAAGCGAGATTATTACGAAGTGCTTGGCGTATCGAAAACGGCGAGCAAAGAGGAAATTAGAAAAGCCTACCGGAAATTGTCAAAACAATATCATCCCGATTTGAATAAAGAAGCGGGAGCAGAAGAGAAATTCAAGGAAGTAACAGAAGCATTTGAAACATTAAGCGATGAAAATAAACGTGCGAATTATGACCAATTCGGCCATGCCGATCCAAACCAAGGCTTTGGTGGATTTGGCGGCTTTAGTGGCGGTTCTGCTGACGGATTCGGTTTCGAAGACATATTCAGCACATTCTTCGGAGGAGGGTCGAGAAGACGGGACCCAAATGCGCCGAGGAAAGGTGATGACCTCCAGTATTCCATGACAATCGATTTTATGGAAGCTGTATTCGGAAAAGAGACCGAAATCGAGTTGCCTAGGGAAGAAAAGTGCGATACATGTGACGGAACCGGAGCTAAAAAAGGAACACCGGTAAATACATGTTCTCACTGCGGCGGTTCTGGACAAATTTCAGTCACCCAAAACACTCCGCTTGGTCAAATGGTGAATCGCCGAACATGTCCGCATTGTCAAGGGACAGGGAAAATCATTCCTGAAAAATGTGAAACTTGCCATGGCTCAGGCCGTGTGACGAAACGTAAAAAGATCAAAGTGACAATTCCTGCAGGTGTCGACGATGGGCAACAATTACGCGTGTCAGGCCAAGGTGAAGCCGGCATCAACGGCGGCCCGGCTGGAGACTTGTATATCGTCTTTAGAGTGAAGGATCATGACCGCTTTGTTCGTGAAGGCGATGATATTTACTTGGAGTTGCCTCTTACATTCCCGCAATTGGCGCTAGGTGATGAAATCGAAGTACCGACCGTATCCGGGACCGTAAAACTGAAAATACCAGCAGGAACGCAAACGGGAACAAATTTCCGCCTTCGTGGAAAAGGTGTAAAAAATGTTCACGGTCATGGAGTTGGTGATCAACACGTCATCGTCAAAGCAATTACCCCTAAAAAAATGACGGAAAAACAGAAAGAGCTTCTCCGTGAATTCGCTTCAATTGAAGGCAACTCGCCGGATGAGTATTCGAGCTCACTTTTTGATAAAATCAAAAGAACAATAAAAGGCGATTGAAAGGGATGAACGTAGTTGAAATGGTCCGAAATCTCCATCCATACGTCACATGAGGCGACAGAAGCAGTTGCAAACATTTTACATGAAGCAGGTGCGAGCGGAGTTATCATCGAAGATTCCGAAGAGCCTGATCGAATTCATGAAGATCGTTTCGGTGAAATATATGAACTGAAAAAAGAAGATTTCCCTATGGAAGGGGTCATTGTAAAAGCTTATTTGCCAGTCAATAGTTTTTTAATTGAGACGGTAAAGGAAATTGGTGAATCCGTCAATGAACTGGCTGAGTACGGATTGGATGTCGGACTCAATCAAGTGCAGACGAACGAGGTCGATGAAGAGGATTGGGCAACGGCTTGGAAAAAATACTACCATCCTGTCAAGATTTCTGGCAGATTCACGATTGTTCCAACGTGGGAAACATACGAGCCGGTCGATTCTGATGAGTTAATCATTGAACTCGATCCTGGTATGGCCTTCGGCACAGGGACGCACCCAACGACAGTCATGTGTCTCCAAGCGTTGGAGAAATACGTCAAGCGAGGCGACTCTGTCATAGATGTCGGAACAGGCTCGGGCGTTTTGTCGATCGGAGCGGCACTTCTTGGCGCATCCAAAGTGCAAGCTTTAGATCTGGACGAAGTTGCTGTGCAAGCGGCGAAAGAAAATATCGCTTTAAACAAGGTGGAAAATGTCGTTGACGTAACTCATGGCAACTTACTGGATTCCATTAAAGAGCCGGCATCCATCATTGTTGCGAATATCTTGGCAGAAGTAATTATGACGTTTTCTGAAGATGCTTATTCAATTCTGCCTCAAGATGGGTTATTCATCGTTTCAGGAATCATCGCTCAAAAACGTGACCTAGTGAAGGAAGACCTCCAAAGCAAAGGATTTGAAATTATTGAATCCGTCTTAATGGAAGAGTGGGTGGCAATTGTCGCAGTCAAAAGGGGCGTGTGAGGTTTGCAACGTTATTTCTTAGAGACATCATTTGATAACGATGGAAATGCTCATATTTCAGGTGATGACGGGAAGCACATCGTCAAAGTGATGAGGATGGAAGTTGGTGATTGCATCATTGCAGTTGATGAAGGAGAGGCTTTCATTTCTGAAATTACCGATATCCTCAATGACGGTGTAGCCGTAAAGAAAAAGGATGGTCCATTGCCTTCAAATGAGATGCAAGTGAATGTAACAATTGCATGCGGCTTGCCTAAAGGTGATAAATTGGATTTTATCGTCCAAAAAGGAACCGAGCTTGGAATGAGGTCAATTATCCCTTTTGAAGCAGAGCGATCCATCGTCAAATGGGATACGAAAAAAGGGAGTAAAAAGGTGGAGAGGCTTCAAAAGATTGCAAAGGAAGCAGCGGAACAATGTCATCGGACGATTATGCCCGAAGTATTGTCTCCGATGTCCTTCAAGCAGTTGCTGAAGGAGTCCAAAAACTACGATATCCGATTTTTTGCAGATGAAGAAGATGCAAAAGGCACTGATCCGAACAAGATTGCAGATAGATTGAAAAACGTGTATCATAAACAAACGGTGCTCGTTGTTTTCGGTCCTGAAGGCGGATTGTCCAGAAAAGAAGCTGAGGAAATGAGCGCTGCGGACTTCCTATCGGTTTCGTTAGGACCGCGCATACTTAGGACAGAAACCGCTCCACTTTATTTTTTGTCCGCCATGTCATACGAATTTGAATGAAAGAGGTGAGCAGCTAGTGTCTTCTGTCGCATTTCATACATTAGGCTGCAAAGTGAACCATTATGAAACGGAAGCGATCTGGCAGCTTTTCAAGGATGCCGGTTATGAACGCTCCGATTTCGAAAAAAACGCAGACGTTTACGTAATTAATACATGTACGGTCACGAATACTGGCGATAAGAAAAGTCGTCAAGTCATTCGGAGAGCCATTCGGCAAAATCCGGATGCGGTTATTTGTGTTACTGGTTGCTATGCACAGACTTCCCCGGCTGAAATTATGGCTATTCCGGGAGTCGATATTGTCGTCGGTACACAGGACCGTACGAAATTGCTTGGTCTAATAGATGAATACAAAATAGAACGGCAACCGATCAATGCTGTCCGGAACATTATGAAGAATCGTGTATATGAAGAACTCGATGTACCTGCATTCACAGATCGTACAAGAGCTTCTTTAAAAATTCAGGAAGGCTGCAATAACTTCTGCACATTTTGTATCATTCCATGGGCTCGTGGACTTATGCGCTCTAGGGATCCCGAAGAAGTTATCCGTCAAGCTCAGCAGCTCGTCGATGCAGGTTATCTAGAAATCGTTCTTACGGGAATCCATACAGGCGGATATGGCGAGGATTTGAAGGATTATAATCTAGCACGTCTACTGCGAGACCTTGAAACCCGAGTAAAAGGGTTGAAACGACTTCGGATCAGTTCCATTGAAGCTAGCCAATTGACTGACGAAGTGATCGATGTGCTGCGTGAGTCAACTAAAATCGTAAGGCATTTGCATATTCCAATTCAATCTGGATCCAACACGGTTCTCAAACGGATGAGAAGGAAATATACAATGGAATTTTTTGCGGAACGTCTAGATCGTCTGCGCGAAGCATTGCCACATCTTGCAATCACATCTGATGTCATCGTAGGTTTCCCTGGTGAGACGGAAGAAGAATTCATGGAAACGTATAATTTCATTAGAGATCATCGTTTTTCTGAGTTGCATGTCTTCCCTTATTCAAAACGGACGGGAACTCCGGCTGCGCGGATGGATGATCAGATCGATGAAGAAGTTAAGAATGAACGTGTACATCGACTGCTTGAGTTGAATGACCAATTGGCAAAACAATACGCTGCTGAATTTGAAGACGAAGTGCTTGAAGTGATTCCGGAAGAGAAATATAAGTTGGACCCGGAAAGTGGTTTGTATGAAGGTTATACGGACAACTACTTGAAAATCGTATTCCAGGCAGATGAGTCAATGGTCGGCAAAATCGTTAAAGTAAAAATAACGAAGGCTGGATATCCATATAACGAGGGTCAATTCGTCCGTGTTATTGAAGAGGAAGAAGCTTTTGTGTGAACAAATTTAGAAAACGGTTCATCCATTGTTGGGTGAACTGTTTTTTAATGCGAAGAATGTCCTTCTTTGCTATGATGAAAGAGGTACGTACAACTGGAGGAGGAATTATTTTGAATCAACAATACGCAGCATATATCGACCATACATTACTGAAAGCGGATGCGACAAAAGAGGAGATCATTCAACTTTGCGAAGAAGCAAAAACATATTCGTTTGCATCTGTATGTGTGAACCCTGCATGGGTCAAAACGGCAGCAGAGGTACTAAAAGGGTCATCTGTGAAAGTGTGTACAGTGATCGGTTTTCCTTTAGGTGCTTCTACAAGTGAAGTAAAAGCATTTGAAACGAAAGATGCGATTGAAAACGGCGCTGGTGAAATCGATATGGTCATTAATATCGGAGCGCTTCGAAGCGGCGATGATGAACTCGTTAAAAATGATATTGCTGCAGTCGTCGAATCGGCAAAAGGCAAAGCGATTGTGAAAGTGATCATTGAAACTTCATTGCTCACTGAACAAGAGAAAAGAAAAGCTTGTGAACTTTCACGAGCTGTTGGTGCTGATTTTGTCAAAACTTCAACTGGTTTCTCCACTGGAGGAGCTACTGAAGAAGATGTAAAGCTAATGCGCGGAGTCGTCGGTCCCGAAATGGGTGTAAAAGCATCCGGAGGGGTTCGCAGCTTTGATGATATGAAAAAGATGATTGAAGCAGGCGCTACAAGAATCGGTGCAAGTTCAGGCGTGCAAATCATGCAAGGACTAGAGGGGAATTCTGCATATTGATAGGGCATCTACTGTGAAACAGAAAATTTTCCTATTTAGCAAAGATATTTTGAAAGTTTTTTATTGACCACTCACAGATAGTGCGTTATAATTTTTTAGTACAAGGAGTAAAACCTTGTTTCGAAGTGTGCTCGGAGGGAGGGACAAGAGATATGACGAAAACTGTCGTTCGCAAAAATGAATCGCTTGAAGATGCTCTTCGCCGCTTCAAACGTACTGTATCAAAAAGTGGTACAATACAAGAGGTAAGAAAGCGTGAGTTCTATGAGAAGCCAAGTGTCAAACGTAAAAAGAAGTCTGAGGCTGCTCGTAAGCGTAAATTCTAATATCTGTCCATATTAACTAACAAAAATAAGTATGTTATGAATGAAACCGGAAGATCCTATTGGATTTTCCGGTTTTTGTATTGTTTTGAATGAAACTTTTTAACAAGTCCATACGTAAAGAAGGTATAATGGACATAAAGAAAGAGGTGAATGAACGAATGCGTAAAATGATAGGGACGTTTCTCCTGTTCATTTTATTCTTATCCGCGATTTCAATACCTTTTGCGCAAACGGATGCAGCCACCGAAAAAGTATACCACGTGAAATTAAACAAGGAAGTGGAGAAAGGCCTTCATGCTTATTTGAAACGGTCCTTTAAGGAAGCAGAAGAAGCCGGGGCAAAGATGGTCATCCTTGAAATTAATACAAATGGGGGTTTTGTTGACGCAGCAGGTGAAATTGGAAAACTCATGGATGAGACTAAGCCTGAAATCATTGCCTATATCAACTACAAAGCACTTTCCGCAGGAGCATACATCGCACTCCATGCTGAAAAGATCTACATGTCTCCGAATGGAAAGATTGGTGCTGCTCAAGTAATTGAAGGGGCTAGTGGAAATGCCGCGGAAGATAAAGCCCATAGTTTTTGGGTGGCTGAAATGAAAAGCGCTGCAGAATCACATGGCCGAAATCCAGATTATGCAATCGCCATGGCGGAGCCTTCCATCGAAATGCCTCAATATCGAGCGCCTGTAGGCAAGTTGCTTACGCTCACTGCAAGCGAAGCGGAAGAAGTCGGTTATAGTAAAGGCACCGTTTCGTCGATCCAGGAAATTCTGCAATTGAATGGATTGGAAAAAGCCGAAATCGTAGAGACGAATGTGACCTTCACTGAAGGAATTGCACGTTTTATTACACATCCAATCGTCGTACCAATTCTTCTATCCATTGCAGGCTTGGGCCTCGTTGTGGAGCTTTATTCACCAGGCTTCGGTGTTCCGGGGACGATGGCGCTTTCAGCATTGCTGCTCTTCTTTTTCGGACATCTTATTGCGGGGCTTGCCGGATATGAAACGCTCATTCTGTTCATAATCGGCATTGTGCTCATTGTGCTTGAATTTTTCTTGGCAGGTGGGATAGCAGGCCTCCTTGGAGCGGTCGCTATCGTTGTTAGTATCATTTTGGCGGGTGCCAATCCAGTGTTCATGGCGTATTCTGTCCTGATTGCGATTGCAGTAGCCGTCAGCGGGATGGTGATTATTATGAAGTTTTTTGGTAGGAAACTGCACTTGCTGAATAAAGTCATCTTGATGGATTCGACAGATACAGAAAGCGGTTATGTATCGAATGTAAATCGGGTCGAGCTTCTCGGCAAAAAAGCGATGACAATTACGCCTCTTCGTCCATCGGGAACGATTGATATGGAAGGCGAACGAATTGATGTCGTTTCACAAGGAAGCTATATCGATAGAGGAAAACATGTTATCATTGTGAAGGTTGAAGGATCCCGGATCGTTGTTCGGGAATTCGAAGAAAAGGGGGAAAATGAATAATGGGTATAGCAGTTGGAGGAAGTATGATTGTTACTATTGCAGTCATTATCGGAGCAATCATTATTTTGTCGGTATTTTTTACACTAGTTCCTGTAACACTATGGATTTCCGCGCTAGCGGCGGGTGTACGAGTAAGCATTTTCACATTGATCGGTATGCGTCTTCGCCGGGTTATCCCGAGCAGGGTTGTCAATCCGCTCATCAAAGCGCATAAAGCAGGTTTGAATGTTGCTATTAATCAGCTTGAGAGCCACTACTTGGCTGGGGGTAACGTAGACCGGGTCGTAAATGCATTAATTGCCGCGCATCGTGCGAATATCGAATTATCATTTGAACGTGCCGCAGCGATTGACTTGGCAGGTCGTGATGTTCTTGAAGCGGTTCAAATGTCCGTAAACCCTAAAGTTATCGAAACACCATTTATTGCTGGTGTGGCTATGAATGGTATCGAAGTTAAGGCGAAGGCACGAATTACTGTTCGTGCAAACATCGACCGACTAGTCGGTGGTGCAGGTGAAGAAACCGTAGTTGCACGTGTCGGGGAAGGTATCGTTTCGACAATCGGTTCTTCTGTTGACCATGCTAAAGTTTTGGAAAATCCGGATTTGATCTCCCAGACAGTTTTAGCTAAAGGTCTTGACTCTGGAACGGCCTTCGAAATCTTATCCATCGATATTGCAGACGTTGATATCGGTAAAAACATTGGAGCTGAACTTCAAACTGAACAGGCAATGGCTGATAAGAACATTGCGCAGGCGAAAGCGGAAGAGCGTCGTGCAATGGCTGTCGCGAATGAGCAGGAAATGAAAGCGAAAGTCCAAGAGATGCGTGCAAAAGTGGTCGGTGCTGAGGCGGAAGTTCCTTTAGCGATGGCTGAAGCTCTCCGGACAGGCAATATCGGCATTATGGATTATATGAACTATAAAAATATCCAAGCGGATACAGGTATGCGTGATTCCATTAGTAAAATTGGTGGGGAACAGCAAAAACCTGACACAACTAAAGAGTGACATTTGAGCTGAAAATTCCCGGAAAGGGGATGCACAGATGGAAACGTTAATTATAGCAATCGCCATGGGACTTATCAGCATGTTTTTTAAAGGGAAGAAGTCTGATGAGCCCGAGAAGAAGTCACAACCTAAACGACCACCTGCATCACAAGGCCCTTCTGAACAACCGGATCCAATACGGAAGTTGAAGGAAATGTCCCGAGAGATGTACAAGGAAATCCAGCGTGAATTTCAAACGGAAATCGATGAACCTCCAAGCAGGCAGCCATCTGAACGCCAACCCGCTCCGGCTGTTACAACGCCATTTAAAGCGAAAGTAGCTGAAAGCAGGGGACGCCTCATAGAAGCTCCGGTTCACGTGGATATGATACACGACAGGACATCGAAACGGGAACCGCATCGTGGTCGTTTATCGGCTCATCAGGGCACTCTCATCACAAAAGAGCCGGTCAAACATAATGAGATGATACCGAAAAATGAAAATGACTTGATCAAAGGCATAATATTCTCTGAAATTTTAGGGCCTCCTAAGTCAAAACAATAATCATTGACCCCCTATCCAAATCATAGGCTTGGATAGGGGGTTTTATCTTGAAAAAATTATTTAAAATGAACTCAACTGTAACGATTGAAGAATTTGTTTCGGTCAAAATTACAGGTCCTTATTCTTTAATGAAGCTTGGACCGGATTATGCAACGATTCGTTGCGGTGATCATGTTATCGAAGCTGCGGGGGAGGAGCTAATCGTCGAAACGCTGTCGGAAGAAATGGCTGTATTCTCATTTGAAGTATTAACATCCGTGATAGTTAAAGAGATGAAAGATGGACAGGGCGCATATGATTCATAAGCGATTTAACGTCATTCTTATTGGCAAAACTGACCCTTCTAGATTTTTGACATTTCTTGCAACATCTGGTGTGAAGGTTTCTGGAATTATGGAGTCCGGAAAAGGGATACGTTTCCGCACCGATAAAAAAGGTATTCAATTCATAAGGAAACATAGACGACGATATAAAATGAAAGTTTCAATCAAACCTGCAGATGATGGGGCGGTTGAAAAAAGGCTTTTCACATCCTTCCGATTTCTCATTGCTTGTCTTATCCCGCTCGTTGCATCGTTATTCCTTTGGAAAATCGAAATAGAAACGGATGTGCCAGAAGTATCGGAGAGGATCAGCAACAAGCTAGAGGACATTTCGATATCGATGTATCGCCCGCTATCGTTGATTCCCGATGAAGGGGAAATCCGCAGAGCGCTCATGTTGGAGGATCCATCGCTCTCTTGGGTACGTTTTAAGCGGTCAGGAAGTACATTGACCGTCATACCGATGCTCTCCCCGAAATTGAATGACAAAGTCGAAAAGGTGGGACCGCCTTCAGATCTCGTTGCACGAACAGGTGGCGTCATAACAAGTTTTCAGTTGAGCAGAGGCGAAAGGGTTGCTCGATTGCATCAAACGGTTAAAAAAGGTGATTTACTTGCTACCGGAATTTTGGAGCAAGGGAATAAGCGTGCAGTTGTCGGTGCTGAAGGATCTGTATATGCAGATTTTTGGATGGAGTATTCTTTTAAAATTCCGAAAACAGTTGATTATCATCTGCTTGGAGAAGAAAATGTCATTATCCATTGGCAATCTCCTGTTGTCTGGAAAAAGGGTGAAATGCCCGATTTTCGATCTTTTATTAGAACAGAAAGATACCGTGAAGACAGGCTTGATCAATTTGAGCTGACGGAAGGCATGGAGGAAGATGTAATCATTCCGTTACTAAAATATAAAATCATGACAGAAACACAAACCGATCTCATCATAAAAGATGAAAACATTTTACACTTGACGTTCGGAAATGATACAGTTGAGGGGACTATATTGTTTTTAATGAATGAGAATATAGCGATAAAAAGACCGTTATCCCAAGGAGACTGAAACTATTGAGCGAACAACTGATACAACTTCATATCGAGGAACCGAATGAGGCCGTCATGCTTCTCGGCATTTCCGATCAAAATATGAAATTGATTGAAGAATCCATGAATATTTCCATCCTTACCCGCGGAGATACGATTTCACTTGCCGGGGAAGAACAAGATATCATTGCCGGGAAGTATCTACTAGAGCAATTGTTAAAAGTGATCCGTAAAGGGATCAACATCAATTTACGCGATATTTCCACAGCGATAGAAATGGTGAAAAATGGCACGATTGAATATTTTGCCGAGTTATATGATGAAGAAATTGCTCGGACGGCAAAAGGGAAGGCAATCCGTGCGAAGACGATCGGCCAACGGGAGTACATTCATGCAATCCGGAAAAATGACTTAGTATTCTGTATCGGCCCAGCAGGTACCGGTAAGACGTACCTCGCAGTCGTTCTTGCTGTGCAGGCAATGAAGACAGGATCTGTAAAGCGAATTATATTGACAAGGCCGGCAGTAGAAGCCGGTGAAAGCCTAGGATTTCTTCCTGGAGATTTGAAAGAGAAGGTCGATCCTTATTTACGTCCTCTTTACGATGCTCTGCATGACGTTCTAGGGGCTGAACATACGGAAAGGCTCATAGAGCGGGGAGCGATCGAAATCGCGCCCTTGGCGTATATGAGGGGCCGTACGCTAGACGATGCTTTCGTCATTCTCGATGAGGCGCAGAACACGACAAAAGCGCAAATGAAAATGTTTTTGACTCGACTTGGATTTGGCTCCAAAATGGTCATAACAGGCGACAAGACACAAATCGATTTACCTCGAGGCGTTGACTCGGGACTGAATGCTTCTGAATCGATCTTGAAGAAAGTACCTGAAATTCATTTTCAATATCTGGAGCAAGGTGACGTCGTACGACATCCGATCGTCGCAAAAATCATCGAGGCGTATGAAAGTGAGCAGTCATCTTAACATGACTGCTCTTTCATCATTTCAACAACGAACGAAAAGATAAAGAGAGATAGGGGGAATTGTTTGTGTTCACACCCATCATTAAACTTTTCAAGTCCTTGAAATTTAAATATTTATCAATGTTCGTCATAGGATTAGCAGCTATCGCATTATTTTCCCTCATGTATGGAAATGTTAAGCAGGAAACGTATGAGCTTCATGAATTCAAAATCTCTCCAAAGACGATCCGTTCTTTGAAAACGGTTGAAGATACTGTCAAAACGGAGCAGGAAAAGAAAAGAATTGAATCGGAAGTAACACCGTTTTATCAGTTTTCGGAAGATATTGCGAAGAACAGGGCTGCCATCGCCATAAACTTATTCGATTTCATCATAGATGAAAAACAACAGAATGTCCCGGATACCGGAAATCCAGATAAAAAAGTGAAAACACGTTCCGAACAAATTAAAGATATTAGGGATAAATTTTTGAAGCTGGAAGAAGAGGAGCCGGGCCTTCGTTTGACCGATGATGCGATTTCAAGCTTGTTAACAAGAGATGTATCCGTTTTGCGCAAAATGCAAAATGAAATTTCAAGCATTATTACGGAAGAATTGTCCAAGCCTATCCGGAGCGGTGATTTGTCTACGGTCCGCTACGAAGTGGAAAGGAAATTACGATTATCAGAAGCAATTCCTCCTGCGGAATTACAAACGCTTATAACATTAGGGAGATCGCTCGTTGTAGAAACGGAAACAATAAACAAAGAATTGACAGACAAACGAATCGAAGAGGAAAAAAATGCAGTTGAGCCTACTAGGATTTTGCAAGGTCAAGTCATCGTTCGTGAAGGCCAATTCATAGATTCGGAAATTTACAGACAGTTGGAATTGACAGGCCTATTAACAAACCGGTCCTCTACGAAGCCGATGGCTGGACTCATACTGTATGTTGTTTTTGTCTCCTCTATTGTTGCGATGCATTTCACAACATGGCGGGAAGACAATAATAAGAAAAAGAAATCATTGCTGATCGTCTATTCCGTCTTCTTCATTCTAGTAATTATGATGAAGCTTATCAGTTTGATTGATAAAGAGTTTGATGTGCAGATTGCATTCCTGTTTCCGACGGCACTGGCACCTCTTCTTGTAAAGCTGCTAACGAATGAACGGTTAGCTTTCATGTTGACGATTATTACTGCCTCTACCGCTGGCATTATGCTTCAGGAAGGGTTCGCCGCAATCATGCAAATGGAAATTGCACTCTATATTTTGTTCAGTGGACTCATAAGCATCTATGTTTTAGGGAACAACGGACGAAGATCGAATATTTTACGGACGAGCCTCGTCGTGGCTGCGTCTAATATCCTATTTATAGGTTTCTATTTATTGATGACCCAGTCAACGTATGAGTTATCCGAGTTGGTATTTTACTTGATAGCCGCATTAGCTTCAGGAATATTGTCTGGAGCTTTGACGATTGGTCTAATGCCTTTTTTCGAGTCTGCTTTCGGGTTGCTTTCGGATATGAGGCTGATCGAATTATCAAACCCGAATCACCCTCTTTTGAAAAAAGTACTTACCGAAACACCAGGTACATATCATCATAGTGTAATGGTCGCCAACTTGGCAGACGCTGCATGTGAATCGGTCGGGGCGGATGGACTGCTGGCAAGAGTAGGTAGTTATTATCATGATATCGGGAAGACGATACGACCAGGTTTTTTTATCGAGAATCAGCATGGCACCGTCAATCCACATGATGAATTGCCACCAGAAAAAAGCCGTGATATTATTATTGCCCATGCAAATGACGGTGCAGACCTGCTTGCTAAGCATAAAATGCCGATAGAAATCATTAATATCGCAAGGCAGCACCATGGAACAAGCTTTTTGAAGTTTTTCTTTGTAAAGGCGAAGGAATTGGGACAGGATGTAGTAGAGGATGATTTTCGCTATCCAGGACCGAAGCCGCAGACGAAGGAAATCGCCATCATTTCAATTGCGGATAGTGTCGAAGCGGCAGTGCGTTCTTTAAAGGAGCCGACACCGGAAAAAATAGCGAAATTAGTCAAATCGATTATCGCCTCGAAATTGAATGACGGGCAATTCGATGAATGTGATTTATCGATGAAGGAACTAAAAACGATTGAAAATGTTATTTGTGAAACGTTAAACGGCATTTTCCATAGCCGGATTGAATATCCGGACTGATCAGAAGGAAGGCGAAACAATGCTGGATATTTATTTTAATGATGAAACGGAAAAAGTGTCCGAAGACATTACACAACTCGTGGCGGAAGTTTTGAATCATGCAGCAGGAATGGAAGGGCTATCCGGCCAGCCTGAAGTGTCGGTGACTTTCATGACGGATGAAGAAATTCGGAAAATAAATGCTCAATACAGAGGAAAAGATAAGGCGACCGATGTCATTTCATTTGCGCTTGAGGAAATGACAGAAGGAGAAATCGCTGTCATCCAGGAAGAGGACATGCCGATTGTCCTAGGTGACATTCTTATATCAGTTGAGACAGCGTCCAGACAAGCTGCCGAATACGGCCACGATGAGAGGCGCGAAATCGGCTTCCTTGCCTTGCATGGTTTCCTGCATCTTCTTGGATATGACCATATGACGGAAGAAGATGAAAAGAAGATGTTTGGAAGGCAGAAGGAAATTCTTACATCATTCGGCTTAGAAAGGTAGGAAGGAGATGCATCCTTTCTTCAAGTCTTTCCATTATGCTCTAAAAGGAATACGGCATGGCATTTTGAATGAACGTAATTTAAGGTTTCATGCATTTGCTATAGTTGTCGTATCGATTGCAGGTGTATTCACTGGCCTCACTGCAACAGAATGGTGCATCATCTTTATTCTGTTTGGTGGCATGACTGCTTTAGAGTTGATAAATACTGCCATTGAACGAACTGTAGATCTTATTACAAATGAGATTCATCCCCTAGCGGAACAGGCGAAGGACGTAGCAGCTGGAGCTGTTTTGATTTTCGCATTTTTCTCTGCAATTATTGCAATGATCATATTTATTCCGAAATGGTTGTAAATAAAATTACGTAGAGGTGTACTGATGGATAAAATGATATTGATAGAAGAAGCAAAAAAGGCACGTGAAAAAGCATATGTACCTTATTCGAATTTTCAAGTAGGGGCGGCTTTGTTGACAGCTGACGGTCAAGTAATACATGGCTGTAATATTGAGAATTCAGGTTACAGCATGACAAATTGCGCAGAAAGGACAGCTTTTTTCAAAGCTATTTCAGAAGGGATCATGGACTTCAAAGCCTTGGCGGTAACTGGTGATACAGAAGGCCCGATTTCACCATGCGGCGCATGCAGACAAGTAATTGCTGAATTCTGCGATTCCAACATGCCTGTCTATTTAACGAATTTGAACGGAGTCTTAAAAGAGACGACCGTAGGGGAATTGCTGCCAGGTGCTTTCTCCAAGGAGGATCTGGATTATGCAGAAGGAAAACAATAAATTCAAGTCAGGTTTCATATCGATCATTGGCAGGCCAAATGTAGGGAAATCCACATTTTTGAATCGAGTCGTTGGCCAAAAGATTGCTATCATGAGCGATAAGCCACAAACGACGAGAAACAAAGTGCAAGGAGTTGTTACGACGGACAGTTCTCAATTAATTTTTATCGATACTCCAGGAATCCATAAGCCGAAGCATAAGCTTGGGGATTTCATGGTGAAGTCGGCGCGCAATACGTTAAAAGAAGTCGATGTCATCATGTTCATGGTGAATGCCAATGAGCCGATTGGTGGAGGAGATAGGTTCATCATCGATTTGTTGCAAAACACGGAAACGCCTGTATTCCTAGTAATCAACAAAATCGATCTCGTACACCCTGATGATCTTTTGACGACGATCACGAAGTATACAGAGGAATATGATTTTGCGGAAATCGTACCTCTATCTGCACTGAACGGCAATAATGTCGAAAGGTTAATGGAAACGTTGACGAACTATTTGCCGGAAGGTCCGAAGTATTACCCCGACGACCAAGTGACCGATCATCCTGAGCGTTTCATCATTTCCGAATTTATCCGCGAAAAGGTTTTACATTTAACACGCGAGGAAATTCCTCATTCAGTCGCAGTTGTCATTGAAAAGATAGATAGGGATGAAAGCCGCGGACTTATCGATGTAGCTGCCACAATTATCGTTGACCGAGATTCCCAAAAAGGAATCGTCATCGGTAAAAAAGGTGCCCTTTTGAAAGAAATCGGAACGAAAGCAAGACATGATATCGAAATGCTGTTAGGTTCGAAAGTATATCTAGAGCTTTGGGTAAAAGTGCAAAAGGATTGGCGCAATAAACCCGGTCAATTACGAGAATTTGGATTCCGCGAAGACGAGTATTGATTTTTCATTTGAGGAGGGGTGTCCTTGCTGAATAAATGGGAAGGGATCATCCTGAAAAGCATTCCATACGGCGAATCGAACAAAATCGTTACTCTCTATACACGTGAGGCGGGCAAAATGACCGCGATGGCGAGAGGAGCGAAAAAACCGGCTAGCCGTTTAGCTGCTGTGACGCAAACGTTCACGTACGGTTATTATCTTCTAAGGTCCGGGCGAGGAATGGGGACGCTTGAACAGGGCGAGCCGATCGATTCAATGCGACATATCAGAGAGGACCTTGAAGCGACCGCTTATGCTAGCTACATAGTCGAGCTAATCGACCGATTGACAGAGGATCATGGAAATGGACCGAATGTGTTCGGGTTGCTATACGAAGCATTGCATGCGATCAATGAGCAATACGATCCCGAAGCGATTGCTTTGTTCGTCGAATGGAAGATGCTGCCTGTCGCTGGCGTCCATCCTATCCTTCATAAATGCGCGAATTGCGGAGCGACTGAAGGGGAGTTCGCATTCTCATTTCAGGAGATCGGATTCCTTTGTCATCGCTGCTTCCAGATTGATCCTTATTTAGTCAGAATCACCCCGACGCAACTCAGGTTGATCCGCACTTTTTATACTGTGCCCATTGAGCAGGTCGGATCATTGAATTTGAAAAAACCGACCAAACAATTCATGAAAAAAATTGTACGGACAATTTATGACGAACAAGTGGGAGTTCGATTGAAGTCACGCACTTTCTTAGATCAATTGGAACGTACACCTGAGCTGTTGCCACAAAAAGAAAAACCGGAGGAAAAAGGTGAATGACCTTTTCCTCCGGTTTTTTTACACTTAAAATACGAGGTGCTTCGCAATATAATCTACAACATCCGATATCGGCATACGCACTTGTTCCATGGAGTCGCGGTGTCTTACTGTAACTTGGCGATCTTCCTCGGAATCAAAATCGTATGTGATGCAGAATGGAGTTCCAATTTCATCTTGTCTGCGGTAACGTCTTCCGATGGACTGAGAGTCGTCATACTGTGTAGCGAAATGCTTACGAAGCTCAGCAAATACTTCGTCCGCACCTTCAGAAAGCTTTTTAGATAATGGAAGGACAGCAGCTTTAATAGGAGCTAGGGCAGGGTGAAAACGCATCACTGTACGTTTGTCGTCTCCTTCAAGCTCTTCTTCGTCGAATGCATCGCAAAGGAATGCAAGTGTCACACGATCGGCGCCGACTGAAGGTTCGATGCAATACGGGATGTATTTCTCATTCGTTACAGGATCTTGATAATGGAAATCCTCACCCGAATGCTCCATATGGCGGGATAAGTCGAAATCAGTTCGGTTCGCAATTCCCCACAACTCTCCCCAACCAAATGGGAATTTATATTCAATATCCACTGTTCCTTTTGAGTAATGTGAAAGTTCTTCGGCATTATGCTCGCGTAAACGAATATTTTCGACAGTCAAACCGAGGTCTAATAGCCATTTTTCGGAGAAGTCTCTCCAATACTCATACCACTTCATATCTTCGCCAGGCTTGCAGAAGAATTCTAATTCCATTTGTTCGAATTCGCGGGTACGGAACGTGAAGTTTCCAGGTGTAATTTCATTCCGGAAGCTCTTCCCGATTTGCGCAATACCGAATGGCATCTTTTTACGCATAGACCGTTGGACATTTTTAAAGTTTACAAAAATCCCTTGAGCTGTTTCTGGACGTAAAAAGATTTCATTTGCAGAAGAATCAGTGACGCCTTGTGTAGTTTTGAACATTAAATTGAATTGGCGGATACCAGTGTAGTCCATAGCACCACAATCCGGACAAACAATATTATGTTCTCTAATCAGTTCTTCCATCTTTTCAAACGGCATACCATCTACGACAAGCTCAATGCCTTTCTCGTCTAATGCATCTTCAATGAGCTTATCTGCACGATGGCGCGTTTTACATTTCTTGCAGTCAATCATCGGATCATTGAAGTTTCCGATGTGGCCGGAAGCTTCCCATACTTTCGGATTCATAAGGATGGCAGCGTCAAGTCCTTCGTTATAAGGTGACTCTTGTACAAATTTCTGCCACCAAGCTTTTTTTATGTTGTTTTTCAGCGCAATGCCGAGGGGACCGTAATCCCAAGTGTTTGCCAAGCCGCCGTAAATTTCCGATCCAGGAAATACAAAGCCTCTTTGCTTCGATAAATTGACAATTTGATCCATTGAATACATTTGAATATCCCTCCAATTAAAATAAGCACCCATCCAGGGACTAAAAAGTCCGAGGACGAGTGCATGATGACCCGCGGTTCCACCTCGATTGGCTGCGAATGCAACCCTCTTTACGAAATGCTGGCTCCAGGCTGCCGTTTCATGCCAGTACGGGCTTTCACTGTCCCCGTTCGCTCAAGGTGGCATTACTTATAAACCTTTCTCCGCCTATTGAATTCTGTATTAGTGTAGCACGCTTCCACATTCTCTGCAATCCATAATACTGCTTCTAAACTACTTAAGACGGAAATAAAGCCATCGGGTTAGGAATTATGGATGTAAAATGCTATACTAAGCAAGGATATATTATCGAACGATTAGGGCGGTGATTCATATGGAATTGAATAAGCGCCAGACTGAAATCCTTGAAATTGTTAAAATGGATGGTCCTATCACTGGTGAACAGATTGCAGAAAGGTTAAGTCTCGCGAGAGCGACGATAAGACCTGACTTGGCAATTCTGACAATGGCAGGCTATTTGGATGCAAGACCGCGCGTCGGCTATTTTTATTCAGGGAAAAAACCTGTTCAATCGGTTGCTGACGGAATGATTGGAATGAAGGTCGGTGATTTCCAATCTATTCCTGTTGTTGTCAATGAGAATGTAACAGTCTATGATGCTATTTGCCAAATGTTCCTAGATGATGTTGGAACACTGTTTGTCGTAGATAAATCATCCTGTCTGACTGGAGTTCTATCTCGCAAGGATCTGTTGCGAACAAGTCTAGGCAACAGCGAGTTGGATAAAATACCGGTGCACGTCATAATGACTAGAATGCCGAATATTACATATTGCAAAAAACAGGATTCACTCATACAAGCGGCAAAGAAAATGATCGACCAACAAATAGACTCACTCCCTGTCGTTGCAATTAAAGAGGAAGGTTTGGACGTGGTTGGTAGAATTACAAAGACGAATATTACCCGAGCATTTCTTTCGCTAGCTGAAGATCATGAATTATAAGCGTTGCCTTCTGAGCAAAATGAAAGAGGAGTGATACAATGACAAAGTTGACATTGTTCATCGTTTCCGATTCTGTCGGCGAGACAGCGGATTTAGTTGCCAAGGCAGCAGCGAGCCAATTCAGACAGGATCTCGAAACAGTTTCAACAAAACGTTTTTCCCATGTCGAGGATGAATCACAACTGCGTGAAATCGCATACTTGGCAAAGCAGCAAAAAGCAATAATTATATATACGCTCGTAAAGAGCAGTATGCGAAGCAAATTAAAAGAGGAATGCCAGTACAATGGCTTGCAGTGCATTGACCTGCTTGGTCCCATTGTCAAGGAGATTGGCACATCCTTAGATGAAAAGCCATTTGAGGAGCCGGGGCTTGTTCGGCAGCTGGATGATGATTACTTCAAAAAAATCGAAGCAATTGAATTTGCGGTGAAATATGATGACGGTCGTGACCCAAGAGGCGTACTAAAAGCAGACATTGTATTAGTAGGAGTCTCACGTACTTCAAAGACGCCATTGTCCCAGTATCTTGCTCATCGCCGTTATAAAGTGGCAAATGTTCCGCTCGTTCCGGAAGTCGATCCACCTGAAGAGTTATATCAAATTGACCCTAAGAAATGCTTCGGCTTAGTCATTTCTCCAAGCGTCCTAAATTCTATTAGGAAAGAAAGATTAATAGCGCTTGGCTTGAAGGATGATGCAAATTATGCGAGAATCGAACGTATCCAACAGGAATTACAGCATTTTGAGAAGGTTGTTTCGAAAATCGGTTGTACGGTGATTGATGTATCGAATAGAGCGGTAGAAGAAACTGCCAACCTAATTTTAAGCGAAGTAGCCAATCGGAATTCATAAAATACAAAAAGAAGGACCGCCAAGTAAAAATGGTTGGTTCTTCTTTTGCGGATTGTGTACAATAGTATATTGTCGCAATACTATTATCATATTATAAGAAAAGTGAAGGATTATCATTTTATTTTGTCGAATAAGCAGGATTTATGAAAACAGTCTCGAATTCAATACGTGAGAAGAGAATGGTGATAGGATGACTAAAATTCCAGAAGAGACAATCGAAGAGATTCGTTCCAAAACGGATATCGTCGATCTTGTCGGTGAATATGTCCAATTGACGAAGCGAGGCAGGAACTGGTTTGGACTTTGTCCTTTCCATGGTGAAAGCACACCTTCTTTTTCCGTTTCAGAGGAAAAGCAAATATTTCACTGCTTCGGTTGCGGCGCAGGCGGAAACGCCATCACTTTTGTCATGGATATTGAAAATAGTCCTTTTACAGAAGCTATCTCCAAGCTAGCCGAACGAGCGGACATCGAATTGGACATCTCTTATAGCGAATCTTCCAAAGGCGGAAGATCGAATGAATTCCAACATATGATAGATGCCCACACGCTTGCGGCCAACTTTTATAGTCATTTATTACTGAATACGGTGGAGGGTGAAAAAGCATTACAATACTTGGAGCAAAGAGGATTTTCCCGTGAACATATCGAAAAGTATGGTATAGGTTGGTCGCTTGATGATCGGGAAGTACTTACCCAATTGTTAATTCGTAAGAAGTTTGATATGAAGGAGATGGAGCTTGCGGGACTTTGTATTATGAAGAATGATGGAACTGGGTATTTCGATAGGTTCCGTGGACGTATTATGTTTCCGTTACATGACGATAATGGAAACGTAGTCGCTTTCTCAGGAAGGACAATTTCCGATTCAAAAGAGGAAGCAAAATACTTAAACAGCCCTGAAACGCCAATTTTTGAGAAGAGCCGATTGCTCTATAATTTTCACAACGCACGTCTTAATGTTCGTAAAACGGGTAAAGTAATACTGTTCGAAGGTTTTATGGACACAATTGCAGCCGAAAGAGCGGGTATTATGAATAGTGTAGCTGTAATGGGTACATCCTTGTCTGACACCCATCTGACCAAAATGAAACGAATTGCCAATCAGTTGATTATTTGCTGTGACGGCGATAATGCAGGATGGGATGCAGCGAAACGATTTGCTGTCCTTTCCAATCAAAAAGGAATGGATTCAAAAATCGCCTTATTGCCGGGAAAACTGGACCCCGATGAATATATTTCTAAATTCGGTGCCGAATCGTTCGTTGAAAAAGTAATTGGCAATCCACACTCGTATATGTCATTTATTATGGCTTATTATAAAAGGTCTAAAAATTTATCGCATGAAAACGATGTGTTGCAATATATACACGAAGTGCTTGAAGAACTAGCCCCGAGAGTATCACCGGTTGAACGAGATTTGATGATTAGGCAATTGTCAGCTGAAACGGGAGTTTCCCCAAACGCCCTTAATGAGCAATTGCTGAAAAAGGTCGGTAAGTTGGCTAGTCAGGAGAAGGCTGCGCAACCGGAAGGACAAGCAATAACGATAACAGTGTCCAACCGGAGGATGACAAGCATCGAACGAGCTGAAAGGCTTTTGTTATGCCATTTGCTTAACGATGGAAATTTATTCGACAGAATTCGGGACGACAATCCGGAACTATTCTTTCGAGAAGAATATGCTGCGATTTTCATAAAGCTAGCCGGATTTTATGAAAAGCACGGCATGCCCGATTTCCATAGATTCGCGGAGTCTTTGGATGACCGTGAGCTTCGCAAAGTCGTCATGGAAGCCGCAATGCTTGAAAGAGACCCCGAATTTGCTGAACAGGAAATAAAGGATTGCATTCATCATCTTAATAAGCATCGAATTATTCGACGCATTGATGAGATGATACATGAATCGAAAGAAGCAGAAAAGATGAACAATCATACCCGGGCACTGGAGCTGGCCAGGGAAATTATACAGCTCCGGAAATCATTATCGGCAATGTAGGCCGTATTCCGGTGAATTAAGGAGGAACGGGTATTATGACTAAAGAGCAATCAGGAGAAATGGAGCACGAAATGACATTAGATGAAGCAAAAGCAGGTTTATTGGAAGCTGGTAAAAAAGCGGGAGAACTAACGCTGGAAGAAGTGACGGAGAAATTATCCGTCTTTGAAATGGAGCCTGAGCAGTTCGAAGAGTTCCTTGACCAAATCGAAGCCGCAGGCATTGAAATGGAACGTAAAGATGAAGAGGAAACGAACGCTAAGGATGAAGAACAATTTGACTTGAATGACCTAAGCGTTCCGCCAGGTGTGAAAATTAATGACCCTGTACGTATGTATTTGAAAGAAATCGGCCGAGTCGACTTATTGACCGGAGATGAAGAAGTGAAATTGGCCATTGCCATCAAAGAAGGCGTAGAAGCAGAAGAAAAGCTTACTGAAATGAAAAAACCCGATCCTTCCCTTCTAGAGATTGTCGAAAAAGGTGAAAATGCTAAGAAGAAGTTAGCAGAAGCCAATCTACGGCTAGTTGTAAGTATTGCAAAGAGATATGTCGGACGCGGTATGCTCTTCCTTGACTTGATTCAGGAAGGAAATATGGGTCTTATTAAAGCGGTTGAAAAGTTCGATCATACAAAAGGATTCAAATTCAGTACGTATGCAACATGGTGGATTCGTCAAGCAATTACAAGGGCGATAGCAGATCAGGCGCGGACTATCCGAATCCCGGTGCATATGGTCGAGACCATAAATAAGCTGATTCGAGTACAGCGTCAATTACTTCAAGATCTTGGTCGTGAACCATCCCCAGAGGAGATTGGCGAAGAAATGGATCTGACAGCAGAAAAAGTGCGCGAAATTCTAAAAATCGCTCAAGAGCCGGTCTCCCTTGAGACACCAATCGGGGAAGAGGACGACTCACACTTAGGTGATTTCATCGAAGATTCGGAAGCACAATCGCCATCAGACCATGCTGCCTATGAATTACTTAAAGAACAATTGGAAGATGTTTTGGACACGCTGACAGACCGTGAAGAAAACGTGTTGCGATTACGTTTCGGTTTGGATGACGGTAGAACGAGAACGTTGGAGGAAGTAGGGAAAGTATTCGGAGTTACACGTGAGCGAATTCGTCAAATTGAGGCGAAAGCACTTCGAAAACTAAGACACCCATCCCGCAGCAAAAGATTAAAGGACTTTTTAGAATAATCATCCGCATCGGCATAAAACATGCCGGTGCGTTTTAACTTTGTATTTGAATGATGATTAGGGGCGAAATATGATGAATGATCAGCGTAAAAAGATCATTATAGCTGAAATCAATTACTGGAAACAAAATAAATTGCTGCCTGAACATTACTGCGATTTTCTCATTACACTATATTCACAAGGGGATCACGACGAGGAGATCAGTGCAACGCAAGCTATTCTGTCAAAAAAGAAAATGAAGAAGAATGCACGCGCAATCCTCATCCAATCGTTATACATACTCTTTGCATTCGCTGTGCTCGGCATCTCTTTAAAGATATGGACACTCTATTTCGAAGGACAAAATATGCTGTTAGTTGGTTTTTTAATCGTGAACTGTTTATTGTGGCTATTAGCTGGAAGACTACTGAAGCAACTATATTTTACAATTTCAGGAGCTGCAGGGTTAGTTTTGATCGTCGTTTTCATTATAAAGTCGGTAATCTAGCATCCTCCGAAAGAAAGATTGTGATAATGCCGATCATTTCGGTATAATTGAAATGTAAGCGTTCACAACAAAGGGGATGAATAAAATGAATTTCGATTTGACAGATGAGCAACAGATGATCAGGAAGATGATGAGGGAGTTTTCCGATGAAGTCGTTGCACCAGGAGCAATTGAACGAGATCGCACAAAAGAATTTCCAAACGAGATATTCAAACAGCTGTCTGAAATGGGAATGATGGGATTGCCATTCCCTGAGGAGTATGGAGGAGCGGGTGCAGATACGACCAGCTTTGCGATCGTGACGGAAGAGCTGAGCCGTGGGTGTGCTTCCACCGGTATTACATACTCCGCACATATTTCCTTGGGAGGCGCACCGCTTTATCTATTTGGAACGGAAGAGCAAAAGCGTAAATATTTGACGCCGATCTGTACGGGAGAATCATTTGGTGCATTTGGTCTTACCGAACCGAATGCGGGGTCTGACGCCGGGGGGACACAGACAACCGCGATAGAAGATGGCGATGATTTTGTTATTAATGGATCGAAAGTATATATTACAAATGCAAGTTACGCTAAACATTTGGCGCTTACAGCAATAACGGGAAATAAGAATGACAAGAAAGAAATTAGTGCCATTATTGTACCAACAAATGCAGAAGGGTTCACGATTATTGACAACTATGAAAAGATGGGGTTACATGCTTCGAATACTACTGAACTCGTACTCGATAATGTGAGAGTTCCTAAAGAAAACCTTCTTGGGAAGCGCGGTGAAGGCTTCCGGCAATTTCTTGTCACGTTGGACGGTGGCAGAATCGGAATAGGAGCAATGGCTGTTGGTATTGCACAAGCCGCTTTTGATAGGGCGTTAAAGTATTCGAAAGAACGGAAGCAGTTTGGGAAAACCTTATCAGAATTCCAGATTACTCAATTTAAGTTGGCTGATATGGCAATGAAAATTGAATTAGCAAGAAATATGGTTTATAAGGCGGCATGGTTGAAAGACCAAGGAAGACCGTTCACGAAAGAAGCTGCCATGTGTAAACTGTATGCCTCCGAAATTGCGATGGAAGTTGCAGATCAAGCAATCCAAATTCACGGAGGATATGGCTATATGAAGGAGTATGAAGTTGAACGCTATATGAGAGATGCGAAATTGCTCGAAATCGGAGAAGGTACGTCAGAAGTGCAACGTATGGTTATTGCAAGACAAATTGGCTGTCACTAAGAAAAGTATGTCCAAATTGTCACAAAACGTTAAATGTATATGGATAACTCTTTCAGTTTTCATCTGGATACAGTACAATATTAGATGTGCACTGTATATTTTTACAGAATAATTCCTGGTGAAGGAGGGTAATTCGATGAAAAACAATCCTGTAGTGCCTTATATCCTGATTTTTGCGCTAGGATTAGGACTTATTTTCTTCATGTCCTTATACGGTATCGAGCAGAAAAAAGAAATTGCTGGAGCAGATGAGGAAGGTAAAACTGAGGAAACAACTGATGATACAGCAGCATCTGAGGACTTTGATCCTGAGAGCTATGCCCAAGGGCAATGTATCAGCTGTCATGGCGGTGACTTGACTGGCGGGTTCGGACCTAGTCTACATGGTCTATCACAGTCCAAAGATGAAATCCACGATATCATTAAAAACGGTCAAGGTGGAATGCCTGCGTTCGGCGGTAAAATATCGGATGAACAAATTGACCAATTGGCAGAGTATATCTTAACACTTAAATAAGTACGGGAAGCCATCGGTGGTGTTTTTACAGCCTCCGATGGCTTTTTCAATTCTGGCAAAGACAGTGATATTCCCTTACAATAGTGAGTATTAGAAAGGCGGGGATCTATTGAATTCCGAAAAATTATCAAAAAGGCTAGAAGCGGTTGCATCGTTTGTCGAACAAGGGGCAATTCTAGCGGACATTGGAAGCGATCATGCATATTTGCCTTGCAATTTAGTAAAGGCAGGAAAAATCTCTAAAGCAATCGCAGGGGAGGTAGTGAAAGGGCCGTATGAATCAGCGGTAAGAAACGTACGTAAGAAAGGTCTTTCAGATGTAATTACTGTTCGTCTAGCGAATGGATTGGAAGCTATTCAAGAATTTGATGGAGTAGATACAATTTCCATCGCAGGAATGGGTGGACCTTTAATTGCATCTATATTAAAAAGCGGGATGGATAAACTGCAAAACGTTAAACGTATTATCACACAACCAAATATACATTCATTATCAATTCGCGAGTGGGCCGTGCAAAACGGATGGAAAATTATCGACGAACAGATTTTGAAGGAAGATAATAAAATTTACGAAATTGTCGTCCTTGAAAAAGGACAAGCGGAATATGACGAGTTGGAAATGGTCGTTGGCCCTATTTTGCTCAAACAAAAATCAGAAGTTTTCATCGAAAAATGGAAACAGGAATCAGATGAATGGAAAAGAATTCTCGCAGCTTTAGACAATGCGGGAGATACGAATGAAATCGAAGAAAGAAAGAAACAATTACAAAAGAATATCGAGTTAATCGGAGGGGTTTTGAAGCATTGAAAAAAGCGAATGGATATGAAATAATCACCCTTTTTGAACAATGGTCGCCAAAACGATATGCGGAAGATTGGGATCCGGTCGGATTGCATATAGGTCAGTTGAATCGTCAAGTCGAAAAGGTGCTTATCACATTAGATGTCAACGAAGCTGTTGTAGATGAAGCGATTGAAAAAGGAGCTAATCTGATCATTGCGCATCATCCTCCCATATTTCGTCCGATGAAAAATATTTGGACAGACACGCCGCAAGGGAGGCTTGTTGAAAAATGCATTAAACATGATATTTCTGTTTATGCTGCACATACGAATCTAGATGTTGCTCCTGGTGGAGTGAATGATTTGCTCGCTTCCCGTTTAAAACTTAAAAATATAGAAGTGATGGAACCGACTATTTCTGATTCACTTTACAAATTGGCTGTCTTTTGCCCAGTCGAGCATGCGGATGAATTACGGGAAGTGTTAGCGCGGTCAGGAGCAGGCGCTATCGGAGATTATGCCGGATGCAGCTTTTCGTCCACAGGAACTGGACGTTTCACCCCGTCAGCAGGTGCAGATCCATTCATTGGTGAAATCGGGAAAATGGAAGAGGTAACTGAAGAGCGTATCGAGGTTGTCCTTCCAGGACCGCTTCGATCGAAAGTGCTGAAAGCGATGTTGTCGGCACATCCGTATGAAGAGCCTGCTTATGACTTTTTCGTGTTAGATCAGAGGACTGAAGAATTTGGGCTCGGAAGGGTAGGCGCATTGCAAGAGGCTATGGAACTTAAAGAGTTTGCCCAATTCATCAAAGGAGCTCTAGACGTCCCTGCAGTCAGAATTGTAGGCGACGCGTCAAAACTTGTCCGAAAGGTTGCCGTACTTGGCGGTAGCGGCAGTAAATATATAAGAGCGGCAAAACGAAAAGGTGCAGATGTATTCGTTACTGGAGATATGGATTTTCATAGTGCACAGGAGGCGGAACTGATGGACCTAGCCATCGTAGATCCAGGCCATCATGTAGAAAAAGTGATGATTGAAGGAGTGGCCCGCCATATGGAACAGGCATGCACGGAAAAAGGCTACGAAGTTTCTTTCATCAAATCAGAAATCGATACGGAACCATTCCGATTTATATAACAAAAAAAGGCTGTTCCATGTCGATGTACGACGACGGAACAGCCCGTTTACTCTGTTATTCTGTTATTGCATAAGGTTCGATGCGTTTAACCGGTTCTGGATTTTTGATTTTTGGCAAAATCCGCTCCAGTTTAAATTTCCGTTCAGGTACATGAGTCGACGGATCTTCCGGGTCGAAGCTTTCCAAGAAAGCAATCACTTCGCGGACAATTAACGTTGGCGTTGATGCTCCAGCTGTGACTGCGACTGTTTCGATGCCTTCCAGCCAATCGATATTAATCTCGGAAACATCTGAAATTCTGTATGAAGGCGTATTGGCAATTTCCACAGATACTTGTGTCAAACGGTTGGAGTTATTACTTTTAGGATCTCCGACAACGATTAACAAATCCGCTTCTCCTGCCTGCTCCGCTACAGCTTCTTGTCTCACTTGTGTGGCAAGGCAGATTTCCTTGTGCACTTCAATGTGAGGGAATTTCTCTTTCAACGCATCCATAATATGAGCAACGTCCCATTGACTCATCGTCGTCTGATTCGTTACAAGCAGCTTTTCATTATCGAGTAATAGGCTATCGACATCGTCAAGCGTCTCGATCAGATGGACGGCATGAGGCGCGACGCCAATCGCTCCTTCTGGCTCAGGATGATGTTTCTTTCCGATATAAATGATATCGTAGCCTTCTGCAGTCTTTTCTGTGATCAGATCGTGAGTGACCGTAACATCGGGGCAAGTTGCATCAATAGAAACGAGCCCTTTGCGTTTAGCCAATTCTCGAACTTCCGGTGACACGCCGTGCGCAGTGAAAATAACAGTACCCGTTTCCACTTTTTCGAGGATTTCCAACCTGTTTTCACCATCCAACGTGATGATGCCATCTTCCTCAAATGCATCTGTGACATGTTTATTATGAACAATCATGCCTAATATATAAATAGGTCTCGGCAAAGTTTTGTCGAGTGCTGCATTTCTCGCGATTACCATTGCATCGACAACCCCGTAACAATAGCCGCGCGGGGAAATCTTTTTGACTTTCATTCACTCCACACTCCTCTAAAGGGATCTGTATCCATTATAGCGGAGTCAGGCGCACGTTTCAAAATTATAATTTGGGAGGCTGAAAGATCCGTGGATTTGAAACGCCGGGTTGCGGACTTGGTGCGCCGGCGGATGCGGCGTTGGAAGCTGCTCCCGCTGCTCCTCCCGCAGAAGGAAGCGACTGGAAGCCTTTATATAATCTCCACATCGCAGGCAAGTTCTGGAACATGGGAGCAATTTGCTGGACTAGTGGTGCGTATTGTTGTGCGGTATTTAAAAACCGGTTCGCTGTTTGCATGTACATTTCCATTTTGGATGTATTTTGAAACGGAGCCGGTGCGGACGAGCCGAACGGATTTCCCATCGGAGACCCTTGAAAAGGTTGTCTCGGTATTTGGGAGAAGTTCTGCTGTTGCTGTGGGCCGCGGAATGGCTGCCTCATTGCAAACGGCGAATTTTGCGCACGAGCGAATGGATAGAAGGATTCGTACCTCATGGATAACCCCTTTCATTTGGTCATTGTGAACTTTCACTATCTATACTATGCCAAAATCGCATACTGCGGAACGGAATCATGCTACAATAGGAATACGTTAGGAGGCATACGAATGTCTAAATTCACTGATTATCAATTCAAACCTTTCCTTAGGGAGGCAATTGCCCGGTTGGGGTTTGAACACCCTACACCGATACAAAAAGAAATGATCCCTTTAATCCTTAAAGGGTCCAATGCGATCGGACAAGCACATACAGGTACAGGTAAGTCGCACAGCTTCCTTATTCCGATCCTTGAACGTCTGGATGAGGAGAAGGAAGAATTACAAGCTGTCATCACTGCACCGACGAGAGAACTCGCATTGCAGCTATATGAAGAATTGAATAAAATGACAGAAAAAACGAGTATCCGAAGCTCGCTTTTAATTGGAGGAACTGATAAGCAACGTTCCATCGACAAGCTTAAATCGAATCCACACATCATTGTAGGAACGCCTGGCAGAATTCGTGATCTTGCAGATGAAGGGGCTTTAGCAATTCATACAGCAACTATTCTGGTAATCGATGAAGCCGATTTGGCATTTGACATGGGATTCATCGAAGATATTGATAAATTTGCTTCTAAAATGCCGACGGACTTGGAAATGTATGTTTTTTCAGCAACAATTCCTGAAAAATTAAAGCCATTCCTGTCTAAGTATATGGAGAGCCCTGTTCACGTACAGATCGGGAATAAAAAGCCTTTAACCGAAGGTATGAAATATTCACTAGTACCTGTACGGAGCATGAACCGTAAGAAGAAGCTATTGCATGTTTTGGAAGCCATTAATCCATACTTAGCGATCGTCTTTACGAACACGAAGCAAAATGCCGATGAGATCGCTGATTACTTAGCAGAACATGGCATTAAGGCGGGCAGAATCCACGGTGATTTATCCCCACGCGAACGTACAAGGATGATGAAACAGATCAGAGATCTCGAGTATCAATATATCGTAGCAACTGACCTTGCAGCACGTGGGATTGACATCCCTGGGGTGAGCCATGTCGTCAACTATGAATTGCCTGATGACTTGGAGTTCTTTATCCACCGTGTAGGAAGAACAGCCCGGGCAGGCCTTGAAGGTATCGCCATCACAATGTATGAACCTTCGGAAGACGACAAAATTGTACAAATTGAAAAGATGGGCATCCCATTCATCCATGAAGATGTAAAAAAAGGCGAGTGGATTGAAGTCAAGGAACGCCATGCGCGGAAGAAGCGTGTCAAAGAAGTGGATGAACTTGATAAAAAAGCAACTTCATACGTTCGTAAACCATCAAAGGTCAAGCCTGGATATAAAAAGAAAATGGCTAAAGACGTAGAGAAATTCAAGAAGAGGGAAAGGAGATTGAAACGAAGAAATGAAAAATGATCTACCATTGCTATTAGGTTCACATGTTTCGATGAGCGGCAAAAAGATGCTCCTAGGATCTAGTGAAGAGGCGTTGGGCTACGGCGCTACAACATTCATGATTTATACCGGAGCTCCGCAAAATACGCGTAGAAAACCGATTGAAGAATTGAATATTGAAGCGGGATTATTGCATATGAAAGAGAATGGCCTATCGAATATCGTTGTCCACGCTCCATATATCATTAATATTGGTAATACGACTAAGCCTGAGACGTTCAGATTAGGCGTAGACTTTCTGCAGCAGGAGATTCAAAGAACAGCGGCTCTTGGGGCAGATCAAATCGTTCTGCACCCTGGTGCGCATGTCGGTGCAGGGGCAGATCAAGGAATTGCTAAAATTATTGAAGGATTGAATGAAGTTCTTGCTGAAGATTCGACAGTCCGAATTGCGCTTGAGACGATGGCAGGAAAGGGCAGCGAATGCGGAAGAAACTTTGATGAGATTGCAAAAATCATTGACGGTGTTCACAACAATGAACGCCTTTCGGTTTGCTTCGATACTTGTCACGTACATGATGCAGGCTATGACATCGTTCATGATTTCGATGGTGTGTTGCAAGAATTCGATAACATTATTGGGAAAGAAAGAATTTCAGTCATCCACGTCAATGACAGTAAAAACGAACGCGGTGCAATGAAAGATCGTCATGAGAATATCGGGCATGGACATATCGGCTTCGACGCGCTCAGTTACATCGTTCATCACCCAGAGTTCATATCAATTCCTAAAATCCTTGAAACGCCTTTCGTAGGCAATGATGCCAAAAACAAAAAAGCGCCATATCAATATGAAATTGAAATGTTGAAATCGAAAACATTCCAAGCAAACCAACGTGAGCTTTTATTAGTATGAAAATGGTGAAAACCCGCTAATTGGTCATTCCAATGGCGGGTTGCTTTTTGCGTATTTAAATCATATCCAAATATTGTCGGAATAACTCTTCTCCCTTTTTTTCCCCGACAGCACGTTTCACTTTGGCGATGAAGCTTTCCGGAATGCCGGTAAAAATCCAGTGGAATGAAATTTCATCAAGCAAAGGACGCAACGCCCTAATTTCTTTTATTGATAAATTGATGCCATACGCATCTGCCAATAATTTGGCTTCTTCATCACTCTTCCTTTTTATTTCATTCAATATTTGCATATAATCCAAATTGCACCATTCCTTCTTAATTAGTTGTGTCCGGCCGAATCTTCCTATATACTTCTACTAGTGATCGTAATCGTAATCGTTCCTGTTTACATTTTTTCAACAGAAAGGGATTCTACTATATGACAAATACAATAATTGAATGTATCGATGTCAGTTTTCGGTATGAACAGTCTACCGTTCTCGAAGATATATCATTGGAAGTAAAAGAAGGGGAGTTCTGGGCGCTTATCGGGCCGAACGGTTCAGGAAAATCAACTCTAATCAATATCATCTTAGGATTATTGAAGGCGGATCAGGGGACAGTGAAGCTATTTGGCCAAAATGTTGATTCCTTCAAGCAAAGGGAGCGTATTGGATATGTCTCTCAAAAGTCGAATTCATTCAATTCGGGGTTTCCAGCGACAGTTCTCGAAGTGGTGAAAAGCGGTCTTACGCGAAAGGTCGGTTTATTTAAAAGTTTTTCAAAGCACGATGAGCAAAAAGCATTGGAAGCTTTGCGAATCGTGAAAATGGACCAATTCGCATCCCGAAATATCGGAGAGTTATCAGGCGGCCAGCAGCAACGTGTCTTCATCGCTCGTGCATTAGTAGGGGAACCGGATTTGCTGATTATGGATGAACCGACTGTCGGAATCGATCAGAAAAACGTAGCTTCGTTCTATTCTATGCTGAATGAATTGAACCGTGAACATGGTATTGCAATCCTGCTCGTTACCCATGAAATTGACCTTGTAACTGAGCTGGCGACACATGTAGCGTGTCTTAATAGGTCTATCCATTTCCATGGAGTGCAATCTGAATACAAGAAGATGAATGATGTAGACATATCGTTATGGTACGGTCACCCTGTACGGCGCGTCCATCAAGAACAAAGGGAGGTTTGACCGTGATTAGTGCTATACTCACATATGAATTTCTTCAAAATGCATTCTTGTCTGGACTAATCATCGGGGTCATCGCACCGTTGCTTGGGCTATTCATCGTTGTAAGAAGGTTGGCGCTTATCGCAGATGCTTTAAGCCACGTTGCGTTGGCCGGAATAGCGGGGAGCCTTTTTTTAAGTCAGTCAGTCCTTCTTTTTTCCACTTTAAATCCGGTATATTTAGGAATGGTTAGTGCGGTAGGGGGATCATTGTTGATTGAACGGCTGAGGGGTGCATATAAGCATTTCGAAGAGCTGGCAATCCCTATCATCCTTTCCACCGGTATTGGGTTCGGTGCGATTTTCATCTCCTTGGCGAAAGGATTCGGCTCTGACCTTGTCGGTTACTTATTCGGCTCCGTTTCAGCTGTAAGCCGGCAGGATTTATGGATTATCATCATTATCGCCATCGTCGTCCTTGCGTTTATTCGATTTTTCTATAAAGAAATGTTCGCTTTGTCATTTGATAAGGAATATGCAAAGGTCTCAGGTGTCAACGGAAAGATCATTCAAACGGTTTTCATGATTATCGTCGCACTTGTCATCGGTGCATCAATGAGGATTGTCGGAATCTTGCTCGTTTCGTCGTTGATGACAATACCGGTTGCAGCTGCCATACAGCTTGCTAAGAGCTTCAAGGGGGCGCTTATTTACTCCGTCGTCATTGGTGAGCTGTCTGTCATTATAGGGCTGTTTGCAGCATTTCATCTGGATATTGCTCCGGGAGGGACGATTGTCATCACGTCTATCATCATTTTATTGCTTGTGTTAAGTTGGAATAAAGTGAAAGGCAAACAGTCTACCCGGAAAAGGAAGGGGGAATTCGCATGACTCTCGATGAAGCATGGCGCATTTTGCAAGAGCAGCAGTTCAAAAGGACAAAAAATCGCGAGACGATTTTAGAATTCTTTTCTGAGAATGATAGGTATTTGACAGCGATGGAAGTTAGGAATTTCATGGCTTCGGATAATCCTGGCATTAGTTTTGATACGATTTATCGCAATTTGACGACCTTTTCGGAGCTTGGTATTTTGGAAGAGACCGAATTGAATGGGGAGAGGCATTTTAGGATGCAATGCGATCATGGCGTCCATCATCACCATTTTATTTGCACGGCATGCGGCAAAACGCGTAACATAGCGCATTGCCCTATGGAATCGATTACGGTGAATTTACAAGGCTATGAAGTACAAGGCCATAAATTCGAAATCTACGGCAAATGTCCGATTTGTGTGGAACAATAAAAAGGAGTAGGGGAACCCTACTCCTTTTTCAATTCACTTTTTCTTGAATGGGAAACAGCTTTTTGATCCACTGGTCGGCTTCTTGCCAACTTGTCACTCGTATTACACCTTCCGGAATCGGTTCGCGGTTATATGGTGTATCAAAGAGAAGGACAGGAATGTTCAATTCCTCATGAATCGTGACTGCGTTATCATGCTTGTCTTCAAAAAACGCATCGACATTGAACTTTCTCGCCGTCTCAATTTTATGATGGCTGCCAATCAGTTCGATATGGTCATAAGGGATTTCCTCACGTTCAAACCAATCGAGCGTACAATCAGCCACGTTTTGACCGCGGGCGGAAATATAATAAAGCTCGTAATGCTCCCGCCATTGAGACAAGATCATTTTCGCGAATTCCTGTGCTGGAGACGTTTCGTAAATTGTCATTTCCGCTTGACGGTACCAATCATAAAACTCTTTTTCATCGACAGGAAAAGCTTTTGTCAAATCATATTCTTTAATATCGTCTAGAATCAGATTGCATCCAAATTGTGCATTGATATGTGGAAGAAGAGAGGTGGGACATGTTACTGTCCCATCGATATCAATGCCGAAACGGATTTTCCTCATTCAGAGGCACCACTTTGAAGAAGCAGCTCTTCTTGGCGTTTCTTTTCGAAGTATTCTTCAGCAAGCTTGTCGATCTCCATTTTTAGTTCTTCCACCATTGTTTCCTCAGGCACTTTACGGACGGTTTTTCCTTTCATGAAGAGCAATCCTTCTCCACGTGCACCTGCAATCCCAATATCCGCTTCACGCGCTTCTCCAGGGCCGTTTACGGCGCAGCCCAATACTGCTACTTTTAACGGTGCTTTAATCGTAGAAATATATTCCTCTACTTCATTTGCAATGGAGATCAAGTCAATTTCAATACGTCCGCAAGTCGGACAAGAGATTAGCGTGGCGGCATTTGAAGAAAGACCAAATACTTTTAACAGTTCTCGTGCCACTTTTATTTCCTGTACAGGATCTGCGCTCAATGAAACACGCAGCGTATTCCCGATACCTGCTGAAAGCAATGTACCCAGTCCTGCCGCACTTTTGATGGATCCAGCGAACAATGTTCCAGACTCTGTAATCCCGAGGTGCAATGGATAATCGAATGCAGCAGCAGCTTTCTTGTACGCTTCGACTGCCAAATTCACGTCTGATGCTTTCAATGAAACGATAATGTCATGAAAATCGAGATCTTCCAGTATTTTGATATGGTGCAAGGCACTTTCAACCATGCCATCTGCAGTCGGATAACCGTATTTTTTCAAGATGTGCTTTTCAAGTGAACCAGCGTTTACACCGATTCGAATCGGAATACCTTTTTCTTTCGCCGCTTTGACGACTGCTTCCACTTTTTCCTGACGACCGATATTACCCGGATTGATCCGGATTTTATCTGCGCCTTGCTCGATTGCGATCAATGCAAGTTTATAGTCGAAGTGAATATCGACAACGAGCGGGATATTAATCCTTTCTTTGATAGCACCGATAGAATATGCAGCGCGTTCGTCCGGACATGCAACACGAACGATTTGACAGCCGGCTTCTTCCAGACGTAAAATCTCTGCCACCGTTGCCTCAACATCATGTGTTTTAGTTGTTGTCATACTTTGGATGAATAGTTCGTCACTGCCGCCGATCGTCAAATTGCCTACCCGTACAGGACGTGTTTTGGATCTGTGTATTATTTCACTCATGGGTATATTCTCTCCTTACAAACTCATAACTAATATCTATTTTAGCAATCAATCGGATGAAAAAACAAGGGACACCGCTTGAAACATCATTAATTGCAATTATCTTGTCCCGTTTCCGAAAGGGGAAGCTGAACGGAAAGACCGCCAATTAGCTCTTGGTTTCGAAGATGGGGATTCAGGGAATAAAAAGCTGATAATCTTTCTACAAAAGTAGATTCCGGATCTGGGTACATTGCAAAAAGGGATTCAATCGTATCACCTTGGATTGTTGTCACATGTATGCTTTCCATTTTCGTTTCTTCACAAGGCTGTTCATTCCCAAAAAACGATGCTAAAGGGATTGTCCCATCCCCCAAGTCAATTCGGATAATGTGAAAGGTAAGAAATAAAATTACGGCTACGAATAAAGTACGCATGTACATTCCCCCTTCCCACACAATATGCGGGAATTTGGAAAGTATTCATCTAGGTGCTTTTGGATAATACTTGAGAGCGACAATTAGGTAGCCAATATGGATTAAGGACGAGAAAAGAATGCCGAAAGTTTCCCAAGCTGGCAAGAAATCTAGAAATATCGTCAACAGCAATGGTACGGTGATAGCTATGGCGGCAGTCCGCCAAATAAAGCGGTATTCTATACGCCTCTTCATTAACTTGCCGATCCATATACCGATAGCTGCAAATAAGCTGATTCGGACAAATACGTAAAATGTCGAAATGACAAATTGAAAAATAAAGGCCATTGGATAAATAAGCCCGCCGATCGTTTCACTATACTCTGTCAGTTCAGGAGAAGCTTCAAACAATTCGGTATCGCCAATAGAGAAGCGAGTAATTGAAATAAGTGTCATGACGAATATAAAAAAGAAAGCATAACGGATAACGCGCCCGATTGGAAGGAGCCGGAATGCTGCAAGTTTTTTCGGCTCATGGAACGCTGCCAAAAATATTTGATGGAACTTCAAAAGTTGGACCTCCTTTACTTACTGATAGTCTACCATGTATGCAAGTGGGAAGTATGGATATCAAATTCGACAGAAGTATGACTTTTTTTCGCTGGATTGTTAAGGCTATGTAAAGATTTGCTCACTTCTATTTACAATTCGTTAACATAGTCAACATAATGGGAATGCTTAAAGATAATGTATGATGGAGGTATACTAAGTAATGGAAATAAATTGGCAGGAAGTGCTCTTTCAATTTCTAGGGGGTCTTGGGATCTTCCTATTCTCCATAAAGTATATGGGGGATGGCTTACAAAAAGCCGCAGGGGATAGGCTAAGGAGTATTTTGGATAGATTTACGACAAACCCGTTCATGGGTGTCCTCGTCGGAATTATCGTGACCGTACTCATACAGTCGAGCTCGGGTACAACTGTTATTACCGTCGGTTTGGTAAGTGCAGGCTTTATGACGCTTCGCCAGGCAATCGGCGTTATTATGGGCGCAAATATTGGGACGACGATTACAGCATTCATTATAGGTCTTGATGTGGGTGCGTATGCATTGCCAATTATGGCGCTTGGTGCAATTCTAATTTTCTTCTTTAAAAAGAATACTATTAAAAACTTTGGTGAAGTTGTATTTGGATTTGGGGGCCTATTCCTCGGGCTTGAGCTAATGAGTGAAGGAATGAAGCCTCTAAGGTCGCTCTCCGCATTCTCTGACTTTACGGTTTCAATGGCTGATCATCCAATACTTGGAGTTGTTGCGGGAACTATCTTCACACTTATCGTCCAAAGCTCAAGTGCAACTGTCGGGATATTGCAAGGGCTGTACGCAGAGAACCTTGTCTCGCTTCAAGCCGCTTTACCAATTCTTTTTGGAGATAATATCGGAACAACGATCACAGCAGTTCTTGCGTCGATTGGCGCGTCTGTGGCAGCAAGAAGAGCAGCTGCGGCACATGTTCTCTTCAACGTCGTTGGTACAATTGTTTTCATGATTCTATTATATCCGTTTACGCTTTACGTTGAGTGGATTTCAGGTCTACTAGCTCTGGAAAGTAAAATGCAAATCGCATTCGCCCACGGTACTTTCAACGTGTTGAATACCGTTATTCAATTTCCTTTAATTGGTGCTTGGGCATTACTCGTGACGAAAATTATTCCTGGTAAGGATGTGACAATCGAGTACAAACCAAAGCATTTGGATCCGAATTTTATCAATCAATCTCCTTCCGTCGCAATTGGACAAGCGAAGGAAGAAATTATTAGGATGGGTGATTTTGCGGTACAAGGTATGGAAGAAACATATGAGTATTTGAAGACGAGCAACAAACGCCATGCTGAAACAGCTTATCAGATAGAAGACGCGATCAATAATTTAGACCGTAAAATTACTGATTACCTTGTAGATATTTCTGCGGTTAATATCTCTCCGATTGAGTCTGCAAGACATGTCATGCTTATGGATACGGTACGGGATATTGAACGGATTGGAGATCACTTTGAAAATATAATCGAATTGATCGATTTCCGGGAAGTGAACCGTGTCAGATTGACTGAGGATGCGATGAAAGATTTAACAGAAATGTTCACGTTGACAATTGCTACCGTTCAAAAGGCAGTGCGCTCACTCGATATGAATGACGTCGATTTAGCGAAAGAAGTTGCTGAGCAAGAGGCTTTGATCGACAAGATGGAACGTAAATTCAGGAAGAACCATATTGTTCGTTTGAATGAAGGGCATTGTTCTGCGCAATCAGGGATGGTATTTGTCGACATCGTTTCCAACCTTGAACGAATCGGCGACCATGCTGTAAATATTGCAGAAGCCATTTTAGGAAAACGGGTATAAGATTGAAAAACAAGGAGGGAATGCAATGGAAATAGCAGGATGGATCGCAGCCATTGTCATGTTCATCATCGCCTTCATCGGTTTATTCTATCCGATCATTCCTTCCGTATTTTTCATAATCGGTGGATTCTTGTTTTATGGATGGATTGTTTCTTTTGAGGAGATGACTTGGTTGTTTTGGGTAATCCAAGTGTTGTTCGTCATTTTGCTGTTTGGTGCGGATACACTTGCGAACTTTGTTGGTGTCAAGAAATTTGGCGGTTCAAAGGCCGGTATGTGGGGAAGCACAATTGGACTGCTTATTGGTCCTTTCGTGATTCCAGTAGCGGGTATCCTCATCGGTCCATTCCTAGGTGCGTTCCTGTCAGAACTGCTAGTGACGCGTACTGGTGTAAAACAATCATTGAAAACAGGTGTAGGTTCAATTGTTGGCTTCTTCACTTCCATCGCCGCTAAAGGTGCGGTCATGTTGCTTATGATTGGAATTTTCATACTCTATGTTACAACGTAGTTCATTTCAATTGAATGGCCTCCCAAATTTTGATAATGTTTATTGTGTAGGATAAATTATGAATCAATTGAGGAGGAATGGACAAATGGCTTACAAATTACCAGAACTACCATACGCATACGATGCACTCGAGCCGCACATCGACAAAGAAACGATGAACATCCATCACACGAAACATCACAATACTTATGTGACTAACGTGAATAATGCATTGGAAGGGCACGAAGATTTGGCATCTAAATCTGTTGAAGAGCTTATTTCCAATCTGGATGCTGTTCCTGAAAACATCCGTACGGCTGTCCGTAATAACGGCGGCGGTCATGCTAACCACACATTCTTCTGGAATATCCTTTCACCAAACGGTGGCGGAAACCCAACTGGAGAACTTGCTGAAGCGATCGACAAGAAGTTTGGAAGCTTTGATGCATTCAAAGAAGAATTTGCAAAAGCGGCTGCAACTCGTTTCGGTTCAGGATGGGCTTGGCTTGTTTCCAATAACGGCGAACTTGAAATCATGTCTACTCCAAACCAAGACTCTCCATTGATGGAAGGCAAGACGCCGATCCTTGGACTTGACGTTTGGGAACATGCTTACTACTTGAACTACCAAAACAGACGCCCTGATTACGTTTCTGCATTCTGGAACGTAGTAAACTGGGATGAGGTTTCTAAAAACTTCGGTAAATAATGTAATGCAACCAGGCATATATCCTGTTCGTCAGGATATATGCCTTTTTTTATTTTAAAATGCTATAATTGAATAATGGACTAATAACGTAAGGGGAATACATATGAAAAAGCCGATGCGCAAAGTGGATCAAGCGAAAATCCGTCAACGGAAACATATTGCCTTCAGGATGAACCTACTCTTCTTTTCAATCTTCATCCTATTTTCCTTGCTCATTTTTCGACTTGGATACTTGCAGATCGTCAAAGGCGAAGAGTATACGAGAGAATTGGAGAAGAAAGAGGAAATTGCAGTCAATACGAGTGTACCTCGAGGCAGAATTTATGACCGGACAGGGAAGGTGCTTGTCGATAATAAACCTATGAATGCCATAACATATACGAAGACAACTTCCACGACTTCACAGGAAATGCTGGAAATTGCAGAAGGTTTATCCGAATTAATTCACCAAGATACGAAAAGGGTGACTATCGGAGATAAGCGAGACTTCTGGATTTTATTGCATCCCGAGGAAGCCGAGGCGAAAGTGAGTAAAAAGGAACTTAAGGAAATCAGCAAAGATGGAACTGTTTCCAAACAGGACATTCAACGCGAGGTGACTCGTTTGACACGTGAACGGATTACGGATGAAGAGCTGAACTCCTTCACGGATCACGAGCTTGAAGTGCTGGCAATCTATCGTGAAATGATGTCAGGCTATGCTTACTCCCCACAGATCATTAAAAGTGGAAATGTTACCGAAGAGGAGTTCGCAGCAGTGTCGGAACGGTTGAGTGACTTTGAAGGGGTCAATACGACGACGGACTGGGAGAGGGTGAAATTCTCGGACAGTACGATTCTTGGAACGATGACAAGTTCCATCGAAGGGATTCCAAAAAGTCATCTCGATTATTATTTGGCAAGGGATTATTCAAGGAATGACCGGATTGGCAGGAGCTATTTCGAGCAGCAATATGAGGAACTGTTGAAAGGGCAAAAAACGATCGTTAAAAATGTAAAAGATCGAACAGGTCGCGTCATTGAGACGAAAACAGTGAGAGAAGGGGAGCCGGGCAAAGATCTTGTGTTATCGATGGACAGTGATTTGCAGGAATCTTTGGAAAAACTCATATCAGAGAAGCTTCTTGAACTGAAGAAAGACTCGCGATCCGGATTGATGGACAGGGCATTCCTCATAATGATGGACCCGAATAATGGGGAAGTGCTTTCATTGGTCGGTAAACGATTAGTGAAAGATGAGGATTCGGGCAGATGGGAAGTTCGTGATTATGCGTACGGCACATTCACTTCCGCTTATGAAGTCGGATCCACTGTCAAGGTAGCGACAGTTTTGGCAGGTTATAGCGAAGGAGTTCTGTCGGTCGGTGAAGTGAAAATTGACGAACCGATGAATATTGCCGGATTATCCAAAAGATCCCTGTTCAATCAGTACGGACGGGTGGCTGTCGATGATATTACGGCGCTTGGCAGGTCTTCTAACGTTTATATGTTCAAAATCGCCATTTCAATAGGGAATGGAGTTTACAGACCTTTTAAAGCACTTCCAATTGATATTGCCGGTTTCGATAGGCTCCGTAACGCATATGCATCCTTCGGCTTAGGAGTAAAAACGGGAATCGACTTGCCTGGAGAATACACAGGTGTCACAGGTACGGATACACGTTCTGGTAAGTTGCTTGACTTTGCCATCGGACAATTTGACACATATACTCCGTTGCAGCTTGCTCAGTACGTCTCAACTGTTGCGAATGGTGGTTACAGAGTTGCACCGAAAATATTAAAGGAAATTAGAGAACCCTCAATAGATGGAGAAACGTTTGGCGCTTTATTGCAGGAAACGGAAGTGAAAGTGCTTAATCGTATAAACAATACGGAAAAAGAAATTGAACAAGTGAAAAAAGGGATGCACTACACGTACTACGGACCAAACGGGACTGCTCCGAATCTATTCAATGGGGCTTCCTACACGGCTGCTGGGAAAACGGGTACTGCTCAATCTTTCTACTATGGGGATGATAGGAGTAAGTATGGTATGGCTTCGGTGAACTTGACACATGTAGGGTATGCACCTGCTGAAAACCCTGAAGTAGCATATGCAGTTGTCATTCCATACGCTTCGACCGACCGAAGTAATTACATTTCACAAAACATAGCGATGAAAGATATCGTCAGAACGGCCCTAGACTCCTATTTTGATTTAAAAGAGGAGCGGGCGAAGACCAATGTTCCTGAAACGACCGATCAAAAAATAGACCGTCGATTTGAAAAAGAGAAAGAGAAAGAAAAAGAAAAAGAAACGAACGAGAAATGAGAAAAGCTGCCCAACCGTGATGTGACCCCTAAAAGTTAGAGTTTTATATTACGCAGCTAGTTGGCTGGTGTGAAGACGGTATTGAACCGGACTC
>NZ_JBPFDR010000011.1:0-77161 GCF_059415085.1 Sporosarcina sp. SAFN-015
GGTCCCGTGGTGTAGCGGTTAACATGCCTGCCTGTCACGCAGGAGATCGCCGGTTCGATCCCGGTCGGGACCGCCATCTTAATTTAAACTGTCAACCGATTATGGATTTATTCCAGGATCGGTTTTTTGTTGTTTTTATCTTTTATTAGTCCATTATATACCTCCACCAAACCTCTTGGCTTTCGAAAACGCCTTATTTTCGGTACACTAAAGCAAAGTGGAGATGAAAGGAAAATACGATGACTATAGAATTCAATGTTCATTCCTTGGCGGAAACTGAACAGATTGCAAATACATTAGCGGGGCTGCTTTCGCCTCCTGACGTTTTGACGTTGGAAGGAGATCTTGGTGCAGGGAAAACGACCTTCACAAAAGCACTTGCACGCAGCTTAGGTATTACTCGAACGGTAAACAGCCCGACGTTTACAATTGTAAAGCAATACGAAGGACGGGTTCCTTTCAATCATTTGGATGTCTATCGATTGGCAGATAGTGATGAAGATCTTGGATGGGACGAACTGTTCTACGGGGATGCGGTTTCTGTCGTTGAATGGGCACATCTTATAGAAGATGATCTACCGAAAGAGCGATTGGAGATACAAATTCTTCATACAGGAGAAACTTCGAGAAAATTTGTGTTCACTCCAAGAGGAGAACGTTTTGAAAAGATTTGTGAGGCGATGACGTTATGATATGGTTAGGAATAGATACGGCGAATACGCCTTTGTCTGTCGCGATTGTGAAAGATGGAGCCATTTTGGCCGAGGTGAACTCTTCGATGGCTGTCAATCATTCGTTGCGGGCGATGCCGGTTATTGAGGAGCTATTTGAGACGGTGCAACTCAAGCCGAAAGATATAGATGCAATCGCGGTATCGGAAGGACCTGGCTCCTATACAGGAGTCCGCATCGGTGTGACGATTGCGAAGACGTTGGCTTGGACGTTGAAGAAGCCATTGTTTGGCGTCTCAAGCTTGAAGGTCCTTGCAATGAATGCTGTTTATTTTGAAGGGCTGATCTGCCCGATTGTGGATGCACGAAGAAATAATGTGTACGCAGGGATTTACGAATTCGTGAATGGCGAGCTAATCGCCAACGCGGAGGACGGGCATTTTGCGATTGAAGATCTGCTGGATGTTTTAGCAAAGAAGGAGCGTCCTGTTCTATTTGTCGGTAAGGATGTTGCGATGCATGAAGAGCTGATCGGTACGAAGTTAAGGGAGAATGCAATTATTGCACCGTTTCCGCTGCAGCTTCCACGGGCGTCTTCATTGATTTACGTCGCGCAGCAAAGTGGACAAGAGGAGAATATACATGCATTTACGCCGGAATACCGTCGTATCGCAGAGGCGGAGGCGAATTGGCTCATGCAGCAACGGAAGGATCATGGCGGTGAATAAAAGTATCGAATATCGGAAGATGACAATAGAAGATATCCCGGCAGTTGTCGAAATCGAGCAGGAAGCGTTTGCGACTCCATGGACGCAGGAGGTTTTCGAGCATGAGATGACTGGGAATGATTATGCTCATTATATTGTTGCCGTCGCGGATGGAGAAGTGATCGGGCATTTTGGGATGTGGGTTGTGCTCGATGAATGTCATATTACGAATGTGGCAGTGAGGAAGCATATGAGAGGCCATGGAATCGGTGAGGCGCTCATGCGTAAGGCGATAGAGCTGTGCAAGGTGAATGATGTGAGGCTGATGACGCTTGAAGTCCGCGTGAGCAATCATACAGCGCAAAACTTGTACCGCAAGCTTGGCTTCCAAGATGGCGGCATACGAAAAAACTATTATACGGACGACCATGAAGATGCGCTCGTCATGTGGGTGGAATTGTAATGGACAAAGATATGTATATATTAGGAATTGAAACGAGCTGTGATGAGACGGCGGCTTCGGTCGTGAAGAATGGGCATGAGATCGTCTCGAACGTCGTTGCTTCGCAAATCCAGAGCCAGCAACGGTTCGGAGGCGTCGTGCCGGAAATCGCTTCTCGACATCATGTCGAACAGATTACGCTCGTCATAGAGGAAGCGTTAGCGAAGGCAGAGCTTGCTCCATCGGATTTGGATGCGGTTGCTGTGACGGAAGGTCCCGGGCTTGTTGGGGCATTGTTGATTGGCATTAATTCGGCTAAGGCGTTTGCGTTTGCTAACGGATTGCCGATTGTCGGTGTTCATCATATCGCTGGGCATATTTATGCGAATCAATTGATGCAGCCAATGGAGTTCCCGCTGCTAGCTCTTATCGTATCCGGTGGGCATACGGAGTTAGTTCTAATGGAGAAGCATGGGTCGTTCAAATTAATTGGAGAAACGCGGGACGACGCAGCAGGAGAAGCATATGACAAAGTTGCCCGTGTTCTTGGTCTCCCTTATCCTGGCGGGCCGCATATCGATAAGCTTGCGCTTGAAAGCGATGAAGCAGTCGATTTTCCGCGAGCTTGGCTAGAACCGGATTCATATGACTTCAGCTTTAGCGGGTTGAAATCCGCTGTTATTAATTACAAGCATAATATTGAGCAAAAAGGCGGGGAAGTCAATCCGGCTCACGTAGCGGCAGGCTTCCAGCAAAGTGTTGTCGACGTGTTGACAGAGAAGACGTTGAAGGCTGCGAAGGAGTTCGGTGTGAAGCAAGTTATCGCAGCAGGTGGTGTAGCTGCGAATAAAGGATTAAGAGCGTCATTGGATGCAGCGTTTGAAAAAGAAGGAATTCCTTTTTACGTCCCTCCGATTTCCCTTTGCACAGATAATGCAGCAATGATTGCGGCAGCAGGCAGTGAGATGTATGCGAGCGGCAAACGGGGTACGATGGGAATGAACGGCAGACCTGGCATGGAGCTTGCTTCATGGGATGAATAATAATAAATGAAGGAAATCGTCGAGTTGTGACGATTTCCGTTTTTATTTGTCCTATAACGAGTTCGTCTTGTCAAGAGGGAACGTTCGTACTTATGCACAATTGTTAATAAGTTGTGGATAATTAAAAGATTCGTGTGAATGACTATGACATCTTTTGGATAACTATGTGGGTATTGAATACAGTTAATGTGGATAACGTGGATAACTATGTTCATATCCTATTATATCAACGTGAATGATGTTGATAAGATTGTGGAAATCAAAAGGGAACCCTTGTCGAAAACAAAAGAAAGCTGTCGAAATGGCGTTCGTTCCATTCGACAGCTTTCTAATCGTTATGAATTCAATTGTTCAAGTTCTTCCTGCAAATTCAACCATTCCTCTGATTGGTTGTCGTGCTGCATTTGGAGTTCGTCGATCTGTTCTTGGAGCTCCATCAGTTTCACATGGTCATCAGCGAAATCGGGGTTCAACAACTCTTCCTGCAGAACAGCGATGTCGGCATCCATTTTTCCGAGTGACTCTTCAATTTCAGCAATCGCCCTTGTCAATCGGCGTTCTTGCCGTTTGAATTCCTTGTCTTCCTCATTCCGTCCGTTTTTCTGCTGTTTTGGCTGTTCCGAATTGCTATTGTCGGCTTTCAACTCTTCCAGCTCATTTTTCTTTTCAACGAAGTAATCATAATCACCAAGATACTCTGTGACACCGGAAGGACCGACGTCAATCACTTTCGTCGCGATCCGATTAATGAAATAACGGTCATGGGAGACGAAGAGGATTGTTCCCGGAAAGTCGTCTAACGCATTTTCCAGCACTTCCTTGCTGTCGAGGTCAAGATGGTTTGTCGGTTCGTCAAGCACGAGTGTGTTCGATTTTTGAAGCATGAGCTTCGCTAATGAAAGACGTGCTTTCTCGCCGCCGGACAATGAAGCGACAGGCTTCTCGACGTCTTCACCCGTGAACAGGAAGCGTCCGAGTACGGAGCGGACGTCCTTTTCATTCATCATCGGCCACTCATCCCACAGCTCTTGAAGGACTGTCCCCGTACCGAGGATCGTCGCTTGATTCTGGTCATAATACCCGAATTGGACATTTGTTCCGTAGCGGATCGTTCCGTCGATCGGCTCCTGTCTTTTGACGATCGTCTTCAGAAGCGTCGACTTTCCGATCCCGTTCGGTCCGATGATCGCGATCCGGTCCCCTTTGTATGCATGCATATTAATATGCTCAGAAACGGCTTGGCCGTTATAGCCGACAGCGATATTGTCCAATGTGAGCACATCGTTGCCGCTTGGCCGTTCGATGGAGAACGAGAAGCTTGCAGACTTTTCATCCCCATCAGGCGCGTCCATCCAATCCGTTCGTTCGAGCAGCTTCCGCCGGCTTTTCGCCATTTTGGAAGTCGAAGCACGGGCGATATTCCGCTGGATGAAGTCCTCAAGTTTCGCTTTTTCACTCGTCTCGCGTTCGTACAACTTCTTATCGCGTTCATAGTTCTTCGCCTTCTCAACTAAATAGGCGCTATAGTTGCCGACGTACTTCGTCACTTTCTTCCTCGACACTTCATACGTGATCGTCACGATCTGGTCGAGGAAATAGCGGTCATGGGAAACAATGAGGATCGCGCCTTCATAGGAGACGAGGTATTTTTCAAGCCAGCCTAATGTCTCGATATCCAAATGGTTCGTCGGCTCGTCCAATATGAGCAGATCCGGTTTGCTAAGCAGCATTTTCGCAAGCGCCAGCCGCGTTTTTTGCCCTCCGGACAACAGATTGACTTGCTTCTCGTAGTCTTCAGGATAAAATCGCATTCCGTGAAGAACCGAACGCATATCAGATTCGTATTGATACCCGCCCGAATCCTTGAATTCGATTTGCAACGTGTCATAATCTTTCATGACACGCTCATATTCTTGCTGGTTCTCGTAAACGGAAGGATCCGCCATTTGTGTTTCTAGTCCACGGAGCCGCTTTTCCATTTCAAGCAACGGTCCAAAAACGGTCAGCATCTCTTCCCAAATTGTAAGGGAAGAATCAATTCCCGCATGTTGTTCGAGATAGCCGACTTGTACGTCTTTCGGCATGATTAAGTCGCCGGAGTCAGCGGACATTTCTCCCGCAATGATTTTTAATAATGTCGATTTGCCGGCGCCATTCCGTCCGACGAGCGCAACCCGGTCACGGTGCTGCACTTCGAGGCGGACGTTTTTCAATATATCAGTTCCAGAAAAGGATTTCGTAATTCCATTCACTTGTAATACGATCATTCAGCACACCTCTATTCCACTTTTAGTGTAATCGAATGGGCCTGTCGGTGCAATGGTTGGCTTTACATCAGCACGTATCTAGAGTACGATAAAAAAAGGTCCATTTGCACGTATAGGAGGTAAGCTATGGCTGATACGACTCAGAGAGTTCCACAGGCGACGTCAAAACGCCTTCCTTTATATTATAGATTTCTGCAAAATTTCGCGAATGCGGGTAAGAAACGCGTCTCTTCCAGTGAATTGAGCGAGGCAATGAAAGTCGATGCTGCTACAATTCGCCGTGATTTCTCCCATTTCGGGGCGCTCGGGCGCAAAGGCTACGGCTATGACGTGAACGACCTCCTTCTATTCTTCCGAAGGGCGTTGGATCAAGACGAAGAGACGGATGTCGCGTTGATCGGCGTTGGAAGCTTAGGGAATGCATTCTTGAAATACAATTTTCAAAAGAACCATAATACGAGAATTGTTGTCGCATTCGACCCGAAAGCACCAAAGGAAGGGAAGATGGTCAGCAATATCCCGGTGTTCCATCCGGATATGATGGAAGAGAAAATTAAAGAGTTAGGCATTCAACTCGTCATCTTAACTGTTCCGACAAGGGCGGCGCAAGAAATCGCCGATCGGATGGCGGCTATCGGCGTGAAAGGAATTCTCAATTTCACACCGGTCCGGCTGGCAGCACCCGACTGGATGCGTGTTCATACGATCGATTTGTCGGTGGAGCTGCAGACAATGATTTATTTCATAAAAAATGACGAAAAAGATTCACAAATATAAAGGCATTGTCAATAGTAATACAAGCTGTTTTCATGTAAGATGGATTATATATGAAGGAGGTGTCCGAAATGGCTCCAGGTGTAGGAAGTCTACTTATAATCGCTGTCATTGCATTGCTCATTTTTGGACCGAAGAAGTTACCGGAAATCGGAAAGGCATTTGGCTCTTCATTGCGTGAATTTAAAAACGCGACAAAAGGTCTTGCAGCCGATGATGATGACACAGTCAAAAAAGTGGAAGATAAGAAAAATGATGTGCAATAAGTAAGGATGTCTGTCCGATGAAAGAAAAAAATTTAACAGTCATTGAACATATAGATGAAATTAGAAAACGACTGATGGTAATCGTCGTTTTCTTTGTTATTGCAGTAATCGGCAGCTTTTTCATTGCGAAGCCGATCATTAAGCTTTTGCAAGCAGAAGCCGGGTATGAGGAATTTCACGCATTCAATGTTGTGGATCCGATTGCCCTGTACTTGAAAGTCATCATCTTTTTAGCAGTGGTGCTCATTTCACCGGTCATCATGTATCAGTTCTGGTCGTTCATATCGCCGGGACTTCACGAGACGGAGCGGAGAGTGACGTTAAGCTATATCCCGTTCGCGTTTATCCTATTGCTTGTAGGGATTGGTTTTTCCTACTTCGTTCTCGTGCCATTCGTCATGAACTTCATGAAGGAATTATCGGGAGAGCTTGGGATTACACAGACGGTCGGCATTAATGAATATTTTACGTTCCTGTTTCAAATACTGATCCCGTTCGGAATCGTCTTTCAGTTGCCGATCGTCCTTTTATTCCTATCGCGGCTCGGCATATTGAACCCGAATAAGTTAGTGAAAATCCGGAAGGTAGCATATTTTGTCCTGTTTATCATTGCGGCGTTCATCACACCGCCGGATATTATGTCGCATTTATTAGTAACCGTCCCGTTATTTGCACTTTATGAAATTAGCATCATCATCTGCCGCGTCGGGTATCGAAAATTCCTGAAGGCGGAGGAGAAGCGGAAGCTGGAAGAAATAAAGGCAGAGCAGCAACGCCAAATCGATGAAGTGATGGGGAATTTAGAAAAATAAAGTAGTGTCCCGCTTCCCGCGTTATTATTGGGGGAGCGGGATTTTTGTAATGAAATCCCAAAAGGATTCCCGTATGATAGGACTTGTAGAGATTTCATATACATAAGAAGTAAAGGGGGATATACATGAATCCATTACTATCCATTTGGAGCCAGCCGACGAAAACGCTGCAATATATGCTGGAGAAAAAGTCGGCGGGATATGGCTTTCTCATTTTTCTGCTAAGCTCGATCAGCGGCGGCTCAATCGCGATGGCGACGACTGGCATTTTTGGTGGCATGCCGTTAGCATTCATCATTATTTTATCCATCATCATGACGTACGGTTTTGCGCTTATCGGTTGGGTGATCAATGCTGGACTTTATACGTGGGTCGGAAAATGGCTAGGCGGGAAAGGGAAGTTCTCCGATATGCTTAAAATCACTCCCGCGCCTGCGATTCCGACGATCTGGCTCGCTCCGATGAACTTCCTGCTTATTGCGGTGTACGGGTCTCGTCTATTTGAGGTGCCGACCGATAATTTCGGAATTACGAATTTGCCGCTCGGAATTTATTTCTTGCAGAATCTTATTATCATTGGAGTTGGCATATTCGGAACAGTCATCGCCTGTAAAGGAATCGGTCTCGTCCATGGATTCTCTGCTTGGCGCGGTCTTGGTGTAGTGGCAATCATCTTTGGCATCGTTTTCGTCATTATGTTAATGATTATGCTTATTTTTGGGGCTATCATCTTTTCATTAATTGCAACACTTGGGTGAAATGAAAAACGACTTCCTTTAAACGGGAAGTCGTTTTTCATTGTTGGAAAAAGATGAACGTTTGCTGAAGATTTTTTTGCCACTGCTCGAGCTTTTCGTAATTCAGTTGAACGACCATGACGAAGCTGTTCATGAGAAAGTGGGCAATCATCGGAGCCCAAATGCGCTTCGTGTAATAATAAATAAACGCAAATACCATTCCCGGCGCCATATAGACCAATGTATGCTCAAGCTCGCCGTGGACAACTGCGAAAATGACTCCACTCAAAATGGCTGCAATCCAGAAATTCGATTTTGCATAAATGCCGCCGAATAGTACCCTTCTGAATACAATCTCCTCTAATAGAGGTGCAAAGATGACGATGGAAAAGATAATGATCGGCGACAGTTTGGCAATGTCGCTCAGCAAGGTTGTGTTTTCAGAGCCGGGCATGATGCCGAGCGCCACTTCGATAATGCTAGCAAGCATTTGTCCAGCCATCGCCATGAAAAATCCTAGGACACCCCATAGTACTGTCATCCAAGGTGTCGCTTTCTTCCCTTTTTTAAAGATATCCCAAAATCGCTTGTTGCGCGTTGTCATGAACAGGATTAAAGGGGCTGCGATCAGATTTGTGAGGAAAAGCGCCCAGGCGAAGCCGTAATAGACCGCGGCTTCCTTTTCCATGCCAGCGGTGTTTTGAAAATAGTGGAAGAGAGCCTTCGAAATAGGGACGCTTCCGAACTGCATGGCGATATATAAAAGAACGATCGAAATAGAGATTTTCCAGTTTTTCATTGCCAACTTCCTTTCTTCTACTGTTTATTTTAGCTGTTTCAATGATGACAAGCAAAGAGAAAAGGATACAAGGAATGCAGACTGCCAGAAAGCATGGAAAACGGTCAAACATTGTTCAGTTTTTATCTATGAGGACATAAGTATTTTGCTTGCAATTTTTGGGCAACTTTATTATGATAAGAAATGTATTAGCACTCTTGATTGATGAGTGCTAAAAAAGAAGATAATATGTCGAGGAGGTTGTTTCACTTGTTGAAACCATTAGGTGACCGTATCGTAATCGAACTAATCGAAGCAGAAGAAAAGACGTCTAGCGGTATCGTATTACCGGATTCTGCGAAAGAAAAACCGCAAGAAGGAAAAGTTGTAGCGGCAGGTACTGGACGAGTTCTTGAAAACGGCCAGCGTGTTGACCTGGAAGTAAAAGAAGGCGACCGCATCATCTTCTCAAAATATGCTGGAACTGAAGTGAAATATGAAGGCAATGAATATTTGATCCTGCGTGAAAGCGATATCCTAGCTATCATCGGCTAAGTCGCCCCTTATAAATAAGTACAATCAAAACCAGGAGGGAATTCATAAATGGCTAAAGAAATTAAATTTAATGAAGACGCGCGCGGCGCAATGCTACGCGGTGTAGATACACTTGCTGACGCTGTTAAAGTGACGCTTGGACCTAAAGGACGCAACGTCGTTCTTGAAAGAAAATTTGGTTCACCACTTATCACGAATGACGGTGTAACAATCGCAAAAGAAATCGAACTTGAAGATGCATTCGAAAACATGGGTGCAAAACTCGTAGCGGAAGTTGCTTCCAAAACGAACGAAATTGCTGGTGACGGTACGACAACAGCAACGGTTCTTGCACAAGCGATGATTCGCGAAGGCTTGAAAAACGTAACAGCTGGTGCGAATCCTGTCGGCATCCGTAAAGGGATCGAAAAAGCGGTTGCAACAGCAATTGAAGAGTTGAAAGGCATTTCCGACGAAATCGAAAGCAAGCAAGAGATCGCACAAGTTGCGGCTATCTCTTCAGGCGACGAAGAAGTCGGCGAATTGATCGCTGAAGCGATGGAGCGCGTCGGCAACGATGGCGTCATTACAATCGAAGAGTCAAAAGGCTTCACGACTGAGCTTGACGTCGTGGAAGGTATGCAATTCGACCGCGGATACGCGTCTGCTTACATGGCTACTGACACAGACAAAATGGAAGCGGTTCTCGACAACCCTTACATTTTGATCACAGATAAGAAGATTTCCAATATCCAAGAAATCCTACCGGTTCTTGAGCAAGTTGTTCAACAAGGCAAACCATTGTTGATGATTGCGGAAGACGTAGAAGGGGAAGCACTTGCAACTCTCGTTGTGAATAAGCTTCGTGGTACTTTCAACGCGGTAGCTGTTAAAGCACCAGGCTTCGGCGATCGTCGTAAAGCAATGCTTGAAGATATCGCAATCCTTACAGGCGGGGAAGTCATTACTGAGGATCTTGGCCTTGACCTTAAATCCGCTGACATCACTCAACTTGGACGCGCTGCGAAAGTCGTTGTTACAAAAGACCATACGACAATCGTTGAAGGAAACGGAGATACTGATCAAATCGCATCACGTGTCGGCCAAATCCGCGCGCAACTTGAAGAAACAACTTCCGAGTTCGACAAAGAGAAGCTGCAAGAACGCCTTGCGAAACTTGCTGGCGGCGTAGCAGTCATCAAAGTCGGAGCAGCAACTGAAACAGAATTGAAAGAGCGCAAACTTCGCATCGAAGACGCATTGAACTCAACTCGTGCGGCTGTTGAAGAAGGAATTGTATCCGGTGGTGGTACAGCGCTTGTGAACGTCTATACAAAAGTTGAAAAACTTCTTGAAAGCACAGAAGGCGACGTCGCAACTGGCGTGAAAATCGTTCTTCGCGCTCTTGAAGAGCCAGTGCGCCAAATCGCGACAAACGCTGGTCTCGAAGGCTCCATCGTCGTTGACCGTCTAAAACGCGAAGAAGTCGGCATCGGCTTCAACGCAGCAAACGGCGAATGGGTCAACATGATGCAAGCGGGTATCGTAGACCCTACAAAAGTTACTCGTTCTGCACTTCAAAATGCAGCGTCCGTAGCGGCAATGTTCTTGTCCACTGAAGCGGTCGTTGCAGATATCCCAGAACCAGCTGCAGCAGGCATGCCTGACATGGGCGGTATGGGCGGCATGATGTAATAAGAAAAGCGGAAGCGGCTTGCTCAGCCCCGACAAGCATAAGACGATCTAAGCAAGAAGGCGCCCTTTGCCTTCTTCTTAGAGTGGCTTATGACCTCGAGGGGCTAGCCGCAGGAGCTAGACATTACTTCATACTAAAGAAGCTTCCCACAAGTTCAATGAACTTGTGGGAAGTTTTTTGTTCATTTCCAACAATAATGTTAGCCAAAGTGAACAAGTCCTGCTATAATTGCATAGCACTCAGAGTGGTTTAGAACAGCTTTTTCAGTGCATACTTCGGTTAGTAAATATTTATCAAGAAGGGAAATCGTATTATGAGCAACTATAACGCAGTAGCAGCAAGAAATACGGAGAATGCTCCAAGTGGTAACGGTCTATATTCACAAACTGTTGCATTCTCTCATTACAACAATCTGTCAGCACAATTGCCGATCGATCCAACAACAGGGAAATTGGTAGCTGGTGGAATAAAAGAGCAAGCTGAACAGTGCTTTAACAATATTAAAGCGATTGTAGACAGCATCGATCACGTTATGAGCGATATTGTACGAATTACAGTATTCGTTAAAGATATTAAAGACGTTGACGCTGTAGATGAAGTTTATAAAACGTTCTTCCCAACTTATGTTCCTTCACGGACAACAGTTGCAGTAGCAGCTTTGCCAATGGATGCTTTAGTGCAAGTTGAAGCACTTGTTTCACACGGTGAAGGTACAATTCCAAACGCTCCACAAGCAGGCGACCTCATCAAACTTACAAATAACACGGCAAACGCGCCAACAAGTCCTCTATCTACACAAACCGTGTCGTTCTCTCATTACAACAACCTTTCAGCTCAATTGCCGATCGATCCAAAAACGGGCAGATTGGTAACTGGCGGTGTAAAAGAGCAAGCTGCACAGGCTTTGAAAAATATCAAGGCAATTTTAGAAAGCATCGATGTTCCTTTTGACGATATTGTCAAAATTAATATCTTCCTTAAAGACCTTGCAGATACGGAAGCTGTCAATGAAGTATATTCTACATTCTTCCCAGACTCCGCTATCGCTAGAGCTGTTGCCTATGTCCCTGCACGCACAGTTGTTGCAGCTGCAGCGTTGCCAATGGATGCTTTAGTACAAATCGAAGCAGTCGTATCACACGGAGACGGTACACCTCCACAAGCTATTGAAGACAGACACGGAATCGTTATTTGGGCACGCAACACTGACAATGCACCAAAGGATTCTCTATCTACACAAACTGTAGCGTTCTCTCATTACAATCACCTTTCAGCTCAATTACCTGTAGATCCAAAAACGGGCCAAATGGTAGCTGGCGGCGTAAAAGAGCAAGCTGAACAGTGCTTGAAACACATCAAAGCAATTGTTGAAAGCATTGACCACGTTATGGACGATATCGTTAAAGTAAATATCTTCGTTAAAAATATTGCGGATATGGACGCTGTAGACGAAGCATACAAAACATTCTTCCCGAGCGGTGTTCCTGCACGAAGAACAGTTGGCGTATCTGCTTTACCTCAAGATGCTCTAATCCAAATCGATGCAATTGTAGGAAACGCTGAAGGAACTCCTCCAAAAGCATAATAGAAATAAAATGGCTAAACCTCTTTCAAGTCCTATTTGCGGACTGGGAAGGGGTTTATTTTATTACAGTAAGATTTTTTCACTTACAGACAGGTTAGTGCGATAATGGAGCCTAGAATAAACAGGATAATGTTAGAGTATCGTAGAAAAAGAAGATTATTCGCTTATTTACTCATGATATGATAGTTGAAATCTATAAAAGAATGAATCTTTCAGAAAGGCGGCTAGCACATGGCGAGTAATCGTATGAACAAGAGGGATGCCCAATCGGCTTTGGTACAAAGCTACGTCGGTTCCCCGGAAAAACAACAGCAATTATATAAAAGAACGTTAATCGTTGTGATCATTTCCCAAATCTTCGGAGGGGCAGGGCTTGCTGCCGGTATTACGGTAGGGGCACTTCTAGCTCGTGATATGTTAGGCGTGGACAGTGTAACGGGAATCCCGACAATGTTATTCACGTTAGGTTCAGCTGGGGCTGCGCTGCTCGTAGGTCGTCTTTCTCAACGGTACGGACGTCGTTCCGGACTAGCCGCAGGATTTCTGGTCGGTGGTCTCGGTGCAATTGGAGTCGTTCTCGCAGCGATAACAAATAACATTTTCCTTCTATTCGGTTCATTGCTTATATACGGTGCTGGATCAGCGACAAACTTGCAAGCGAGATATGCGGGGGCTGACTTGGCTAGCTCGACGCAAAGGGCAAAGGCTGTTAGTATGGCCATGGTATCTACTACATTCGGTGCTGTTGCCGGACCGAACCTCGTAGGAATAATGGGTGGGGTTGCTACATCCATTGGAATTCCTTCTTTGGCGGGGCCGTTTTTATTAGCTGCGACCGCTTATATACTTGCCGGCTTGGTTCTCCTAATTTTACTTCGTCCGGATCCTTTACTTGTCGCGAAAGCTATTGCGACTGCTGAAAGTGCAAACAGCAAGTTGCAGGCAGGAGGGGATTCTGTTCCGTTCTCAATGAACAAACGAGGTGTTATTGCAGGAGCTACAGTAATGATCATTACTCAATTCGTGATGACGGCGATCATGACGATGACCCCTATTCATATGGGGCATTACGGTCACAGTCTACAAGCGGTGGGAATTGTTATCGGATTCCATATTGGAGCTATGTTTTTGCCTTCGTTAGTGACGGGCTATCTTGTCGATAAAATCGGACGTGGTGTAATGGCGATCGCCTCGGCCGTCACATTGCTTTTGACGGGCATCATAGCGGCAATCGGACCAGCCGATTCAATGTTTGCACTTGTGACAGCCCTTGTGTTGCTTGGTCTTGGCTGGAACTTTGGATTGATTAGCGGTACGGCGATTATTGTGGACGCCACATCGACATCCACTCGGGCGAAGACGCAAGGTTCTGTTGACGTAGGAATTGCATTGTCCGGAGCGATAGGTGGAGGATTATCCGGATTGGTTGTCGCACATTTCAGCTATGGAATCCTCTCAATCGCCGGAGGAATGTTCTCATTACTATTGATTCCGCTTATTATATGGGCTCGTATCGGCAAGCAGAAGGAGCCGAGTCGCATCCAAGCGACCGAAAACTAACTATCAAATTGTTTGGGTGCCTGTGCAGCACACTATTCAGATAATGCACTACAATTGTATAAAGTAAAATAAAGAAGCTGATCAACTTAACGTTTGATCAGCTTCTCTTTGTATTTATATAAAAAGCCTTGAATTGTCATAAATGTGTGCTGCACAGGCACCATACATAAATTCACTACTCTAAATTATCATCAAAAAATGAATTTATTGCACAATTAGTTGTGCAATGTTAACAGATTGGATTTTTTTATTGTATTTTCTAAACAATGCAACTTGATTTAATTGGATAGAAGGTCTAACGACTTAAGCGTAGTAAGCCTGTATAATAAGCAGAGTTAACGATTGTAAGCGAGAATAATGCAGGCTACTGGTTTAAAAATCGTTGATAAAAAACATTCGATTCATTCGTCTGTATAAATTTACTTAATGGAGGTTACTAATGCAAAAGGAAAAAAGAGAGAAGAAGTTTCAACTTCCCCATATTTACGTCATCCTATTTATTTTCAGTGCTCTGGCGGCCATTTCGACGTACTTTATTCCTGCAGGGCAGTTTGACCGTGTGCCAGGTCCGGACGGAAGAACATCGATTGACCCGAACTCATTCACAGAAGTGGAAGCTACTCCAATTGGAATAGCTGATTTTCTTACTGTTATTCCGCGTGGATTGATTGACGCGGGAGAGATTGTATTTTTCACGTTTGTAATCGGTGGTATGTTTGCGGTGCTAAAGGCAACCGGAATTATTGAAGTGGTTGTTGACAGGCTAGCAAACCGTTTTGCAAAAAATAGTATCTTGCTGATCCCAATTTTGACAACAGTATTTGCGATTGGAGCAACATTAATTGGAACCCCTGAACTATCGCTAGTTTATATTCCTGTCATTATGCCATTAATTATCGCTTTAGGGTACGATTCAATTGTTGCTGCTGCAATTGCTCTTGTCGGTACGAGTGTCGGGTTTACTGCCGGAGTTTTGAACCCGATTAACGTCGGATTGGCGCAAAAAATTGTAGGCATTCCTGTTTTTTCAGGACTGGAAATGCGCCTAATTCTATTTGTCGTTTCTTTATCGGTCGGAATCATTTTTATCATGCGCTATGCGAAAAAGGTACAGCAGAATCCTTTAAACAGCTATGTTTATGAAGATGACGAAGAAAAAAGATTGCTTTACAAGCAGAAAGAAAAAATTGAAGCGAAGAGCATGAACACAAGACAAAAATATGCTTCGATTGCTGCGCTCCTCTTCCTTGTTATATTAGTATTTGGTGTGCTTCAGCTCGGCTGGTTCATGGTAGAGATGGCAGGTCTGTTTATCTTTATGGGTGCTGTTGTCGGCCTGATTGCTGGACTCAATGCTACACAGATTTCTAATGCATTTACGGAAGGTTTCCGTGAAGTGCTCATGGGAGCCATTATTGTTGGTCTAGCCAGATCTGTAGCTGTCGTGCTTGAAGACGGTCAAATTATGGATACAATCGTTCACAGCATGGGCTCATTAGTCGGCGAATTGCCATCTGTCCTCGGTGCAGTAGGGATGTACCTTGTTCAGCTTGCCATTAACTTTATTATCCCGTCAGGAAGTGGACAAGCCTTAGTCACGATGCCGATCATGGGGCCGCTTGCAGACATTATTGGTGTAACAAGACAGACAGCAGTACTAGCGTTCCAGATCGGAGACGGGTTTGCTCATATTTTATATCCGACTTCAGGTTACTTTATGGCTGCACTCGTTATTGCCGGCGTAACTTGGCAAAAGTGGATTCGCTTCTTTTTACCGGTATTTGCTGTATTTTCAGCCATTGGGATTGTCACATTAGTGATCGCTCAGATGATTCAATATACAGGCTGAGCACATTTGGATATAGAAAAATCCCGCACCTTCGTTATAAAAGGCGCGGGATTTTATATTGCTTAAGACACTGCATACAATTTCAGTACTCCACACCACTTCGGGAATGCGTCTTGAACGCTTCTTCATCCGGTTCGAAGTAATCTTCTGTGTAGTTTGCTACAAACTCACCGTCTTTTATATAGCCGGCGCCCCATGTCGGGTCCATTGTGAGCCATTCGCCGTCCACCTTCACTTCCACCCATGCGTGGCGGGACCAGTTGAAGCCGGATCCGGCAGTGCCTGCTATATATCTTGCTTCCATGCCGGATGCACGAAGTAGGGCAAGGGCGAGATACGTGTAATCCTGGCAAATTCCTTTTTCGAGCTCTAGCACTTTTAATGCGCTATCATCCCACTCGAATTCACTGTTTTTCTGTTTTTCCACGTCATACGCGATTGACTTTGCCGTAAATTCATAGATGGCCTTCGCTTTCTCGCGATCTGACATATCGTCGGTTATAAGACCTTCCGCAATCGCGATAATATCAGGGGCATCCGATTGAACTCCCCGTGATGGCAATAAATCTCGTAAGTCCTCTGTGCCCGTGCTTTCGACTGTGAATTTAGCTACGTCATAATAATAAAACTTGGAACTGTTTTTCTCTTTTATTTCCGGTACACTGACGGTTACGTCATATGTACCCGGTCCGAAGCGCAAGTAGAATTCATCATCAAACTTGTAGTTGACAACAGGAATGACGGCTAATGCCTTATCGTCATCTTTCTTCGTCGTAATATACAGATGTGTCGTCTCTTTTGCGAATGGTGCGTCTTTATCGATGGTGCCTTTTATGCGATACGTTAAGTTGGTTTCTTCACCGCCGGCTGTCGGGTAGGTGAGATTGACCCCACGTTCGTTATAGGTCGTCATGTAATTGATCGGTTCAGTGACAACGTCTGATTCATTGTCGATGTAAAGGATCGTTCCTTCTTGAAAATAATTGTCTCTCTCCTCGTCAGGAACGTAGACTTTTAGCTGATGGACGCCTTTTCCGTAAAATAAAGGAACGTCATATGCGAATTCACCGTTCTTAACAGGAAGCACGTGCTTCCACATTTCACCGTCCTTTTTGAGTTCGAGCATCAGCTGCTCGTTTGTCCCTTTGATGGAAGGGATTTTCCCTTTCAATGTGAACACTTCGTTTTCATTCACATAACCGCTTGCAGGCGCTTCAAGTGATAATCCTGCATCCTGGGCAAAAGGAGTATACGTAAGATCTCGCTGCATCGCAGGGTTGACGTTAAAGACAGTGAATTTTGCCAGATCATAATAGTAATTTTTCCGGTCCTTGCTTGGGAGCATAACAGTAACTTGGTATTCTCCCTCTCCATTGAACAATCTTACGTCCTGTTTAAATTTACCGTCTTGGATAGGCGCATAGTATTCCATCGAGTCGTCGGAAAGCGCTTCTCCATCAAATCTGATTTTGATCCATACATACTTTTCTTGTAATTGGTCCTGATTTTCAACAGTTCCCACCACTGTGAAGACTTCATTCACCGCAAAGTTTGTATGCGTCGGTTCGAGTAACGCAGCTCCCACTTCTTCGCTATAGGATGTTAATTCCAATGGAGCCATTTCAAGTTCAGCGTTTTTCTTTTCCACAATCGCTTCATAATCAACCTTCTGCTCCTGCTTTTGCTCGGTAGGTTGATGCGTTTCTTTTATAGCAGCAGACTTATCTGCACAGGCGCTTAATAAAAGCAGACATAACAACGAAACAATCGGTATATGTATTTTTTTCATAGACGACGGATTCCCCCCGGGATTTTTTTGATAACTATACTATAACAAGTTTTCAAAACTAAATCCTAAGCCTCTCGAATGAGGTAGTAAGTACTGGATTTCACCAAAAGCTAATTTATTTTGTTAATTATACATAACTTAATGTTAATAATACTTTACATGATGTTAAGAATACTGTACATTTAATATAGGAGGAGTTTACATGCTGAAAAACAAGGTTCGTGAGCTGCGTGCCCGTCAAGAGTTTACACAAAGTGACCTCGCCAAAATGGTAGGTGTCACAAGGCAGACGATCGGCTTTATTGAAAAAGGGGAGTTTTCACCATCTGTTACGTTGGCATTGAAAATTGCGCAAGCATTCCAATGTGATCTTAATGAAGTATTTTGGTTGGAAGGGGAGGAATGAAATGAAAGGCGATATGAGGTATACGTATCCGATATGGCAAATGGGTTGTATTTTATTGCTAATCGCTCTCACGTCGATAATTGGATTCATGTCGGACTTTGAATACTCAAATAGTCCGGAAAGCTTTCTATTTCAGTTTAATTTAGAAGGCCTCGGCTTTTGGTGCCTTCTCGCTTGGCTCATCGTCTTAGTTATGTATCTACTTATATTTAGATGGAAAATTCATCTCCATAATAAGCGGAATCCGAGTCATCGGCTGAAAATCATGACATTAAAGCCGCAGGAATATATGGATGATGACGAGTTGTTTGAGGAAGTGACACGACGTGCGACGCAGAAAGTCTATTCTTATTTCACAGTCGGCCTTCCGTTCTTGGCAACCATCTTTTTGATTTTACCGATTGGGAAGGTCGGAATGCTGAACATTTTGCTCTTGCTCGCCATTGGACAATATTTTATTTATTACCGGACAATGAGGCGGTATATGAAAGAGGATACCGAATAACTAGGGGGAAATTGAATGCATGTTTAAAGAAAAGGGGTTTATGGAGTTATTTCCTTATTCGGAAGACACAAGATTGGGCGAAGCAAAGTTTCAATGAGGTTAAACAAAGAAGCTGATCAACCCAATCGTGGTCAGCTTCTTTTGGTATTTATATAGATTACGATGAATTGTCATAAGTGTGTGTTGCACAGGTACCGTTGCTGATAAATCTGTACTACACTGAAATAAATTTATAGTTTTAATTCTGATTTTCCAATCCGAATCTTTTTGCATTACGAGCCCGAGCCCGTTCAGCTTCAATTTCTCGATTTCGGGGTTCGGCATTTGTTACCAATGTGTTTAGTAATTTTTGTGTAGCGATCGCCACTTCCTTAACAGCGAGATTGATAGCGTCCTCGTTTACCTTGGAAGGCTTGTTATATCCAGAAACTTTCCGAACGTATTGGAGCGAGGCGGCATGAATTTCATCCGTGGTAGCTGGAGGGGAAAAGTTGAACAGCGTTTTAATGTTTCGGCACATGTCGTCTACCTCATTTATGTAGTATTTTTACGATTGTACCATATTCCACTTATTCACATCACGGCCTGTATAGGAGGCTGAAGAAAGTGGAGACCCCTTACTTCTGTTATAATGGAAAGCAGATTACGTAAAGGGGAGAGATAGATGAATTTTATTCGTAACCGGCTTTTAGGTTACGGAGTGGATGACGCTTTGGTTGACACGCTGTCATTTGTCATCCTGGTAACTATAATCACACTCCTATGTATCATTGCGAACTTTATTACAAAACAAGTGATTATCCGATTTATCGCTCATATTGTGAGAAAGCACAATATTAAGTGGGGTAATATTCTGTTGGAGAGGAAAGTGCTCCGGAGATTGTCCCATTTTGTGCCGGCGATCATTATTTATTCCTTTGCAGCCAGCTTTCCCACGTATCGTGCGGCGATCGAAACGTTGGCGCTGACATATATGATGATAGTGGCATTCAGTGTCATCAATCGATTATTAAGTGTGTTTAATGATATTTATCAGACGTATGAAATATCAAAAACGAAGCCGATAAAAGGGTATATTCAAGTTGCTAAAATAGTTGTCATCATCGTTGGTATCGTTTTGGTCATTGCCAATTTGATGGGGAAAAGTCCGCTTATCTTGCTTAGTGGAATCGGGGCTCTGTCAGCGGTGTTCATGTTAGTGTTTAAGGATTCGTTATTAGGTCTTGTGGCGGGTGTCCAGTTATCAGCAACTGAGATGGTTCGCATGGGCGACTGGATTGAAATGCCGAAATACGGTGCAAATGGGGATGTCATTGATATCTCTTTAAATACGGTAATGGTGCGAAATTTTGATAAGACGGTGACGATGATTCCGAGCTATGCGCTCATATCGGATTCATTCATCAACTGGCGCGGTATGCAGGAATCTGGCGGACGACGCATTAAGCGGGCTTTGCATATCGACATGACGAGTATTACGTTTTGCACGGATGAAATGATCGAGCATTTTAAACAGATCCGCTATCTATCGGATTATATTGTTAGCCGTGAACAGGAAATTCTGGAGTACAATATTGCAAATAAGATCGACCGAAGCAATATCGTAAACGGTAGGGCGATGACGAATATCGGCGTCTTTCGGGCTTACATTATTGAATACCTTAAACACCATCCCGGCATCCATCAAGAAATGACATTAATGGTAAGACAATTGGAGCCCGGAGAGAATGGCTTGCCGATTGAAATATACGCGTTTGCGAATAGCACGCAATGGGCTATTTATGAGGGCGTCCAAGCGGATATTTTTGATCATTTATTTGCCATTGCAGGGGAATTTGGACTCCGCGTGTTCCAAAACCCGGCAGGAAGCGATTTAAAAGCATTGGCCCGAGGAGTACAGAATGAATGAATCGTTTGAATTGTTTCGGTGCCTGTGCAACGAACAATTCAGATAATACAATACAATTGCATAAGATAAATGAAGAAGCCAACCAAATCAAGACTTGGTTGGCTTCTATGCTTATTATTATAAGAGACAATGAATTGTCATAAATGTGTGGTGCACAGGCACCGCATTAGTTTTAATTTATATTAATTTCGCCGTGGGGCATACGGTTTAGGCAGGGAATAATGATATCCCCTGTTAGTATGGGATGCATTGCTTATTCAGTTTTAGTTTTAGTTTGTTGCTATCTTATTTTTTAAGCAATCCGAAAAATGAGTTGTATGCTGTGACAACTTGGTTGTAGTATCCAACGAGTTTGTCCCAAACTGTTGTTTGAACATCTTCTGTAACTGTTTCTTCAGGAGCTTCTTCTTCAGTAGCAGGTTCTTCCACTACATCTTCACCGTCACCGGGTACTTCTGTTGCATTTTCTTCATCAGCCGGAGCATCAGTAGCTTCTTCTTCGTCAGCAGGAGCGTCGGTAGCTTCCTCTTCGTCAGCAGGAGCGTCGGTAGCTTCCTCTTCGTCAGCTGGCGCATCAGTAGCTTCTTCTTCATCAGCTGGTGCATCCGTAGCTTCCTCTTCATCTACAGGTGTATCTGTAGTTTCTTCCTTGTCAGCAGGTACTTCTTCTGCTTCTTCACCTGGCAAGACAATCCCAAGATGATTTTGGATAGCAAGATTGTAGTAGTCAATCAAACTTACATAATTTTGTAAGATGGATTTGTACTCATTTACTTGCTCGTCTGTTATAATAGAATCGGTTGATTGGTCAGTTGGCGTAGTATCTTCATTGATATTTTCGTCAGCTGGCTTTTCTGTTTCTTTGGCATCTTCTTCTACAGGTGCATCCGTAGCTTCTTCATCTTCAGTTGGAGTATCTACGGCTTCCTCTTCGTCAGCAGGAGCGTCCGTAACATCCTCTTCATCTGCAGGAGTCTCTACAGCTTCCTCTTCATCAGCTGGTAGCTCAACAGTTTCGTCTTCCTCAACTGGAGCGTCCGTAGCTTCCTCTTCATCCGCCGGAGCATCAACAGTTTCTTCTTCATCCGCCGGAGCGTCTACAGCTTCTTCATCGTCAGCTGGAGTATCTACAGCTTCTTCTTCATCCGCCGGAGCGTCTACAGCTTCTTCATCGTCAGCTGGAGTATCCACAGCTTCTTCTTCATCAGCAGGAGCATCTACAGCTTCTTCTTCATCAGCCGGAGCGTCTACAGCTTCTTCTTCATCAACTGGAGCGTCTACAGCCTCTTCATCGTCAACTGGAGTATCAGTAGCTTCTTCATCGTCAGCTGGAGTGTCAACAGCTTCTTCATCGTTATTAGGTATATCTGTTGTATCATCGTCATCTGTAGAATCATCATCACCTGGTTCAGCGGCTACAAAGTTTTTATTGGCAATTGTACGCATGAATTGTCCTTTTTCAGGTGAGCCCGGAATAGTTGTTGCGTAATGGGAAACCTTTTCACCGTGGTTATTAAACTCTTTTTCGCCATTTTCAGCTGCAAAAGCTGAACCGCCTGCTCCAAAAATAGCAGCAGTTAGCATTGATGTCGACATGACAAACGGTAAAATCTTCTTTTTCGTGTTCTTCTCATTACGATTCGTTTCGTTAACCAAGAATGATCAAACTCCCTTTTCATAAATTTTTTTTGACTTGCTTACTAGATAATGAAGCGAAATAACACTCATTCTTTCAAGTCGTTATGTACATCCGCCTCCTTCTCAAGTAAAAAGTATAGGGATCGTTTTTTACTATTCTCTCAAAACTTCCAACCGAATAGTGTAGCAGTGTCCCTTCTGCACATGACTAACAATAACAAAAGAAAATAACAGTGGTGTGACAACCAATTAACAAGTATTCATGGAAATATTAACCGTTGTAATAATATAAATACGTGTGAAAAGACTAAAAAGAGGGTTAAACCTAATTAATTCGACCCTCATTATCCAAATTATTCCTATCTGAAAAACGTTAACAACATGCTATGCGTCTGCGATATATTACTTTGTAAATACATTTTCGAATGGACTAAATGGTCTAGCGTTGTTTATTTCCAAATATTACAGCCGGGTTAATCAATGATGTCACAACCTTGCGAAACTACTAAACTATGTTATAGTGGAGATGAAAACTGAAAAGAGTTAACCACTGGGGGAGTCTTTGTGAAAGACTGAGACGTGTATCGATACGCGGACCCTTCGAACCTGATCTTGCTCATACCAGCGTAGGGAAGTGGATCGCACATCTTCCAAAGGTTATCTTACGCCGATTTGCGAGCCGCTTCTTCAACGATTGTGTTGAGTGAAGCGGCTTTTTTGGTTTTCCAAAACAAAAGAGGAGTGGTTGGAATGACGTTTTGTGAAGAGGTACGGAAGGAATGCAACGATGTTTGGGAGGCAAGCTTTCATCACCCGTTCATCGCAGCACTTGCTGAAGGGACATTGCCTGAAGAGGTGTTCAAACATTATGTTCTGCAAGACTCCTATTATTTGAAGCATTTTGCGAAAGTGCATGCGATGGCAGCTGTACAGGCAACGGATTTATTGACGGTGCAACGGTTTGCGCAACATGCGGATGGAACTTGCGGGGCGGAAATTTCATTGCATGAAGGCTTCTTTGGAATGTTGGGCGTTACAGATGAGGATATTGAAAAATTCGAGCCGGCGCCGACGGCATATGCGTACACGTCGCATTTATACCGGGCGGCGTTGGAAGGTGACTTGGCCGCTACATTATCCGCATTATTGCCATGTTATTGGCTGTATTACGAAATAGGCGAGCGGTTGAAGGACGCGAAACCGAATCATCCGATTTATGACAAATGGATTGCTACGTACAGCTCTGAATGGTTCGAACAGGCAACCCGTGAACAGATCGACCGTTTGAATAAACTGACCGAACAACTTCCAAAGCAAAGACGTGAACAATTGAAAGCTCATTTCATTAAGAGTACCCACTATGAATTGCAGTTTTGGGAAATGGCATGGACGAAGCAAAAATGGTCACTTGAAACAAACGAGGTACATGTATGACAGACCAATTACCATTGTTGGATGAACTGCGTCAGCAAAACCCGTTAGTGCATTGCATTACGAATCATGTCGTTTCAAACTTTCAAGCGAACGGCCTGTTGGCATTGGGGGCTTCTCCCATCATGGCGGATGCAATCGAGGAGGCGGCGGAAGTATCTGCCATTTCCTCGTGTACATTGCTTAATATTGGAACGTTGGACAGTTCGGCTGTTGAATCAATGATCGCTGCCGGAAAAAGCGCTTCCTTTAAAGGTAAGCCCCTCGTACTGGATCCTGTCGGAGCAGGAGCGACTGCTTTCCGAAAACGGACGGTCGCTAAACTTCTAAAGGAATTGGATATTACACTCATCCGCGGAAATGCAGGTGAAATTGCATCCATCGCGGGTGTTGAATGGAAAGCGAGAGGCGTCGATGCGGGTGTCGGTTCGGCAAATATTGCCGAGGCTGCTAAAGAGGTGGCCAGCCGCCATCGTTGTCTCGTTGCGGTAAGCGGTGAGACTGACATCGTGACGGATGGTGAAAAAATAATCCGTATAACAGGAGGGCATTTGCTCATGACGCGAATTACGGGCATGGGTTGTCTGTTAAGTGCTGTGTCCGCCGCTTTTCTTTCGGTCGGTAAGGATGCGCCGATTGATATAGTTGCATATAGTCTTGCGTTTTACAAAAAAGCGGGTGAATTGGCGGCAAAGCAAGCTTCTGGCCCAGGAGATTTTGCTGTTCATTTCCTAAATGCTTTACACCAATTGGACGGTGAAGCAATCAACTTCGATCACCATTGTTTTATAGAGGAGGTTGTCAAATGACTTCGGTTGCACTCACAATTGCAGGCTCGGACAGTGGAGGCGGGGCAGGCATCCAGGCGGATTTGAAAACATTCCAGGAACTTGGGGCGTTCGGAACGTCCGCATTGACGGCCGTAACCGCTCAAAATACGTTAGGTGTCCATGCGGTCCAGCCGATAGAGACGGAAATTGTCATTGCCCAAATTGAAGCGGTGCTAACTGATTTCACAGTCGGAGCTGCCAAAACCGGGATGCTGTTCTCTGCAGAAATTATTGAAGCGGTTGCCGATACATTGAATCGTCACGAGCGAATCCCTTTAGTCATTGATCCCGTGATGATAGCGAAAGGCGGTGCTTCGCTTCTTCAGCATTCAGCGATTGCAGCATTGAAAGAGCACCTCATTCCAACAGCGACACTCTTGACGCCCAATATTCCTGAAGCGGAAGTGTTGACGGGAATGACGATCGTTTCAATGAAAGACATGGAGAATGCCGCAAATCAACTGCTCCAGATGGGAGCTGGAGCCGTACTGCTGAAAGGGGGGCACCGGGTAGATACTCCTTATGCAGAGGATTTATTCATGTCAGCGAACGGCGAAAGCTTTCTTATGAGAAGCAAGCGGATCGATACGAAAGACACGCATGGCACGGGATGTACTTTCGCTGCAGCCATTACGGCAGAGCTTGCGAAAGGGATGCCAATGAATGAAGCAGTTGTTACCGCAAAATACTTTATCCATGCAGCAATTGAAGAGGGGCTATCCATTGGCAATGGACACGGGCCGACAAACCATACGGCGTTTCGGAATCGGGGCAATGCTGAACGGAAGGAAGTCGAATTGATTGAGAAACGTTGACGTTACGCTTTACTTCATAATGGGTTCGACGAATGCTGAGAATCCGCTCTCCGTATTGGAAGACGCTTTAAAAGGCGGAATCACTTGTTTTCAGCTCCGTGAAAAGGGGGCACACGCACTTGTCGGGAAGGAGAAGAAAGCATTCGCGCAAAGTTGCCAGCAGTTATGTGCACAATATGGCGTGCCGTTCATCGTGAATGATGATGTCGATCTTGCCCTAGAAATTGACGCGGATGGCGTCCATGTCGGGCAGGACGATGCTGAGGCGCGATTTGTCCGAAAAAGGATTGGGCCCGGAAAGATATTGGGGGTTTCCGTCCATACAATAGAAGAAACAGAAGCGGCTATGTCAGCGGGAGCGGATTATGTCGGCATGGGGCCTGTATATCCGACGAAATCGAAAGACGATGCGAAACCGGTTGCTGGCACAGCGATGATCGAAGAAGTCGCAAAGTTACATCCTGATTTGCCGATTGTCGGAATTGGTGGCATTACGTCATTCAATGCCGAGCCGGTCTTCAAGGCAGGCGCAAATGGCATATCTGTCATTTCAGCGATTGCTTCATCTACTAATCCTGAAAAGGCGGTGCGCCTTCTAAAGGAAGCTTCATTAAATTGGAGTCGTGAAAGGAGCGTGTTGTGATGAGTACGCGAAAGCTTGTCTTGATGACTGTATTCACGGCGATTGCGGTGGCGGGATCCGCATTCGTCTCTTTTCCTGCAGGGATTGCACGCGCCTATCCGATCCAACATGCAGTCAATGTCATCGCCGCAATCCTGCTAGGACCGATTCCCGCCGTCATCATTGCTTTCATGACCGGATTGGTTCGCATATTGACAGGCACTGGGTCATTGCTCGCTTTTCCGGGAGGGATGATCGGCGCGGCACTTGCCGGGCTGCTGTATAAGCAGTCGGGGCGAGCATGGTTGGCAGCAATTGGAGAAATCATCGGGACCGGTATTATCGCGTCGTTGTTTGCGGTTCCATATGCGGCTGTCCTTATGGGCACGACCGTCACCGCATTCTTCTTCATGCCCCCTTTTCTCGTTTCAAGCGTAAGCGGGGCAGTAATCGGCGTCGTTGTTGCGGTTCGGCTGCAAAGCATGCCTGTGGGCAAGAGGTTGCAGAGTTTCTAAGGTTATACGTTTTCCATTATCATTCTCGTCGCGTTCATCAAAATGATATCAAAACAAAAAGCGTCAACCCCAATCAATTGGGTTGACGCTTTATTAGTATTTTGTATTAATGCTGGCTTTTCAACCATTGCATTGCTACGTTTGCGTGTAATGCAGCACCGTATTTAAAGATGTCCTCATTTTGTTTCATGCGAGGGTTGTGAACAGGAGCTTCGCCTTCTTTCCCTGTACCTAACACAACAAAGGCAGACGGTACTTGTTGGGAGATATAGGAGAAATCTTCTGAACCGCTTAATACCCCGTTATCGAGAATGTTATCTGCCCCGACCACATCTTTAAGGAAAGGGGCGATTGCGTCGATGAAATCAGGATTGTTGTACGTCGTTGGTGTATGGAATTCTGTTATGCTGTATTCACCGCGCCATGCTTTTACGACATGGTCGATCATTTCAGGAATCCTTTCACATAAATGATCCCGGGTTTTTTGATCATAACTGCGCATATTTCCGCTTAATACCGCTTTTTCTGGGATGACATTCGTCACAGTGCCGCCATTCATGGCACCGATTGAAAATGTAACACTTTGACTAGGATCCGCTTCACGTGTGAATAATAGATTTAAACTTGTATATAACTGATTCATAATCATATTGGCATCAATCGTTTTATGGGGCTGCGAGCTATGACCGCCATATCCTTTAATATCCACAATATACGTATCCATTGCCTGTGATAGTGTTCCTTTGCTAACTGAAAGCGTGCCAGCTTCCTGGTCCGGCATAATATGAATGCCGAACGCGGCATCCACTTTCGGGTTTTCCAATGCGCCGTCATCGATCATTAGCTTCGAACCGTATCCCCATTCTTCTCCTGGTTGGAAAAACAACTTAACCGTCCCTTTTAAGTCGGCTTCATGATTCTTTAAAATTTGGGCAGCTCCTAAAAGCATAGCAACATGTGAATCATGGCCGCAGGCATGCATGAGGCCGGGCTTTTCAGATTTGAATTCCGACTCCACTTCTTCTTGAATAGGCAGGGCATCCATATCGGCACGAAGAAGGATACAAGGGGAACCTTCACCGATTGTTGCTACAATACCTGTGCAATTTGCCTGATCGCCAAATCCAGCCCTTACATACTTTTCCCTAATCTCGGGCGGCACGACACCACATTGCTTGTGGGTAATTCCCATCTCATCAAGGCGTTGCTGAATATATTTTTGTGTATTTGGCAAATCAAACCCGATTTCCGGATGTTGATGCAAATATCGGCGATCTTTAACAATCTGTTCTTCGTATTTTTTTGCTTCTTCCACAATGTTCATCATTCAAACATCTCCTTCTTATTACGAGATTTCAAGCTGGCCCTAACCCCATATAATGAGCAATGACGATTAAAATAAAGGCAGCAAAATGTAGCAACATAAATAATTTAAATGAGAATTTCACCCAATCGGCATAATTCACATTGGACATTCCAAGCGCAGCCATTAACCCTCCGGAAGTTGGCCATAAATAGTTCGTAAAGCCATCCCCGAATTGATATACGACAACCATGACTTGTTGATTGATCCCTAATATTTTTCCGAGCGGCCCCATGATCGGCATTAAAATCATTGCTTTTCCACTTCCGGAAACGACAAAGAAATTGAAGAAAATGACCACTAAGAAAAGAATCAATAACGTAATTATGGATCCAGTGTGGCTTAATAAGCCTGATAACGAATGGACAGCTGTATCAATGATTTGGGCTTGGTCCATCAAAATCATGACAGATCGAGCAAAACCAATCGCTAATCCTGTTGGGAGAAGTCTTGCTGCCCCCTCACCGAATGTGACTGCTGCTTCACTTGGGCTAAGTCTTAAAATGATGACTAAGAATACAGCATAAATCGCGTAGACTGCTGACAACTGTGGCATACCCCAACCGAGTTGGATGGCACCAAAGGCACTTCCTACTAAAACACCAACCAACCCTAATAATGCAATCTTTTTAGGTAATGTAAATTCCTCTTCTTCATATTCCGCAGATTGGGTGTTTTGCAGTTGTTCTGCATACTCTTCCATTACAATACTCTTCGTAGGATCCGCTTTTGTTTTATTCGCATATCGAAGAATATAAACAGCAGAGATGACGACAAAGATGAGTAAAGATATGATCCGGAATCCGAGCCCGGAATAGATCGGCAATCCTACAATCGATTGACTGACACCTGTCGTATAGAAGTTCACGACACCTGCTGTAAAGCCAATCGCCAAACCAACTGTTGACGTAGCGAAGGCCGTAATTCGGTCATATCCCATCCCCATCACTACAGCCATTGCCAGCGGAATGAATGGGATTCCTCCTTCTCCGAAACCGATTGTTCCCATAATGGCAAACAACGTGAGCAATGCGAGGATGATTAGTTTTTCTTTTCCACCGGCAACCCGCAATAATTTGTGAATACCTGCAGCAATGGCTCCGGACTTTTCAAGAATATAAAGCGCACCACTTGCAAATAAAAGCATCACAATGATATCAGCAGATTGTACAACCCCGTTATGTAAAGCCGAGAAAAAGTCCATAAATCCAATTGACTTGGATTGATCAACATACTTGAATACTTCTGTGTTCAGTTCGGTAATACCTGTTTCCGGATTCACTGTTCGTTCATATTGTCCACTTGGTACGATCCAAGATAAGGCGACCACTAGCAGCATCACTAGTAAGAACATAATATAAACGTGAGGGAAGTTGATCCCTTTTCTTTTTTCACCCTTTGCCATCTCAATTCCTCCCAATCTCTCTGTCTATCAAAGTCTTACAATTCAGCTAGCCCCTTAAATAGCTCGACGCCCGATTCAATCAGTTCATCACGGAAGTCATATTCATGGGTATGAACATTCGGGTAATCTTCTCCGTTGCCAATAAAGCAATAAGCACCCTTTGTGAGCTTTGTGAAATGTCCGAAGTCTTCGGATCCGCGAAATGCCTCTTCCAATTCAACTACATCAATTCCTTTTTCTTTTGCAAGGAAGCGGATTTTATCAGCGCTTTCTTTATGGTTTATCGTTTCTGGAAATTCATCATTATATTCGAAACTCACTTTTAAGCCATGTTCTTCTGATTGAGATATTGCAAAGTTTTCAAGAGCTTCTTGGAGTCGATCCAGCTCTTCTTCGTATAATGCACGAAGCGTCATACGAATAACGCCTTTAGAAGCGGCAAGGCCAAAAGCTTTTTCCCCTACATCGATTTGTACAACCGTACAAAGGACAAGGCCCTTATGTTTTTCCGGTACGATGAACTCAGGAATTTTTTTGACGATATTAGCAATTGCTAGTGAAGGGTTAATGCCGTCTTCGGGTTGACTTGCATGGGCAGGAGTCCCCTCCATACGTATGGTCATGCCTTTTGATGCGCATAGCATTGTGCCATCCATAATCCCCACAGCTTTGTATGGCAAACCACTCATATTGTGGTAGGCAAATATTTCATCTATTTTGTTGTCGGTAATGAAGTCAACACATTGGATTGCGCCATCTCCTGTTTCTTCAGCAGGTTGGAAGAGGCAAAAAATATTTTTATCAGCTCCGTTTTGATCAATTTCAAGCGCAAATGCTGCGAGAGTTGCGGAATGTCCATCATGCCCGCATTTATGTGCTTTTCCTTCGAATTCTGAGGCCCACGGGAGGTCGATGACTTCATCCATCGGAAGAGCGTCAAAATCTGCCCGGAAAGCAATATTAGGCTTATTTTTTCCTGCTCGATAAACGGCATAAAACCAATTCCCTTTATCGACAATTTCAAAATTGGATGTATGCGTTTTCAAAAAGTCTAGTAAATATTGTTTTGTCCATACTTCCTCGTTGGAAAGTTCAGGATGCCGATGAAGTTCATGACGAAGGTTCTTTGCTAATTCAAAATTTCGACTCTTCAATTTGTGAATTCTCCCATCTATCTGTTTTGAATAATTTTGTATATTATATATTGTACATTATATTTATGTGGATTCAATAAAAAAATTCTGTCAGCGACAGAATTTTTTTAGGTATTGAAAATTATAGAGGGATGAGCTCTGCTTTATCTACATTCCAATGGACTTCTTTCATGAAACGCTCTAATTCAGCTGTTTTGCCATTTCGAAACAGTTCCATCATTTTTCTATGTTCGTTATTTGTTTGTGTCAATCGTTTTGCAGTTAACTCGGGATTATCCGTTCCATCGAAAGTTTTTAAAAATTTCTTTTCCAATTGAAGTAATAGGGTTACGAGGCTTTTATTGGGACAAACTGATAGGTAGACATTATGAAAGGATTCTTGCATTTTATGATACATCGAAAAATTTCCCGTTTGAATGGCCAAATCTATACTTTCAATATAGAATTCCATTTCACGCAAATGCTTTTCAGTCAATAAAGGGGTAGAGAGTGAAGCGGCTAGACCATCCAATGCGCCGATAATAAAAAAGGTTTCTTTTGCTTCTTCCTTTGTAAGCTCTTTTATGACAAAACCTTTGCGCGGGATATTTTCCAACAAACCTTCGGAGGAAAGTTGGATAAGCGCCTCTCTAACTGGTGTTCTGCTTACCTTTAAAGCCTCGCTGATTGCATTTTCATTCACTTTGCGATTAGAGAGTAATGTCCCATTGTTAATTTGATCGACGATATAGTTATATACATGGTCCTTTAGCGATAAATAATTATTCATGTAATTACCTCAGTATCTTTTTACAGTCTATTATATATATAGCCTTCTGAAAACTCAATTTCACATAAACTATTAACTCTTGCAGCCCCAGTTTTAAGCTTTCGCCTTCCGATAACTGTCATAGATTTCAATTACAGCAGTCACGATAATGACTGTGATGACAGTCCATACCGCCCAATCGATGAAATTATTGACCGATGACATATTGATGTTTAGTTCAGTTGCTAAGTAAGGGATCATCGCTTCGTTAAGGAGAGTGGGATTGGTAGCGATAATCGTCAAGACGACTACGCTGAATACTTTAAGGACAGCATTCACAGTTACAAGCCTCATAGTCCATTGCCGTTCTTTCCATTTAAAGAGCGCCAATCCAATTTCGAGTAATGCAAATGGTAAAACGATAGGCAAGTATGACATCAATACATCTTGATTAAGAGCTCGCATCACCATTTGAAGTCCTTCGCCATCCATTGATCGATAGACGCCGGCAAGATGGTCCGCATTGAAATAAAGAACGACCCAAATCGCTGTCCATACTAAACTAAAAATCACTTCACCCCGTGGAATCACCTTTTTCTTCGAAATGACAAGGACAGTTTTCAATTGTTCGGGAGTCCATTCAGTACCGTATTTTGTAAGGGAGCCATCGCTTTTCGCCATGCCGATTCTTTCAATGAAAACAAAAACGATCGTGACCCAAAAGAACGTTTGAATAAGCACATGTATAATATTGGCGATGATAATGCCAAAACTCTTTATCACGACAGAGAGTACGCTTTCTTCTCCTGAAAAAAGGACAATCGTTTCAACGACATGAACTAAGACGGTAATTAAAATCGCCCACGGAATGATCATTTTCAACGTCCAAAAATAAGCATCGTATACTTTCGGGCCAATCAAATGCATCGGTGTATCACGATAGCTTGCAGCAAGACGTGCTGGATCCCCAAGTTTCGAAAGGACTTCCATTTCTTCTTCCTCGGAATAGTGATCGGGCAACATATCCTCGATAGTGGATCTAAGTTCAAGGGCGATGTCATTCCGTAATTTTTCAGGCAGTCTTCTCGTCACCTCATAAATATAGGCTTCAATCAGTTTCATCATTCTCTTCTCCTTCCAATAATGTCTTCAGTTCAGATGTCATCGTTTCCCATTCCTTTTTCAACTGCTCATAAATTTCACTACCATACTCACTAATTACATAATATTTTCGGGGTCTGCTTTCCGTCGTATCCCAACTGCTCGTCAACAGTTCCTGTTTCTCCAATCGGCGAAGCAACGGATATAACGTACTTTGCTCAATGGCAACGCCTGCTTTCTCAAGACGCTGGACTAATGAATATCCATATTGAGGCGTCCGCAATTGACTCAATACAGCAAGAGTTAACGTCCCTCTCCTTAATTCCGTCGTAAATGATTCCAATAATGGCCCCATAGATGTCACCTCGTCTTCTTATACTATGTATCGTACAGTATTATGATTCACATAACAATAGAGGATTATAAATATAAGTTGTGAAAATTGTTTTGGTGCCTGTGCAGCAAGCAATTCAGACAATGCACTACAATTGAATAAAATAAAAAGTAGAAGCGGCCGAATCAATCTTGGGTTAGCTTCTACTTGCATTTATATTCCTTCTATTGAATTGTCATAAATGTGTGGTGCACAGGTACCGAAAATATACATTCGCAAAAATTTTATTATATTACTTATATTGCGTTTATTTTAAATATTAAATAATTGATAAAGAGATTGAGTAATTGAGAACCGTTGGTGTGGAAGCGGGATTTCACGTGTTGTACATATATGAAATTATGGTTTAGGAAGAACAATGGTGTATCGTTTGACAAAAAACATGCTCTATATGATAATGAATATGTAATTAGAATTATTATAGTTAAGCAGTAGAGGATTTAACAAAATCATCACTGTGGTTTAGGTTTTGATGAAATGACCTAGACTAACTATGAAAAAACATACTAGGAGGAATTTGTCTTATGTCTCTAATCGGAAAAGAAATACTACCATTCAAAGCGCAAGCTTACAATAGCGGTACTGGTGAGTTCATCGAAGTTACTGATGAAAGCCTAAAAGGTAAATGGAGCATCGTTTGCTTCTACCCAGCAGACTTCACATTTGTTTGCCCGACTGAACTTGGCGATCTTCAAGATCAATATGCAACTCTTAAAGAGCTAGGCGCTGAAGTTTATTCTGTTTCAACTGATACGCACTTCACTCATAAAGCTTGGCACGATCATTCAGATGCAATCAGCAAGCTTGAATACATCATGATCGGTGACCCTTCACAAACAATTTCACGTAACTTCGACGTTCTTGACGAAGAAGCAGGACTTGCACAACGCGGTACGTTCCTTATCGATCCAGACGGCATCGTTCAAACAGTTGAAATCAATGCTGATGGCATCGGTCGCGACGCAAGCGTTCTTGTTGATAAAATCAAAGCTGCACAATACGTACGCAACAACCCAGGCGAAGTTTGTCCTGCAAAATGGAAAGAGGGCGAAGAAACACTTAAGCCTAGCCTTGACCTTGTAGGTAAAATCTAATTTATTTCACTATGTGATGGGGGAGGCCCCCTTCCTTATAAAGGAGAGGGGCCCCCTTTATTTTTGAATCTTTTTCGGCAGATGTCTTAGATTTTGAATCGACTCTTCCGGTTTTTTTGATTCAAAATCTAAGGCAATCATGCCGAATGTTGTTTAGTTCAAGTACAAGTTAAGGAGTCGATACATGATGTTAGATGCAGATATTAGAGCGCAATTAGCCCAATACCTCGAATTGATGGAAGGCGATGTGCTCCTAAAAGTTAGTGCTGGAGAAGACAAGGTGTCCCGTGAAATGGCGTCACTAGTGGATGAATTGGCTACAATGTCATCTCACATTAAAGTGGAGCATGCGGAATTGGAAAGAACGCCAAGCTTCAGCGTTAACCGTATCGGAGAAGATACTGGCATTACGTTTGCCGGCATCCCGCTCGGACACGAATTCACTTCATTGGTGCTCGCTTTATTGCAAGTGAGTGGCAGAGCTCCAAAAGTGGATGAGAAAGTGATTGAACAAGTAAAAAAAATTGAGGACAAACTTCACTTTGAATCCTATATTAGCTTGAGCTGCCAAAACTGTCCGGAAGTTGTACAAGCACTTAACCTGATGAGCGTGCTAAACCCGAACGTTACGCATACGATGATTGACGGTGCTGCGTTCAAAGAAGAAGTGGAAAGCAAAAATATCCTTGCTGTCCCGACAGTTTACTTGAATGGCGAGCCATTTACGAACGGCCGTAAGACAATCGAAGAAATCCTTGCTGAACTTGGAAGCGGCCCGGATGCATCTGAATTTGCGGATAAAGAACCGTTTGATGTACTTGTTGTAGGCGGTGGTCCTGCTGGAGCAAGTGCGGCAATCTATGCGGCTCGTAAAGGAATTCGCACAGGTATTGTCGCTGATCGTTTTGGCGGTCAAGTCTTGGATACAGCTGCAATTGAGAACTTCATTAGTGTGAATCACACGGAAGGCCCTAAACTTGCAGCGAACCTTGAGGAGCATGTGAAAGAGTACAACGTTGACGTGATGAACTTGCAGCGTGCGAAGCGTTTAGAGAAGAAAGATCTCATTGAGATTGAATTGGAAAACGGAGCTGTTCTAAAGAGTAAATCCGTAATTCTTTCAACAGGAGCGAGCTGGAGAAATATCGGAGTTCCTGGAGAAAAGGAATTCAGAAATAAAGGTGTCGCTTACTGTGTGCACTGTGACGGCCCATTATTTGAAGGTAAAAACGTTGCGGTTGTTGGTGGCGGAAACTCTGGTATCGAAGCGGCCATCGACCTTGCAGGTTATACGACTCATGTAACAGTGCTAGAATTCAACTCCGAATTAAAAGCTGACGCTGTCTTACAAGAGCGTCTACGCAGCTTGCCGAATGTCACGGTCGTAACGAATGCTCAAACGACAGAGATTACGGGAACAGATAAAGTTAACGGTGTTTCGTATGTTGAACGTGAAACTGGCGAAGAAAAGCATATTGAGATAGCGGGAATCTTTATCCAAATCGGTCTTGTACCGAATACGGCTTGGCTCGGCGACACTGTTGAGCGCAACAAATTCGGTGAAATCCTTACTGATAAGCGTGGTGCAACGAACGTCCCTGGCGTATTTGCTGCAGGAGACTGCTCGGACAGCCCGTTCAAGCAAATTATCATTTCCATGGGATCCGGCGCAACTGCTTCATTAGCTGCGGTTGATTATCTCGTTAGGAATTAATTGGAACATCAATAGATTGGAAGAGGAACAGGTCAAGCAAGTGGACCTGTTCCTTTTTTGTTATTGTTCGTTTCGTAGGGATTCTTTCTCGTAATGTTGTCAATACGTTCCATTTTGGATGGTCGGTAAGTGCCCTTTTACATGAATTCCGTTTATCACACGCCAAATAGTGAATTGTATAGGTATTAATACTTTGCTAGAGGGAGCGTGTCAAAATGAAAAAGTGGATATGGCTAACGATGATTCTCACTTGCGCTTTTGTTTTTGCAGCATGTACCGATGGGAAGGACGACGCGGCTCCGGCCAATGATACAGAAGGAGCGACAGATGGTGAGGTCAATGAGGGGACGAATACAGATCCGGCAGACGTGGATTTGGTCGAAGATGATAAATTGCCTTTCCTTACTGTCAATCTAACAGATAGAGATGGGAAATCGGTTGGAACGGCAGAATTGACCGAGGAAGAGGACGCGTTACGGGTCATGGTGGATGCGAAGAATTTACCTGAAGGCACCCACGGTTTTCATTTCCATGAAAAAGGGGTTTGTGAAGCACCAGATTTTGAATCGGCAGGAGGGCATTTCAATCCGACAGGAGCGAGTCATGGACTTGACCATGAAGAAGGCCCGCATGCCGGCGATTTGCCGAACCTCGAAGTTGGCCCTGATGGAACAGTGAAAGAGGAATTCTTTGTTGAAAATCTTACATTGTTAGCAGGAGAGGAGAATTCTCTATACCATGAAGGTGGCACATCCCTCGTCATCCATGCGGAAGCAGACGACGGCAAAACCCAATCATCCGGCAACTCCGGCGACCGTATCGCATGTGGCGTAGTGGAATGATATTTTCAGAATTTTTCCAGTGTCTGTGCAACAAACAATTCAGATTATGCACTACAATTGTATAAAATACAGAAGGAAGTCAACCGAATCAATCATCGGTTGGCTTCTTTCTATATTTATATAGATCTTGTTGAATTGTCATAAATGTGTCTTGCACAGGCACCTGGAGGCTCTTAAAGAAAGGCTTTGATCTTGCGGAGGATGAATAGGCTGAGTTCCGTCCAAATCCAGCTATAGAAAAGTGAGAAGAAAAGAATGAGGAGCAAGAAAATCAGGTTGAATGAAGAGGCGATTGGACCGAAAACGGGAAAGCTGAGTACGAATAAGGGAAGGCAAATGCCGATACATAATAGGACCCCGTTCGTTAGGACGACATCTGTGCGCTTATTGAGTTTATATAACGCCCATCCTAGACCTAAACCGAGCAATCCGGTCGTAAAAGGAAAGATGAATAATTCGCTCGGCTCGATAAGGAACAATAATAGGATTGTTACGATATAAGTGAAAATGCCGGATCGCAAGGATATTAAGGTGACTATGATGATAGGAGCAGTGGCAAATGGGCTGATGAAAAAGCCGACCGCGGGCAGCAATCCTCCTGCAGATTGTAAGATGGTCGCCAGCGCAGCCATGAATGCCATGAATAACATTTTTTTGGTCGGTGGCCATCGATTGAGAATACGGTGAATGTACTTTGGATGGGTTGGAAGTGATGTAGTGAAATGCATAGTCTCTCTCCTTTAGTAAACAAGCTTTTCTTTATTTTATTTGGAAAAGCTGTATTCTGTGCGGGTTCGGGGTGCCGGAAAGTTGGACGTTTGAATAGAGTAATAAGGAAAATGGAGAGAGGGGATAGGCGTAGATGGCCGACCAATATGTACAAGAGCAAGCTTGGACGAATGGGGAGCAATTTCCACAACGTAGACTGGTACCTGATGATATTATGTTACCGCCAGGCTACAAAATCGAAGTGTTTGCGACCGGTTTAACTACACCGATCAATTTAACTTTTACAGAAGAAGGTGAGATGCTTGTCGCTGATTCGGGAATAACGGATGGGAATGGAAAAGTATTAAAACTGACGGAACAAGGATTTACCGTTATAGCAGATGGATTTCATCCTCCACTGACGGGGATTACGGAATATGAAGGGAATATATACGTGGCTCACCGAGGGTATGTCACAATTGTCCAGCCTGACGGGACCAAAAAGGACATTATCGAAGGGTTGCCAAGCAACGGCGACCATCATAATAACCGGGTCGTTTTTGGCCCGGATCGAAAAATGTATTTTGGCCAAGGAACTGCAACAAATAGCGGCGTTGTAGGGAAGGACAATGATTGGGTGAAAAAACATCCATTCTTTCATGATTACCCAGGCAGCCGGATTACGTTGAGGGGCGAAAACTTTCAAACATCTAGTTTTTTAAATGATTTCCAAGACAGAGTGATACAGACCGGTGCCTATGTCCCTTTTGGTGTAGAAACATATCCGGGGAAATTAGTCGATGGGGTCACACGTGCAAGTGGAAGCATATTGCGGGCAAACCCGGATGGATCGGATCTTGAGTTGGTCGCTTGGGGACTTCGGAATCCGTTCAGACTACGGTTCGATCGGAATAATCGACTGTTTGCGTCGAATCATGGAATGGATGAGCGAGGAAGCCGTCCGGTTGCCAACTCTCCGGATGAATTTCAATGGATCCGGCCGGGATTGTGGTATGGATTTCCGGATTACACAGGAGGAATGCCGGTAACGATGCCGCAATTTCGGCCTGAAGGGAAGCCGCAGCCGGAATTTCTGTTGGCGGCCCATCCAATGCAACCGCCACGTCCAGTAGCAAACTTTCCGCCACATTCTGCGACGATGGGCTTCAGTTTTAATGAAAATCCTTCATTCGCTCCGATCGGTGATGCATTCATTGCAGAGTTCGGATCCGAAGCACCTGAAACGACAGGAGGGAAACCGTCGCCTCTTGTCGGGCATCGTATTTCCAGAATTGACATGATAACAGGGCAAGTGTATCCATTTGCAATTAACCGTACGGGATTGCCCGCCTCTAAAACAAATGGCGGCGGCCTCGAACGGCCTATCGATGCGGTGTTCTCTGCAAGTGGTTCCCTCTATATCCTAGACTTCGGCCAATTTTCCGATGAAAACGCCATTCCCGGTACGGGTGTCATATGGAAAATCGACGTCGAATGAAGTGAATTGTTTAGGTGCCTGTGCAGGAAACAATTCTGACTATGCACTACGATTGCATAACATAAATGAAGAAGTCGGCCAAATCAATCTTTGGTTGGCTTCTTTCTGTATTCTTATAGAGGTAGTTGAATTGACATAAATGTGTGCTGCACAGGCACCGTATTTTGAGTGATGATGAGCAAAACTATGTTATTCTATAAAAAAGAGTCTAGTAAATTTTTACAAGTGTTCAATAAAGGAGCTGTCATAATGCTATTTCCCGAATTAGAAACAGAGCGACTTCGTCTTATCGAAGTCAATAAGGAGCATGCCCAAGGGATATTCGATAATTTTTCAAATCCGGCGGTCGTTCAGTATTATGGGATGGATCCGATGACTGAATTGGCGCAGGCGGAAAAACTGGTAGATCATTTCAGGAATTCTTTTTTAGCAAGTCGCAGCATACGGTGGGCCATGATCCGGAAGGAAGATGGTCGTTTCGTAGGGACAATCGGCTTGAATAATCTTTCGAAAGGAATGAAACGGGCGGAAATCGGATTTGAGATGCATCCGGATTTTTGGCGAACTGGCATCACATCAGAGGCAGTGAAGGCAGTATTGCAATATTCATTCGAAGAGATGGGTTTGCACCGAATGGGGGCTGTCACGTTTTTGGATAATGTGGCTTCCATTAAACTTTTAGAAAAACATGGGTTCGAACAAGAGGGAATCCTGCGCGGCTATCTTTTCCAAAACGGACAATCGCATGACGCGAGGGTATTCTCGGTTTTGAAAAATCAATGAAGGAGGGGGCCTTTTTTGAAGATCCTTTTTGCGTACAATTGGCAAGTCAGAGAGGATTGGTATCGTTGGTGTGAAGAAGTGGAGGAGGCGGAGCTTCTACGCACCCGTACTGGCGGGGTAGGCAGTATTTTAGAGACGTTGTTCCACATTATCGATGTAGAGTGGAGCTGGATCCGATTATTGCAAGGAAAGCCGGATTTTCAAGAAAGCTTTGAAGACTTTAAAAGTCTGCAAAAAGTCCGAGAGCTGGATGCCCGGTTTAAGCCGGAAGTTGAGGAGTTTGTCCGGAATTGGGAGGAAAGCATGGAGCATAACGTCCTGGAGGATACGATGCCCGATGGACGGATTGTAACAGATGCGTGGGGAGAGGTCATGCGACATATTGTTGCACATGAAATCCATCATATCGGGCAGTTGTCGGTATGGTCGAGAGAAATTGGGAAGAAACCGGTTTCTGCCAACGTGATCGGTCGAGGGCTTATTCCGCATAGGATTGATAATTAAGTTGCTTGGGGGATAATAAATGATTTTAGGGAATCCAATTGCTATTGGAAACACCGCGAAGATTTATCTTCACAAAAACAAGATAGTGAAAGTGTTTAATGAGTATTTACCTGATACTGAATCGGCTTATGAGGCGAATAAACAACGATTTGCTCATTCATGTGGACTTTCCGTTCCGAACGTTTTAGACGTCACGATAATAGATGGAAAGCAAGCGATTGTCATGGAATATATCGAAGGGAAAACTATTGGGGAGCTGTTTTTTGCAAACAGGAATCAGGCGGAGTATTACATAGACCTTTCCATTGATATACAGCGAGAAATCCATCAGATCCATGCCGATTCCCTCGAACCGATGTCACAAAAATTACGTCGGCAACTTGAGTCTGCCCCTTCTTTGCATCCAAAGCAGAAAGCGGAGCTCATACAAAAATTGGATTCAATGTCTTATGAAAACAGGCTTTGCCATGGGGATTTTCATTTATACAATTTGATAATGTCGAATGATAAAGTGACGATTATCGATTGGGTGGATGCGAGCGTGGGAGATATCCGTGCTGACGTGTGCCGGACGTATCTTTTGTATTCAGAACTGTCGGGGGAAGTCGCCGAACTTTATTTACGGTTGTATTGTGAAAAAAGCGGATTGTCTAAAGATGAAATTTTGCAATGGTTACCGATCCTTGCGGGAGCTAGGTTAGCTGAAAATGTATCAGACGAAAGTGCCGAACGTTTATTGGATATTGTGAATCTGTACTGTCCTTCGGTTGAATAAACAAGGTGGAAGTAGGTGAACTGTAATGGCTGTAGTGGAAAAAATTCTAGAAAAGAATCAATGCCCTATCCATTATTGGATTACACCCGAACATAAAGGACCATGGCTTATTTTTCTACACGGGGCCGGTGCTGATCATAGAATGTTTAGTGAGCAAATCAATGAACTCGATCCTAGGTACGGAATAATGATGTGGGATGCGAGAGGACATGGTCGATCTAGGCCGATGGGCGATGAATTCAGCATAAAACTGCTCGTTGAAGATTTACTGGCCATTATGAAGAATGAGGGGATTGAAAAAGCGACTTTTATCGGGCAATCTATGGGAGGGAATACGGCGCAAGAGATGGTCTTTTATTATCCTGACAAAGTAGAGAATCTTGTTTTGATTGACTGTGCATGTAATACGTGGAAGCTTTCCGTTGTAGAGAAATTGTCGATCCAGATGGCGCCTTTTATCGTTAAACTTTATCCGTGGAACGCCATGATTGCACAAAGTGCTCGTGCAAGCGCGGTGAAATTGGAAGTGCAGGAGTATCTGAAAGATGCTTTTTCAAAGGTTGGAAAAAAAGATTTTTCGAAATTTTTTCTCGAAACAGCAGCTTGTTTACACTTTGAGAAAGACTATCGAATTAATAAGCCGATGCTTCTTGTGTGCGGAGAACACGATGACACGGGAAATATCAAAAAGACGGCTCCACAATGGGCGAAGCAAGAGCCATATTGTGAGTTTCATTGGATTAAAGATGCAGGGCACTGTTCCAACCAAGACAACCCAGTTGCTTTTAATGAATTGTTTGGGCAGTTTTTACGGGAGTTTACGTAATTGCCTATTCAGGGATAGCATTTTGAATGTTATGGGGGATTTTGATGGAGAAGATGATGAAGAACGAATATGGCTCTCTTACGATTCCTAAGGAAGTATTCAAGTTGATTCAACTGGAGGAAGAGTTGGCAAGGGAGGGCGAGACGCTCGATACAATCGGCTTCATACCGATCGTTCAAGAATTTGCATATCCGATCACACCGATTGACCTCATTCCGTTTGCCAGTACAGGAGGGAATGGAATTCACTTTTGTTTTCTCACTGATTTTGGGCGGATTACAGATTTAAGTGAAGCCCCGATTGCATGTGTCTCACCTACGAACGACCCGCCTATTCGACTAGTGGCACCAACGATACGGGAGTTTTTAAATATGGCTTCTTCGGTGCCCCATGTCGAACTGATTGAAACATGCTGGCCGTGGAACGACATGGAGATGGCCGAAGGCATACTGGAAGAATATCGTTCGGATGAATACCAGAAGAAGAGGGATAAGCTATTGATTCGCTTACGAGAAACGTTTCCTAGCGATGAAGTAGATGTTGCGGAATGTGTTCACCGAACTCTCCAGGAACGGAACAGCAAGATTATCCTTCCCACGTATGATGGACTTGGCGTTGTACCGACCGGTGATGTCCGCACTACTAGACGCTACGATTTTAATCCGGAACGGAGTCAGGATGAAGAGGAACTTACGAATATTCGAAGCTTTTTGAGCGACGCGAATACGGTAGAGAAACTGGGGTTCATCCGCGATGCCTCTTACTGGTATATTCTCTCATCGGATTATGACGTTCAAATTATGAAGTTGGTGTGCGAGATTTTGGAAGATCTCCAATTGGAAGATGAAATAAATAGGTTTGCATTCAGAAACTAAATTGTTAGGGTGCCTGTGCAGCAATCAATTCTTTATGCACTACAATTGCATAAAATAAATGAGGAAACCAACCGTTTTAACATTCGGTTGGTTTCTTTGTGCATTACTATTACTTTTGTTGAATTGTCATAAATGTGTGGTGCACAGGTACCAAATTATCGACACTGAATTCCCAAATGGACGGAGGTTGACAAGAGCAGCTTAAGGGAACAACAAACTATATATAGAAAGGAGTCGCATATGGATCAGATACTTTACATGCTATTTACCTTCGCATATATTGCGTTACTAATTTGGGGATTAAAAGGTGTCGATGCACAAGAGTTTAGCAAATGGACGAGTGTAGTCTATCTTGTCATTATTGCCCTCATCTATGACAATGGTATTTTAGCCATCGGTCATTGGGTCGGAGAAGGGGCATTATTAGAAAGCTTAAATGCAGTTAGGTTTTGGACGCATGCCGTTGTTACACCATTATTAGCGATCTTCTCTATTGGAACGTTACGGGAAATCGACGTTTCTTGGGCGAGGAAAACGTGGGTTACCATTCTTTCCATCCTCTACACCATTGCAGCCATCATAATTGAAATCGTGCTTGTCACTGCAAACCTTCAATTACAAGTTGAAAAAGAATATGGGGTTGTCAGTTATTCATCTGCCGAATCACCTAGTGGACCGCCAATGATGATTCTCCTCATTACCTTTGCTATGCTCCTTGCCAGTGTGGTGTTGTGGAAGAAGACGGGATGGGCCGTGTTTTTCATTGGTGTGTTCATTATGACAATCGGCAGTGCGATCCCGTTTAATGTTGGCAGTAATGCCGTTACGAACTTGTTTGAATTGATTTTGTTGACATCGTTAGTTTGGACAAAGAGGAAGCTAATCCAGGGAGAGCTACATGTGAAAAAGTAAAGAAAGAATCCTACCAGAAATATAGATGGTTTATTTTTTATGGCTGGCAACATAATTTACCTTCGCCTTTTTCAAGCGCAGATGTTAGACTATCAAGCACTCCTAACCAGGCCATTTGATACCAGATAATTGCTTCATTCCAATCCTCAGTGTCTTTAAATCCAATATGTCAACAATTACCTTTGCAGACGAATCATGGATTGATTCGAAACTTACATTAACAATTGTTAATTCATTTTCATTGTTCATCAATGTCGCGAATTGGTCCGGACCTTTCCTCGTAAGTTGCAGCTCTTTTTCGTGAATAAGTTTTGTGATATTACACCCTCTAGTATTCATACCTTCACGATTTTCAGGAATAGAATAAAGTTCGAATGCGCCGTCTGATTTAGGCTCTACAACTGTTTTAAGGTGCGAACCATTCAGAAACTCTGTCAGAGATAGTCCAGGCCTACCAAACTAAATGTTATAGTGCATTAATCGTTAATTCTTTGCTAATTGCTTTATCATTTGTGGTAGTTGTCAAAAGAATCTCTCCTTTTTTGTAAGCACCTTACTTAATCGTCAAGCGATTATCGAACTCCTTCTTCAGTAGCCATGCTTAAATTAATCACGCAGCATAACTTGCAACGTTTTCTTTTTCCATTTCATTTGGAAATACGTATATTGGGCAATGAAGTTGACGCAAAACGTGATTGCGTATGCTGCCCAAACCCCATTCAATTCGAGGGACGTATGGTGGGATAGGAAATACGCGACAGGTACTTCGCATGCCCATATCGCAAGGACCAAAAAGATCGTCGGCCAAAGGACAACGCCAGTTGCACGCATCGTGGCAGTTACTGTTTGCATATGCCCAAAGATAATATAACTCCAAAACGTAATGAATAAATAATTTTTCGCGATGGAAAGGGTTTCGGCATGATCGATGAATAGTCCTAAAATCGGTTGTGCAAACAGATACATGATGCCGATGATTATGCCACCTAGTATATAGTTCAGACGCACACTAATCTGGCGTATTTTTTGAATCATCTCTGTGGAGCTTGCACCAAGGGCCTGCGCAACGAATACGGATGTGGCGATGGCGATGCTCATCGCCGGCATTTGGGCGTACCCACCGACCTGATTGACGACGCCGTAGGCAGCAGTTGCACTGGAACCATAAACGTTCACGAATCCGATTATTGCAATTTCCGCAACTGAAATCGCGACCATACTAATGCTGGACGGTATTGCCAGCTTCAATAATGATGATAAAATATCCTTCTTTAATCTAAAGTATTGCAACACGGTTTTATCCAACCGCAAACTATGTTGTGTCTTGTGTAAATATACGAGAAGCAATAGAAGCGTTATTAGATTCGACAGAACTGATGCATACGCAGCTCCATTCAAACCTAATTCAGGCAAACCGAACCATCCGAACATGAGGATAGGGAGGAATGTAATATTTGCTACAACGCTAATGACGAGGAAAATGAAAGGCGTCTTTGAATCGCCAACACCTCGCAAGAACGTTGTGTACACCATATAGATGAACATGATTGGCAGTGTGAAAAATAAAATACGTGCATACGAAACACTTTGTGCAAATATGTTTTCCGGAGTTTGCATAATGCGCAAAATCGTCTCGATGAAGACGCCCCCGAAAATGGCCACTACGATTGATAACAAAGTCGTCGCAGCTAATGTCACTCCGACGACTTGCTTCATTTTATCAATATTGCCCGCGCCAAAAGTTTGTCCGACCAATATCGAACTTCCAGAACCGATGCCGATCGCAAAGGCCATCAGGAAAAAGAAGAAGGGGAAGAACGCAGATATTGCTGCTAGAGCATCCACGCCTAAATGTCTCCCCACTAAAAACATCCCAAAGATCTGCCCGAGGGATTGTAAAATATTCGCGAACATAATAGGCAATAGAAAACTAATGAATGCTTTCTTTAATGCCTTTTCATCGCGTACTAACGTTTCTTTCATAAAAAATCCTCATTCCTCCAGATTAATAACCCATTTCCTTCAACACGCGTGACAATGTACGCAAACGCTCGCCAATCAGTTCACCGTCATTACTTAACGCTTGATTGAACAATTGGATGTCTTCTTTGATTTGATCATTGTCCGTGCATACTTCAACAGTCATCGCATCCCCTTGCAACCCTACGCGTTTAATGACCGGGTTTTCGGGATCATATAAATCTTCATAGCGATATGCTTCTTTGAAGTGAAGCTGTGCCTCACATACTAAAATGGCGAGATCTAGAACCCGATGAATCGGAAGTTCTTCAGACTGGCGAGACCATTTCCCCCCCGTATGCCGCCACACTTTAGCTGAAATATCCACTTTCCCACGGTCGTTCCATTGTGCTAGCCCAAGCGAAAGTCCTTGAGCATCCGTTTTGTAAGCTGTCCGCCCATCAATACTTGCGTAGTTCTCAGTGACAATAACAGGTTTATGCTTCAAATGAGTTGGTATTTTCATTTTCATTTCTCCTTTACTTATTTACTAAATTACTGCTTTAGTAAATATAATACGGTTTTTGATTGATGTCAATAAAGATGTTATCTGAGTATTAGTAACGAGTATCGGCGAGATTTATGTTGGGACAAGCATGAGGTTGCTCTTGCAGTAAATCATTTCTACAAAAGCACTTGTTTAACCGACTGAAACTTGATACTGGCATATCCGATCTTTAAGCGAGTTACTTTAAAGATTTAATTCAAAAAGGAGTGAGCTTATTAAATCTTAAAGCAACACTCCTTTTCCTATGAGTTATTTTGGCTTCCTGTTCTTCATCACATCTGCCATTTGACGAGAATTAAGGTCATCTTCCTCATTCAACTTATTGATAATGTTGTTGTAGTCTTCCTCATTTCGATTTTGGCTTAATTTATAGGCAGCTTGAATTTCTTGTATGTGAATTTTAAATCCAACAACACCTTTTATTTGTTTTTTCGTTTCGGAAGAAAGAGTTTCCCACAAAACTGCATTCTCGCGATGATGCTCGTATTTTTGTAATAACAGTGTAAGATCTTTTTCCAACTCCTCCTCACTCATCAAAGAAGCTGTTCCATATACATGCACTGCTTGGTAATTCCAAGTTGGTACATTTTCATGGTTATACCAAGAGGACGAAATATAAGCGTGTTGCCCTTGAAATATGATAAGGACATTCTCACCTTCAAACGTCTTCCATTGCGGGTTCGCATAAGCCATATGCCCCGTTATATAAAAAACTTCACCGTCTTTCAGTAACTGCATAGGCAAATGAGTGGCAGTAGGTTGTCCTTTTTCCGTCGTGACAATGATGCCAAACGAGTTTTCTTGAATAAAGTCCCAAACTTCATCGACAGAAGAGACTTTAAAATACTTAGGAATATACACAGCAATCCACCTTCCAAAAATTATTAGAGCGTTTTAGTTATTACATAATCAATAAAAAGAGTGGGCTCTTGTTACCGTTACGTAACGTGCCACTCCTTTATCTATCATTTTTTTCCTCAACCTCGAAGAATAAATAATACGGTTGTTTATCGAGCTCTTTCAATTGCAATTGGAAATCGAATTCATCTCGCTGTTTTTCGTTCATTGGCAAGACGTAGAACGGGATGTTTTTAGTATGCGCAAGCTCTTCCATTCTGTTTCCTTTCGCGAGACTGCCGTCATCGAGCCAGAGACGATACGTAATTTGCTCATCGTATTCGGTAATAAAGATCAATCTCCATGCAAAGTACGTTTCATCCGTCGGGTCGCTAATCGCGGCATGTTTCACGTATGGCTGGACGACAATCTCGATGATATCATCGAACGGCACGATTTGTTCCTTGCCGTTCCAGTGATGGGTTACAAGTCCGTCAACTTCATGCACACCACGATAGTCAGCCCACATCATATATTGATAACCCGCATATATACCCGTAACAACAACTGCAGCAATCGCAATTACACTTTTAATCCTTCGCGTTGTTTCATAAAAAGGGAAGGCAAACAATAATAATAAAACGAGGATGAAGCCGATAGAAAGGCCGCCTATATTATCAGACGCAATCGTTTCGAATAACACAAAATGACTGTTGGAAAACGTCTGCTCTTTCAAGTCCTCGTAACCTTCAAAGGAAAGTAGGAGGGCTGGAACGAGGACGACAACATAGATATACGCCCATAACCATCGGAAACCGTTTTCCTTCGCCTTCCTTACATTAGTCCTTACAATCTGTCCAACCGCATAAATCGGTAAGCTAATGACAAAAATGCCAAATACCGATGCTGCAAAGTCCTCTTCTAATGTGACGATACCACCTAAGGCAATGAACAGACTGAAGATGATTAGTACAATTCCAAATCTCCTTCTCATACACTCACCTCTACCACTATTACGTGGCGGTGTACCGAGAAGATTCAATTGTTTTAAAATTAAGCAGGATTTGCTAGCCAACGCACAGAAGTAAATGGTAAAAGGAGTCGATTGAAAATGATTACTGACGTAGATAAAGCGTTTCTACAAATGGCGTTAGAAGAGGCAGAGCAAGCGCTAAACGAGAATACATATCCTGTCGGGGCAATCCTCGTGGATGATCAATTCAACGTCATTGCAAAGGGGCGAAATCGGGTGCATACGTATAAAGACGCTACAGCGCATGCGGAAATTGAAGTGATTCGCAATGCAGGAGAGGCGATCTTTGACGCGAAAATACATAATAAATCGTTCACACTGTATAGTTCGTTGGAGCCGTGTCCAATGTGTACGGGTGGAATTCTGTTTGCGAAAATCCAAAGAGTTGTCTGGTTGCTGAATGACGATTTAGGATTTGGCGCTTTTCAAAAGATGAAGGATGCTGCTATTTTTGAAGCTAAGTTTCATAAAATCGAGATGATTGCGGAGCCGGATGAAGAACTCAAAAGCCGGCAACTTAATCTCATGCGTCAATGGGAGAAGAGCTCTAATCATATTGCAAATTTACGTTACGCTAGTAATATAGCGACAACTTTTAGTAAATAATGGGCTCTTTCTTTACGTTCATCTTTTCGCACTTCACTTCGTAGGATAAAGAAGCATGGAAAGCGCCTAAATTCAGGGGATAGGAGGTGTGCAAGTTGGCAAAAGTGTCTTTGCATATAAGCCGGCTGTTTTTAGGCATCGTTTTTTTAGTCGCAGGATTGAACGGCTACTTTGTCATCTTCGGCTTGGAGCCGTTCATCGCAACGAGCCCTGAGGCAATGGCGTTATTCGAATTTACATATCTTCTCATCGTAGAAAAATCAGTAGAAGTTATTTGTGGGATCTTGTTGCTAGTAAACCGCTTCATTCCAATGGCCATTGCAATACTAACTCCAATCGTCGTCAACATCTTATTACTCCATCTGTTCCTCGATCATTCATTACTACTTCTCGCCGTCCTGCTTGTCATTGCTCTTGGCTATTTGCTGTTCTCTTACAGAAAGAACTTTCTTGGAATAGTGGAGAGGAAAGCAGATCCCTCTTAAATAGCCCCGGAAGTGCGAGTGCAACAAAAATTCTTGTCTCGAAAAACAGAAAGCTGTATCATAATTGACGTAGCATCGATACGGCTACATATCGGGAGGTGATGTGAAGATGGCAAAACAAATGGCATTGCCAGCTTCTAACAAAACTCATGCAAAGCCGAATGAGGAAAAGGCGATACTTTGCATGGGGCGAATGGACGTTTAATCGCCTATAGGAAGGTTTCCATTTCTGAGTTGAACGCTTTGCGCTTTGTTTACGTACTCAAAAACAAAGGAGCTAACAGAAATGAAGAATGAACAATTTCTAAGAAACGATCAATATAATTTCATTAAAAGACAAGTACAACAACTCGTGAATGGCCACGCAACGGTGAATGACCAACATGTCATTGGCGCCCTTGAATCACTTTCTATTGAAAAAGTGACGGATTTGTTTACAGACGTGTCGGATGAGCAAAAAGAAATCCTTAACAAAATTGTAGAGATTGCGGATAAAGAAGAGGCAGAGCAATACTTATCCGATTTGGAATCCTTTATCATGCCATTCACCAAACCTTCGGAGCAAAGGCTGAAAAAGCTATTCCCGAAAGTGAAAAAAATGAAGCTGCCTGCAGATGGCTTGGACTATAAGAAAATGTCCTTTTTAAGTTTTGACGATATCGGAACGAAAAAGAGATATATTATTGCGCCGAGTCGAAAAGGCATGATTGGCCTTTTGGGCACTTACGATGAAATGAACGTCAAGCAAATATGCGCAATTTGCAACCGCTTGACGCATGTCTGCATGTTTATGACAAAAACAAAAGGTGAAATTCCAGGCACGTACACGAAAAAAGGCAATTACATTTGCCAAGATACAGAGGATTGCAATCACCATGTATGGTCTTTAGATAAACTATATGAGTTTGTTGATAACATTAAATAAGGTATTGAAGAAACCAGCCGGCCTCGGTTGGTTTTTTTTTGCTTATATAGATAAACTGAACGTATGAAGAGTACTTATGAAGGAAATGGAGAAATTAATTCTTTGAAATGAAAGGTATACATATTGTTTTTAAAAAAAGTCACCAACGAGCATCTTCAAGTGTGTTAGTAGTGAAAGGGGGTTGAGGGATGTTGCAACAAGTAGCTTGGTCGGATGAACTAGATGTAGAGCGAATCGTTGATACATACGGCAATATGCTGTTTAGGATATGTCTTGTTATGTTATCAAATGAGAAAGATGCGGAGGATGTCGTACAAGATACTTTTATTACGTATCTAACGAAATCTCCGACTTTCAACGATTCAGAACATGAGAAAGCGTGGTTGATCACGATTGCGACGAATCGCTGCAAGAATATGAGAAGGTACAATTTTATTCGTAAACATATGGATATCAGTGATGTGCAGCTATATTCCAAGGATGATGAGAACTATGGCTTGCTCGATCAACTTATGAAATTGCCAAATAGACATAAAATTGTATTGCTGCTTTATTATGTGGAGGGCTATAAAGTCGATGAAATAGCAAATATCCTTACTATTACAGTATCCGCTGTAAAAAAGCGATTACAACGGGGACGAGAGCTGCTTCGAGAAAGGTATCGAAAGGAGAATGAATATGGACTTTGAGAAGATTAAAGATGCTGTTAACTCTATTGAAATGTCAAAAGCTATGGAAGAACGTGTGAAAGAGAATATGGGAAAGAGAAAATCGGGACAAGTGCTTTTTAAAAGGTGGATTCCGATAGCAAGTGCGTTGGCGATCCTATTGGCAATCATGATGGGGATTCCTTATTTTAATAAAAATGGTGAGCTCCAAGTTGCAAATTTTGCAATCACGGCTTATGCATTGAGTGATGATGCGAATCAGCTGAATACAACGATTACATCAGAACAAGCTTCTATTGAATTAGCAACTGAAGATAGATTGGGGATTATGAGTATAGGCGGTGACGGAGATAGGTTAATCTTTACAGATGTTATGCTTAAAATAACTGGAGAACAGATTGAGTCAATTACGTATACAATGAGCCAAGGCAAGTTTGTGGAAGATGTTACATTTACATCTGAAAAGCATCCAGGCACTGAATGGTTACGATCGGAAAAGATAAATTTTGTTATTAGCGAACCTGGTTCAGGTGTATATGAAGGTATAAGGAATATCGGGAGAACGTACACAGTTGCCTATAATGAACAGGATAAATATAAATATACCCTTGCCATTCCTCACGACGGTAATAATGTAATAGTTGACGACGTAATCATCAACGTACTTGTGAAATATACAGATGGAAGCACAGAACAACAAGATATTGTTGTAACGCAAGAAGCAAATTCCATTTCATTGAAGCTTAAATAAATTGTGTCGGTGCCTGTGCAGTGCACTATTCAAATTATAAGCTACAATTGCATGAAATATATTGAGAAGTCAACCGTATCAACATTTGGTTGACTTCTTTCTGTATTTAAATAATTTCTAGTGAATTGTCATAAATGTGTGCTGCACAGGCACCTGGATTTTGGCACGTTTTCGGAAAGTGTTTCGTACGCTAAAGGGATAGTGAAAACGTGTAAGGGGGATTGGCAGTGGCTACTATTGAAAATTTATGTAAGCAATTTGGCGATATGTTGAATGGAGAAAGTAAGGTGGACAAAGGGGTTTGTACAGTATCGCTTCACCGGGCTTTTCACGCGACAGTTCAAGGGAAGGGGAGCACCAAAGTAATGCCCGCTAATGTGTCGTTTGAGTCACTTGATCAAAATGGCCGGGCGTTGAACTTGGTAGAAATAGCAGTTCTCCAAGAAGAAATTCCGGCATTTATGCAATCTCTGACGCAACAAGGGCTGATCGTTAGTGCATTGCATAATCATTGGCTCTACACGAATCCATTGATCATGTATATGCACATCCAATCCGTAGAGCCGCCTCTCGACTTCGCGAGAAAATTGGCTTATTCTTTCCAGTATTTGAGCAGCTACCCTATTGCAAAATAAGCGTCCCATACCTGAATTTGGTTCAAAGACACGTAACGCGTATAATTAGGAATACTAGACCAAACATTCATGAAGGCGGCGTTTACGATTCAACATATACATTTATTGCAAAAGGTCATCGATACGATTGAAGAACATATAAAGGAAGAGATCAAACCTGAAGAATTGGCGAAAATGACCGGGTACTCACCTTTCCATTTTTACAGGATCTTTCATCAGCATATCGGCTATACCGTTATGGATTATGTCGTAAAAAGGAAGCTGCAGCACGCATTATTCGAGTTGGTGAACGGTAAAAAAGTGATAGAGATTGCTCTCGACTACGGATTTGAAACCCATTCGGGATTTACGAAAGCGTTTAAACGAGTTTTTGGAAGTCCTCCAAGTTTATACCGGCTGCATTGTCCAACTTCATTGTCACCGAAACTGGATTTACTGAACTTGCGCCAAAAAGAAGTCGGCGGCATTGTGATGCAACCGAAAATTGTGCAGAAGGACGGCTTTACGATTGCTGGTAAAACATATGAAAGCAAGGTCGACAGCGTATTTTACACGAGGGATGCCCCTGCTTTCTGGGATCAGCGCATCGCGCCAGAAGAGGCAATTGAAACGATGTTGTATGAAAAGCTATCTCCGAAAAAGCACGGGGAATATTGCGTTAATCTGAATGAACGGGAAATGAATGATTCATTCACGTATTTATTCGCAGTCGATTGTGATCATGAAGATGCCCAATTACCAGAAGGTCTTACAAAGCTGCAAATAAAACCCGCGACATATGCCGTATTTAAAATTCCACCAGTAGATGTGGAGCGGTTCGTTCCGGCGATTAAAGGGACATGGAAATTCATATTGGAGGATTGGCTGCCACAATCGTCTTACGAAGTCGATGAACAAGGATATGATTTCGAGTACTATGATGAACTGTGCCACCACTGGCTGTACAAAAAAATCACAATGGAAATTTATGTGCCAATCAAAGAAAAAGACAAAGTGTGATCCATTCACACCTTGTCTTTTTTTAAGACGACCGTATACAGATACAAAACTGGCATGACGAAGCAGGCGCTTGCGACAATAGCGGTTTTCACTGCGAATCGTGATGCGATCACTCCAATGATCGGCCCGCCGCCAATTTGGCCGATGGCATCGACTTGGCCTTTTACCGAAAAGAAGGTCGCACGTGTCGAGGAATCGGGGATGATTTTATTCAGCCAAATATCCTCCAACGGATACATCACTTGCCTTGTCACTTCGACCAAGACGTAAAATAGTAGCAAACTGACGACAAGAGCTGAGTATGCGAAGCCGATGAGTGAAGCAACTATAAGAGCACTGCCTATGAAAAGGGCTACGTAAATATGTCTCAAATTCAAATGGATCATGCTTCGGTTCATAAAGTGAAGCACCGTGAACGAAAGTAAGACGACAATGAATTGAAGTCCGCCCATGAACAGGACTAACTTTTCGTTCGTTAATGAAGCTAGAGAAGACGCTTCAATAAAATGCGTCATCCATAAACGATCGAATCCTTCGCTGTACAATCCGATAAACAATGCAATGAGAAGCAGCATTCTCATGAGGAAACTCGCTTTGGCATACACAACGATTTTTTTCATATTCCCTTTCATGCTTTTCCACGCCGAAACCCTTTCGCCTGTCCGCAACGGTTTGAAGTTCTTCTCTTCCATGAAAAACAGTAAGTAAACGGCGAGCCCAAGCATGCAGATGCCGCCTATAATGATGGGCAAGTTAATCATAAAATAGCCCGTCAATATACTCAGAGGAATGGCAATGATTTGCCCAAGTTTCCCAAACTTCGCTCCTCTAATAAATGCAAGAGACGCCCGTTCTTCCCCGATTTCATCAGCAATCCAAGCCTGTTGAGCCCCACTTGTAAACGTATAGCCGATGCCCCATGCGATTTGAGAGAAAATGACAGCGGCAAATAAAGGGAAAATCCCTTCCATCATAAATCCGAATCCGATTAAGAAATAGCCGATGATGAGTGAAAGCTTCCGGCTTTTGACGTCTGCAATTACTCCGGTCGGGATTTCAAATAGGAAAACCGTCAGCTCCAATACGGTCCCAACCAAAACGAGCTGAAGCGGATCGAGCTTCACGACTTGTACATGATACAGCAAGTTCACGGTAAAGATAAAAGTGAAAAACAGTTGTGATAAAAAGCAAGTGAATAAGTAAACTGCATATGGATCTTTCTTGTTGAATGTTCTCATAATCTTCCCCCTCGACCTAATTATAGGGAAAGGGCATTCTGGCATCTGTTCCAAATTTGCGGTTTTGAGTATTTGAAGGAGAATGGCTTGGATTCATTTGGTGATACATCAACCGTTGTTGTTCACATTAAACGACTGCGAGAAAAGATAGAATTCGATCCGAAAAACCCAGTATTTCTAGAAACGATCTGGGTTCTGGATATCGATTTAATAATAATTGAAATTTGTCAAAAGCATATTTAGATCCGATGAAAATATGTACTTAGTATATGATTTCATCGGGTTTTTTATTGTTGTTCCAACTGTTAATTAATGAATTTTAGCGATATACAACTATTTCTCTTTGACAAACTATATACTTAGTATATAATAAATCGAGAATGGGAGGAATTCATATGATTAAAGTTAGCAATCTACAAAAAGAATTTTTGAATGGGCAAGAGCCAACACAAGTGTTAAAGGGTGTAAATTTACATATTGAAGAGGGAGAATTCGTAGCGATCATGGGACCAAGTGGCTCCGGAAAAAGTACGTTGCTCCAATTGCTTGGAGGTCTCGATGTACCGACTGATGGAGAAATTGAAATCGATCATGCACCAATACATGACATGAAGGAAAGGGAACGAACAGTTTTCCGGAGAAAGAAACTGGGCTTCGTATTTCAAAATTATCAATTGCTTCCCAACTTGACGGTCGAAGAAAATATAGCGTTTCCCCTTCATGCAGACGGAAAACTAACGCCAGAAAACATTGAATGGATCCATGAGTTAACCCGATCTGTTGGATTAGAAGGATTGAATGGCAAGCGTGCGAATCTTTTAAGTGGAGGCCAACAGCAACGTGTCGCGATTGCACGAGCGTTAGCGAACCACCCAACCGTTTTATTGGCTGATGAACCGACAGGGAATTTGGATCGAGCCAGGGCGGAGGAAATCCTCGTTTTGCTGTCCACTTTTCATCGTAAAAACAAACAAACGATTGTAATGGTGACTCATGATATTTTTGCGGCTGGATTTGCGGATCGCATCATTCTCTTTAAAGATGGAATCATCGATCAAGTTATCTCTAGGGAGGATAGTGACTATGCTAAGTATTTGGCGAATTTCATGGCGTAACATGACGCAAAACAAAAAAAGGTTATTCTTCACTTTACTTGCGATGGTTTTAGGAACGGCTTTTGTAACGTCCATGTTAATTGCCGACAAAACGACGGATGATGTGTTTGATTACTATGAGCAAATGTATGTGGCGAATGCGGATTATTGGGTTTTAAGTGATGACTATACATTCCCTGAAGATCTGATTTCACCTATCCTCCGTGAACCCATTGTGTCAAACTCATTGCTTGCGCTTGATAAGCAAGCTTTCTTCGAGCTTGCGGATGATCGGTCCCTCAGTCAAAGGGCCGTGCGAATTACAGGGGTGAGCGATCAAAGCAGTCCTTTACTAACACTTCCGGTCATTGAAGGTAAGTTGGATAATGAAGGACTCGTCGTCCCAGAACCGGTCGCAGACCTTTTAGGTAAGGGTGTCGGAGATACAATTCAGTTTACCGGAATGGGGGAAGCACAAATTTCCGCCATCGTCGAGTACACCCAACTACTAGCAAGTCCCTCCAATTGGGAACGGGCTGAATCGACTAGTTTTCGTGTAATGGCTCCTCTTTCATTACTTAGAGAATGGACTGGAAAACAGGATGAAATCACTTATATGCGATTTCAAGTGGAAGGGGATGGAGAGGAACTTTTTAACACTTTCCAGCAAAACTTCCAAGGAACGAGCGCATATATTGAACCGGTCGTTGCGGATGACTTACAGAGCAATGACATCGGTGGGCTTTACACGTTTTTCTATTTAATCGCCGGTTTATCCATTTTCATAAGTGGGTTTATCGTTTTTAACATGATCTACACAAGTGTGATTGAGAGAAAAAAAGAATTTGCTATCATGAAAAGTCTCGGTTATACGCAATCTTCCGTTTCCAAGCTTGTATTGATTGAAATGACGCTATTGGCATTTATCGGTACTGCGATTGGCGTACCGCTTGGAATTTGGCTTGGAGATCTGTTCATGAAAGCTCTTCTCGGAGTATTTGAATTCGATATGGTTTATACATTGAATTGGGAAATGCCTTCATTAATAGGTGTTCTCATCGGTTTGTTATTTCCGATTGTATTTTCTCTCTTCCCAATCTATTATGCGGGAAAGACTTCAATCTTATTAACAATGAAGATGGCAGATCGTACGACTTCCACATCGAAACGGCATTATGTAAAAGCGTTTTTCGGCGTCGCGCTCCTTTTACTGGGAACAATCGATCACCCTGTTTCCTATGCAGCGATTATCGCAGGAGCTATTCTTTTATTCCCGTACCTGTTAAATGGTCTCAGTACACTCATGAAACCGGTGTTTGTTACCTTTTATAAGTATCCCGGTACATTGGCGTCCCGTAATGTTACGCAACAATTAAACCGAAATGGAAATACAGCGGCTATCCTAGCCATTGGTATAGCAGTTATTTTGTTGTTAAGCGCTGTAGTAGAATCTGCACCAAGAGGAATCGATAATGATATTAGAAGCACTTATGGCGGAAATATGAGAGTCAAATCAGAGGCGCCGTGGTCAGCTGAAGATATGGAAAAAATACTTTCGTATGGTGGCGTGACAAATGTTGAATCGTTAGCTGAGGCAAATCCTATTACATGGGAAACGATTGAAGGGCAAATGAGGCAATTCTCCGTTCTGGCGGTATGGGAAAACGGCCCTGCCATATATACTCACGAACAGGAAAAGGACATTACTAATCGTTTACGGCAAAATCCTTCCGTCCTGCTTGGCGAACGAGCTTTTGCTGAGTGGGGAGGTACAATTGGCGAAAGTATTGTCTTGAATACCCCGAACGGAAAACAGTCTTTTGAAGTGATCGGTGTTGGGAAAACATCGCATTATGCTGGTTATGTTGCTTTTATGGATGCTCTCGTCATGAATGATGTATTCGGATGGACAAACAGTTTTGATTTGCTGCTGTCCGTAGATAAGGAGTCGTATGATACAATACGGGATCAATTATGGACTGATTTTAGTAGCCACCTTTCCAAGGTAGAAACAGTTGAGGAGGAAATACAGTCGACAAGCTCCGCAATTTCGGGAATGAACGAGCTTCTCGTTGTCATGTTGGTCCTCGTCGTCGGGTTAGCTAGTATCGGTACAGCAAATACATTGTTGATGAATACGTTGGAACGCGTATCGGAGCTTGGAACGATGCGGGCCCTCGGGTTTACGAAACAGCAGATACGGAATATGATATTGGCTGAAGGCGTGCTCATTGGACTGGCAGGAGTGGTGGGAGGACTGGCAACAGGTATCCTATTAATCTTTTTGACAAGCAAATCACAGCTGATGGACGGGTTTCTATCTTTCCAACTGCCATATAGTGACATGTTGCTAGCAATAGTCGCAGGGGTTTTGCTAAGCTTGGCCGCAGCCTGGATTTCCAGTAAGAGTGCAAGTAAAATGGATATCCAAACATTACTCAAAGAAGGTTGATAAATTGTCAGTCAAGTACGGTATTTTAACGTTATTATACAAGCAAAAAAATCATGGGTATGAATTGAAGTTAGAATTGGATTCCCTGCTTGGCACGAAAGGAAAAATCAATCCGGGTCAAATCTATACGACTTTGGATCGTCTTATTCGCGATCAGCTTGTCTCTTCGGCGGGAATAGATCATCAGGAGAGAAAGTTATACGAATTGGAGCCAAAAGGCAAGGAAGAATTGGAAAAGTGGTTGCTGGAGCCGGTGCCTTACAACACAACAAAAGAGGATTTCTTCTTTAAATGGAGTTGTGCTCGCAAAATTCAGTTCCATGAAGAACAGCGGATGCTGGAGCAACAGAAAACGTTAATCATTCAAGAAGTGATGGAATTGACCCAATTAAAAACGGAATTTCTATTGGAGGGGGACGAAACGAAATATTTATTGACCACCGGCATGTTATTCCATTTAGACGCAGATTTAAACTGGATCAACCAAGTCGTAAACCGGAACCGTTGAAACTTAACCCAATTTCTCGATTTATTAAGGAGAAATTGGGTTTTTTAATGCAGTTCATTTAATAAAGAGGAGACCATTATACAGTCTGTATCATCTCTATAAAATTTTGAGCCGCCTTAGACAAGCTATGATCTTTGAGCCATATTAATCCGACTGATCCAGTCAACTCGGTTGCACTTGCTATACGATAAGCATTTATCGGATATCCTCCAAATCGATGAAGTAAGGTTTCTGGAACAATTGATGCAGCAAAGTCAGCTGTCACTAGATCCATTAAAAGACTAATATCAGAGCACTCCCCAACAATAGTAGGCTGTAATCTAAATCGGGAAAACGCTTCTAGAATTAAATAATGTACACCTAATCCCTCTGTACTTGGAAAAAGGAGAGGATATTGTTGAATATCAGTAAGTGATATTTCTTCATTACATGATGGAAGTTCTTTAGAGGTAATGAAATAAAATGGCTCGTTACATAGATGAAGTACAGAAAAGTCGTCCAATGGTAGTGGCAAGCGGATAATTGCCAATTCCACAATTCGGTCCCTGACTAATTGACAAAGATGTGAAGATTCATTTTGTTGAATTTTATATGTAATCTTCGGGAATTGTTTTTGAAATTGCTCAAGAACCTCAGGCAGTCCGCGAACAGAAAAGGTGTTGACTCCAATCGTGAGCCTTCCATTTACGCCTTTACCGACTTCCATTACTTCTGTTTTCGTTTTCTCCAACAATTGAGTTATTTCTAAAGCATTTTTGTATAGAGCATTCCCTGCCTCTGTCACTTCCAAATACTTTCCGCTTCGCTCGACTAATTTTGAACCGAGCTCCTTCTCCATCGCTTTCAATTGCTGGCTTAATGGCGGTTGGGACATATGAAGTCTTTTAGCAGCGGCAGAAATCTTCCTTTCTTCTACAATCGCAATGAAATAGCGCAGTTGCCGAATATCCATCATTAACATCCTTTTCATTAGGTATATGCAAAACGTTAGTAGAACCAATTTTATTAATATTTTTCATATAAATAACCTAATGATAACATGGAGATATAGGAGGTGCAGGGCTATTTTGAAGCTGAAAGTGATATGTATGAGTTTCCTTGTAGTTATGCTTACTGCATGTAGCACGGCTCCAAACTCCGAGGAAAGTTCACCTATACAAGATAAAGAGGAGGGAACTGCTATGGAACAACAGCTAATCTCTGCAGCAGCAGAAGGAGACACAAAAACCGTTTTAGAACTATTGGAAGACGGAGCAAATATTAATGCGCAGAATAACCAAGGCGTTACAGCCGTAATGGCAGCGACGCAAAAAAACAAAGTAGATACAGTTAAGGTACTTATCGAACAAGGCGCAGACATAAACATTCAAAATAACAATAAGGATAATGTGCTTTTATATGCTGGAGCAGAAGGATTGCTTGAAATTGTGAAGCTTGCTATTCAAGCTGGTGCAGACACAACAATTACAAATCGTTTTGGTGGAACTGCGCTCATTCCGGCTTCAGATCGAGGACATGTGGATATTGTGGAAGAGCTTGTAAAGAACTCTGACACGGACGTGAATCACCTTAATAACTTACATTGGACTGCATTGTTGGAGGCTGTTATTTTAGGAAATGGAAGGGAGAACTATCAACAAATCGTACAATTACTAGTTGACCATGGTGCTGATGTCAATATTACTGATAGAGATGGAGTTACACCATTAGAACATGCGGAAAAACGTGGATTTAAAGAAATTGAACGTATTTTGAAAGAAGCAGGTGCGTAATAATTTTATCGTGATAAACTATGTTTATCATTTTAGGGAGAGTTTTCATTCTATTTTGAACTCCAGGGATGGATTTATCAAAGGGGAGAGATTGTTTTGACTTTATTACTAAAGAATGTGCGTTTGGAAACAGGGTATTTGTATGATCAAACGTTTGTCACGGCGACAGAAACGAAAATAGTTGATGTATTGATCGAAAATGGAAAGTTTGTTGAAATAGCTCCAACAATCGAAGCAAGCGATGCAGTTGTAATAGATGCCAAAAACCAATTACTCGTTCCATCGTTCAAAGAAATGCATACACATATTGATAAAACATATTTCGGTGGGGAATGGAAAGCGCCAACTCCAGCAACAGAGGGTATTTTTACTCGCTTAAAAGAAGAAGCGACTTTATTGCCAAAACAATTGGATGTAGCTGAAGAGAGAGCACATGCGATGGTGCAACATTATATAAAAAACGGACATACACATATTCGTACACATGTGAACGTTGACCCGCAAATTGAGACGAAACATATGGAAATCGTAAAGCGTGTTTTGGAAAGTTATGAAGATCAAATTACATATGAAATCGTTGCATTCCCACAACATGGTATTTTACGTAATGGACCAGAATTTTTAACAATCCTAGAAAAAGCATTACAAATGGGAGCGACCCATATTGGCGGGGTGGACCCTGCTTCAATGGATCGCAATAGTGGGGAAGTTTTAAAAACTACTTTTCAATTAGCTGAAAAATACGATGTTGCAATCGACATTCATTTACATGACCGAAACACTTTAGGTGAATTCGAAATCCTACAGATTGTGAATGAAATGGAACGAAGATCTTTTAATAAAGAAGTAACTCTCAGTCACGCATTCGCTTTTGCAGATTTACCACCACAAGCATTAGACAATCTAATCGATCGAGTGGCTGCACATAATATTAGAGTGACAACAACGGTTCCAATTGGCGCAGGCCCGATTACAATCCCTGTGAAGTATATGTATGATCGTGGCGTAAAAGTTTCTTTTGGGCATGATAGCCTCATCGATCATTGGTCTCCTTTTGGAAGCGGCGATACGATACAAAAATTAAATCAGTTTATCCAACGTTTTGGCTACATTGACGAGTGGCATATCGGACAGTCATTGAAATATGCTACAGGCGGATTAACACCATTAAATGACGAAGGCGAGCAACAGTGGCCAAAAGTTGGGGATACGGCCAATGCGCTACTTGTGGATGCAGTGAGCTCCGCGCATATGATTGCTAGACAGTGCCCTATTTCGACAGTGATTTCAAAAGGGAACATCATTCATGAAGAAGAGATAGAGCTTAAGGGGGAATTCCGATGAGCACATGGCTACGAAACGTTCGACTGGAAATTGGTGAAACAACGTATGAAGATGGCAGCATTCAAACCGTAACCGATTTGTTTCATATTCAAGTTTCGGAAGAAGGAATTCAGACGATCATTCCCGCAACTGAAAATGTGCCAGATGCTGATGCAATTGATATGGAAGGGAAATTAGCGCTTCCTGCATTCAAAGATATGCATAATCATTTGGATAAAACGTATCTCTCATTAGGGTGGAGGGCTTGTCGTCCTGTAAAAAGTTTATCCGAGCGATTGGCTTTTGAAGCTGCTGAGTTGGAGGAACTTGCTGAAACAGCGGAACAAAGAGCATCCGCCATGATTGAATTGCACTTGAGTAATGGTGTGAATCATATTCGAACGCATGTGAATATTGATCCCTTCATTAAATTGAAAAATTTAGAAGGCGTTAAAAAAGCACTGGAAGCTTATGATCAATATGTAACGTATGAAATTGTCGCGTTTCCTCAACATGGCTTGCTAGCTCATGAAGAAATGCCCGACTTACTAAGACAAGCATTGGAATCTGGTGCAACGATCTTAGGAGGACTGGACCCTGCAGGCATTGATAAAGATATCGAAAAATCATTGCAAGTCACGATGGATATTGCGAAAGAGTATGATGTCGATGTCGACATGCATCTGCATGATAGAGGACAAGTAGGTTTCTATACGATGGATAAATGGCTGGACATGGTGAAAGAACAAGACTTTAAAGGATCCACTGCTTTCAGTCATGCATTTGGTTTAAGTACATTGACGCCTCCTATGCAAAGGCAATTTACCAAGAAAATGAGTGAGCTTAATGTGGAGATTATGTCTACCATCCCTATTTCTATTAACTCTCAGCTCATTCCAATTGATATTATGCGAGCGGCAGGCGTTAAAGTTGCGTTAGGCTGTGACGGCTTTTTTGATTCTTGGAGCCCTTATGTTCCTGGAGATGTTTTGGAGAAAGTACATAACTTCTGTGACTATACAGGGAAATCAAGCGAACGGTCGTTACGCGAAAGTTTAAGCTTGATTACGAAAGGCGTCACACCTTTGAATCATGAAGGTGAACAAGTGTGGCCGATGGTTGGAGATGAGGCCAGTTTTGTATTTGTCGATGCCAGCTGCAGTGCAGAAGCGGTTGCAAGACTACCGAAAAACAGGAAGTTGATGCATAAAGGGAAATTGTACAAGTAAGATATAGGATAATTAATGTGAGAACCCAAACCACTTATGGTCTGGGTTCTTCTTTATTGAATCCACGCAGTTTTCACCCGAAAGCGGCTATTCTGTTATAATTAGGAACGATTCTTAACTCATCTATTGCAGGTATGCATGGACAACGATAGAGAGGAGACAACAGATGCATACTTTGAAACAACAATGGTTCGGCAATATCCGGGCAGATATATTGGCAGGAATCGTTGTAGGACTTGCACTTATTCCTGAAGCGCTCGCGTTCGCGTTCATCGTAGGAGTGGATCCGCGTGTTGCACTTTACGCTTCATTTGCAATTGCGGTCATTACTTCGTTCGTCGGCGGACGTCCGGGACTGATTTCTGCAGCGACCGGTGCGATGGCGTTAGTCCTCGTCAACTTGATGGCAGATCATGGCTTGCAATATGTATTGGCAGCCACGGTGTTGACCGGTATTATTCAACTAATTCTCGGAAGTCTCGGGGTTGCGAATTTGATGCGCTTCATTCCGAACTCCGTCATGCTTGGGTTTGTGAATGCACTCGGCATCATGATTTTCATCACCCAGCTGCCATATTTGCGGGGCCATGATGCCATGACAATTGTTTTTGCAATCGCGACATTAGTATTGGTATACGCGATTCCGCGTTTTATTAAAGCAATCCCCGCACCACTCATTGCGATTGTCGTCATGACAGGCATTGCGCTTATAAGCGGCGTATCGCTGCAAACAATCGGCGACTTAGGAAAGATGCCAAGTTCACTGCCGACATTTTTCCTTCCGGATATTCCGTTTAATTTGGAAACGTTGAAAATCATTTTCCCGTATTCATTGGCATTATCGATTGTCGGTTTACTCGAATCATTGCTTACTTCACAAGTGCTCGATGATATGACAGATACGCCGAGTGATAAAAATCGGGAGGCGCGTGGACAAGGGATCGCGAACTTCTTCACAGGATTTTTCGGTGGGATGGCAGGTTGCGCATTGATCGGCCAATCGATGATTAATATTAAATCGGGCGGCCGCGGGCGTCTTTCCACTTTTACGGCTGGTGTATTTCTCATGTTTTTAATTATCGTTTTAGGAGATGTCGTCGTTAACATTCCAATGCCTGTACTAGCTGGCGTCATGATCATGGTCGCTGCGACAACATTCAATTGGGGGTCGTTCAAATTCCTGAAACATGCGCCGAAAACGGAATCGATCGTCATGCTGATTACGGTCGCCATCATTTTATATACGCATAATTTAGCGATTGGTGTTGTTGTCGGTGTCATCTTGAGCTCGTTGTTTTTCGTCTCGAAAATATCTCGTGTGACTGTGACGAGAGATTCGGGCATATATAAAGTAAAAGGACCGTTATTTTTCGCGTCCACGACAAATTTCATCCAGTCATTTAAAGACGTAAAGGAAAAGGAAATCATTATCGACTTCGAAAATAGCCAGCTATGGGACGAATCTTCTGTCGGGGCTGTCGCCAAAGTGAAGCAGAAACTTGAGGAAGAAGGGGTGGCGGTGACAATCCGGGGCCTTAACTCGTCAAGTGAACAGCTATATGAGAAGTTACTTTAAGGGAGGAATGTTCATGAAGATCGCCGTAGCCATCGATGGGTCGGAAAATGCGCTGCGTGCCGCAAAACATGCAATTACGCTCGCTCAACATTTTCCGGAAGCACAATTGGAGTTCATTTATGTGGCGGATTACAATAAAGCGAAAGACGAACGGCTTTTATCGCAAAGCGAAGAAAGCCTCCTGCTGAAACGGAAGCATAAAGTGGACCCCGTTTTGGAATTGGCACAAATAGCCGGCGTGACATCGAAAATGACGATGCTAAAAGGGGAACCGAGCCAGGAAATCATCAAATACGTAAACGACAAAGCAATCGACCAACTCGTCATCGGCAGCAGAGGCTTAAACACATTCCAAGAAATGATACTCGGCAGCGTCAGCCATAAAGTCATGAAACACGTAGACTGCCCCGTAACAGTTGTGAAATAAAATTCCGGTGCCTGTGCAGAAAACTATTCAGTAAATACACTACAATTGTATATTTTTTTTGAGAAGTCAACTGAATCAACAATCAGTTGGCTTCTTTTTGTATTGTTATGCTTTTAGTCGAATAGTCATAAATGTATGATGCACAGGCACCTGCCGGAAGCTTGTTATAAGACACTTTGTTAAGTGAAGATGCTGTTCTATGTAAGAGGGCGCCATTTGTCAATAGAAAAAGTGCGTTTTTTTCGCTTTGGAAAAAACTTCTGTCACAAAATAGTCTTTTTTGGTTGCTTTTTCACTGATAGTTTATTACTATTTTAGTTGAGAAATAATTAGTCATCTAACTATTAGAAGATATAAATGAATTGCTGCAAGGGTTTTAGCTCTACATTTCTAAGCGGGAAGAAAGGAATGACAAAGATGGGCAGAGTGGAAAATAAGGTAGCGCTAATAACAGGCGCTGCTTCAGGGATAGGGTTATCTTCAGCACAATTATTGGCGAAAGAAGGCGCAAAAGTCGTCTTGGCGGACTTCAATGAAGAAGGCGCAAAAAACGCAGCTGAAGAGATTCGTGCGCAAGGCGGGGAAGCAGTCGGTATCTTTTTAGATGCAGGTGACGGAGAATCAATCAAGCATGCGATTGAGCATACGGTCAATCATTATGGAAAAATCGACATCCTTTACAACAATGTCGGCTTGACGAATATCCGTAAAGACTTGGACATTGTCAATATCGATTTGGACGAATGGGATCGATTGATGAATGTGAACTTGAAAAGTGTCCTTATAGGTTGCAAGTATGCAATTCCACATATGATTGAAAACGGCGGCGGCTCAATTATTAACACCGCTTCTATGGCAGGCTTTTTCAGTGATGCAATTCGCGTTGCGTACGGAGCGTCAAAAGCTGGCGTCGTCAATATGACAAAATATACAGCGACACAATATGGAAAACACAATATCCGTTGTAATGCAGTAGCTCCTGGATTGATTTTGACACCGGCAGCGAAAAACAATATGTCTGAGGAATTATTAAATGTCTTTGCGAAATACAATGCATTGCCTTACCACGGAGAAGCGGATGATATCGGAAACACTGTCCTATTCTTAGCATCTGACGAATCGAAGTTCATTACCGGACAGACGATCCAAGTCGAAGGTGGCCATTACCTCGCAAACCCGACGGTCCCGGACTTCAAGGCAATGTTTGAGTAATTTATATTTGCAAGTTAGGAAGGAAAATAAAAATGAAGCAGAAGTCTAAATTTCATTATGCATGGTGGATTCTAATAGCGCTCAGTATTATCGTAGGGATTGGAAAAGGAGCAGTTAATAATACTGCTGGTCTATTTCTAACGAGCGTAACAAATGATCTCGGTTTCGGGATGGGAAAGTTATCTCTATATTTTAGTGTTTCTGCAGTCGTGACGATGATCTTTTTACCAATTGGCGGAAAGCTCATGGCGAAATATGATACACGTTTGATTTTGTCGATCGGTATTGTGTTTCAAGCAGGAGCTTATGCATTATTCGGTTTGATGAGCTCCGTGTGGGGCTGGTATGCATTGGCGATTCCTTTGGCGGTAGGCGGTGTATTCATTACTGTCATTGCAGGACCCGTCATCATTAACCAATGGTTCAAAAAGAGCAATGGGCTTGCATTAGGTGTGTTGAGCGCAGTCGGCGGTGGAGTCGGTGCAATCGCACAACCAATTGCAGCAAGTTTAATTGATGGGCTCGGCTGGCGCTCCGCTTATATGATTATCGGTGGTGCAGCAATCATTATTGTCGTGCCAATTGCCATGTTACTCATTAAACGCTCTCCTCAAGCGCACGGTGTGTTACCATACGGCGCAGATGACGTGACAGGGCAAGAAAATCAGCAATCTACTGGCGAAGAGGCCGGCATTGATATGGCTACAGCGAAGAAATCGACAGCTCTTTACGCATTGATGCTCTTCTTCTTTTTTGTCACATCAATTGCAAGCTTCTCGATGCACATTCCGACATATCTAACCAATCAAGGATTTGATATTACATTTGCAGGGAATGTAATGGGTACGTACATGCTCGGAATTTTAATAGGGTCGCTTATACTTGGCTTCCTTGTCGATAAACTTGGATCGAAATATACGGCAATTCTAGCGATGGTTTGTGGAATTATAGCAATCAGCTTACTCCTTTTCGCGAATAATAGTACAACGATCATCACATTTGCCGTTGGTCTTTTCGGGTTGGTCAGTTCTTCAATCGGTATTATTGCACCAGCATTGGCTTCGACGATTTTTGGTAAGAAAGCGTATAGTGAAATTTACTCTACAGCTTCTATAGGTCTTGCAGTAGCATCCATTATTGCATTACCGGCTTACGGTTTCGTGTACGATGCGACAGGCAGCTATATGTCAGTTCTTTATGCGCTCATTATTATGCTAGTCATCAATATTGGCTGTGTATTCGTCGCATTTAACGATAAAAGGAAGTTGGTTGAACAAGGTTTTTGGACAGAATGATGAGGTACGGCAACTGAGATCTTCATGACAATCGACAAGGAGAGGGAAAGCATGAGATTACAAGGAAAAGTGGCAATCATTACAGGAAGCGCATCAGGGATCGGAAGAGGAATAGCTCTTGCGATGGCGAAAGAAGGCGCGCATATTGCCGTTGTTGATATCAATGAAGAAAAAGGGAACGAAACGGTAAAAGAGTTGAACGAGCTTACAGAAAGCATGCTGTTCATCAAAGACATTTCGAAACCTGAAAACGTCACTGAAATAGTACAAGCGGTCGTAGCGAAGTTTGGCAAATTGGATATACTCGTAAATAATGCGCACGCGTCCCGACAAGCTATGTTTGCTGAAACGACGATGGAAATGATTGACTTATCCTTTGGTACGGGCTTTTACCCGACATTCCATTTCATGCAAGCTGCTTATCCGGAGTTGAAGAAAACAAAAGGTAAAGTGATTAACTTCGCTTCAGGCGCAGGCTTGGATGGCCAACCGACACAAGCATCTTATGCAGCAGCAAAAGAGGCGATCCGCGCGATTTCACGTGTAGCGGCAAATGAATGGGGTCCTGAAGGCATCAATGTTAACCTGATTTCACCGATCGCATTGACACCAGGCGTGGAAGCATGGGCTCAAAGTGCGCCGGATATGTATGAAGCGATGATCAACCGCATTCCGTTGCGCCGTTTAGGCGATCCGGAAGGTGATATCGGCCGCACAGCAGTATTTTTGGCGAGCGACGATGCAAACTATATTACAGGACAAACGATTATGGTGGACGGCGGGTCTATTAAATTACGTTAAGGAGATGTTCAATATGGGTAAATTGGACGGAAAAGTAGCGATTGTGACAGGTGGAGCTTCTGGTATCGGTGAAGGAATGGTTGATCTGTTCCAAGCGGAAGGCGCGACTGTTATTGCGGCTGATATAAACGAAGAAGCTTTGCAACGTGCAAGTGAAAAAGAAAATGTTCATGGTATGAAATTGAATGTAGCATCCGACGAAGAGTGGGCTGCATTTGCAAAAGAAGTGAAAGAAAAATTCGGCCGCATCGATGTTTTAGTGAACAACGCGGGAATTTCCTCCGAAAAACCGTATTCAGAAATCGGCATGGAAGATTGGCAAAAAATGATGGCGATCAACAGCTTCGGACCATTTGCAGGCATGAAGCATGTAGCGCCAATCATGGCTGAACAAAAGAGCGGTTCGATCGTTAATATTTCATCATATACCGCACAAATCGGACAAGGGTTTAACCATTACTCCGCTTCTAAAGGGGCTGTCCGTGCTATTTCCAAGGCAGCTGCGACAACTTTTGGTCGCCAAGGAGTGCGTGTAAATGCGCTATTCCCAGGAATCATAGAAACACCAATGACACAAAGCTTAAGCACATCCAAAGAATTACTCGACCAACTCGTTCGCGCTACGCCGTTGCAACGTCTTGGAAAGCCAGCCGATATTGCCAATGCAGCTCTTTTCTTGGCAAGTGATGATTCTTCTTATATTACTGGTGCTGAAATTGTCATTGATGGCGGATTCTCTGCACAATAATTGAATATATCTTTCATTGTGAATGAACCCAAAGTACATTGAATTTGGGTTCATTTTCATATATACGGACTGTATATGATAAAATGGAATTGTTTATGTAGAAAGTAGGGGGAAACATGAAAGAAGAAACGATTTTTGACATCATACACAATATGGACAAGTTCACGAATAACTTGATCATTCAATGGAATAAAATCTTTAATGAAGAATTGGGCGTCTCCCATATACTCCTTCTTGGCCATTTAGCTAACAAAGGGAAAAGTCGGCCATCTGACATTGCGAAATTTCTTGGACTAACCCCACCCACTGTAACTCATCTGTCAGAGAAACTTGTGAAAAAGAAACTGGCCGTTCGCTCGACAGATGAAGATGATAGACGCATCGTCTATTTGAGTATTACAGAAACAGGGAAAGAAATCTTACACCGTGCAAACGTGGAAGGCCAAATATTAAGGAAAAATCTATTTGAAAAACTGACATCCGAAGAGCAGCAGCAAATGCTTCATATTTATCAGAAGCTGAATGAATAAGAAATTATTTAATTGCCTTTCGATGCCTGTGCAACACACAATTCAGTAAATACACTACAATTGCATAAAATAGTATTAGAAGCCAGATATATCAAGTGGCTTCTTTTTGTATTTATATAGTTTTCTATGAATAGTCATAAATGTGTGTTGCACAGGCACCTGTCTAAATTACGTATTATTAGTGCCTGAATGTTGTTATAATTGATGTATTGGTAGCTGGAGGAAGAGAAATAGAGGAATCGGGGGATTGTCATGAAGCTGGTACGTTTGCGTCAGTCATTTGAAGAACTCGCTAGGTTTACAGTCGGAGGAGAAGGCATCAATCGGCTAGCTTACACGGAAACCGAGCGGAATGCACGTAATTTTTTGATCGAGCAATTTGAAAGCGCGGGGTTGGCAGTACGCACCGACTATGCGGGAAACGTCATTGCGCGCAGGGAGGGGAGAGATCCCGATCTGCCGGTTGTGGCGACAGGGTCACATATTGACTCCGTTTATGCTGCCGGTGAATTTGATGGAACCGCGGGTGTCCTCGTTGCACTTGAAGTAATGCGTTCGCTTGCGGAGGAAGGCGTGGAAACGGCGCATCCGCTTGAAGTCATCATTTTTGCTTGTGAGGAATCTGCCCGCTTTGGCGCTTCGACTCTCGGTAGCAAAGCGATGACAGGCCGTCTGGATCCCGCGTATACACGGTCGCTCACTGACAAAAACGGAGTGACGCTCATGCGGGCATTTGAAGAAAATGGTCTTGATTTGGAAGAAGTCCATTTAGCAGAACGCTTTCCGGATGAACTCAAATCGTTCGTCGAGCTGCATGTTGAACAGGGTCCCGTTCTCGAAAAGCAAGGGAAGGCGATTGGTGTCGTATCTGCCATAGCGGCACCGGTCCGCTTCCACATCCATGTCGACGGAACAGCGGATCATTCCGGAACGACACCGATGGATTACCGTCGGGATGCTTTGCTTGGTGGTGCGGAAATTGCACTTGCTGTAGAGAAGGCGGCATTGGCGGAGAGGGAACATGGCACAGTCGGTACGGTCGGTGTCTTTTCCATTCAGCCAGGTGCGATGAATGTAGTACCAGGAGCTGCAGATTTATATGTCGACATTCGGGGGACATGCCAGGGATCACGCCAGCGAGTTGCCGCTGCACTTGAAACAGCGGTCAACGACATAGCTAAAATACGAAGCTTGAACATATGGATGGATAAGATTTCGGAAGAAGAACCTGTTCAAATGGACAGCGCAATCGTGGCCGAATTAAAATCCATCTGTGAAGATAGAGGAGTGGCTTGGATCGAAATGCCAAGCGGTGCAGGACATGATGCGATGAACATGGCGTCCCTTAGTCCGACAGGCATGATTTTCGTCCCGTCAAAAGACGGAATTAGTCATAATCCTGCCGAGTATACGTCTATGGAGCAACTAATGGAAGGGGCGGAAATATTGCGCGCTTTCTTATTGAAACAGGCGAAAGTAATCTAATTAGTTTTCAGTAATTGCGAGGACTTAGTGCAACGTCAATCGGGCGGTCTTGGCGTCATATCAGGCGGTTCGTACGATAAATCAGGCGGTTCGTATGAGTAATCGGGCGTTCGTGGCGCGGTATCAGGCGGTCTTAGCGTTATATCAGGCGGTTTGTACGATAAATCAGGCGTTCGTGGTGTGTTATCAGGCGAATTGTATGAGTAATCGGGCGGTCCCAGTGCAAATGAAATATCAAAAATAAAAGGGCATCTCTCCGTAACGTAGGAGATGCCCTATTTTTATTCCTCATCCTGAAAAAGATGATACAGCAATCGTTCCCGGTCATCGAAAAACTGTTTCATAATCGAGTAATGCTCCGTTTCCTCCAACGTCGTTTCGTGGATTCCTTCTTCTGTAATTTGTACGATTTTGGAAAGCGGGTGCGCCATGATGATCGGTGAATGGGTAGAAATGATGAACTGGGATCCTTTCGTAACAAGTTCGTTGATTCGCGCAAGCAATGAAATTTGACGGAGCGGGGACAAGGCAGCTTCAGGCTCGTCCAAAATATATAAACCGTTCCCCCTGAACCGCTCCCGGAACACGGCGAAAAAGGATTCCCCATGCGATTGCTCGTGAAGAGATACCCCTCCAAACGAATCAATGACCTTGGGGCCGGAAAGAGGGTCTTGGTCAAGCTCTTCGATATTTGTCGCCACATTGTAAAACGTCTCTGCACGGAAGAAAAAATGGTCCCTCGCCCGTTCCGTTCCTTTGACAAGTCGAATATATTCGTCGAGTTCCGAATGGGAATCAAAACTGGAAAAATTGAAATTCAATGTCCCGCCTTCGGGGTTAAAACCATACGCAATCGCGATTCCCTCCAGCAACGTCGACTTGCCCATTCCGTTTTCCCCGATCACATACGTAATATTCGGATGAAGCTCCAATTCGTGCAAGTTCCGGACGAAGGGAAGGGTGAAAGGGAATGTGCCATGCGGTATCTGTTCCTGCTTCAAACGCACGGCCTTTATGTATTGTGAAAATGAATTCAAAAGTGCCAATGGAAATCCCCCTTATTTTATTCGCCATCAGTCTCGACAATAGAATGAACGCCGATTGACTCGCTTGCTCGTGTGACACCATCACTTCCCAAAGCCTGAATCGAAATACGGTCGTGGAATATCCTATCACCGAACTCCCATGTAATAGACCATCCGTCACTTCCATCTATGTCGTAACCGATGAGCGTTCTTTCAGCCCACGTCCCAGTTCCAGTTTCGGATATCCAAAATAGTACGGTTTCCACATTTTCAACTTCCGCAGAAATCGTCATTGTATGGACACCTTCCGGAACAATAAACCAATTATGTTCCTCTTCTAAATCTGTACTAACCTTTAGTATTCGAGCGCTGCCATCGCTGACTTCAGATTGATCGGCTGAAGCGTCTACAGCTTCTTCTGGTTGTTTTTCATCTACATGACTACAAGCAGACAGTATTAGTATGAGTAGTAACAAAACTATAGAATTCTTTCGCACATTACCCTCCAATAAAGATGACTTTGGCGTTCGCTACAGCTAAAGCGTCTCTTCCAATTTCTGGATCTTTGAGTCTGAAATTAAATAAACATCGCCAACAATATCGATTTTGCCTCCTTTTACACGGACAGCGCAATCTTTGTTTGACGCATAAATAGGTATTTCTTCCGATAGGGGAGATAGTTCGCTTTGAACCAGTTCCATATTATTTTCAAGATCAAAATGAGACAAGACGGAAAAATTGTCAAGACCGATTCCGTCGTAAACAGAGCTTATTTCAACTTCATCTCCAAAATTTTTCGAGCATAACCATTTAGCGGACATATTGATTGCTCCGGCGCTTGCGCCCATCACAACGGCGCTGCTTTTTTTAATCGAATCCGATAATTCATATTCCATCAAAAAACCATGTTGAGTAAGTATATTGCCACCCAGCAAGAAAATGACGGAAGCATTTTGAATGATCGTTTGGGCTTCTTCCTTTTGCATGCGGTAATTAAGTAAATGATACTCATCAAACAAAATGCCAGCCTGATCGAGCCACGAGCGTTCAGTAGCACCATCATCTTCATAAATAGATGGATTTGAACTTATCATAGCAAGCGATTTTCTATCAGTTATATCCTCCTGTAACACCCTACTCAGATTATCTGAGAAAAAATTAGTAAACCAACCTAAATAATAGTGAGATTTCATAAGTGTCTCCTTAGCAAAATCGATGATTACATATCATCTATTAGAAAAACTATATTAACTTCATAGTCAAGATACAATTCTGATTATACACTACAACTGCGTATAAGCTTAAACGATCGCCGCTTTACAGGCACCTACTTTAATCAAACAAATAACTTGAAAGTCAAAGTAGGTCAGAGTATAATAAAGTCATAAGTCAAAGATAGTCAATGTCAAATACTATAAATGAACGATCTATATAAGGAGGAAATGGCTTATGAAATGTCAACATTGTGGTAAAAACGAAGCGACAATGAGCTTACGACTCCAGGTGAATCATCAACGGATGCAAATGAACTTATGTCACACATGTTTTCAAGAAATCCAAGGACAAATGAAGATGCCGTCCTTTGGCAAGGATGCCAATCAATTTTTCCAAGCGAACGGCAACCCTCAAGCCTATACACAAGTTAAAGAAGTCGATGAAAATCAAGGAAACGGCTTGTTAGACCAACTTGGTAGAAATATATCAAACGACGCCAAGGAAGGGAAAATTGACCCGGTCATCGGCCGCGATCAAGAAGTGAAACGCGTCATCGAGACATTAAATAGAAGAAACAAAAACAATCCTGTTCTCATCGGGGAACCGGGTGTCGGTAAAACTGCGATTGCAGAGGGTCTCGCAGTGAAAATCCATGAAGGCGATGTTCCGGCGAAACTGTTGAATAAACAAGTGTACGTGCTTGACGTAGCTTCACTCGTCACGAATACCGGAATCCGCGGTCAATTTGAAGAGCGGATGAAGCAGTTGATCGAGGAGATCGAGAACCGGAAAGATACAATCGTTTTCGTCGATGAAATCCATCTTCTCGTCGGCGCAGGTTCAGCGGAAGGCTCCAAAATGGATGCAGGGAATATCCTGAAACCAGCATTGGCACGCGGAAGCATGCAGCTCATCGGGGCAACGACGTTGAAAGAATACCGTCAAATTGAAAAAGACGCTGCACTCGAACGCCGCTTCCAGCCGATCATTGTGAAAGAGCCTTCTGCTGAAGACGCCATCGCAATCTTAAACGGGATTAAAGACCGCTATGAAGCGTTCCATGAAGTGCGTTATTCAGATGAAGCGATTCGAGCATTCGTTACATTATCACAACGCTATATCCAAGACCGATTTTTGCCGGACAAGGCAATTGATTTGATGGATGAAGTAGGGGCACGCTTAAATCTAAAACATTCTTCGGCAGATGCTGAGCAAATCGGAAAACGACTAGAAGAAATTGTTCAACAAAAAGAACAAGCTGCGGACATGGAAGACTATGAAAAGGCGGCAGCGTTGCGCCAAGAAGAAATGCAATTACGTCAACAATTGGAAGAAGCCGAACAAGGCGAAGCGTCTCTCTATGAAGTGACTGTTAAAGATATCGAGGAAATTGTAGAAGAAAAAACAGGCATTCCGGTGACGAAACTGCAAGCATCGGAACAAGCGAAAATGTTAGACCTTGCAGAAAACCTACGTAATAAAGTAATTGGACAAGAAGAAGCAGCCGATAAGGTTGCCAAAGCAATCCGCCGTAGCCGTGCAGGTTTGAAATCGAAAACGCGTCCAATCGGATCATTCTTATTTGTCGGTCCAACGGGTGTCGGTAAAACGGAAATTACGAAAGTGTTGGCAGAAGAACTATTCGGTTCCCGTGAAACGTTAATTCGCCTCGATATGAGCGAATACATGGAGAAACATGCCGTCTCTAAAATAATCGGCTCACCGCCAGGCTACGTAGGTCACGAAGAAGCGGGCCAATTAACGGAACAAGTTCGCCGCAACCCGTATTCGATTTTACTATTGGATGAAATCGAAAAAGCGCACCCGGACGTTCAACATATGTTCCTTCAAATAATGGAGGACGGACGACTAACGGATTCGCACGGTCGAACAGTCAGCTTCAAAGATACGGTCATCATTATGACAAGCAACGCCGGAACAGGAGAGAAGAAAGTAAGTGTCGGGTTCAATCAAACCGCACATGAATCCGTCTCCATGATGGAATCGCTAGGTAACTATTTCAAACCTGAATTCCTGAATCGTTTCGATGCAATCGTCTCGTTCAATGAATTAACGGAAGACAATCTACTCGAAATCGTCGACTTGATGCTCGTCGATTTGGAAGAAGCGATTGAAGAAAATAACATCGCGATTTCCATTTCGCCTGAAGCGAAACGGGAATTGGTGAAGCTCGGCTACGACAAACGCTTCGGAGCAAGACCACTTCGCAGGGTCATCCAAGACAAAATTGAAGATCCTTTGACAGATCTTATTTTGGAAGAAGACCATATCGAAAAAGTATATGTAGACGTTGTGGACGAAGAAATCTTAGTAAGTAAAGCTTAATACGAACAATAAACCCCTTCAGGCTGTAAAAAGCTTGAAGGGGTTTTGCCGTTTGTATGATATGCACTACAGCGATGCGCCAAATATTCCTAAATACTGTTGCTGTAATGCAAATCCATTGTTTTCCCATCCTAGTGTATTCAACATATAGCCAAGGCCATCCGCATGATATCTTCCGGATATTTTTTGATAGGCTAGAAGCTCGTAGACGCCATTGGAATCAAAATCCACTGGATATAAGCCGCTTAACGGATCGACAAAACCGGTGATCGGGCTTTTCAATTTGCCATTCCGATCATAGATTTCATTTAAATAACTTGCATCTCTCGTCGATATATCAATAATATACCGCTCATTATTAGGTCTGCTAATCACTTCAACTTTATAATGATCCTGATAATTGACCTCGTAATGGAAATGGTTATTATAAACATCCGAATCAAAAAGGAATCTTACTTGATTTCCGACAAAGGAAACAATGTAATAGTTAATAATTCCACCACTGCCACCTGTAGACATACCGATTAATATGTCATCTACGCCATTGCCTGTGAAATCGCCTAAGAACAGGGTCGGATTATAGCCTTCATTATTATGGAGCGTAATACTTGTCACTACACCTGTTCTACCGTCCCTAACGTGAAGAATTATATCTCGAATGTATGGACTATCCGGCGTTTTTGTTCCTGTCAGATAGATTTGATCCATCACTCGATCACCCGTTACATCTCCATTAGCGAAAGCAACTACATTTGGATTTCCTGTTGCAGCTGTAAAATGAAAGTTAGTCATGAAATACCCCTTTTCATAAAGATAATCTTTATTATCTATCCTATGGGGGGCTGGGCTGATTGCTACTCGTTGTGAAAGGTCCGGAACACCCCTACCCGTCTAAAGTAGGAGGCAATATGGGCAATTCCACATAGAAACTATTGCAGTCGGTAGTCCGTATAAAAGATAGTTATAGGAAAGGGAGTGTATTCGGTGAAGCAAATGAATTTAGTGAAATATGCTGTCATGAGTATCGGATGCTGTCTGATGCTTGCGGCGTGTGCGGACAAGCCGGAGCCCGAAGTGAAATCAGAAACCTCTACCTCAACCTCATCAAAAGAATCAAAACCAGTCGCTGTTGCCGAGGAGCAAATTCCAAAAGCGGCACGGACGTTGGAAGATATGATTTCACAGCCTGCGGGCAAGTTGGTGGAAGCGCATATGGATCCTGAAATCGAGGCAGCCAAGACGGTGAACTGGGTTTATTATCATCGCTTCTATGAAGATACGTTTCAAGGAATTATGGAGAGTGAGTTGCCTGCCTATTTCGAGGAGCATCCCGATTTGAGTGCGGATGAGATTTATGACTATCTTGTTTATCAATTAGGTTCGGGACAGTATTCGACATTCTATGACCAGTTAACGTCGTATGAGCATGGGTATGTGATGCCGGAGTTGCCGGAAGGCGAGGATGAAATCGAAATTGCGAAGAGGCAAAAGACGAATGTCGTCATCTTGATGGATGCAAGCGGGAGCATGAAAGCGGAAATCGGAGGCGAGTCGCGTATGACTCTTGCGAAGCAGGCGATTGAAGATTTCACGAGCCAGCTGTCCGATGATGTCAATGTCTCCCTATTTGCGTACGGCCATAAAGGTGCCGGAACGGAAGCCGATAAGCAGCTTTCTTGTAGTTCGATTGAAGAACTGTACCCGCTTGGTGCGTATGAAGAAAGTTCATTCCAAAAAGCGATGGATTCTTTTAAGGCAAGTGGCTGGACGCCATTAGCCGGTGCGATGGAAAAGGCGCATGAGTATCTTGCTTCTTATGATAAAGAGAACTTTAGGAATATCGTTTACATCGTAAGTGATGGTGTAGAAACGTGCGAGGGAGATCCGGTTGCCGCAGCGAAAAAGCTGCATGACAGTGATATCGAGGCGAAGGTGAATATCATCGGTTTCGACGTCGATGATGAAGGGCAAAATGAGCTGAAAACAGTGGCGGAAGCAGGTGGCGGCGAATATGCGACAGTGCGGAACCCGTCCGAATTTGAAGGAGTTCTCATTAAGAAATGGAAGCCGAGCATGATGCAAGTAATGAGTCAGCAAGGCGTCATGCTGCATGATTTAGTTCATCAAATGGAGGCGCTTATTGCAATTCATGACCCGCTCAAAAATATTTCTGACCGGGAGGCAACACGGATCAGCAATGCTGCTTACTATTTGAAAAACAAAAAGATCCTTGACGATGAAAAGGCGTACGAAGTCATTGAGCTAGCAAAGGAAATGGGTGAACTGAGATCAGTCCATTTTACGGAAATAAAAGAGCAGAAGAGTGAAGAAGCGAAACAGGCAAGGGATGAAATCGACGCGAAAGTGGAAGCGTGGAAAGAGAAATGGTACGCAGAGTTGGAGAAGGATGAATAGGTGCTAATAAAAAACAATCATAATCACCCCGCCTAAGGGGTGATTACGATTGTTCAGCCTGTTGACAAACGCTCGCATCCGTTGTTGCTCGTCTCGCTCGTCCGCTCATGAACTTTAGTTCTATTCG
>NZ_JBPFDR010000012.1:0-73576 GCF_059415085.1 Sporosarcina sp. SAFN-015
TTTGAATTTATTTACAGCAAGTCGACTGGTAAAAAATGAAAGTAATAACTTTTTACGGTATCCGTGCAACGCTAATGGGCAGTGTCTGTGTAAGAAACATTTATGACAATTCAATAATCCGCATAAAAAAAGTAAGAAAACCTTTTGATTATTGAATCGAATCGTTTTCTTATTTTTTTTATTCAATTGTAGTGCATAGTCAAAATAGATTGCTGCATATGCACTTGAAATAGATCTGAAGTAAAGGGAGTATAAAATCCACTTTGAAAGACAAATTAAAGAGTGGGTTGATTTATAGATTTCTTGAGAAGAGGTAAAGTCGATGACTAAAAAGAGTGCTAAAGAAGTCAGAATGGGGATAGGCTTAGGGGCGACTTCCGCTATTGCATGGGGTGTCGATACAGTAATCATTGGCATAATTATAGCGAGCACGCCATTTAAAGAAGCTATAACTCTTGCTCCAATTATAGCAGCATTCATGCATGACTTTTTCTCCTCGATTTGGATTTCGTTATTTATGATAATTAAGGGTGAATTTATAAATGTCTTAAAGGTTTTTCCAACGAAGAGCGGCGCTATTTTAGCTTTAGGCGCACTGTCGGGAGGACCTCTAGCGATGAGTTTTTACTTTCTTGGGATTCAAAATGCCGGGGTGACATACGCGGCAAGTATTGCGTCTATATTTCCTGGCATAGGGGCCGTGCTCGCATATTTCTTTTTGAAAGAAAAAATGAACAAAAAGACTTGGTCGGGCGTAGTGTTGAGTATTATCGGGGTGATTGTACTGGCATATGTACCGACAAGGTTTGATGCTGAAAGCAATTTCTTCATAGGGATTTTGTTCTCTTTAGGTGCCGCCATCTTTTGGGGCCTTGAAGGTGTCATTGGTGCATGGGGAATGAGAGGCAAAGAGGTCATCCCTCTATACGCAATTAATATTAGACAAATTACTTCAGCTCTCAGTTATGGAATTATACTCGTCCCGTTGCTGCATGGCTATCCTTTAGTATTTGAGGCGGCGACGTCCAGCGTTGTATGGGTCATCGTTATCGCAGGTCTATTAGGAACTGCTAATTATTCTTTATATTATTCGGCGATCGACAAAATCGGAGCTGCAAGGGGACAATCATTAAACAATACGTATGTATTTTGGGCAATCGCAACTGAAATCGTGTTTATCGGTACCCCGGTTAATTTACAATTTATCGTAGGAGCTATCATCGTAATTTTAGGATCCATTCTCGTATCAGGCAGCGTCAAAAGGTAAAGGCATAGGCATTGACTCCATGCCTTTTTTGGTGCCTGTGCTTGGAACTATTAATTGGTTCTATAGGGAAAATCCTATTTGCACGTATAGTCTGGATAGTTTGCGGCTCGTGGACCGGTTTTGCTATCATTACAGTTGTATAGGCACTAATAATAATTCCTAGAGGTGAATCAATTATGTACCGTAAAGTTGAGGATTTCATAGAAGAATGGGTGAATGCATCTGAAGGAACTGCCAATGTGATTAAAGCAATTACAGATGAGAAGCTCAATCAATCCATCGAAGCAGGTCATAGCACGCTTGGCTGGTTAGCATGGCATTTAGTAGGAGCTGCAGGTGCATTTGGCCACTTTGCAGGATTTAACGTACAAGGACCTGGTCCGAATGATCCGCAGCCAACTAGCGCAAAAGAAATTTCTGATGCGTATGAGGCAATTGCAAAAGCTATTAAGGAACAAGCAATGAAGCTTTCCGACGAAGATTTGCTTGGTGATGTAACGAGTTTTACAGGGCAAACACAACGTGGAAAGCTATTGCGTGGATTGATTGATCACCAAACGCACCATCGAGGTCAAATGACGGTTCTTCTACGTCAAGCAGGCTTGTCGGTGCCACCAGTTATGGGGCCGACAAAGGAAATGAGCATGTAAGAAACAATCGAAACCGATTCTCTATAAATTATAGTGAATCGGTTTTTATAGTAACTGTCATCTTGACAATACGGTCTTCAATTCAAGCAATTCATTAATGACAACATCAGCATGAACAAGTTCATCGACTTGGGCAAAATCAAAATTACAGCCAATTGCTAGGAAACCATTGTCTTTCGCAGCGTTTATATCGGATAGCCGATCGCCTACAACCACGCCTTTTTGGATGTTATAATTCTCTTTTATTGTTTTGACTAAATCACTCTTATTTAACGAGTCGATTTGTTGGATACTAAACGTCTCAGTAACCCAGTGATCTAAATGATAGTAGTCAACAATTGCTTGTAAGTATGCTGTTAACCCATTGCTCGCTATGTAAATCGAATAATCATTCGAAGTAAGATACTCGAAAGTTTCTTTTACATTTGGATATAATGCTCCTTTTCCCAATTTGATGTTTTCAATCAATCTCTCCAAAAAGTAGGCGTCTGTTTGTTCTCTCACTTCCATAGAATGCTCTGGCAATAATGTCTCCCATACTTTTGGCAAAGGTGCCCCCATAATTTCACGGTATGCTGCAATAGGTGTTTCGCCAGTCCAGTACTTCATTGAGCGCAATTTTTCAAAAGCATCGTCAAGAGCAAGCTCTAAAATGTTATCCGTCTGAAATAACGTTCCGTCCATATCAAAAATTATTGATTCCACATTGTTCTACCCTTTCATACCATCATTAACATTCATTATACAGTCAAGTTAGGCGTGAGAGGATGAGTAAGGGGAAATAGATGAATACTAAGCGTGCATAACATTGGAGGGGTAACGATGATCGTCACAATTGAATGGACGTACAGAACACCGAAAGGATTAGAAACCGTCTTTCGTTCCGAGGAAATGAATGCGGCAGATGCTGTCCTCGTTGCGGATGATTTGGATAGGACCGGACGTGCGAAAAACGTGAAGTTCCTTGATAGATTCGACAGCTATTGGACCATTAAGGAAATGAAGGGCTACTTGAAAGGGATTGAAACAGAACCGCATAATATAACCGTTTATTTTGATGGGGGATTCGATTTGGCGACAAAGGCGGCAGGTTTTGGCTGTGTCATTTATTATGATCAGAATGGAAAGTCATATCGCCTAAGAAGAAACGCATCAGTGGAAGAACTCATCTCAAATAATGAAGCTGAATATGCTGCTCTTTATTTTAGCTTGCAAGAATTGGAGCTATTGAATGTCCACGATTTATCAGTCCGTTTTGTTGGGGATTCGCGTGTTGTCATTAATCATCTGAGTGAGGAATGGCCGGTTATTGAAGAGAGTTTGTTCAGTTGGGCGGATCGAATCGAAGCGAAAATGAAACAGCTTGGAATTCGTCCTGAATATGAGCTGGTGTCGCGAAAAGCGAATGCCGAAGCGGATCGGCTTGCTGGCCAGGCATTGAATGGCGTTGAAATTACAGCGACGATTGAAAAAGTACCGGAATAAAAAAAGTCCCCGATAGGGAACGAAGGCTTTTCACATTCATCTATGCCCAATGATCAATTACATTTTTTGCAATCTTTGCATTTAGAATTATCAGCACCACATTTTTTACATTTCGCCACTTCATCACTCCTTTGTAAGCATATAATCAAATTTATTCTATTTCATTTGAAGTTATGCATTGAAATCACTTGCATCAGTAAATAAAGAGCTGGATTCTTCTTAACAGCCGTAACATCATAGTTAGTATACAATGGATTCGAAGCAATTGAGATTGTTCAAATGGGAGGAAATACAATGGAGATTGGTTTAACAACTTTCGTGGAAACGACGCCCGATGTGGAAACTGGTCAAGTCGTCAGCCATGCACAAAGAATAAGAGAAGTCGTAGAAGAAATCGTATTAGCAGATAAAGTCGGGTTGGACGTTTTTGGCGTAGGAGAACACCATCGTAAAGATTATGCGTGTTCATCGCCTACTGTTTTGCTCGCTGCAGCAGCCGCTCGGACAAGCCGAATTAAACTGACGAGCGCAGTTTCCGTTTTATCTTCAGATGATCCGGTGCGCCTTTATCAGCAGTTCGCAACGGTAGATGCCATTTCAAACGGTCGCGCGGAGATTATGGCAGGACGGGGATCATTCATTGAATCATTTCCTTTATTCGGTTACGACTTACAAGACTATAATGAGTTATTCGATGAAAAGCTTGAGCTCTTAATGAAAATTAATGAGTCTGAGAAGGTTACATGGAATGGAAAACACCGACCGTCGATTCCTAATTTAGGTGTTTATCCAAGACCTGAGCAGGATAAATTGCCGATTTGGATTGCAAGTGGCGGTACTCCCCAATCAGCGGTGCGCGCCGGTGTTCTTGGGCTGCCACTCGTTCTTGCGATCATTGGAGGCAGTCCGTTGCAATTTGCACCGATTGTCGACCTATATAAGCGGGCGGCAAAGCAAGCGGGGCATGACGTTTCAAAGCTGAAGATTGCTTCGCATTCCCATGGGTTTGTAGGGGAAACGACTGATGAGGCGAAAGATAAATTCTTTCCGTCAACTGCACAGGCGATGAATGTGTTAGGGAAGGAACGCGGATGGGGACCATATACGCGGGAGACGTTTGAGGCAGCGAGCAGCTTGGAAGGTGCATTGTATGTCGGCGATGCTGAAACAGTTGCGAAAAAGATCATCTTTCTCCGTAAAAACGTCGGAGTTGAACGGTTCATGCTCCACGTACCTGTCGGCTCCATGCCGCATGAAGAAGTTATGAGGGCGATTGAATTATTGGGAACAGAAGTGGCACCACTCGTTAGAGCAGAGATTGATCGATGGGAGAAGGAAACGCAGCAATAAGTGATATATCGAAGTAGTAAGGAGAAGGAAAATGCAAAAGTTAACGAAAGTATCAGAGCGCATCTATTATTTGCCGCCTGTCCAAGAAACGGACCGACCGATATTAGGCGCGGTTGTGGGAGACGAAAAGACGATTCTCATTGATGCGGGAAACTCATCAAACAACGCCAAGTTGTTCCTTCAGCAGCTCAAGGGAATTGGGGTGGAAGCCGATCTTCTCGTCCTTTCCCATTGGCACTGGGACCATGTCTTTGGCATGCGTGACATTTCCGTTCCAAGCATTTCATATATAAAAACATACGAAAAAATAAAGGAAATGCAGTCGTTATCTTGGGAAGACAAAGATTTAGATGAGCGTGTTCGGGCAGGAACGGAAATTCCGTTTTGTGCAGATACGATGAAGAAAGAATTTGGCGATGAGCGGGATATTCAAGTCCAACTTCCTACGATTGTTTTCGAAGATCGAATGAATGTTCATTTAGGTGGAGTGACTTGCGAAATTGAACACGTTGGCGGGGACCACTCAAGCGATTCGTGCGTCATTTACATTCCTGAGGAAAAGGCATTATTCGTAGGAGATTGCCTCTATGCGAACATGTACGCCGAAAAATGGAATTATACCGTTAAAAATACATTGAAGTTAATTGAGCAACTGGAAAAATATGATGCGGATATTTATTTCCTCTCCCATCATCCAGCTCCTTTAACAAAAGAGGCATTCCAATCATTTTTACAACTTTTGAAAAACTGCGCATTGCTTACAAAAAAGCACGCAGGTAATCGAGGCGCAATCCGTCAAGAAATGGTGGAGAATCTGCAACGCGACCTGAACGAAGAAGAATTAGAAACAATCACCTTCTTCGTCAACGGCCACTAATTTTTATTTATTTGTCTCTTTGAAATCAATTTTTTTGAGTTGGCCGGTCTTTGTTATGAAGGTTATGGTGACAAAGACACCAAATTCATGTTGGTCGTCTTTTAGCCATAGCTTGAACTTTTCGATTGTTGTATTGCCTTGAGTTTCGCTCCCAATATGCAAGTAATCAATGACATTTGCATTGGGATATTTTTGCTTCGACTCTTTTACAGCAAGCAACCCCCATTTGGCATATGCAGGGACTTCTACTTCTTGTTGGACTAGAATGATGCCAGGTGCAAATGTCGCGGATGTATTTACCGACATCAAAAAAACAAGTGCTATAAGAAAATACTTCATTTGATTTCAACTCCTTTGCCAGTCTCAGTTGTTATAGGATGAGTCATTTATTCAGTTTCATTCTGAAGATGCAGGAATGAGATAGAGTTTTTAGTAAACTGATTCGTAGATTGTATGAATAGGAGCTGCACTTATGAAAAGGTTAGTCATTATTACAGTCGGCAAGACCCATAGCGGCAAGACCACTTTTGCACGGAATTTAGAGCGAACGCTAGTCAACTCCATTGTGATGGATCAAGATAACCACGGAGCATTCATCAACACATATTACAATAACTTGCAGCCGAAAACAGGGCCGAATACGCTTAAGCACTCCATCTCACAGCTCATTGTTAATTATGCAAAAGAGCATAGTGACTGCCATCTAATTATTTGCAATTCAAATCGAAGTCGCCAAGGCCGAGCATATTTACTAAAGGAATTGTTTCCGGGAAATGAGTTTATCCGTATTCTCGTGCACTTTGATTTGCCGGATCATGTCCTTCATTCACGCGTTACGAACAGTGAACGCGCCACGAATATATTTAGGAGTGCCTCTAATTTTGTGCAAGTGCTTGACCGGCAAAATGCAGATTCACTAAAGGCGGATGTTGTAGATCCTGTAGAAGGTGAAGCGGATCATTTATTTGTAATAAAAGACAGCAGCGAAGTGGACAACGTTATCAATAGAATTGTATTAATAGAGAAAGATTTACACTAGAAGTTGACCCGTATAGTTCTTTAAAGAACGGGAATCTTAAAGCCAATATACTCAATTGGAGGATTGGCGGACATGAAAAATCTAGTGCTTATTGGCACACTTATTCTAGCAATCGAAGGTATTATTATTCCCGCTAATGCTATGGTCATTGATTCCAACAAGAAAAACACAGTACAGAACGAAGCACTTTTTGAGGAAATAAAATCTTACAGTAAGCAGCATGAAATCAAACCAATTGATGCAAAAGTGGACAGGGTGTGGAAGGCGATGCCTGGGTATAATGGATTGCGGGTCGATGTTCAAGCGAGTTATGAAAAAATGAAAACAGCAGGGAAATTTGACGAGACGAAGCTCGTTTACGAAGAAGTGCCACCGTCTGTGCATTTAGACGACTTGGAACCCCAGCCGATCTTTAGAGGGAATCCGGAAAAGCCGATGGTCTCTTTAAATATTAATGTTGCTTGGGGAAATGAATTTATTCCTCCTATCCTTAAAACTCTCAATGATCACCAAGTGAAGGCAACATTTTTCTTCGACGGCAGTTGGACGAAAAAGAATCAGGAACTGGCACAGATGATCTACAATGAAGGTCATGAAATCGGCAACCATGCATACAGTCATCCTGATCTTCAAAAACGCTCCAGAATCGACACGATGGAAGAAATCTCAAAAACGAATACAGTAATCGAGGAAACAATCGGCTTCAAGCCGAAATGGTTCGCCCCGCCAAGCGGAAGCTTCAATCAGCAAACTGTCGACGTCGCGTACGAACTAAATATGAAAACTGTGTTATGGACGGTCGATACAGTTGATTGGAAAAAACCTGCACCATCCGAAATGGTTAGGCGTGTCGTGTCGCAAGTTGAAAACGGCACGATGATCCTCATGCATCCTACCGAGCCAATCGCACTAGGATTGGGAAAAATGATTGCCGATATCAAAGCGAAAGGTTATCAGCTCGGGACGGTCAGTGAATTGATGAGTGAGAAACGGGTTGATTGAATAATCCTATAGAAACGGAAATGTTTACTTTAAGCCATCACTTTGGAATGAACTTGCATACTATGTATCGAACGTTCTAATCATGATGGAGGTATGCAATTGACGAACTTTTTATCATTTACTGGCAGAGTGATGTGGATTGATGACTTCCCAACTGCAACAAACGATCCGCAATTAGGCTGCTATAAGTTATTTTCGCTGTCTGACAGGGACGGTTCGATTGTAAATTTTGTTATTGAACCTGCCACTTATTTTGTAGACTATGTTAAGGTGAAAGTCGGAGATATTGTGACGGGGTTTTATGATGCAGATGCGCCGGTGCCATTAATTTACCCTCCTCAATATCGGGCAGCTGTGATGGCAAGGGATCAACCAAATACTTTTGTGACAGTGAGTTTCTTCAACAACCAATTAATAAGCAGCGACGGCAGTTTAAAATTGAATGTATCGAGGCAAACAGAAATTGTACTGGAAAACGGGCAAGACTTTAATGGCAATCCTGCAAACCGCGATCTAATCGTCATCTACAGTACTTCAACAAGAAGCATTCCAGCCCAAACGACACCACATAAAATTATCGTGCTTTGTTAAAGCCACCCATGATGAAAGAGCCAAACGCTAGGCGATTGGTTCTTTTTATTATGTTAAAATTAAGCTCCAACAGCCTAAAGGGTCAATAACTACATCAAAACAAGAAATTGGAACCGTTTCGAAAACGCCATATAAATGGTAAAATAGAAGAGTTGTAAATTTTTTAAGGGAAGTGTTATAAATGATTGGTCGTAATGATCCTTGTCCTTGTGGCAGTGGAAAGAAATATAAAAAATGTTGTCAGTCGAAAGAGACTGTTTCCGTAGAGACAGTTCAAATGGAAGAATTGGAAGGGGTACTGCAAACATTTTATGATGTGTATCCTGAGCGGAAAGATATCCCGGAGTACTTGGAATTAGCGAATGAATGGAAGCGTTCATTAGATACATATTTGCCCGAAGAAGAGATGGTTGAAGCGATTGTGTTGGATGAATTCTTTTTCCATCACCGTCCGGACATTTGGACTGGATACTTGGACAAACAAAAGAAAAAACAGTTGCGTCCTTCCGTATTGCGGGTAATGGACACTTGGCGGCAACCGCAAGCAATTATTGGTGAAGTGATTGATGTTGAAGGAAATTACATTTCAGTGAAATCGATCTTTGCTGACGAAGTCATCAGGTTGCGCCGGGAAAGTGAGAAGCCGGTGCCAGTGGGCGTCCACTTATTCTGCTTCATGTTGCCTGACGGTACAGGAGTGGAAGGACAATATTTGGCCGTGTCGAGCTTAATCTTCTTCCCGACAGATCACGCGGATGTATTCAAAGAATTTACGAAGAAATTTGCGGAAAGTGAGGAACAAGATATCAGCAATTTCTTACAAGAAAATGCGATGGATTTTTGGAAGTTGCTTGGTCAAAACGGATATCAAGGCGGCGAGTTCACGGAGTTCGAAGCCGGCGTATTGCTCGATGCAATGGATTTTCTCGAAAAACATGACCGCATGTCTAGAAAGTTATTGGACGTCGTCGAAGACTTTTTAGTGGAACAACAACCGAATGCTCGTAAGGAAACAGCGATTGCAGCTGGGGCGATCCGATTCGGGCAAGAGAAGTCGTTTTTCGAGCCGCTATCTATGACGTTGAAAGAAATCGCTGAGTGGTTCGATGTTTCCCCTTCTTCCATGAACAAATATTACAAGGAATTGGATGCTTATTATAGCTCCAAAGTTATGAATTAAGAAAAATACGGTCCACCTATTGCCTTCAATAGCAATAGGTGGACTTTTTAGAATCTTTCATTATTACTGGAAGATTGGTAGTATTAAGTGGTGAGATGATTTAGTAGAGCAAAGGGGATGGGAAAATGGCAATGCCAACGCATATTGTCGCTTGCGGTGCGCTCGTCGAAGATGATGGTGGAAATTTACTAATCGTAAAAACGCATCACGGGGGATGGGTATTTCCAGGCGGACAAGTCGAAGTGGGTGAAAACTTAATGGATGGCGTCATTCGGGAAGTGAAAGAGGAGAGTGGCATCGATGTAGAAGTGTCCCACTTGATCGGCGTGTATACGAATTCGGCTATTTATAAATGGTATGACGGAGTGACTGACGTTCCGACGAAAGTGATGTTCGACTTCGCTTGCAAGCCGGTCGGCGGGGAGTTATGCACGTCAGAGGAAACATCCGATTGCAAGTGGGTTCCTAAGGATGAAGTACTGGATTATATTACACAACCGGCGATACGGGCACGCATTGAGGAGTATTTCAAATTTGACGGAAACGTGGAGTACCAAGAATATGTTACACATCCGGAGTTTAAACTGAAATTGAGCAGGAAAGTGTAGCACCGTTGAATGGACAAAAAGTACGAGTTTGCTAGTTTTCATTTACAATAAAAAATTCTTCGTCTATACTGATGGCAACATAACTAATAACTACATACCGTTTTCTGCACTAGGGGTGCCCAATTTTGGCTGAGATGCGAGCAATAGCTCCGATCCCTTATGACCCGATCAGGATAATACCTGCGTGGGGAAGTGTAGTGGCTTTCCGATGGTTTCATATTGGAGAAGTGCTACATCTTCCGGGATGTAGTTTTTTTTATGAAAAATTTTCGGGAGGTCGAAGGAAATGGAATGTGGTTTAAGTCCAATCGTCGGATTTCGTTTTTCGTTATATCCGATGGCAGATGATTTTGTAAGTGTAATTAAAGGAGCACTGGAAAAGACCGACACGTCGAATGTGTGGATGCATACGGATGATGTATCGACCGTCATCCGAGGAAAGCAAGTCCATGTATTTAACGTTGCTAAAGCGATAGCATTGCACGCTGCGAAAACAGGCAAGCATATTGCGTTATCCGGTACTTTTTCGGCGGGATGCCCAGGTGATACTGCTGGCGATGCGTATTTGGACAAGGCCGATGAAGTGGCCAATACGGATGGGACAAAGCAATATGTGTCCTCACAATTTGCGCTGTATCCAATGAATAATCCGGCGTATATGGAAATCATTTATCGCGAAGTGGACAGGGCGAAAGAGCAAGGCGTCTTTAATGAATCGATGCATTATGCGAGCGGCATCCATGGGGATATTCATGATGTATTTGCATTTTACGAAGAGGCTTTCAGCAATGCGCGCTCTGAAGAACATAAGCATCTCGTTATGACCGTCTCGATGAGCATAAATAGTCCGTCGCACGGAGGACTGTAACATGTTGAAATCATGGAAGCTGAAAGAGGTCGTCCTCATGTCTTTGTTTTCGGTCGTGTTCGGGATTATTTATTTGCTGTTTTTGCATGTCGGGAATATTTGGGCGGGGTTCATTGGGCCGATCGCCTATGAATGGATTTTCGGTATTTGGTTCATCGTGTCGATCATTTGTATGTATATTATTCGGAAACCTGGGGCGGCTGTCATTTCGGAAACGATTGCAGCTGCCATCGAGGTACTGTTAGGGAATGCAGTTGGTCCACGATTGATTCTTGCAGGTATCATTCAAGGGCTAGGTGCCGAGGCGGCATTTGCTGCAACGCGCTATCGTCGGTTTGATGTATGGGTCTTAATGTTGGCAGGTGTCGGTGCATCAGTGTTCAGTTTCACATATGGTTATTTCTTAGGTGGATTTACTGTGTTCAGCACAGGCTATGTCCTACTCATGCTTGGCATCCGGATTCTCAGCGGAGCAATGATTGCGGGAATTGGCGGCAAAGCGGTCGTCGACGGATTGCTTGCAACAGGCTCGCTCCGCGGATATGCCATTACACGTGCGAAAAAAGGTGAGGCCCGTGCATGAAGTAATCCAGTTTGATAACGTAAGTTTTCGCTATCCCGATGACGATGATTGGATATTTGAAGATCTATCATTCTCCGTTGGAAGCGGAGAAAAGGTTGTCATTACAGGGCCAAGCGGAAGCGGCAAAACGACGATGCTCTATCTTTGCAACCGGCTGTATCCCGAAAACTGTGATGGAATCGTAAAAGGCACTGTTACGTTATTTGATAAAGAAAGCAAGTCTTATTCTCCTGGTGAAGTGAATCACCGGATTGCGACTGTTTTTCAAGATCCTGATGCACAGTTTTGCATGCTGACTGTCGAAGAAGAGCTTGCGTTCACGCTTGAAAACTTAAAAGTAGATCGCGCAGAGATGGATAGGCGGATACAGGACGTTTTGGAGCTGACAGGATTGACCAATTTCCGTCATTCCGTTATTCAACAGTTATCCGGCGGGGAAAAGCAGCGGATTGCGACGGCATGCGCATTAATTATGGAGCCGGAAATTCTTCTGCTCGATGAACCGATTTCCCATTTGGATCCGTATACCGCAAAACAGTTCATCATTTGGCTTGATGAGCTTCAGCGGAAACGGTCTTTGACGGTGTTGGCGATCGAGCATCGACTTGATTTATGGGGCGATTTTTTCGATCGAGAAATTCAGTTGGAACAAACGGCTAGTGCGATTCCAATGATGAAAAGGGCAAGCAGCAAACAGGAGTCACAAGCATTGAAGGCAAATAGAGTTAGTACTGATTTTTTAAAAGAAGTTTCTTTCACATTAAACAAAGGTGAAGTGACAGTCCTCGCAGGTCCGAATGGAAGTGGAAAATCGACGTTATTGAAAGCATTATGCGGATTGATTCCTGCGAATGGAACTGTGCACCCTTCCCATGTCGGATATGTGCCTCAATCACCGGAATTTTTATTCGTGACGAAAACAGTACGGGAAGAAATCGCTTTCGGAGGAGGTACTACTGCAGATGAATTGCTTGAACGGTTGCAATTGACGAAGGTTGCGGATGCCCATCCGTTTGCTGTGAGTCATGGACAAAAAAGAAGAGTGGCGATTGCCGCTATGCTATGCGATGGCAGAGAAATTATTATGATGGATGAACCGACATCAGGCCAGGATGCCGCTTCCATGGTGGAACTGTTCCGGTTGATCGACGAGCGTGCAAAGGAAGGGACGACCTTTTTGATCGTCACCCATGATATGGAGTTTGCTTTTCATGTGGCGGATTCGATTTTAATAATGAAGGATGGGGCATTGACAGGGAAGTTTAATGCCGATGAAGTATGGCGGGATGTTAAGTTGCTCGCTTCGCATCGTCTGCTTCAGCCGAAAGGGTGGGTCGATCGTGAACTCTGCTTTGCATAATATGAACCCTGCCGCAAAGTTCATCGTCGTTACGATTTGTATGTTGACGATGGCGTTCTTTTTCAATCCGTGGACCCCGCTGTTCATGTGGGTCGGCGTGCTAATCGTCCAGCTGCTGTTCAGCCGAATCGATTGGAAACTGTGGATTCTGTTCATGATTCCGTTCTTTATTATGGCATTCGGTTACTTTTGGACGACGCTCGTGTTTGCCGAAGACAAGTCGGGACCCGTTGTACTATCGATTTGGTCAATTAACATCACGGAAGTCCAGTTAAATCATGCATTGTCTTTAAGTTTTCGTGTGCTCGCATTTTCCGGATTGTCATTGCTATTCGCGTTGACGACAAATCCCGTTTCATTCATTTTAAGCTTAATGCAGCAAATGAAGCTGTCACCGAAAATCGCGTACAGCATATTGGTCGGGTATCAGTTCCTGCCTGTCCTGAAGGATGAATTTGTGCAAATCCAACAAGCTCATCGTCTAAGGGGCGCCATGCAAGAGAAAAATGTGGTTCATCGGCTATTGCATTTGAGGAAAATTCTCCTTCCGATGCTTGCAGGGGCGGTCCGGAAAGCAGAACGGGCGGCATTTGCAATGGAAGCGAGGGGGTTCACGGGAGAAAAAAGGAAAGACTTTTATAAGATTGTTCGTGTCAGCAAGTTGGATGGTTATTTGGTTAGTCTCTTCATGTTACTGCTCGTAGTAAGTTGTACAAGTACTTTGTATATAAAATAATGTGCGAGGGTCCCACTTGGAGTGGGGCCCTTTTGCCGTTCATTTCCATATGGTATAGTTTTTCTTATAGAAATTCTGAAAATCGTTCAGAAAAGGGGAAATCGCATTATGATTGATGTAAGGGAATTGAAGTTGGAAAAAGGGAGAAGAGTCATCATTACATCGGATGTTCATGCAAATCTTTCACTGTTCCAGGAATTGCTTGCGAAAGTAAATTATACGACGGACGATTACTTATTCATTAACGGAGACCTTTGTGAAAAAGGGCAGGACAGCTTGTCGACAGTTGGATTTGCAAGGAAGCTTATCGCTGAATCGGACCGGGTTTTCATTACAAAAGGGAATTGCGATGTCGTCCATGACTACGTATTCAATCACGTCGAAGGCATCAAAAACTATATGCAGCAGCGCAAGAACTCTATTTTGAATGAGATGATGTTTTCTCACGGGAAGACACTTGATGATTTTGAAACGCTTCAGCAACTTGGAGAATTTTATCGAACTCATTTCGGTGAGCTGCTTGACTGGTTGGATGAACTGCCGATTGCTTATGAAACAGACGATTTCATCATCATCCATGCAGGAGTAGAAGACATTCCTGATTGGAAGGAGACGAGCCGTGAATTTGCTCTGTATACGCCAGCATTTTATGAGAAAGAGCATCAGGCGGATAAGCCGGTTATCGTCGGTCATTGGCCAGTCGTTAATTACCGAGCGAATGCAGTTAGCTCGAACTGTCCTCTTATTGATTTAGAGAAAAAGGTAATCGCAATCGATGGCGGCAATCAAATTAAAAAAGACGGTCAGTTAAATGCGCTTATTATTGAAGGAGAAAACATTACTTATACATACGTGGATGGTTTGGAAGAAAAAACAATTACACGAAATCATATTGATGAACTGGGGCGGGTTGGAACGGTCACCTATCCGAACTATGAATTGCGCGTACTTCAAGAAGATGATCATTTTACATTATGCGAAAATGTGAATCTTAGTATTAAGCAGTGGATAAAAAATGAATTTATTCATGAAGGTAATTGCAAAAACGACTTGAGCACGACTTTTTTATCTGTTGAAAAAGGACAAAGCGTTTCCATCGTCGATGATCGCCATGAAGGATATACATTAGTGAAGTCATGCGTTGGCGAAGTTGGGTGGATTCCAAACGATTGCCTAGTATAATACGTATGCTTCGAAGGCTGATGCCTATCGAAGCTTTTTCTTGTGGACAAAGGTCATGATTGGGAACAACTCAAGATTGAAAACGTCAAGCTCTTTAAGAACAATTCGGAGTCAAAAGGAGAAGCTATGTGGTTAATTAGTATGTATGTCATTGAGATGCTAGGATATATGATCGTCGCGTTACCAATTTATGCAATCGTGCGAATGATCATCGTCAAAAGAAGAAAGCGGCCCGTTAACAAATTGCATGAGGTGCTGCTCGCCTTATTCATCCTCTACTTGGTGGGACTAGCCTCCCAGACGATTATTCCGAAGTGGACTATGGGAATTGATGTAAGTACGGGGAAGTTCTTTTTTGATGTTTACATTTTTGATCGTCTATCAAGCGTCAATATGATGCCGTTCCGAACAATCATGAGTTACTTTCAAGCTAATGAATATGTGAGCGGTTGGAGCAGCGTATCGCTTGTGAATCTTCTTGGAAATATGTTCGTTTTTTCCCCGATTGGATTTTTCATTCCTTTGTTGTGGCGAAGGATGGATTCATTTAAAGCAATCTTTTTCATCGGTTTTGGCGTCACTTGCTTCATCGAAGGCACCCAATATTTCATCGGTCGCAGTACGGATATTGATGATATCATCCTGAACACAATCGGCGTATTAATTGGATACTGGGTCTATCTCACTTGGAAAGTCTTAACTAAGCGTGAAAAAATTGTTGACCGCAAATAATCATTTTGTTATGATAAAAACAACTTTCAGAAAGCAGGTGATGTTTTATGGCGAAAATCGATATGGCTATTGCAAAATTGATCGGCACCATAATTTCACCTGCCATGCCTTCGTAATAGGCATGTTTCTTCTGTTATGCGCGTGAAAGCATGGTGTCCGATCCGGAACCATGCTTTTTTATTTGCCCATAATAGGAGGAAGTAATTTGATTAACTTAAACGAATACGGTTGGAATCAATTCCATCAAGAAAATATGTACACGATAGTAGAAGAACTTAAAGCGGATAATTACGTTCCAGGACGTGTCACACTTGAACATAAAAGGATGTACCGTGTCATGACAGCTGAAGGGGAATGGCTGTCCGTATGCTCGGGCGCATTCCAGCATGCAGCCTATGAAAGAAGGGATTACCCTGCTGTCGGCGATTGGGTAGTCGTTGAAAAAATGCCCGGCGAAGAGCGTGGAATTATCCACTCTATCCTTCCAAGGACGTCACTTTTTTCTAGGAAATCGGCGGGGACAACAAATTCCGAGCAAATCATTGCGGTGAATGTCGACATCGTTTTCCTCGTCATGTCCATGAATCATGATTTCAACGCAAGACGATTGGAACGCTATCTTGTTGCGGCCTATGATTCCGGGGCGACGCCTGTCGTTGTCCTAACGAAAATGGATGTTAGCGATGATCCGGATCATTATTTGGAATTGGCGAGAGCAATCGCACTTGGCACAGATGTTTTTCCGGTGAGCAATACGACCGGGGAAGGAATCGAACGGATTACGGATTTATTGAGAAATGGCAAGACGGCGGCGTTGCTCGGTTCTTCCGGCGTCGGGAAATCTTCGCTCGTCAACTCAATTTGCGGCGAAGGGAAGATGGCGGTGCAAGGCATCCGTGAAGATGACGCGAAAGGAAGACATACGACAACCCATCGGGAGCTCATCAAAATTCCGACAGGAGGAGTGCTCATCGATACGCCGGGAATGCGGGAATTTCAGTTGTGGAATGAAAGTGAGAGCCTCGATTCCGGATTCAAAGATATCGAAGAACTAGCAACGGCTTGCAAATTCGGTGATTGCCGACATGAAAGCGAACCGGGATGTGCAATCCAAGACGCGCTCGAAACAGGTGAGCTGGCGAAGGAGCGGTACGGAAATTACGTCAAACTCCAAAAAGAGCTCGCTTTCCTAGACCGGAAAATGGACCGCCAGGCACAAGCCGCTGAACGGGATAAATGGAAGAAGATAACGAAAGGCATGCGAAAGCATCCTTCGAAGAAAAAATAAAAGTCATAGATGCGGAAGCAGGGATAGCGTAATTCCTGCTTTCGCTTTTTTACATTAACTGCCTACAATATTTCGCTTTCCGAAATCACACTCTTGTTTTAATATAGTAAATAAAATATACTATATTAAAAGTCAGTTAAAGGAGGTGTGAGAATGAAAGTATTCGATTTGCATTCGGATCTATTTACCGACATAGCATATCGGCGGAAAATTGGAGAAACGAATGTTTTTGACCGGATCCACTATCCGAGATTAAAAAAAGGCTACATTGATTCCGTCATATGTGTTTTTTGGGTGGAACCGGCATTCCGGAATAATCCTCTGGCAAGGTTTGAGGAACTCTATCGATATGTGATGGAAGACTTGCATGAATCATTGCATGTGAATTTATGTGTATCAACAAAAGACATGGTAGATTCGAACGAAACGAAAAAGATCAATGTTTTCCTTGGGCTAGAAGGAATGACCTTTATGGAGCAATGGGGCAAGGGTGATCTATCCGAGAATATTGAGAGCGCTTTCCCAGAACTGCATGAGAAAGATTTCAGGCATGCGATTTACGCATGGAATGAAACGAATTTCCTCGCTAGCGGTACAGGTTCTTATAATGAAGGAATACATAAAGGGTTAACAATGCATGGAAAGGAAGTCACTCGACTGGCGAATACACAGAATTGGATAGTGGATGCTTCCCATACAGACGATAAAACCTTTTGGGATCTCTACCATGCAAGCGATCAGCCAATCATTGCGTCACACAGCAATGTCCGGGCACTTTGCCCGCAAAATCGGAACCTCACAGATGAACAAATTAAAGCGATTGCAAACAGGGGAGGCATTATCGGACTGAATGCATACTTTGAATTCATCGACGAAAAAAATCCGACTGTCGACCATTTCATAGACCATGCTGTATATATTGCAGAGCTGGTCGGACCGGAATACGTCGCTTTTGGCTTTGATTTTGTAGATTTCTTGGATGCTCATGAAGTAGGGGCGTCATTTGAAGGAACTACAGTCGGGCTTGAAACTGTCGAACAAGTACCAGAGCTTTTAATGAAAATGGAGAAAAGGGGCTTTTCTGCGAAAGAGTTGGCGGGCATCAGTTTTGAAAATGCCTTCAATTTTTTAAGCAGGCAATTAAAGGGATGAAAATGGGGGAATAAAAAATGGAGAAAACACTTATTCAACCAGATGATATGATCACCCTATGGGGGATTATCGTCGTTTGGGCAGCAGTCAGTATCTTTTTAGAACAACGATTTAGTTGGGCAAGTAAAATATCAGGCGCAATCATTGCCCTTGTTGGTGCAATTATTTTATCGAATACGGGTGTCATACCGACAGAATCACCTGTTTATGATGCCGTTTGGGCATTTATTATACCGCTTGCGATTCCATTATTGCTGTTTCACGTGAATTTTAAAAAGATCTGGCAGGAAAGTGGGCGTATGCTCATCATTTTCTTGCTTAGTTCCATCGGGACGGTTGCAGGGACAATCATTAGCTTCTTCTTATTGAAAGATCATATTCCTTATTTAGATAAAATCGGTGCGATGATGAGTGCTTCTTATGTTGGCGGCGGCGTCAACTTTGCGGCAATGGCAGGGAAGTTCGAGACGCCTGGTGAAATGGTCTCTGCAACAATTGTTGCAGATAATTTAATGATGGCAATGTATTTTGTTGTCCTCATGATCATACCTACGTTGGCGTTTTTCCGGAAGCGTTATTCCCATCCACATGTATTGGAAGTTGAAGCAGGGAAAGGAAAAAACGACGGAAAAACACTTGCGGAAAGCTTTTGGGCACGCAAAGATATTTCATTGAAGGATATGGCGTTATCCGTTGGGACAGCCTTCTTCCTCGTAATTGTTGCCTTTAAAATTGCAGCATTCTTAGACGGGATTATTCCTTCTGGTGAAGATGTGTCCTTCTTTATGAATTTATTGAATGGTTTATTCGGGGACAAATATTTAGTGTTAACGACAATAACATTTTTAGCACTTGCTTTGTTTCCTAAATACTTCGAAGGAATCAATGGAAGCCAAGAGATCGGTACATTGCTCATATACTTATTCTTCGTCGTTATTGGGGTACCGGCGTCAATTCCGTTAATCATTCAAAATGCGCCGCTTCTATTAGTCTTCGTTGCTATTATCGTCATCGTCAACATGGTCATTTCCCTCGTTGCAGGGAAGTTGCTGAAATATGACCTTGAAGACATTCTACTTGTGAGCAACGCTAACATTGGCGGACCGACAACGGCGGCGGCAATGGCGATTGCGAAAGGATGGAAAAACTTAATAGGTCCGATTTTAGTCGTCGGCACGATCGGTTACATTATCGGAAACTATATCGGTACGACATTAGGTTTATGGTTTGCAACACTTCTATAAAAGGGAAGCCTGGCACTGTAAGACTGCCAGGCTTTTTATATGGTAAAATGAATAAAAGAAGTTAAATGAGGCGGGTATTATGTTTGATGGTCAAAAAATTAGAAAACTGCGTACGGAACAAAATCTTTCATTGAAGGATCTCTCAGACAAATCAGGTGTCAGTGTAAGTATGATCAGTCAAATTGAACGGCGGAATACGGATCCTACGCTCACGACGCTTTATAAATTGTGTAAAGGACTCGATGTTTCTATTTCGACATTATTAGGCGCGGATGAACAAGCGTTGCAGCTTGTACGGAAAAACGAACGGAAATCAGTCAATTTCCCTAAGTCCAATTCGAAATACGAACTTCTCACTCCGATTAATGAAGGGTCTATAGAAATGATAATGATCCATTTGGAGCCTGGTCAAGAGGATCAGCAGCTTGTCGAGCATTCAGGCGAGGAATGCGGGTATGTCGTGAAAGGGGAAATGACAATTGTACTCGGAGATGAAGAGTATATACTGTACGAAGGCGACAGCATCCGCTTCAAAAGTACAACACCCCATCGTTTTTTCAACCACTCACAAGAAACCGCCATATCCGTATGGGCAATGACTGGAAGGGTGCTTTAATAGCAAAATGCGGGAGGACATCATTGGATGCCTCCCGTTTTTATTTTCATGACAAATGTCATCTCACCATATGACAGAGCATACTGAAAAAAGCTGCGCAAACCTCCTATGATAATTATAAGAGGAGTGTGAGCGCATGGAAACAATTGTTCAGATTAAAAATCTATCAAAGGAATTCAAAGGGAAAAAAGCGGTCGAGAATGTCTCGTTCTCCATTGAACCAGGTGAAGTCGTTGCGATTCTAGGCCCTAATGGGGCTGGAAAGAGTACGTCAATACTTATGATGCTCGGTTTGCTGCATCCGACGTCGGGTACAGTTTCGATTTTCAATAAACAGCCTCAAGATCAAAAAGTTCGTGAACGGATAGGAGTCATGCTCCAGCAAGTAAGCTTGATGGATGCATTAAAGGTGAAAGAGGTTCTCGCATTGTTTAGAAGCTATTATCCAAACCCGTTGTCGATGGAAGAGTTGATCCGATTGACTGGCTTGCAAGATAGTGAATTGAACAAACGGACAGAAAAATTATCAGGCGGGCAAAAGCGTCGCGTGAGCTTCGCACTTGCGATGGCTGGAAACCCCGATCTTGTATTTTTTGATGAACCAACTGTCGGGATGGACAGCACAGCAAGAAGAGAATTTTGGGCAAAAGTCCAGCAGCTTTCCAAAGCGGGGAAAACTGTATTATTTTCCACCCATTACTTGCAGGAGGCAGATGATGTAGCGACGCGCATCCTTTTATTCAATGAAGGTAAATTGATTGCAGACGGTTGTCCGTCAACGATTAAACAAAGTTTGCTGAAAAAGACGGTTTCTTTCAAGATCAAGGGAAATTTCCCGAAAGAGCAATTTCTCTCCATGAATCATATATCGGACGTTTACGAGGAAAAGGGAAGAATCGTCATTCAAACAGAGGACACCGATCATGTCCTATCATCGCTCTTCACTGGAGAATTGGCAGTTTCAGATATTTCCATTGATAAAGGGCGACTGGAAGATGCGTTTGAACAATTGACAGTCGAACAGGGGGTATCGTGAATGAAAATGCTATTAAATGAATGCAAAATAGAAATGATCCGGATTTTCCGCAATCCATATTTCGTCTTCTGGTCCTTGTTCATGCCAATTGTCTTCTATTTCATTTTCACGAAAGTCGTTAACACAGGTATAGATGATCAGGAATTATGGAACAAACATTTCCTTATGTCTATTGCAGTTTTCAGTGTCATGGGGAGCGCCATCATGACACTCGGCATCCGGATGGTGCAGGAAAGGAATGAAGGGTGGACGACGTGGATAAAAGTGACGCCGTTGCCTAGTTCAAGTTATTTCATATCAAAGATGATTGGTCAATCGGCAGTCCATCTTTTTTCGATAATCGTCATTTTCATGGCTGGGATTATCGTGAACGGCGTATCGATGTCCTTCGTGGAATGGTTGTCATGTGCTGCTTGGATATTGATAGCATCGTTCCCGTTTCTAGCGTTGGGCGTGCTTGTCGGTACGATGAAGCGGGTTGATACCGCTTCAGGAGTGAGCAATATTATATATTTAGCTTTGGCGATCACGGGAGGATTATGGATGCCGATGGAAATTTTGCCGAAGACGATTCAGCAAATCGGTTCTTGGCTGCCGGCGTACCATTATGGGAATGGCGCTTGGGGAATTATCCGAGGACATTTTCCGGAATTTATAAGTATTGTAATTTTAGCGTCCTACCTGCTTATATTCATGGTATTATCAATTTATATAAGAAGGAAACAGGAAGCGGTGTGAACGTGAAGAACTTTAGGTTGTTTCCAAAAAGATTTGGCTACATCCCTCATATTTTTTTAGTCTATTTGATACTGCCGCTCTATCAAGTGAACAAAGAAGTAGGAATGAAAGCGGTAATCGGCTATGGCCTATTGCTGCTTTTTTTCATTTCTTACCGGCAATGTTATCAGCCAATTGCACAAAAGAAATTTTACGCTTGGTTGTCAGTTCAAGTAGCGATTACTGTCATCTTCGTCGTCTTATATGATCCTTATAGCATATTTTTAGGGTTTTACACTTCAAACTTCATTGGCTGGATAAATGATAAAAAAAGATTTCGTAATGCCTTGAAAGTTTTTGTTAGTATCATTGGAGTATGTTCCGGATGGATTTGGTTTCAAACTGGGTTTGTAAGTTTTGTCTCCCTTTTGCCATTTTTAGTTGTTATCATTCTATCCCCATATGGTGTTCGGCATATGAATGAACGGATGGAATTGGAGAGCCAATTGAATGAAGCGAATGAACAGATTAAAACGCTCATCAAAAAAGAGGAGAGAGTAAGGATAGCCCGTGACTTGCATGATACATTAGGGCATACGCTGTCGCTTATCACATTGCAAAGTCAAGTCATCCAAAGAGTTGCGAGTGATCCTGAAAAGGTGAAGAAGGAGGCGAAAGAAATCGAGAAAACGTCTCGTTCCGCACTTCAACAAGTACGGGAACTTGTATCCGACATGCGGGTTAGCACAATCGAAGAGGAGCTCGCACATATGGAAAGAATTTTAGCGGCAGGCAATATTGAATTTCAGTGCGATGTTCTGGGGAGAGAAACAACAGAGCTCTCTCCACTCCAGCAAAATATTGCGGGGATGTGCTTGCGTGAAGCTTCGACAAATATCGTGAAGCATAGCAAAGCGACGCAATGCTCGGTAACTGTGCAGCAAGATTCGCATGGGTTTTCAATACGCATACATGATAATGGAACTGGAATAGGAAATCGTCCGTGGGGCAATGGGTTGAAAGGGATGTCCGAACGCCTTTCATTAGTAGAAGGGGAAATGAAAGTGGAGTCTGTAACGGGGACGGTTATAGAATTTTCAATTCCAATAGTTGTGAAGGCAAAGGAAGGGGCGGTTGCCTTATGATCCGAATTGTCATTGCTGAAGACCAGAGGATTTTAAGAGGGGCTTTAGGGACTCTTCTCGATTTTGAGGAAGATATGAAAGTTGTCGGCCAAGCTGAAAATGGGGAGCAGGCATTGCGGCTCGTCCGAGAATTGCGTCCTGACGTTTGTATATTAGATATTGAAATGCCGTTAAAAACCGGTCTCGAAGTTGCTGATGAATTAAGAGAATGCGGCTCTCCATGTAAAGTGATCATATTGACGACGTTTGCGAGGCCAGGCTTTTTCGAGAGGGCGATTAAAGCGAAGGTTCACGGCTATATGTTAAAGGATGGTTCAATCGATGATTTGGCAGCTGCTATTAGAAACGTCATGCAAGGGAAGAGGGAATTTGCAGCTGAACTGATCATGAATTCTTATCATGAGGATAATCCGTTGACGGAGCGGGAGCGGGAAGTGTTGCAGCTGTCGGCAGATGGAATGACGGCTAAAGAAATTGGATCAGCACTTTATTTATCCCCCGGGACAGTCCGCAATTATATGTCTGAAATTCTGCAGAAAGTGGAAGCGAAAAACAAAGTGGAAGCCATATCGATCTGTCGTGATAAAGGATGGATTTGAAAAAATAAAAAACGGGCTGCGGCTTTCATCGAGAATCCGATGATGAGCCACGCCCGTTTTGCTTATTCGGCCTGTTCAGCCATTTCTTCTGCTTCCACGCTTTCTTCAACTGCTCCTTCATCGTTGCCTTCAGTTGGCTCGACTTCATTCGTTTGCCCGATATTGATGAACAGTTTTCCGTCTGCGAGTTTTCTTCTTTCATTTCCAAAATCATCGACGACTTTCACTTCGACGCGTGCCCCGTCAGCAGTTACGCCTAATGGAACAGTCCAGTAGCCAACGTAATGGCCTGGTGATACTTCATGCATCGGCAATTCAGTCGCATTCGTCAAATCATTGCCTCCGACATTCGTAAGCGGCATGTGGATGAAGTATGTCGCAGTTAATCCAGGCTCGCTGTCGAATTCGAATTTGACGGATTTTCCAGTTACTAAATGGACATCTTTCGTCGGCGTCAAATTCGTGATTTCTGGAGCCGTATATTTTGCGGTGATTGAAACGGTTTGTGTCGTTTCGTTACCTGCAGCATCCGTTGCGATAACAGTAATTTCATTTGCACCGTTATCCAAAAGAATCCGCTTCGAGAACGTGCCATCTTGGCCAACAGTCGCTTGTTCACCATTTACAGTTACTGATTTCAAGTAGGCATCCATAACTGTACCTTCAACAGTGACCGTTTCACGATTTGTCGTTTCGCCGTTTTTCGGATTCGTAATTGTCAATTCCGGTTGCATCGTATCCAACGCAACTGTTACTGGCGCTGATGTTCCTGTTACGCGTCCGTCTAATAAAGCGACAGCTGTAAATTCATTTTCACCTTCTGTCAGAACTGTTTGGAAAGAGAATTTCCCGTCAGCACCGATGACAACAGAATCGACTTCTTCGCCGTTATTATGGAGTGCGATTGTCGTTGTTGGTGGTGCTGAACCTTCGATGACGATGTTTTCTTCATTCGTCACAGTGCCTGTTTCAGGAGACGTGATGACCGGCTCGAATACTTCATAGCTTACTCGTGCCCGAATCATATAGTTCCCTTCAGCAGCAGGTGCTGGCGACCAAGATCCGACCAACTGGTAACTTCTTTCCGCATTTGGTCCGTCCTCATCTGTTGCGAGGCCTGGCGCATACGGATTCGCTTCCGTTTGGATATACACCATATAGAAGTCGCCGTTTACAACGATATTGTGCTCCGTCAAATCAACGACTGTCCATTCTCCATTCCGTTTCGCTTGGGCATTGATTGGTCCTGCAATCTTTTGCCCCGGTGCTCCGTCAGCACCTGTAGCATCCCAAACTTCTACTGCAAATGCAGTTCCGCCTGGTACTGGCCATTCAGTGTCCCAGAATCGGAAAACACCTTCAGTGACAATTCCTGTTTCATTGCCTTCCGGTAAGGACATTTTCACGCCCCAACCATTGCCTGCATCGTAGAAAGCACGAGCATTTTCAGCAGTTCCGTCATCATATCCAATTTCACCGCCAGGATATGTGAAGAACGGCTCAAGTGCGAAATCTTGTGAAGGTTGGCCGCCGATATTGATGCTAGCCTCTTGTCCGTGATAACCGCGAGCGACTACTTTCAGCGTATAATTGCCCTCATATGCTGTGATTGCGAAATGGCCAGCTGCATCAGTCAACACAGGGGCGATGTTCGCATCTTCCACTAGAAGCAAAGTTGCGCCTTCAATCGGCTCACCTGTTGATTGGTCTGTTACAGTCCCGCTAATTGTTGCCTGTGGCATTTCCTCCAATGTGAAATTGGCATTTGTCGTTTCATCTGCATTGATTGTCACAGTTTGCGTTTTGGATTGGTATCCGTACGCTTCTGCTTGTGCAGTGAACGTTCCTGCGCCATGAGTCATCGTATATGATCCGTCAGCAGGGTTTGTATAGACGGAGCGATCTGTTTCAAGAATATTCACTTGTGCACCTAATGGAAGTAGGACAGGCGCTGCTTTGCCTTCTTCAACAGGAGGTGCTGGCTCTTCTTTCGGCATGACAGGTCTGATAGTTTTTGGGTCGACAGGTGTTTCAAGTGCGTCTTTTCCTTTTTCAATTAGATCGCCAGGATCTCTGTCTTTCGGTGGTTTTAAAGCTTGAGGAGCTTTGAGCTCAGTTTTTTCCATCAACTTATTTTTTGGTGCAAGAGAGATTGTGCCTGCTTGAGACTCAGTGCTTAAAGCTACGTCATCAATATACCAGCCTTCCCTCACTACGCTTCCATCGGAAAACGCATTGAATCCGATATAAACGCGCTGTCCGCTATATGCAGACAGATCCACTTCAGCGTCGATCCATCCTTGTGAAGCACCTTGAATCATGAGCAATTGCGTCCATTCTTCCATATCAGTGGAGATGAATACATGTCCATAATCCCAAGCTCTTCCGGAACTAGATTGCTCGAAATTATGCCATTGCTTGAATTGTAAATAAGATGCGCCTTCCGGAAGATCAACTGGAGGCATAACAAGAGTCGCATTCATGCTGCTTTCATACATGCCGGCTAAATTCGTTGCATACACATTTTCGCCAGAAGCTGCACTGCCTGGACCGGAAGTCGGTTTGCCCCATTCCCAGCTGTTTTTATTCCCAAATGAAGTCCATCCTACTGGCATTTGTTCAAAATCCTCAAAATAACCTGCAGTGATGCCAGGTTTTACGAGTACTGTGAATTCCTCACTAGATACTTCATTGTTGCCGAAATCGTTAATGACCCATTTATAAGTGAACGCATCACCGGAAATGAGATCTCCGGAAACTGTAACACCGTATTCGCCTGATAGGTAATCTCCCGATTTCCGTTCGGCTTTCAATGACTTCCATTGCCCGTCCGCATTTACATACTGCAACGTCACAGAAGAAACGCTAATATTATCCGTTACATTGATGCGTAAATCTAAATCCATGCCTGCGTACGTTTCATTTGGAGCGGAGTGTTCGAAGGCAGGCGGTTCGCTATCATCGCCTTGCTTCGTAACTTGGCCTTCGAGTTTTCCGAGTCCGCTTGCGATGGAAGAAACCGCTGCGTATGCATCTACAAGTCCATGCCCATACCCATGGTTAGGAGATGTCGGATACGCGCTATCTGTCAAAGGAGTTGCTGTGTTCAATAGAACTTGTTCCATGTCCTCGACAGTTATCGTAGCGTTCACTTGTCGAAGCAAAGCCGCTACGCCAGAAACGGCAGGGCCTGCCATAGATGTTCCATTCCAGCCGCCTTCATAGCGGCTGCCTGGTACAGATGAACGGATATTTACGCCGGGTGCGGAAATATCTGGTTTTATTTGGTCATAAGGTGAAGGTCCGCGAAGTGAAAAGCTTGCCACTTTATCATTGATGTCTGTGGCACCTGTTGCAAAGGATTCTGGATAGTTCGCTGGTGCAGCGACTGATCCAGGTCCGCCTGGGTTTGTAAGAGTCGTGTTGCCTGCAGAGAACTCAGGGAAGATTTCTGCCGCACGCCAGTTTCTAACGACATCACGGTACCATTCGTCAAGCCCTGCTCCTCCGCCCCAAGAATTATTAACGACATCCGGAGCCAAATCCACTCGCGCATTGCCATTTGCGTCTGTTGGAGCAAGAATCCATTGAGCCGCGGCCAATAAATCACGGTCTGTTCCACCATTAGCAGTGAATGCTTTAACAGCAATCCACTTCGCACCAGGTGCAACACCGATCTGGTTATTTCCATTCGGTTCGCTTCCAACCATCGTACCTGTCACGTGCGTTCCATGACCATGATCATCATATGGAGTTGTCCGTCCAGCAGTTGCGTCAAACCAGTTGAAGTCATGATTCACTTCACCTGTGACGGAGTTATACCCGCGATATTTCTCTTTTAATGCTGGGTGATCCCATTGGACGCCCGAATCAATGCTAGCAACGACTGTTCCAGATCCATCGATTCCCATGTCCCAAACTTGAGGTGCATTGACACGTTCAATGTTCCACTCGACATTTGCGAGCTGAGATTTCGGCGCATCTGCGTTCTCGACTACGGTTGTGTTCAATTGACGCGTTTCATTCGGAAGGACCTTTTCGACTTCTGCGAATGTGCCAATCGCTTCCGCTACTTCCTTTGTAGCCGTTACAGCCATGCCGTTAACGATGTAATAGGAAGTGATGTCCTTCGCTTTTCCTGCTTTCACTTGTTGTTCAAGATATTGTTTCACATTTTGCTGTGATTCTAGAGATGTCAATCTAAGCTCGGAGACGACAGCCGATCGAGTCATCATGACCGATTGCTTTCCAGAAAGGTTCGCTTGGCTTGCTTGCTGTTTTGCCGCCGCTGCCACCTGCTCCGTATCTGCTTGTTCTTTGAACTTGATCAAAAAGGTGACCATGCTATCGTCTTTAAAGTTTTCAAGTAATCGCTGGCTGACTTTTTCTTTTGCAATCTCATTCGAATCGCGCAATGAGTGATGCAGTTTCTTGTTTAGTCCCGTGCTTGCAGCCATCGCGGGCGTTATCAATGAAAATACCATCAAGAACGTTGCCGCGATGCTGAATAATCTCATCCGCTGACGTTTCCTCAATTCCATTCCTCCTTTTTGTTTTTGACCGTTCCCCTTATTAAGAGCCAACAAAAAACACCCTTTGCCCCCTTTCTGTTAAACGATAAGGTTCTCAATGGTGTCGGAATCTCCGTATCTGGCTGTCTAGCTAACATTATACATTTATTAAACTATAATTAAATACCAAATCATCTGATTAGTTAATAAATAATAATAAGTAACTAAATTGTCCAACATGAATAGGGAGTTTTATCACAGTTAAATAGTTTTCAATAAATGTCAAGTATTCTTTATAAATGCTTTGAAATAGAGTTTTTAAAGTGTTTTGAAGAAAGTAGGCATCAGAAAGGGGAATAGATGGAATAAGATAAAATAAGGTAGAAGACCTAAATGAGGGTTGAAATCGTATATTACTTATTTATAAAACATTTAATTTTAGGCATAAATTAATATGAAACTAGGGTGCTACAAATAGGGATTATGTTCGTGAAAATTTTCCCAAGTTCAGGAATTAAAAAGAAGCCGGCAATTTTCCGGCTTCTTTCATTTATGACTTCGGATGTTTATGGATTCTTTCCTTTCGTAAATCCTCTTTCATATCATCCAAATTAATCGTATCAACGGTTTGCATATCCTCATGCATGTCAAATAAACTTGTTCGGTCTGATGGAATCCCTTCAGGATGTTCTAAATAACGAAATTGGATCTCTTCCCGTTCGTCATTAGTAGCCTTCCGATTATCCTCTGCCATGGCAGTTGCCTCCTTATAACTGTTTCCTTATAGGATTAGCAAGCTGCATGAATCTATGCGTGCTTCAAATAGCGTTGCAAAAGCAAGCAAGTTCAACGTCTCCGTAAAGGAGCATTCGTCTTTTGTTTATTATCAATTATTTTGCGGACGATCGGATAAACGACCGGAGCCCATTTAATAGCTGTCTTAATAAGTCTTCCTATTTTCATGTCACTCGCCCCTTACTAACCATTTTCTATATTTTGCCCTCTCTACAGAGAATGTAAACCAAAATCTGCTTCTCCTATGACAGTCTCACTATGATACTCAACTTCTTGATTGTCATATTCCGAACTTTTGAAAAAGTATATGTTTGAATTTGAAAGATTTTGGACAGTACTGGGGGAAATTGTTATTGAGAGAGGAGCAATACTACTTGATTAAGATGAAAATGATTGTGCTAACCGCAATCATGACACTCTCATTCAGTGTCGTGACCGAAGCGGCTATATCTAGCGGGACGGAGCATGAAAAGGAGATAGGGCTTCCTTCCGAAGAAATTAGACCGAACCTTAGTGATATTCCGTTTATCGACATTTTGGAAAATACAATATCGTTGTTTTATCCGCCACTGGACTTGTTGAAGGAAGAAACTGTGACCTACAAGGTTGAAGAAGGAGATACGTTGTATCGCATTGCCTTGAATCATGGAATGACTTTGCAAGAATTGAAAAGTTTGAACGACTTGGAAGAGGATCTGATCTACCCGGGTGACGTATTGACGGTTAGTGAAGAAGATGGGGAAAATAATCTCGGAAATGCAGGGACGTTCAAAGTGGCTGCAGTCATATCGGAAAAGGCACCAGAAATTACTACTGAAACAAGTTTGGCACCGAAAGAACCGGCATTCAACGTCTCCGTTTCGAGTCCTCCAGAAAGTACGGGAGCAGAAATGACGGTGACTGCAACAGCTTATACAGCTTATTGTACAGGTTGCTCTGGAACGACAGCGTATGGTATTGATCTCCGTTCCAATCCAAATCAGAAAGTTATTGCAGTGGACCCATCAATAATCCCGCTTGGAACGAAAGTTTGGGTGGAAGGGTATGGGGAAGCAATTGCAGGAGATGTCGGCAGCGCAATAAAAGGACATAAAATTGACGTATTTATCCCTACCTATGAAAGCGCAATGGAGTGGGGCGTTAAAAAGGTGAAACTTAAAATCATAAAATGAATTCATACGTATTGGGGATTTTTCACTATAATTTCCCAATACGTATTTATTTTTTATGTTACAATAAAAAACAACAGGTTGTCGGTGGGAGGGTTAATAGTGAAAACTATGAATTGTGAGCTGTATGAATTCTTATTGGAACAAATAGACGCCATCACAGAGGAATGGCTGTTGGATCGTGAAGATAAGGAAGGTTCGATTTACTCGAAAGATGCCAGTGGCGGTTCGGTTCAAATGTTAAGAGAGCAAAACAGGCTAACAAACTTGACCGTTGCAAGCAGCCTCTTATTAGAAGTAGAGATGTTTGAAGAAAACAAGAAAAATTGGGCGTTAGTTGTCGCTGAGAGTAGGGTGAATAGCCGAACGCCAATCTATGAAGTTTTGGAAGCCCTTAGTAAGGCGCGTCAAGCGTTTTGGAAGTTTGTTGAGAGATTTGTCGAGAAGGAAGGGGAGAGGATTCTCCGTTCAGACATTATGAATTGGGGAATTGCCATCCATAAGGCGTTTGATGAAATGATGGTGGAGTTTTCAAATAGATACGATGAGCTTATGAACAAACGGTTAGTTGCTCAACAGAGCCTTATTGAAGAATTGAATGCACCTATTATTAAACTTGATTCATCAATTGGGATTTTACCGATCATCGGAGATATTGATACGACGCGGGTCCAATCCATTGTGGACTATGTACCGAATCGGTGTGTTGAGATTGACGTGACTCATCTATTCATCGATTTGTCGGGAGTTTCTATGATCGATACGATGGTAGCGAATCATATTTATCAGTTAATGGCGGTGCTCGATCTATTAGGTATTAAGGCGACGATGACAGGAATCCACCCTGTCATCGCTCAAACTTCGGTCCAGTTGGGCTTGGATTTTTCAAAAATCCAAACATATAGTTCATTGCAATTGGCCTTAAAAAAGAATTTCAGAAGTTTGGCCATCAATTAAATCGATAAAAAAAGAGCGATAAAGGGATGAAACCTTTGCCGTTCTTTTTTATTACTATATGTTGATACCGAATAAGTCTGAAAGAATTGCATCTTTTTCATTCTTGGAAAGAGGTGTTGTCTTGGAGGCACCATTTTCCGTAACGGTAAATTCATAGTCCTTTACTGTCATTCTGCCCTCAGCTGTTGCTTTTGTGACAATGTCGACATGCGTGAATGTCGATTCTCGGGAGACTTGATTGAAAACGCAGCCTTCATGGAAGTCAACAAGTTGTTTCATATTTGTAGAAAAGCGATAGAGCGGACGAGAATCGCCATTCCGGTTTCGTATCAGATCAAATAGCCCCTTGCCAACTTGCTCGACCGAGTAAGTTCCACTTACGTCAGTTTGCGGACTGCCGTTCAATGGAATTGGTAAGATTGTCGAGTCTCCAAATCCAACATCGACTAAGTACGGTTCATCCATCTGCACGAGGATGGCGGCATGTGTTTCGGGCTTGGCCCACCGTCCATTTGGACGATATACAGTGGCAGCAATTAGGGAAGCATCGTATCCAAGCTGTTCTAATAACCAATGGAACAGCCCGTTTAATTCATAACAATACCCGCCGCGATTCCGAAGAACGATTTTATCGTAAATCGAATGTAAATTTAAGTAAATCGGAACTCGGCGAATGACGTCGAGGTTTTCAAACGGTATTTTGGTCATATGTAAACGTTGTAGTTCCGACAATTGATGCAAGGAAGGTTTACTGTCGCTTGATGCGTGAAAACGATTGAGGTATTTTTCAATATCCATTCTATCGGCCTCCTAACGAATTAGTTATAGTATAGCATTCATCGTGATGCTCTAATGAAAATACGGCCACTGCAAGACAAATGTCTGTCTTTGCAATGGCCGTTTATTTTAGATACATCATCTTATGCCGTTAAATCTTTCTCCACTTTTCCGCCTTTAATGACGACTTGGATGTTGTCATTGTCTGCAAGAGAATGAATATCTTTTAATGGATCGCATTTTACGATAATAATATCCGCGAGTTTCCCTGTTTCAATCGTTCCGACACGATCCCCCCAGCCTAAACATTCGGCGGCTGTTTTCGTAGATGCGACAATCGCATCCATCGGACTCATTCCGGCATCGGCCATCAACCCTAGTTCACGCAAGTTCGTGCCGTGCTTCATAACACCAGCGTCAGTTCCCATAGCGATTTTTACGCCAGCCTTATACGCTTTTTGGAAACTTTCAATATGGTGTTGAATAACTTCCCTCGACTTCTGAACAGCTGTTTCAGGCATACCTGTTTCTGCGGCTGTTTCTAAAACCGCAACCGGAGCTAGAAGGGTAGGTACGAGGTAGGTTCCGTTTTCGAGCATTAATTCGATAGCTTCATCGTCAATGAAGATGCCATGTTCAATCGAATGGACTCCTGCACGGACGGCGTTTTTAATCCCTTCTGCCCCTTGTGCATGGGCCATGACTTTAACGCCTTTCCGGAAACGTCCTTCCTCGACGATAACCTTCAACTCTTCTAACGAGAATTGTGTGAATTCCGGATGATCAGTTGCGCTCAAGACGCCGCCTGTCGCATGCACTTTAATGACTTCTGCGCCTGCCCGAAGCATTTCACGCGTCTTTTTCCGGACTTCCTCTACGCCATCGCAAAGCCCGTTCGGCATTCCTGGGTACGGAGAAGGCAATAAATCGAGTACATTACCTGAAACTGTGTAACCATCTCCATGTCCACCGGTAATCGTCAATGCATTAATGCTGAGCTGCAAGCGTGGCCCCGGAATAAGTCCTTCTTCAACAGCCTTTTTCACACCTAGATCGGTACCGAGGGCGTCCCTGACCGAAGTGACTCCCGCCTCCAAAGTTGCCTTCAAATATTGTGCAGCTCGGTAATACATGAACGAAAAGGGAGTTGCCAATCGTTCATGGACAGGCGAAAATTCGAACATCATATGGACGTGCGTATCGATGAAGCCGGGAAGGATTGATCCGCCAGCCGCATCTATGACTTGTTCGTCACCAGTTTCTGCATATCGGTCCTCATCACCGACATACTCAATTCGATCTCCGTCAATAACAATAATTTGTCCTTGTTTTGGCGCTTCTCCGTTTCCATCAATAAGTGATCCGTTTCGAATGATTGTTTTAGTCATTGTAAATCCCTCCGAATTATAATGTTTGTACTAAAATGCCAGCGATAACGACAGAAGCCACGGTCACGGTCGTAAACCCACCGATAAGCATTGGAGCTAATAATTCATCGAAGATCGCTTTTTCTTCCTCTTGGTTTCTTGCAATGCTCCGGCTCACTTCCTCGCAAAGTATATAATCTGCAGGAAAACCAAACAAAGCCGTTAATGCGACGGGCATCCCTTTATACGGATGCCATTTCAGCAGCTTGGACATGATGAACCCGCCTAGTGCTATGCCGAAAGTACCAATGACAAGGATAAGGACGACACTTGGTAAATTGTTGAGTACTTGTGTTGGCGTGACGCCAGCCATTGTCCCAATGACGACAAAGATAATGCCGATCATCGTAATCGTAAATGAATTTGCTTTATCTAATGTTTTTGGCTCGAAAACCCCAATCTTCAGACCGATGACGCCAATTGCAAGACACCAAAGCGTATAATGGACCGGTGTTACTGAACCAAGAGCAACCCCAATGGATGCACCGACAAAAACATAGAACAGTTTTAATGTGGTACTGGATTTTAATGGGCTTTGTTTTTTACTTTTTTCCTCTTCCTTCAAAATATCTGTTTCTGACACCATTGGTATGAAAGTTCCGTTATCCATATCTTTCTGTAATTTCACTGCGTATCTTCTCATGAAATTCATCGCAAGCGGCATTCCCATAACACCTTGGAAAGCTACTACCAACGCTGGAATTATGACAAGGCTTGTAAGGCCGAGTTCGGTCAATTTTTCTGATGTGATGATAAGGGCGATGATTCCACCGCTAATCGGACCAACTCCTGCAACGGCAGTCGGGTAATCAAAAATCAAAGGAATGATCGTCAATATGAGTACTCCTGAAACGATGATGCCTCCAAGGGCGATAAGAACTGCTTTGAATTGACTTTTCAATAATGAAAAGGGAATCATTGTCCCCATATGCAAAATTGCCGGGCCAATTAAAATGGCGCCTAACGCGGGAAATTGTGACTTCTCTAAAATGTCCTTCGGGAAGATGCCTGTCCAATTTAGGATAAGGAATCCTACCATCGCTGTTAGAAGCATCGGGATTCTGGCTCTTGAAACGATAGATAGCCATTCGCCCAATGCAATAAGAGCGAAAATTAATGTGGTGGCGATTACAGGATTACTTAACATGATGGCTCCTCCTAGATGCAATTCAATTATTCTTCCGACTAGATAGTGAACTTCTAGTCTTAAGTGATATCCAATATATCAGTCGAAAAATAGTTTGTAAATAGTATTTTGACGATTATTACTATTACTTCAAATTGGAAGCGCATACATTTAATTAGTTGTTGTTTAGTTGTTGTTGCGAAAAAAATGCAATACTTTTAGCTCATTGTGCATATTAAGGTATTCAAGACTATAGATATATGATAATATAATAGAAAGATAATTCGGATATTAACTAAATCCAGCGAGCTGGATTGGGTTTGCCTTCGGCGGATGTCAAGGATTTTTAAGTGAGTTTATAGAGCTAGCTCGATTAAAATCCTGACACAATTACGCCGAGGCGTAATTGGTAGTATCCGATGAGAGAATGCGGGGAATTCTAATGAGAAAACATAGTCTGTTTTGCGTAGCAATCGTCGGTGCATGTCTATTCCTTCTTTTCGGTTTCAATGATCAGACAAAGAGGGTCCATACACCTAATATGATTAGTATCGCACACCGTGGAGCTTCCAGTTTTGCACCTGAAAATACCCGTTCCGCATTCCATAAAGCAGTCGAGCTCCGTGCAGATTTTCTAGAATGTGATGTCCACCTTTCAAAGGATGGCGAACTCGTCATTATGCACGATGCGAAAATCGACCGTACAACTGATGGAAGCGGTTACATTAAAGACTATACTTTGGCGGAGCTGAAAGAGTTGGACGCCGGTGGAAGATTCAGCAAAGAGTTTCAAGGCGAGTCAATCATAACGCTCAACGAATTATTAGAAGAATTCTATGACAAAGCCGGTTTGCTAATTGAACTGAAAAACCCACAAACTTATCCAGGAATTGAAGAAAAGGTTGTGACGCTGCTGAGCGATTATGTCGACAGCAGCTCGATCATCGTCCAATCATTCGATGCAGAGTCCATGAGGAAGATACATACTTTATTGCCCGATATTGAAGTAGCAGTCCTTATAAAACCTTCCGAATCAATACTTACTACAAAGAAGTTAGACGAATTGACATCCTTTGCATCTTATATCAATTTCAATGTGTCCTTCTTAAATAAGAGGATGGTGGATAGTGTCCACGAACGTGGTAGTAAGGTCCTTGTCTGGTCAAAAAAAGATAAACGGTTAGTTTCGAAAGCACAGAAGTTTGGCGTAGACGGTATTATATCAGACTTTTCCAGTTGGCCGACAGATGAGCCAATCTATTTGGTGCAAGAATAAAAGTATGAGCAAAAGCCGGAAAAACTTCGGCTTTTTTATTTTTAGGGAGAATTATCTTCAATAACCAATCATCCACCAATTTTGTCGGATAATCTGGGAGATATATAGTATGATAGACGGAATGGAGGCGAACTGAAATGAAAAATGAACAGTTAAATAGAGAAATTTGTCCATCAATACTATTGAAAGGAACTGTGAAAGTTGATCATACGCATTTTATATGAAGACAATCATTTGCTCGTAGTAGAGAAGCCTGTCAATTTGCCCGTGCAGGCTGATGATAGCGGAGATGAGGATTTATTAACCTTATTGAAAGCAGACTTGAAAAAGCGCCATCAAAAACCGGGGAATGTCTATTTGGGTTTAGTGCATCGGCTGGACCGTCCAGTAGGAGGCGTTCTCGTATTCGCAAAAACATCCAAGGCAGCATCCCGGCTTTCCGACGTGCTGCGAAAAAGGGAAATGGAACGGACATACTTAGCTGTTGTAAGAGGCGGATTGGAAAATAGCGGCCTATTGGAGCATCATCTTTGGAAGGATGCGAAGAATAACAAGGTCCATGCAGTTAAGCCCTCTCACCCAGGAGGGAAGAAGGCGGTCCTTCATTATGAAACAATTGAAAGACAGGACGGTATGAGCTTGCTCGCCATCCGGCTTCATACAGGCAGATCCCATCAGATTCGCGTTCAAATGGCAACGTCTGGCGCTCCACTCTACGGAGATCAAAAGTACGGTCAACATGTGAACCGGCCGGGACAGCAAATTGCGTTATGGGCGCATACGCTATCATTTCCGCATCCGACGACGAAGGAAATCCTCACGTTTGAATCGGCACCGCCAACAGAGCAACCTTGGAATATTTGGAAGTATGTTGACTCTGGAGCTCTGACAATGTGAGTTATTTCGAATAGGCCATACTGCTTGATTGACATAGAAATTCATGAACCCTACACTAAGATAGAGAAAAGCATGTTGGAGGAAACTATGACAAACCATCCGTTTATCCCGATCATTGTAGGGACAGATATTAATGCATACAATATGGCGATTTCATTTCACGAGGCATATGGCATCCATCCGGTCCTAGTCGGGAAAGAGCCTTTATCATTTACGAGCTTAAGTACAATCCCTGGCGCCATCGAGCTGAATCCGAAATTAGGGGAGAAGGAAGAGTTCGTCCGCTTCTTAAAAAAAGTTGCGGATAAGTACAGGTCGAAAGGGAAGAGACTGCTCCTTATCGGGACGAATGACTTGTATGTGCGCCTGATCATCGAATGCCGACAAGCTCTCAAGTCCGATTATGTATTCAACTATATCGATGAAGAGTTGATGAATAATTTACTTGTAAAGAAGAATTTCTACCGGCTTTGCGAAGAGCATGGAATTGATGCGCCTGCAACTTATTTCTATTCATGTGAAACAGACGACCGTTTCGTCGAAGAAGTGATGTTCCCGGTCATCATCAAACCGAGCAACGGTGTGCAATATTACAAGCATCCATTTGAAGGCATGCAAAAAGTGTATAAAGTCAACTCATATGAAGAAATTCAGAAAGTCATTGACACGATTAAGAATAGTGGTTATCGCGACGACTTGATCATCCAAGATTTCATTCCTGGCGATGATACATATATGTGGGATTCCGTCTTCTACGTCAATAGTAAAGGGAATTCCGAGCTGATCACCTTTGGACAAGTTGTATTGCAGGAGCATACTGTTACTGCGATCGGCAATTATACAGCGGTCATTACCCGTTATAATGAAGAAATGATGTTGAAATTGAAAGGGTTTCTAGAAGCGCTCAACTATGTCGGTTATGCAAACTTTGATTTGAAATATGATCATCGCGACAAAAAGTTCAAAGTGTTTGAAGTGAATATCCGACAGGGACGTTCAAGTTATTACATCACGTCATGCGGACATAACCTGGCAAAGAACTTTGTTGATGACCTCATCTACGGTGTTGAAAAACCATTGACATTATTAGATGAAAAATTCCTTTTCACAGTCGTTCCGAAAGCCGTTTTACGGAAGTTTGTCGACAATGCCAAAATCCGAAAAGAGGTCGACCAGCTGTTACGGGCAGGCAAATACGCCAACCCGCTGTTCTACAAAAGAGATAAAAGCTTTAAACGTAAACTTTATCTTTTCATGAGACAAGTCAATTACTACCGCAAATATAAAAATAATAAATGGTCATGATTACTCCCCGAGTGCTTAGCACCTCGGGGATTTTTTGGTTATTTCTTCATGGTTTACAGTTTTCATGGAAGAGGAATAGATGTTAGGCAACTATCTAGGAGGAACAAACACCATGAGAAAGAAAGAAAATCCCGAACTAGAAACCAAAAGGGATAAAATAATCGAAAATCTTGTTAATGATGGCGTCTTTAAAATTAACGGAAAACAATTATATGAACTATCTTTATATGAATTGATGAAACAGTATACAATGAGGATAGAGTGATGACTACGGGGGGATTTGCATGAACAGGAAATTAGATGATTTACAGCATGAATGGTTAGAAGAAGCGACTATTCGGCAAATGCAGGAAAAAATGTCTTCCGGTCAACTCACGGCCGAAGAACTGACCGTCATGTACATGAAGACAATTTCAGAGAAAAATAGGAATATCAATGCAGTCCTCGAACTGAATCCACAAGCTGTCCATATCGCTCGTGCACTTGACGAGGAACGTCATCGTGGAATTGTGCGGTCATTGTTGCATGGCATTCCGGTTCTGTTAAAAGACAATATGGATACGGGAGACGGGATGCATACAAGCTGCGGCTCGATAGCGATGAAAAACCATTATGCTGGGGAAGATGCATTTTTAGTGAAAAAGCTGAGGGAAGCTGGCGCAGTCATTTTAGGCAAGACGAATATGACGGAATGGGCGAATTTCATGTCGGACCGCATGCGGAATGGATGGAGCTCCCGTGGTGGACAAGTGAACAATCCTTATGGGCTTTTTGATGTGGGAGGGTCGAGTTCCGGATCCGCAGCAGCTGTTGCAGCCAATATGTCGGCAGTCTCCATTGGAACTGAAACGAGCGGATCAATCATCAACCCTGCAGTTCAAAACGCTCTTGTAGGCATTAAGCCAACTGTTGGGGCGATCAGCAGAAGCGGCATCATCCCGCTTTCATTCACCCAAGACACACCAGGGCCATTCGCTCGAACTGTAGAAGACGCGGCTATTACATTCGGCTTGATGGTCGGCTACGATGAAACTGATCCAGTCACTAGGAAAGCAGAGCGTTTCAATGGAATAGATTGGCTCTCCATATGTGACGCAACTTCGCTTGCAGGCAAAAGAATTGGCATTGCCAGATCCATTTTTGTAAGGGAGATTTCGACGGAGAGGAAAGAAAAGTTCGAGGAAGCGCTCCAACATTTTGAATCATTAGGTGCAGAAATTATCGACCATATCGATTTAGGGACGATGGAAGACGATTTAGGCTATGACGTCCTCCTGTATGAATTCAAAGCGGCATTGAATGAGTATCTTGGAAAAACGCCAGCGACGAACCCAATCCGTACGTTATCCGATATCATTCAATTCAATAAGGAACATGCAGAAGAAACGCTGGAATTCGGTCAAGTGATGTTGGAAAAAGTAGATCGGACGAGCGGAACGTTGACCGAGCCGGAATATATTGAGGCATTTTTGAGAAACCGCCATCTGGCTGGAGAATTAGCTCTAGATCGGGCTTTTGACGAACATAAGATTGATATGCTTGTGTTCCCGCAGGATCATGGCTGCAGTTTTAGCGCCGCAGCTGGGTACCCGGCCATTACGGTTCCATCATCCTTCACGAAGGAAGGCGAGCCTTTTTGCATTACAATATGCGGCAAAGCGTATTCCGAGCCGGAATTAATCGGCTATGCCTATGCATATGAACAGGCGACAAAAGCAAGAAGAAAGCCTTGAACACTTGAAAGAAATGCAAATCCGGTTCATTATAAGATAAGGAACAGTGAAAGCGGGGATGAGAATGTCCTTCTTGGAAAAAATGGACGATAGTATTAAAAAGAAATGGAAATTTGAAAGAGAAACACCGATTCAATCGCAAATGATACCGGAATTATTAAACGGCCGGGACGTAGTGGCGGAATCACCAACCGGGACAGGGAAGACGCTTGCATATGTTTTGCCGATTCTTCAGCAAGTGGACGGGAAGAAAATGCAGACACAGGCGTTGATTATAGCTCCTTCCCAGGAATTGTCGATGCAAATCGTCAATGTCATCCGTGAATGGGTGGAAGGCACGGATATTACAGTCACCCAGTTGATCGGCGGCGCGAATATGCAGCGGCAAGTTGAACGATTGAAAAAGAAGCCGACGATTGTTGTCGGAACTCCGGGACGCCTCGTGGAACTTGTTAAAGCGAAGCGTTTAAAAATGCATGATATTCGGTATATCATTTTGGACGAAGGTGATCAGTTGTTATCACGGGATTACCGCGTCATTGTGAAAGATTTAATCGAAGCGGCACATCCTGAACGTCAAGTCGCTGTCGTATCAGCAACAATTACGAATGAAATTGAACTTGTCGCTAAGAACCTATTGGATGAGCCTGTCCGGTTGCATGTCTCTGTCGATGATATGCCGTTGTCGGGCAAAGTAGTCCATTCATTCATCAAGACGGATGCACGAGATAAGACAGACCTTCTTCGAGGACTGTCGCATCTGCCAGCCATAAGGGCGCTCGCTTTTATGAATAATGTCGATCAGCTTCGAATGAAGGAAATGAAGTTGCAATATAATGAGGCACCTGTTGCGGTTCTATATTCCTCAATGACAAAGTTCGAAAGGCAGGAGACACTGGAAAGCTTCCGAAAGGGCGATATCCGAATATTGATTGCGACGGATTTGGCTGCAAGAGGACTGGATATACAAGGACTGACCCACGTCATCCATGTCGACGTCCCCCATACGACCGAGCAGTATTTGCATCGCTCCGGTCGGACAGGACGTGCCGGGGAGGATGGCGAAGTGCTTACATTGCTATCGTATCCTGAAGAACGGACGTACAAGAAGCTGACGAAAGGGTTCAAGCCTGTCCAAAAAGTCTGGTATAAAGGAAAGCTGACCGAAGGGAATTCGAAGACAGTAGGCGGTCAGAAAGACGTTAAGAAGAAAAGATAAAAGGAGGCTATCCAGAAAGTCAGTTTTAACGACTTTCTGGATAGCCCTTTTAATTAGTGCAAGTGATCATAAATCGTGGTGAGTGATCATAAATCCTGGCGAGCGCTCATAAATCCCGGTGAGTGATCATAAAACCTCTCCCTACAAAAAGAGACTGTCAGAAAGTCGATTCATCGACTTTCCGGACAGTCTCCTTTGTTCTTATAGCTGTGTAAGTATGATCGGTTCATCTTTTGTGACGATGATTGTATGTTCAATTTGAGCGACGAGGGATTTATCAGGCGTTACGAATGTCCATCCGTCTCCGAGCTCAATAATATGCTCAGCTTTCTCGGAAATGAATGGCTCAACCGCTAAAACCATACCTTCCTGCATCAACGTTTTATCCCAAGCATCATAATAGTTAAGTATATGTTGCGGCTCTTCGTGCAGCGATGTTCCAATCCCGTGCCCGGTCAAGTTCTTTATAACTTTCAGGCCGTTATCCTTAGCTTCCCGCTCGACTGCCTTCCCGATCTGGTTCAACCTTGAGCCTGCTTTCACTTTTGTCATTGCGCGGTCAAAAGCGAGTTTCGCTACGTCGCAAAGCTGTTGCTTCTTCTCATCATTCGTGCCGACGACGAATGAAATGCCTGTATCTGCAAAGTACCCGCCATATGATGCGGAAACATCGATGTTGACGAGATCGCCATCTTGAATGACGCGTGATCCAGGGATGCCGTGGGCTACTTCGTGATTGACACTGATACATGTATACCCAGGGAATTCATATTGGTCAATCGGCGCGGAGACAGCTCCGCGCTCAGCAAGAAGTCGTCCTCCGATTTCATCAATCTCTTTCGTCGTAATGCCTGGCACTGTGGCAGCTTTCATCGCTTCCCGCACTTCTGCGACGATGCGGCCGATTTTTTTCAGTGCCTCGATCTCTTCGTTGTTTTTTACAATCATGATTTACAGGTCCCTTCCTCGAAACGTACTTTTCCAGCTAATTATAACATAATTATTCGATTCTCAAGAAACGTATGCGTTTATTTCAACACTTTTACACCTTGATAAACGTTCCAAATGACGACAATCAAAAATAGCAGACCATAGATGAGCATGAACAGGAAAGGGGCAAGTCCCCAAAAATCAAATTGCCCTGTTAACATTGTATGCATTCTTGATTCATACGAAACCATTGAAAACGTAAAGAGAATAAAGCCAGCTATGAGAAGCACTACGGGTATAAGATGTGATATGAGTGAACGCTTCGCATGTCCCTTCACGTCATGATCGTCCGTGACGAAATAGACAATCGCGGGCAATAATAGCGGTGAAAAAAAGATGCTGAAATAACAGAGAGCCGATAGTAGTTTATTATTGGTCATAGGCTTACCTCCCGCAATTCTAATAAGTAGTTTACAATATCATCTTGCTTATAACTACTGTAACATATACAATGGAGACGACAATTGAATTACACGACCACAAGGGGTGCCTGTATTGGCTGAGATTGGACGTTTTGTCCTGACCCTTCGAACCTGTAAGTTCATGCTTGCGTAGGGATGTGGATGGAAACTGACATATATCGATGTCTCGGTTCTATCCGGGATGTCGTTTTTTGTTGTATAGGAAAAGTGGCTCTATGTTACTATTCGTTACCTTGATTGGCTTTCTGTAAACTAATTTATACTGCCCTCAGGTCGAAGCAGAAAACCGCGTTTTCTTCATTCCGTATCCCTCCGACAAAAAAAGAGGAGGAGTTTCAATTGGATCGTAAAAGACTTCAGTTATTGTTGGAGGTTGCTATTTTAGGAGCTTTATCATTTGTCTTGGATAATTTAACGTTATTCAAAATGCCACAAGGCGGTTCCATTACCTTATCGATGTTGCCGATTATCTTGATGGCATACCGTTGGGGGCTTGCTGGAGGATTGTTGACTGGGTTTATTACAGGTCTTCTTCAAGCGGTAATAGGAGGTTATATCATCCATCCAGTGCAAGGTGCTTTGGACTATTTTTTTGCCTACACACTAGTTGGATTGGCGGCGTCTACACATGGTTGGTTGATTAAAAGTAAATTGGCTGGGCGCAAAGGTTCAATGGCTGCGGCAATTGCTGTGGGGACGGTTCTAGGGGGCCTTTTTAGATTTTTAGCCCACTTCATTGCCGGAATGGTATTTTTCGCTGATGCCGCCGGTGATAAGCCCGCTTGGTTATTTTCTTTAGGATATAATGCAACCTATATGATTCCATCCATCATCTTGTGCGCAATCGTAGCGGTCATTTTATTTACATCCGCACCTAGACTTATTCAAAGGACATAAAAAAGGAGTAGGCGTATGAGAAATTCATGCGCCTACTCTGTTTTTATTGTTCCACACGTCTTCCCGAAAACAGAAAGATACAAGTGATGATGACTGCGGATAAGAAGATAGCTGCTGCGGAGATGAATAGCTCCTCTATCCCGTTTCGGACAGCAATCCCGATAAAGACCCAAACAAAAACGAGATTCATTACATAATCCTTGTAATGGTACATAAAATGTAAAGCGAACGCTGTGGAAATCGTTAAAAAGATGACCGTCCATAACGGATCGCTTAATCCCAATCCTGACCAGCCGTGAATCATAAGAAAATAACTGACATTCTCAATAGTCGTAATGAAAATCCATCCAGTGAGCAAACTGATCGGAGCTCTTCCAGTAAGTAGGTTATCCCGTTTCGGGAAACTTCCGTAAAAAATGAGCAACACAATAAGTAGAGCAATTTTCGCAATTAAAGTGCCAGTAAACAATTCGAAATGCCAAAGGAAAATCCAAGCAATATGAAGAAGGCTACTTAATACGAAAAGGAAAGTGAAGCGGTTTTGATGCGCGGAGCTCATCTCGTGGAAAGTCTTATTGAATTTGAAGATCCAGAAAAAGAGCGCCATATAGATCAACCAACAGACGACAAGTACATAGTCGGCCGGCAAAAAAAGCATCGGCAGCCGATTTGTAATCTCTCCTGTTGTATTTCCATTCAAAGAGAAAAAGCTTGCGATTACATTCAATATTATGACTGTACATAGTGACAGGGTCATCAGAAGTATTTTAGACATAGTACATCCTCCCTCTGAACAGTATACATAGGAATGTGAATTAGTGCGAAGGAAAGTATGAAATTTCCGTCACAAATCTAATATTTCGAATCCCGAAGATTCATGGTATAATAAAAACATGTTTTTATTAAAATTTTCTAAATCATTAGGGGGATCATTCATTGACTACTACAAAAACGTATTCACAAGTATGGGATTTAGATGTATTTTTTAAAGGCGGAAGCGATTCAGAGGAGCTTCGTACGCATTTGGATGCGGTGAAACAACAGATTGGTGAGTTGGAAAGTCTTGCATCCGCTACACAAACACCAACATCCGTCGATGAAGCAGGTAAAATTCTTCACGTAATTGATGAAATCAAAAACACTGCAAAAAATTTAAGAGAAGCTGGCGCTGTTATCGGTTGCTTCCTTGCTGCGAATACGAAAGATAAAAAGGCGCTCATTCTACAAGCAGAAGTAGGTACTTTAGGAGCACGATTCCAGACGGCAGTGCTAAAAATCAAACAAGTCGTTGCAAAGACGGAAGAATCCATTTGGAAAGAATTACTTGCGACTGAACAATTGTCTCAATTCGATTTTATTCTACAAGAATGGCGCGAAGAAGTTCAATTGAAACTATCTGAGGAAGAAGAAAGCCTCATTACGGCATTAAGTGTCGATGGGTACCAAGGTTGGGGACAACTATATGATCAGCTCGTAGGAGACATTACAATAGAAATGACAGTAGATGGGGAAGAAAAGAAGCTTTCCGTAGGACAGGCGAATAACTTAAGTTCCCATGCAGATGTTAGCGTGCGCAAGGAAGCATTTGAAAAACTAGAAGAAGCTTGGGAAACGAAAGAGGATTTCTTCGCGTCCACATTAAACCACTTGGCGGGCTTCCGTTTGGCTGTCTATGAAAAACGTGGATGGGATTCTGTTTTGAAGGAACCCCTTATGAAAAATCGGATGAGCCAAGAAACACTAGATGCAATGTGGGGTGCAATCAGCGCAAATAAAGGACCTTTTGCACAATATTTAAAGCGGAAAGCCGAACTATTAGGAAATGAAAATATGAATTGGTATGATTTAGATGCACCGGTCACGTCATCCACGAAGGAGATGTCTTACCAAGAAGGCGCTGAATTTATTTTGGAGCATTTCGGTAAATTTGGTCCTGAATTGGAGTCGTTTTCAAGGAAAGCATTTGAAGATAGCTGGATTGAAGCGGAAGACCGTGCGAATAAGCGTCCAGGAGGTTTCTGTACGGGAATGCCAGTTTCTGAACAGTCTCGTATTTTCATGACGTATAGCGGCTCTATGTCCAATGTTGCGACGTTGGCACATGAACTCGGCCATGCGTTCCATTCATACGCTTTGCGTCCTGTTCATTACATGAACCGTCAATATGCGATGGGGGTTGCGGAGACAGCTTCCACATTTGCGGAAATGATCGTTGCGGACGCTTCTGTCAAAGCTGCAGAAACGCAAGAGGAAAAACTAGCATTGCTGGAGGATAAAATTCAGCGCAGTGTGGCATTCTTCATGAATATACATGCACGTTTTCTTTTCGAAACGCGTTTCTATGAGGAAAGGAAAAACGGAGTTGTCCCTGCTGCAAGATTGAATGAATTAATGGCAGAGGCGCAAAAAGAGGCATACGCTGGCGCTCTTGATACTGTACATCCGCATTTCTGGGCTTCGAAACTGCATTTCTATATTACGGGAACACCATTTTATAACTTCCCATATACTTTCGGATACTTGTTCTCATTGAGTATTTATGCGAAAGCAATTGCAGAAGGCGAATCATTTGAACAGAAGTATATGGCGCTGTTGCGTGATACAGCTGTCATGTCTGTTGAAGATCTTGCGATGAAGCATCTTGGAGAAGATATTACAAAAGAAGAGTTCTGGGCAAAAGGTGTGGCATTATGTGTGAAAGATGTAGAAGAGTTTTTGAAAATAGCTTCCGAAGAAAGGTGAAGACGCATTGATTCTGCTTGAAGGGCGAACTTGTTATTTACGTATATTGACAGAAGACGATGCAGCAATATTCACCGAGCTGCTCAAAGCGAATCGAGAGTACTGGACTGTTTTTGAGCCTCGTCACGAATCGAGCTATTATACGGTTTCTGTCCAGCGGGATAAGATAAGGGAATCCATTTATCAAATGAGAGATCGGCGCGAATACAATTTTGGGATTTTTGACGCCGAAACAAGCAGGTTAATCGGTCACATCTCATTATACAGCATAAAGCGACTGCCTTTCTCAAGCGGTTTCGTCGGTTATTCTATCGACGAACGGGAAACAGGCAGAGGGCTTGCAACTGAAGCGGTGAAGATTGTTAAGAAGTTTGCATTCGAAACAGTTTCATTGCATCGAGTCGAAGCTTTTGTTTCTCCGCGGAATGCCGGTTCGGTGAAAGTGCTGGAGAATGCAGGCTTTGTCCGAGAAGGATTGCTGAGAAAGTTATTGTACATTAATGGTTTTTGGGAAGATCATTATATGTACGCAAGCTTAGCAGATGATTATTGAAAGGGTAAGGCCGCCTGGCGGAAACTAACAGCTAAAATAAAAAGCCGATTCTTCTAACGAAGAATCGGTTTTTGTCATATTACCCCATCCAGCTTCGGGTGCTAGCTGCTCGGGTCATAAGTCAGCTACGCTGCACGGCAAAGAGCGCCTTTTCGCGCATCTACCTAATGCCTGTCACAGCTTAGCGAGCGCCCTCCGCTTTTGTCATTTCCCGGGAAATCTAATGTCATTTTTCGTCGATTGCTTCATATCCGTCAATAATGACATCCAATAATCCGGTGTCAGGATGTGCGACAAGGCCATGGACAGGAACTTTGCGATCCATAAGTGGGTGATTACGCACTTGGTCCACGCTTCGTTTCACGCTCTCAGTAACATCACTGAATCCGCGCAGCCAATCTTTCATATCGACTCCAGAGTACTTTAACGTTTTAAATAGATTTTTGTCTACGCCGCGTGCGACCATTTTTTCAATCATCTGGTCTGTATCTATGGAGCTCATCCCGCAGTCATGATGGGCGATTATATATACTTCTTCCGCCTTCAATTCATAAAGAGAAATAAGGATGCTTCTCATGACGCTGCCAAATGGATGAGTAACGATCGCTCCAGCGCTTTTAATGATTTTAGCATCGCCATTTCGCAAATTCATAGCTTTCGGCAGAAGCTCTATAAGTCTTGTGTCCATGCAAGTCAAAATTACAATTTTTTTATCAGGGAATTTTGTAGTGGTGTATTCCTCGTATTTCTTTTCGTTGACGAATTCTTTATTGTACGCAATGATTTCAGATAAGACAGTCATATAGCGACCTCCGTTTTCTAATTAAGTTTTCTTTAACTAAAATAGTTCTCTTGATCCGGCATCTTAGGTGTGAATATTGATTCGACTCATAGTAAATAGTACAGAAAAAGAAAAGAGCTGCCAAGTGGCAACCCTTTGTTTTATTTTACTTCCGGTTTTGGATCGATTGTTTCTGCATCGGCGGAATTGAGAGCTTTCCCAAGATAATGCATTGTAAATAATGCTGCTATACCAAGGACGATAGCATATCCAATAACTGTAGTATACATCAAGCCCATGATGAGACCCCTCTCTACAATGAATATTTATTATACATCTCATTATACTATAATCCTGCAATAATTAAAGAGGAGATTGAAATGTTTTAAGTAATTGTGTCTAAAATCAGAATGCCCAGCTTCCATTACGGAATACAGGCTCGACAGTTCCATCCTCCAAAACTCCATCTATATCCATATCTGCAGATCCAATCATGAAGTCGACGTGTGTAATACTTTGATTGAGTCCACGTTTTTCCAATTCATCCGAAGACATCGTTTTACCACCTTCAAGACAGAAGGAGTATGCACTCCCGATTGCTAGGTGATTCGATGCGTTTTCATCGAAAAGTGTGTTGTAGAATAATAATCCTGATTCTGAAATTGGGGAAGCGTGTGGAACGAGAGCGACTTCGCCTAAATGTTTAGCCCCTTCATCCGTATCAACGAGACGTTGCAGGACTTCTTCGCCTTGGCCAGCTTTCATTTCGGTAATTCGGCCATTTGCAAAAGTTATTGTGAAATCATCGATAATATTTCCACCGTAGCTTAAAGGTTTCGTGTTCTTTACGTAACCGTTTACACCATCTTTATGAGGGACTGTGAACACTTCTTCGGTCGGCATATTTGCCATGAACGCGTTGCCGTCAACATTGACACTCCCTCCTCCGCACCAAATATGCCCTTTCGGCAGTTCAATCGTCAAGTCTGTACCAGGTGCTTTGTAATGAAGTTTCGCATACGCCTTTTTATTCAAGTAATCGGCTTTTTCATTCAAATTGCGGTCTAGTTCCTTCCATGCTCCGACAGCATCTTCCTGATCTGCCCGAACCGCCTTAAAAATAGCCTCCCATAGTGCTGGAACTTGTTCGGATTCATCCAACTCAGGGAACATTTTTGCAGCCCAAGCCTTTGAGGGAGCAGCAACGACTGACCAGCTGAAACGATCTGCCATCATCATTTTTCTGTAATTGCTCAACGCTTTTCCGCTAGCCTTTTGTGCATCCGCAATTCGTGAAGGATCGACACCTTTTAGCAAGTCAGGACTTTGTGAAACGATACTTACAAATGCCGCCCCGGCTTCTGCTAATTTTTCACGCTCCATTACTTTCCATTCAGGGAAATCCGAAAAAGATTCGGCTGGCGCTTTTTCATAACGCAATTTTGTCAGTTCATCATCAACCCAATCAACGATGACATGTCTTGCGCCGATAGAATAAGCCTTGGCAGCCACCTTTCTGACAAGCTCCACGGTCTCGATGGAAGCGCTTATGTAGAGCGTTTGGTCCTTTTGAATATTCGATCCAACCTCTACGATTAGACTTGCGTAGTTCTCCAACTTCTGTTCAAATGTCGACAACATAAATACCTCCTTCGTCTGTATGTATTAATAGTACTCTAGAGTCAGAAGACAGGCAAAGGGAAAAAGTGATAATTTATAGAAATAAAAAAGTCTTTACTAAGCTTTTGAATTTACATTGATTACCTGCACAAATGATCAAAGGACAAAATGTGTATGCAAGGTGACATTTCATTGAAGAACTATATTTATTATTCGAGATGACTAAAGAATGTGGGAGATATGTCGAAATAAGAAGAAGTAGACTGTAGGACATGGAGGGTACTCATATGGATTTATCAACCGTTTTTGGACTTATCCTAGGAATCGTTGCGCTTTTTGTCGGAATGATAATGAAAGGCGTAACACCGGATAATCTGTTAAATATAGCCGCTATCCTTATCATTATCGTTGGAACGATGGCAGCGGTTGTCATCGCATTTCCGATGAAGGAAATCAAGCGAGTGCCGAAGCTGTTCGGCATTATCTTCAAAGAACAGCATTTGACTGCTGACTCGGATTTAATCAAAATGTTTTCCGGTTGGGCAGATATTGCAAGACGGGAAGGTTTGTTGTCATTGGAAGCGAAAGCCGATGAAATATCTGATCCATTTTTGAAAAATGGACTTGGCCTTGCTATCGATGGACAAAATGCCGATTATATCCGTGATGTTCTTACCGAAGAAGTAGAGGCAATGGAAGATAGGCATTCTGCTGGTGCACTCATCTTTTCACAAGCTGGTACTTATGCACCGACGCTCGGTGTGTTGGGAGCGGTTGTCGGTTTGATAGCTGCATTGAAAAATATGAATGATATCGATGCGCTTGGACATGCCATATCAGCAGCTTTCATCGCGACATTGTTAGGTATTTTTACAGGGTATGTACTTTGGCATCCGTTTGCAAATAAACTACAACGTAAGTCGAAAGAAGAAGTTCGTCAAAAAATGATGATGATCGAAGGGATTCTTTCCGTCCTCGAGGGTGAGGCCCCAAGAGTCATTGAACAAAAGCTATCTTCATACTTGTCGATGGAAGAACGTCGAAAGCTCGCTGCTAAAAATACGAGCGACAAGGGGGCGGGCCAGGTTGTCGAGGAAACGTAAAAGAAAAAATAGGGAAGAAGGTCATATTAACGAGTCTTGGCTTTTGCCTTACGCGGACCTTCTCACATTGTTATTAGCGATGTTCATCGTCTTATTTGCATCCAGCTCATTGGATGAAGCAAAATTCAGTCAAATATCTTCTGTATTTAACCAAATTTTCGACGGGGGGACAGGAGTGATGGATAACTCCGCTCCTACCCCAGTACCGGTACCGAAAGACAGTGCAGGGGAGAAAAATGAAAACTCTTCTTATTTGGAAGACCAACAATCTCTTGAGGAAATTCAGGATAAGCTCGATGAATATATCGCTGTCCAAGAGCTTGAGAATCAATTCCAGACGAAATTGACAGAAGAGGGGCTGCTAATTACGATTAGAGACAGCATCCTATTCGAGTCGGGCAAAGCGACTATTAAACCGGAATATGAAAAGTTGGCAAAAGATATCGCTAATCTCCTCGTCTTTGAAAAACCACGGCAAATCGTCGTCACTGGACATACAGACAATGTTCCGATTAATAGCGCTGAATTCCCATCCAACTGGGAGCTTAGCATGATGAGGGCAATCAACTTCCTCAAGACAATCGTCAGCAATGATAAAATGGATCCTCAACTGTTCAGCGTAAAGGGATATGGCGAAAATAAACCTGTCGCTTCCAATGATACAGCAGAAGGAAGAAGCAAGAATAGACGGGTTGAAGTTCTTATACAGCCTCTCGTATTGAAAGATGGAACAGCAGTTGAATAAAACACAATAAAAACCCGATGCTTCAGGATTTTCCTGTCGCATCGGGTTTTTAGTCTAACACACTTCATTTGCGTAATGCACCAAGTTCAGCGGCGATGGCTTGCATTTCGTTCGGACTGATTGTATCCCTTTTCATGACCATCTCGTACATGTATACGAGATCCTCATATTGGGATGTGCTGAAATTGTCCGCTTTCATTGCATCAACGTTGACCATTCGTAGCTTCTCTTTAATTTTTTCAATCATATACGTTACGTTTTCAGGTGTTGGTTGAGATAGATCCATAATGTCGTCCGCCCTTCATTAGCTTCGGACTAATCATCACATTAATCGATTGAACTGTCAACCGATGCTGATTTCCCAAGCTTTGCTTCTTCTTTCTCTTCTTCGATTTTCGCTTTGAATCGTTTAGTTTCCATAACGATGATTCCAGACAATCCAAGAAGACCGATCAAGTTTGGAATAGCCATCAATCCGTTTAATACGTCCGCAAGCAACCAAACGATATCAAGAGATACGACAGCTCCTACCATAATGAACAAAACGAAAGCGATACGATACCCTAATACTGCTCCATTTTTAGGGAAGAGGTATTGGAAACATTTTTCTCCATAGTAGCCCCATCCTAAAATTGTAGAAGTTGCGAAGAATACGATACCAATTGCGACGATGATAGGACCTGCGCTTCCTAGGAATTCTCCGAATGCTTGTGCAGTCAATGCGCCGGCGTCAATTGATTTGTCTTTCCATTGACCTGACATGACAATTGTAATACCTGTAATTGAACAGATAATAAGTGTATCAAATAATACTTGAGTCATTGAAATAAGTGCTTGGCGACCAGGCATGTCTGTTTTTGCAGCGGCGGCAGCGATAGGAGCAGAACCAAGACCAGCTTCGTTAGAGAATAGTCCTCGAGCAACACCGAAACGGATAACTGCACCAATTGCACCACCAGCAGCTGCCTGTCCTGTAAATGCGTCACTGAATATTAAACCAAATGCCGCTGGAACAAGATCGAAGTTCATAATTACAACGATTGCACCTGCAATGAAATAGAAGAGTGCCATGATCGGTACGAAGAATGCAGTAACCCGGCCGATCGATTTGATTCCTCCAAGAATTACGAGTCCGGCAAAAACAAAAAGTACAACCCCAGTAATCCAATGCGGAACGTTGAAAGTGTTGTTCATGACGTCTGCGACTGCCTTCGATTGCGTACCGTTTCCGATACCGAAAGCCGCAAGCGCCCCAAAAATAGCGAACAGGACACCGAGCCATTTTTGTTTCAGACCGTGTTCAAGATAGTACATCGGCCCCCCAGCCATTTGCCCTTTTGCATCCTTAACACGATATTTTACTGCAAGAATAGCTTCCCCATATTTTGTAGCCATTCCGAAGAAACCTGCGAGCCACATCCAGAAAATTGCCCCTGGACCGCCCATATAAACTGCAGTTGCGACCCCGACAATGTTACCGACCCCGACAGTTGCAGCCATCGCCGTCATCAAAGCCTGGAATTGCGTAATGTCGCCATCCGCTTTTTTATTATGCTTACGAGAAAATACTTGTTTCAATGAATACGGCAATAACCGCACTTGAATAAATCCGAGCCTTACAGTTAGAAAAATACCTGTTCCCACAAGTAGGACAAGAAGTGGCGGTCCCCAAATAAATCCGCTTGCTTTGTCCAAAAAGCCTGTGATTGCATCCATCAAATTACCCCCTTATTTTGTTTGTTTTTGTAACTAAATTCCCTTCTGTGCCAGATTTTATCCTGGCTAACGACTCCCTCCCGTTGCCACTATCTAATACATTAGACTATTGAGAACATTGGTAGTCTTATCGTTTATATTCCGAAACTTCTTCGAAATAGTCAAGACATTTTTTCAAATTCATGAACATTGTTTGTTTTTTCAATCGAAGGGTATAATGGTGTATGCAGATTAGAATGGAATTGGAGGGTTTTACGTGGGAAACAGCAAATTTGGAAGGTTTATCATGTTGGGGGCAATTTTAGGTGGTGCTATCAGCATGTTCGATAGAAGCACCCGGCAACAAGTGATGAAAAAATCGAACGCAATGATTTCACAGGCCGGCTATTATTCAAAAAATCCGGATGTCCTGAAACATAAGTTACAACAACAGAAAGACAAGTACTTATCGATTTATGAACAATTTTCAGGAGATGCGGCATATATTAAGAATCAAGTTGAAGAATTAAAAACATTAACACCGCAAGTGAAAGAGCTGGTTGTTGATACGAAGGAAGCCTTTGTAGATTCAAAAGAGGAATACAAAGAAATAGTGAAAGAATCGAAAGAGGCTTTGAGCGCAAAAAAGATGTAAGTTACGGAAGGAGTGAGTCAAATGTGAATAACAAAGACCGCATTACTCCGAAAAAAGATAAAACAGTAACCGATGAAGAAAAAAGTGGTTTCATGGCAAATTCACAAGTTATGAAATTCCTGGATGATGTGAAGGACGGGGATTTGGAAAAATTCGATGTTACAACGACAAAAGGATTTTGGAAGGAGCTCCTTGTGCGGATCAAGATGGTGGATATCACTGGCTTAGGTTCTCAATTGGCGTTCTTTTTCCTATTATCTTTATTCCCTCTATTAATCTTCTTAATTACGTTGTTACCTTTCTTAAGCATCGATGAATCTCAAGTGTACCTTTTCATAAGGGATTATGCGCCTGATAGCGTGTATACACTCATCCATGACACCGTTGAAGAAATATTGAAAAACCGTAATGGAGGGCTATTATCAATTGGTGCATTGGCGACGATTTGGTCGGCATCTAAAGGGATGAACGCTCTCACGAAGGCATTAAACCGCTCCTATCATGTCGAGGAATCAAGATCTTTCCTCGTTGCGAGAGGGATGTCAGTCGTATTTACAGTCGCATTAATTGCCGTATTGATCATTGCCCTTCTATTGCCGGTATTCGGCCAACAGATTGGAATGCTAGCATTCTCCTATTTTGGAATGGAGGAAGGATTTCTGAAATTATGGGGAAGCATGCGATGGATTATACCACCAATTTTAATTTTCATCGTATTTACAGCACTTTATTGGGTGGTCCCAAATTTAAAAGTTCGACTAAAAAGTGCAATGCCAGGGGCTTTATTCGCCACAACGGGATGGATCTTGACTTCACTTGCATTCTCGTTTTACGTCGGTAATTTCGCGAACTATTCAAAGACGTACGGAAGCATTGGAGGAATTATCGTCCTTATGATGTGGCTCTACTTTTCAGCGATCATCTTAATGCTTGGCGGTCAATTGAATGCTGTCATGACAGAACGAAAACAAGCAAAATTAGCAAAAGAAAAGAGCAATGCAGTGGGTTGACTGCATTGCTCAGAGTGTAGACAAAGTCGTTTTTGGACTTTGTCTACACTCTTTTTTAAGGCAAGTGGCAATGGGCAGGAATTTTTTATTCTTTATTCTACTTTGCTCAACATCCGTAAACCATTCAATATAACAAGAATTGTACTTCCTTCATGGCCAATGACCCCTAATGGAAGATCGACGATTTGCAAGAAGTTGGAAGTAATTAGAATGGCGATTACTGCGACGGAAAAGAAGATATTTTGTTTCACAATCCGTTGCATTTTCTTTGAAACTTTCACAGCATAAGAAATACGAGTCAAATCATTTTTCATAAGAACGACATCAGCAGTTTCAAGCGCAACGTCGGTGCCTTCGCCCATTGCAATGCCTGAAGTGGCTGTAGCTAATGCAGGGGCATCATTGATGCCGTCACCGACCATGCCAACTTCCTTATATTCTGTAAGTAGTCGTTTCAATTCGTTAACTTTCATCTCTGGCAGACATTCTGCCACATACCGATCCAATCCTGCTTCGTTGGCAATCGTCCTTGCTGTATTTACATTGTCTCCTGTTAACATGATTGACTCAATCCCTAATTGTTTAAGGTCTTTGATTGCTTTGACTGCTTCAGGACGCAATGTATCTTTCAACGCAATGACAGCGAGAATTCCTTCAGAATCTTTCATGGAAACAACTGTTTTTCCTTCATTTGAAAGCTTTTGGACAATACCTTCGTTAAATTCATCAATCAATTCTTTTCCGACAAAATTCGGGTTTCCTACGAGAATTTCACCGGATTTTGTAACTGCCCGAATGCCGTAACCCGGAACGTCCTCAATCGGCGGGCTTTCTTGTTGGACGATTCCTTCCTGTTCAGCATAATTTACGATTGCAACAGCGAGTGGATGATTGGACTGTTTTTCGATGCTTGAGAGCAGGGCAAGAGCCTTTTCGACGTCCGTATTTTCACGGACGATAAAGTCGGTTACGACCGGCTTCCCGGAAGTCAATGTACCAGTCTTGTCAAATGCGATTGCTTTTAATGAACCGAGATGCTCCAAGTGGATGCCGCCTTTAAACAGAATGCCTCTTTTCGCTCCATTCGAAACTGCTGCCAGCGTTGCAGGCATGATCGATGCCACTAGCGCGCAAGGGGAGGCGACAACTAATAAGACAATGGCGCGATAAAATGTCGTCGTCCAATCCCAGTCGAATAGGTAATGCGGTAAAAACATCATGACGAGTACTGTGAAAATGACAATTTTAACGTATGTGCCTTCAAATTTTTCGATGAACTGCTGGGAAGGGGACTTTTCACTTTGCGCATTTTGAACGAGAGTGATTATTTTCTGGAATAATGTCTCCGAGCTCGGCTTCGTCATTTCCATATGAATCGCCCCGCTTATATTGACAGTGCCAGCAAATAACTCATCATCTTGAGTCTTTGAGACAGGTAACGACTCGCCGTTAATGGCAGACATGTCAACGGAGGTTGTGCCTTTGATGACAACTCCATCGACGGGAATCCGTTCGCCTGGCTTTACAAGTATTCGTGCACCTACGGAAAGGGAAGAGGTCGGTATGCTAACTGTTGAGCCGTCTTCCTGAATGAGCCAAGCCTCCTCAGGCTGTAATTCCATTAACGCAGATATCTCTTTATGACTTTTATTTAATGTATACGTTTCGAGTGCGCCGCTGATCGCAAAAATGAAAATGAGGATGGCGCCTTCTGCCCAATAGCCGATGACAGCAGAGCCGATTGCTGCAAATACCATTAACATTTCGACATTCAACTGCTTATCCGCGATCGTTTCCTCGATGCCTTCTTTCGCTTTTGCGAAACCGCCGATCAGGAAGGCGATTATATATAGCGAGATTGATAGCGACGATGATTCATTTTTTCCGGTCAACCAGGCAGCTAAAATTAATATCCCTGCTACAATTGCAGCGATCAGTTCCAAACGTGCTGTCAAATGAGTAGAACTTTGTGGCGTTTCTTTCGTTTGAGTTGTCATTTGACTACCTCCTCTTTGAGAATGAGTATCAAATTCAATTAACAATAATGATTCTGATATGATAATTATTATAAATAACAGTATATCAAACTAAAAGGGAAATGCAACACTCATGACTCAAAATGAAGAATAGTTGACATAAAAAAGCCCCGGCACAATATGTGCCGAGGCGCTTGTAATTAGCTGAAGACCTTTTCTTTGAACTGGGACAATTTTTCAAGCGATGTTTGATCCACATCTGCGTGTAAGCTATTTCCGTGTGAATCCATTGTGACGACAGCGGTAAAGTCCTCTACCCGCAAATGCCACATCGCTTCGGGGATGCCGAATTGGAGAAGATCGACACCTTCAACCGCTTTAATGCAATCTGCATAATATTGGGCTGCTCCGCCGATAGCGTTCAAGTACACTCCGCCATGTTCTTGCAGCGCTGCTAGTGTTTTCGGTCCCATTCCGCCTTTTCCGATCACAGCACGGATGCCGAATTTCTTCATTATATCGCCTTGGTATGGCTCTTCACGAATAGATGTCGTCGGGCCAGCTGCTACGATTTCATATCCACCGTCTTCGTTTTTCAGAACGACCGGACCGCAATGGTAAATGATGTGGCCATCCAAATCGACTGGTGCATCGTTTTCTGAAAGATGCTTATGGATTGCATCGCGACCTGTATACATACGACCGCTAATTTTAACAACGTCCCCAACTTGAAGATCACGGATTTGTTCTTCAGTTATTGGGGCTGTTAGTTCAACAACGCGGGAAGACTGTTTCGTTTCCGTTTGTTCTTCTTGATCAAAAGAAAGCTTTTTACCTTCATTATAGTGCCAGTTTGTCACAGCGCCAGTCGTCGGATCTAAATCTACAGCCATCCGGCGGTAAGCCCAGCAGTTGTAAGCTACAGAAACATAAAAGCTTGCAGGGATACGGTGCATGACACCGATTTTACAACCTAATAAAGTCGCTTCTCCACCGAAGCCCATCGTTCCAATTCCTAGTTTATTGGCTGATTCCAAAATATAAGCTTCCATTTCGGCTAGCTGAGCATTTGGGTTTACATCATCCACTGCGCGGAAAAGTTGATCTTTCGCGAGCTCATAGCCGGACGTGCGGTCTCCGCCGATACCTACTCCGATGAAGCCAGCTGAACAGCCTTGTCCTTGTGCTTGATATACAGAGTGGAGGATACATTTTCGGATTCCGTCAAGATCGCGTCCTGCCCGGCCTAAACCATCCAATTCAGTCGGTAGGCTATATTGAATGTTTTTATTCTCACAGCCGCCGCCTTTTAGGATCAACTTTACTTCAATATGGTCGTTTTCCCACTGTTCGAATTTGATGACTGGTAGGCCTTCGCCGAGATTATCTCCGCTGTTCTCACCAGTAATTGAGTCAACTGCATTCGGTCTTAGCTTGCCATCTTTTGTCGCTTGGATGAGCGCTTTTTTTATAGCCGCCTTAATTTCTAATTGATTGACTCCAATAGGAGTTTTTATTTTGAAGGTTGGTAAACCAGTATCTTGGCAAATAGGTGAAAGCTTGTCGTCTGCCATATTAATATTTTTCGCGATCGTATCAAGGCTCATTGCAGCCCGTGTGCCGGCATCTTCTTTTTCTCTTGCTGCTTTTACGGCACGTCGGACGTCTTTCGGAAGATTTGTAGACGTTTCACAAATTAGATCATACATGCTTTTCTCAAGTTGTTCTATGTACATTCTTATTTCCCCCTGAAGAATCATTGATCTTTTTTTAATCTGTTCATCTGGTTTTCAAGTTCGTCGACTAAGCTGATAAGCTGATCGATATCATTCAAATCGGTCGTTTCCGGCTCAATCGATTCAAGCTTCTCCAAGAATTGATGGAGACGATTTTTCAAGTCGTCGACGTGACTGTTGCTTTGCCCTTTTTCCAAGAACTACACCTCTTTTCATCATTGTAATCGTATACGAACTTCGCGCATTTTTCAACGTTGCGATAGGTTCTATAAATAAAGTGAAAATTCCACTTAACAAAATCTTTACAATAGAAAATTATCATGCTATACTACAACTAATCAATAAGAAAAGGAGGCCGTAGTGTAGAGACGAATCGAATCCTTATGTAAAGGAGGGGATCCGTGAACGTTTGACGGCCCTAGCCGATAAACGCCTACGATTTATATGCAAAATGAAAGTGAAGGTTCTTATCATAAGTAAAGGCCCAGCCGTATTCTGATATCAGATATGGACTGGGCCCTTATTCATTTAAGAAATGAATTCGTACGTTTCGACGACTTCGATTGATTCGTTTACCGACTGAACCATTGAACAGTTCTTTGCCGTTACATGCATGATCTTCTCCATTTGTTCATCTTTAATCTTCTCGCGTTCAATTATGAAATGAAGATGCACCTTTTCCACACGGTTTGCAATCTCCTCATTACGGACAACTTCTTTCACTTCAATCGTAATGTTGTTTGCCGGCAACCTTTTTCTTTCAAGGATCTTACGTAGAACGCCACCACTGCATACTGCGATCGATGAAACTAAAAGCTGGTACGGACGGAATCCGTATTCATCATTTGATGAAATTTGCAGTTTGCCAAACGAAGTCTCCGTTTCAAATCCGTTTTCAGTCATTTCGAATTTCATTCTTATCAATCCTCCTTATGCTACTATTATAAGATGATTTCTTATAAATAAGGAGCGTATTGCTTATGAACACAACATCGAAAGCTGAACAGCGTCGGTTTTGGATTCTCGTCATCATCGTTTCGATTTCTGGCTTTTCCCAAGGCATGTTATTGCCGCTCATCTCAGCCATTTTTGAGAGGGACGGTGTTTCGAGCGCATTAAATGGTTTGAATGCGACAGGCTTATACATAGGTACTCTTCTAGTATCCCCATTCATGGAAGCGCCATTACGCAAATATGGATATAAACCCGTCATTATATTAGGTGGAATTCTCGTCTTTTCATCGTTGCTTATGTTTCCGTTGTGGAAACATGTCGTCTTTTGGTTCATTCTCCGATTGCTAATCGGAATCGGGGATCATGCCCTTCATTTTTCAACGCAAACGTGGATAACGAGTACATCACCGCAGCATAAATTAGGTAGGAATATTGCGATTTACGGTTTGTCATTCAGCTTAGGCTTCGCAGTAGGGCCGCTGTTTGCGCCACTTGTCAGTATCCATGAAGGATTGCCGTTCATTGTTTCCGGCCTATTGTGCATGTCAGCATGGTTGCTCGTCTTTAATTTGAAAAATGATTTTCCGGAAGTTATGAAAGGGAATCCTTCGGAAACGGGAAGTTTCATAAAACGGTCGAAAAGCACGATTGTGATTGCATGGATTGCCTTTTTAGGCCCGTTCGGTTATGGATTTCTAGAATCTTCTCTGAATGCGATGTACCCGGTTTATGCGCTGCGAAATGGGATGGAGCTCACCTCCGTCTCGATGATTCTTGCAATATTTTCAATAGGTGGCATCGTTTCGCAGTTGCCCCTCGGCATGCTTTCGGATAAATTCGGCAGACAAAAAGTTATTCCGATAACGTATGGAGGAGGCGCTCTCTCTTTTTGGGCTGCCAGTATGATGGGGAATTCAGTTCCGTATGTTATGCTGACTGTATTTATTGCAGGTCTTTTTATCGGGTCGATTTTTTCACTCGGGATCTCGTACATGTCCGATTTGACTCCTAAAGATTTATTGCCGACGGGTAATTTACTATGCGGTATCTTTTTCAGCATCGGCAGTCTGACTGGACCGTTTGCGGGCGGCCTCTTTCTGGAATTCATCGAAAATGTAAGCTATCTGCTCATCATCTCCATTTTATTTGTACTGTTGTTTATCATCTCCCTTTTCGGCACAAAAAGAAAAAGCATCCTTCAGTAGGGATGCTTTTTTTGTCACCGTAAAATCGAATTGACATTTTCATATTCGAGAACGAGATCGTCTAATGACCGGAATTCATATCCCGCTTTCTTGGCATCACGAATGAAGTCTGGCAATGCCTCTGCATTATCGGGTGATACGGTATGCATGAGGATGAGCGCTCCAGGGTGAAGCTGATTCATTAATTCATTGTAAGCATAGTCGCGGCCGCGAGGTTTATTGGCGTGCCAATCAATGAATGCAACGGACCAGAAAATGTGGCGATACCCTAACTCGTTGCCTTTACTCAATAAAGCATCGTTAAAGATCCCTTCAGGCGGTCTAGCGTAAATCGTCCGCTCGATACCAGTCGTCTTATAAAGGAGCTCATCGAATTTCTTCCATTCCTCTTCCATTCTTTCTTCCGATAGATTTGCCATATTGGGATGGTCGTACGAATGGTTTCCAATGCTATGTCCTTCCTTCACCATTCGCTGGACGAGAGGGGCAGCACTTTTTAAATAGTGGCCAGTAAGAAAGAATGTTGCAGGGACGTCCTCTTTTTTCAATGCATCTAATATCTTATCGGTATAGCCGTTTTCGTAGCCGTTGTCGAAAGTCAAATAGGCGATTTTTTCATCAGGTTTTCCTTTGTAAATCGCACCATGTTTTTCAAGCATAGATTCCAACGCTGGCCCAGCATTGGGTGGAACTCCGTTTGTAGCTTTCTTGAATCCCCAATGGAACTCTTCTGCCTTCGCCGAGAATGGATTGAATAAAATACCGACAACAATAATGAAGGCAGCCATCAATATGCCTGGGCCGTGTTCCTCAACCATAGATTGCACTCTCCTTTTTGAGTAGGATGTGCGCAAATAGAGGAAATATACGTTAGTTAAAGAAGGTTATCCAAAGCCAACGATAAGACTGGGAAATCGAATTCAAAGCCATTTGCCAATAGCTTTTCGGGCATTACGTATTGTCCTTCCAAAACGAGAAAGCTCTTTTTTCCGAGCGCCAGCTTCATGAGAGGTGAAGGTGCAGGCAACCAATGCGGTTTATGTAAAGTGGCACCAATCATCTTCCCGAATTCATCCATCCGGACGGGGAACGGAGCAGTTACGTTAATGGCACCTTTCAATTGGTCGTTTTGTATAATATGTGCAACGGCTTGAGCAACGTCTTGCACATGAACCCATGAAACCCATTGCCGTCCCGAGCCGACTTTACCTCCGATGAACATTTTATATGGCAAGACCATAAGCGGCAAAGCTCCTTCATCTTTTCCAAGGATTAGCCCGAATCGAGTGAATGCCGTCCGGATTCCCAAGTCATTGAGTGATGAAGCTTTCTTCTCCCATTCACTCACGGTATTACCAAGAAAGTCTGTCGCAACTTCCAAAGAATCTTCTGTATAAATTTCAGTTTCGGATACAGGGTATATGCCAATGGCACTCGCGTTAATGAAAACGGATGGTTTTTGATCAAGCTTACCAATGATCCGAATCAACTCGTCTGTCGCTTCCATCCTGCTTTTGAAAATCTTATTTTGATGTTTTTCCGACCATCGTCCATCGTTTATGGAAACGCCGGCAAGATTAATGAATACATCTGCTTTGCCAATCTCTTTCTCAGGACTAGCTCCCTCTTGCAACCAAAGCACATATTTCACATTCTCTGTGTCAGCTTTTTGATTCCGTGAAAGGATGATAATGTCATGATTGTTCTTCAAAAGTAATTTTGTGATATACCGTCCAACAAAACCTGAACCACCTGCAATAACAACTTTCAACTTCATCCACCTCCAAGGTTCGACCTCCTTGATGAGAACATGTATACTGATAGATAGCGAGGGAGGTCGAAAAGATTTGCCTGTTATTACGAAAATAACACAACAAAAACGTGATAGCGAACGTTATAATATATTCCTAGATGAAACATATGCATTCAGCGTCCATGAATCCGTCCTCGTCAAGTTCGGACTCACAAAAGGAATGCAACTCGACGAATGGTCGATGGATGAAATCACATACGAAGACCAAATTGAAAAAGCATTCAATCGAGCTCTTCACTACTTATCCTTCAGAATGCGAAGCGAATTTGAAGTGAAAAAGAAACTGCTCGATTTGGAATTCGGGGAAGCAGTTGTCCTAGAAGCAATCGTCAAATTAAGAAGGCTCGGCTTCCTGAACGACGAGGCATTTTCCGAAGCGTTGCTGCAAACTCAGAAAAACGCATCAAACAAAGGTCCAAAAGCGATCCAGCAGGAATTGCAGAAAAAAGGGGTCGGGAAGGAGTTGCAGCAGCAAGTGCTCGAAAACTATTCAGAGGAAGAACAATTCGCAGTCGCGAAAAAGCTAGCTGAAAAGGCGGCGAGGTCAAATAGCTCAATCGCACCCACACAACTAAAGCAAAAAATTCAAAATGCGCTTGCCCGAAAAGGGTTTTCTTTTGAATTGATCAGCCGTGTGATGGAAGAAATCGATTTCGGCAGAGATGAAGACGAATGGGATTCAATTATTAGCAGCGTCGGCGAAAAGGCCTGGCGCCGTTATCAGTCGAAGTATTCGGGATATGAATTAAAGAAACGTGTAAAACAAGCGATGTACCAAAAAGGTATTCCATTTGAACGAATAGACAGTTTCATCGAAAAAAAGGAGAACGAAGAAGATGGAGACTAAAAAATATAGTGATATGAACGAACATGAGTTACGATCTGAAATAGGGAGACTTATGGAGAAGGCGCGCAAGGCGGAGCAGCTAGGAATTATTAATGAGTATGCCGTTTACCAACGCAAGGCGCTAATGGCGAAGTCATACATGATTGACCCGTCGACAATCATTCCTGGTGAAATTTACAAAATTGAAGGAGACGAAGGAGTCTTTTTCCATGTCGACTATTTGAAAGGCCGGTTTGCATGGGGATACCGTTTAGGTGGAGAACGTGCGGAAGAGGCGTTGCCGATCGCGATGCTTCAATCGGTAAAAACAGGCAAATAAAAAGCAAAGCTTGCCGAAATTCCGGCAAGCTTTTGTATGATGTTTACGTCTAGACTCCGGGCGCCAGAGTCTCGGGGTCATAAGTCAAATATACTTCGTGGCAAAGAGCGCCACTCCGTATATTCGCCTTATGCCCGTCGCCTCTGAGCAGGCGCCCTTAGCTTTTGTTAAGAATTAGGAATAAAATTGAGTTTTTTCCGGAGTTTGTCTTCTGAGAAAATCCATCCTGTATACGAATTGATGACTTCCATTTCTTCATTAATATGGGCGACAGCGACGAACGGATAATAACTCTTGCTCCGATAGCGCAAATCGATGAGGCGGACTTCGTACAAATCTCCAACATAGGAAACGGACCATCTGTAAATAGGAGAAAATGATACGAAAGCCTGTATGTTCTTATCTTCCATTGCCGCATCGATATATGGAGATTTTGGCATCGGTTCGCGTTTGAATCTGTCGTATATATTGACGGAACGTCCATATGCACGTCCGACATAGTGGCATTCCTTATTGGAAGCAGCAACCCGCCACTGAAAGAAATGCATCGTTGGCGCGATGAATATATCGTCAGCATCCGGAATCGTATTGCGGACAGCATGTTTCACTGCTGCTTTAACAGCAAATCGTAGCAGATAGTAAAAGAAAACGACGATATACAAAAGCGTGAATGTCAAAACAGGTTCAGTACCGATTATCCATGCAAGAATAGCGATAATATGCAACGCGAAAATGATTGGGTCAAACGTATTAATGACTCCGAGGGCGACCCATTGATTGGAAAATGGACGTAGCGCTTGCGTTCCATATGCGTTGAAAATATCCACAAAGACATGCAAAAACACCGCTAAAAACGTCCAAGCCCATAGATGATAAAATGCGGCTTCAGGGAAAATGAACGAGAGCAAAACTGAGATGACGAGCGGCCAAAGCAGAACTGCAGGCACCGAATGAGTAATCCCGCGATGATTCCGTATATAAACCGCATTATTCCTCAATTTAAGGACAGTATCAACATCGGGTATTAGCGAGCCAGATACGACTCCGATAAATACCGCAGTCATCGTAACTGAATCTGAGGCAACGACTGGATCCGCCAATGTCAAACCGCATACGGCGGCACCCATGACAATATGTGTTCCGGTATCCAAACAAATCACTCCTTTACATCGCCTCTGAAATGGCAAAACAATCTTTATTCATTTAGTATATACCCAATTTTTCATTAACGAAAAGCATATGCAAAACGGAGGACTTCATGCAACTATTTGAACGGAAACTTGAAAGTGAATTCAGGAAAGCTTTAATCAGTTGGTATTTGGAAGAGAAGAGGGATCTGCCGTGGAGAAGGACGTCAAATCCTTATTATATATGGGTATCAGAAGTGATGCTTCAACAGACACGAGTAGAAACAGTCATCCCTTATTATGAACGTTTTATCGGGAAATTTCCGACGCTTGCAGATTTGGCTGAAGCAAAGGAAGAAGATGTGTTGAAAATGTGGGAAGGCCTCGGATATTATTCACGCGCCCGGAATTTGCAAGCTGGCGTGAAAGAAGTTGTAGCTGAATATGGAAGCCGGATTCCTGAGAACAGAAAAGACATTTCCAAACTAAAAGGCGTCGGTCCGTATACGGCAGGCGCTGTACTCAGTATTGCCTTTGGAGTTCCGGAGCATGCAGTTGACGGAAATGTAATGAGAGTATTATCACGTATTTTATTAATTGAAGAAGATATCGCGATCCCAAAAACTCGAAAACTTTTCGAAGAAGTTGTCATGGCGTTAATTGATAAGGAAGATCCTTCGTCCTTCAATCAAGGTTTAATGGAACTCGGAGCGACAATTTGCACCCCAAGACCAAGATGTCTATTATGTCCGGTTCGTGATTTCTGCACAGCTTTCCATGAAGGCAGGCAGGAGGAATTGCCGGTGAAATCCAAAAAAGTGAAGATGAAGACAGTGCCTTTGCTATCATTTGCTATCCGGAATGCCGAAGGGAAGTGGCTATTAAAGCAAAGACCTCCGAAAGGGTTGTTGGCAAATATGTGGGAATTTCCGATAGTGGAAAATAGTGATCGCCCTTTAGAGGAGATTGTCAAAAACGAATTTGGAATGAAAACCGGATCATTTACGCCGTTGATTGAATTCAACCATATTTTTTCACATCTGACATGGGAAATGAAAAGCTATTTGACGGTGACGGATGATGCCGCGCCTGAAGGCTATATGTTCTTTTCGACGGAAGAAGTCGAATCATTGCCAAAAGCGGTTCCCGTCATAAGAATTTGGGAAGAAGCGAAAAATCGATTAACCTTTTAAAAAATCTCGAGAATAAAACGGGATGCTTTGAACATCATATTGGTTACGGAGGTGAAAATCCATGGCCAACAAAAATCGAAACAACTTTAACCAACAAAAACAGCAAGCTTCGTTCACAGACCCAAACAAAGTAAAACAGGAAATCATGTCTGAAGAGTTTGGATCTGAAACAGACGTGAACGAAGTTCGCCAACAAAACCAGCAATCAGAAATGAACAAAACAAACACTTCTGGTGCAGCTGGTGGTTTCGGAAGTCAATCGAAATAATGGATGGACATCACCGGCCGGCAGCTAAAGCTGCCGGTTTTTTTATGCGCTAGCAGAAGGGTAAACATTTTAAATTTGATCGGCCAATTGGTATAATGTACGAATATTGAGGTTTTCGAAACATAAAGGTGGTTTTACGGATGACAATACCGAAAGAAGGCGAAACGATACAAGTACATAGTTATAAGCATGATGGCAATATTCATCGAGTCTGGCAGGAAACAACCGTGTTGAAGGGGACCCGCAATATTGTAATTGGGGCGAATGAACGGACGCTAGTAACAGAAGCAGATGGCCGAACATGGTTGACGAGGGAGCCTTCGATCTGTTATTTCCATGCCGAGCATTGGTTTAATATCATTTGCATGCTTCGGGAAGATGGAGTTTATTATTACGTGAATATGAGTTCTCCCTTCGTTTATGACAATCATTCACTGAAATATATCGACTACGACCTCGATGTGAAAGTGTTTCCTGATATGAGTTATTTAATCCTGGATGAGGATGAATATGATGATCATAAAAAGAAGATGAATTATCCAGAAGTGATCGATCAAATATTGAAGCGCAATCTCGATAAGCTCCTTATGTGGATTAAACAGCGCAAAGGTCCATTTGCACCGGATTTCATCGAAGTGTGGACGTCAAGATACCAATTCCATAAACAGGTAAAGAAAAACGATTAATGAGAGCCTGTCTGCGTTTATGCAGTTGGGCTTTTTATTGTTAAAGAAGGAGGATGAGAATGGGAGAGAGTATTAAAAGATATTTAAAATTTGTAAAGCCGTATAATTGGCAAATCATCTTGACGATTTTAATTGGTGTCGTGAAATTTGCAATTCCTTTGTTCATTCCCTATTTAATTAAAATTGTCATTGACGATATTATCGGCGCGGACATGCTAACCGACGCGGAGAAGACAAAGCAGCTTTTTTTATGGCTCGGAGGAACCGTATTGCTGTTTTTCATCATCAGGCCGCCCGTTGAATATTATCGACAATATTTTGCACAATATGTCAGCAATAAAATCTTATATGATATTCGTGAAAATCTGTATGGGCATTTGCAAAGGCTCGGACTTCGCTATTATTCCAATACGAGGGCAGGAGAAGTCATTTCACGAGTCATTAATGACGTTGAACAGACGAAGAATTTTGTCACGATCGGTCTGATGAATGTGTGGCTTGATTTGGCAACAATCATCATCGCAACTTGCATCATGTTGACGATGGACGTTCCGTTGACAATCGTCACCTTGCTCGCATTCCCTTTTTATGCTTACAGTGTGAAGCATTTCTTCGGGAAGCTGAGGGATTTGACAAGGAAGCGTTCGCAGGCGCTTGCCGATGTACAAAGTTATTTGCATGAACGTGTGACGGGTATAAGCGTCATTAAAAGTTTTGCGCTTGAGGACAAGGAACAGGATCGGTTTGACGAAACGAACGGCAATTTTCTTGATAAGGCGCTCGATCATACGAGGTGGAATGCGAAAGCATTTGCAGTCGTCAATACAATAACCGATGTCGCTCCTTTGCTTGTAATTGCTTATGCAGGCTATCAAGTAATCAACGGCTCGTTATCGGTCGGTGTTATGGTTGCATTCATCGCGTACATAGATCGTTTGTACAACCCGTTGAGACGATTGGTCAATGCTTCGACATCGTTGACGCAATCATTCGCTTCGATGGACCGTGTATTTGAACTGATGGAAGAACCTTACGATATTAAAGATAAAGCGGGCGCAAAACCGTTGCCGCGAATCGAAGGGGAAATCCAATTCGAACATGTCGGTTTTTCATATGGGGAAGATGATGAGTCCGTATTAAATGATGTGAATTTCACGGTAAAACCAGGTGAGACAGTTGCGCTAGTTGGAATGAGCGGTGGAGGAAAGTCGACGATTGTCAGTCTGATTCCTCGATTTTATGATGTGACGGCGGGGTCGATCCGCATTGACGGCTATGATTTGCGAGACGTTCAATTGAAATCGTTGCGTGACCAAATCGGACTCGTTCTACAAGACAGCATCCTCTTTAGCGATTCCGTCAAGAGCAATATATTGATGGGAAATCCAGAAGCAACGGATGAAGAAGTAATTGCTGCCGCCAAAGCTGCGAACGCCCATGACTTCATCGAATTATTGCCGGAAGGTTATAATACGACAGTCGGAGAGCGTGGCGTTAAATTATCGGGCGGGCAGAAACAGCGGATCGCCATTGCACGCGTATTCTTGAAAAATCCACCACTCCTTATTTTAGATGAAGCAACTTCCGCTTTGGACCTTGAAAGTGAAGCGCTCATCCAAGAATCACTTGAACGTCTGGCGAGTGACAGAACAACTGTAATTGTGGCACATAGGCTATCGACAATCACACACGCAGACAAAATCTTCGTCATCGATCATGGAGAGTTGAAAGAAGCCGGAAGCCATGGAGAACTTATGGCACAAAAAGGCATTTACTACAATCTGTTTCAAGTTCAATCATTATAAAAGTGAAGCTACCGGGAGTTGACCCGGTAGCTTTTTTTGTTCTGCCATTCGGCAATCGCGTCCTAAAGCAAGCCGCTCCGAGCTCACGGCGAGCTGCCCCGCGCTCAAAACCCTGTTGTTTCCTCTATTAAAATTGCATATTGCCTTTTTCCTAATAGAAAGTATAATAGTTATAATCTAACGTTTCTGAAAACACGAAAAATGAAAAGGTGATCTGATGAAGGAAAGAAAGAAAATTCTTGAGGTAAACGACTTGCAGACTACCTTTTTCACAGACTCCGGAAATATTCCGGCGGTTGATCACATTGATTTTCATCTCCGGGATGGCGAGATTTTAGGGATTGTAGGGGAATCGGGATGCGGGAAAAGTGTGACCTCTCTCTCTGTTATGGGGCTCGTGCCAAGTCCTCCTGGGAAAATTACCGGAGGCGAAATCATATATAACGGCCGCAATTTGATTGGCCTAACAGAGAAAGATATGAGGCAAATCCGCGGGAATGACATAGCAATGATTTTTCAGGAGCCTATGACTTCGCTGAATCCGTTATTTACAATCGGTAATCAAATGGTCGAAGCGATTCTGATCCATGAAAAGGGATGGTCGAAAAAGAAGGCGGAGGAAAGGGCCATTGAAATGTTGCGGCTGGTTGGATTGCCGCGTGCCGATGCATTGTTGAAAGAATACCCGCATCAATTGTCCGGAGGCATGCGGCAAAGGGTCATGATTGCAATGGCACTTGTCTGCAATCCGAAAATATTGATAGCGGATGAACCGACAACAGCGCTCGACGTGACGATTCAAGCGCAAATATTGAAATTGATGAAAGATTTGAATGTCCGTTTAGGGACCGCCATATTATTGATTACTCATGATCTTGGAGTTGTCGCAGAAACTTGTGAGCGGGTCGTTGTTATGTATGCAGGACAGATCATAGAAGAGGCGCCGACAAAGATCATTTTTGAAGATCCTCAGCATCCGTATACGAAAGGTCTCATTCAGTCTGTACCGGATATGCGCTTTAAGAAAGATCGACTTCATTCCATCCCGGGGAATGTCCCAAAGCCCGGTTCGATAACGAACGGCTGCAGATTCGCTGCGCGATGCGAGTTTGCGTTCGATCGATGCCGAAAGGAAAATCCAGAGCTCTATGAAACAACCGACGTCCATCAGACACGTTGTTTCCTATATGACGAAGGAGGAGTGAAGCCGGATGTCCAAAACGCCTTTATTGAAAGTTGAAAACTTGAAAAAACACTTTCCTATTAAAAAAGGGATGTTCGGCAAAACGGTCGGTTATGTGAAAGCGGTCGATGATGTCTCATTTTATGTAAATGAAGGGGAAACCCTCGGAATTGTCGGCGAAAGCGGATGCGGGAAGTCGACGACAGGGCGTGTGCTCATGCGCTTGCTGGAACCGACAGAAGGAGATATCGAATTTGACGGAAAAGATCTTACTTCATTAAGCCAGGAAGAGATGAGAAAAACACGGCGTGATATTCAGATGGTATTCCAGGATCCTTATGCATCGTTGAATCCACGCCATACGATTGGCAAGATTTTGGAGGAGCCGTTGATCGTCCATGGAGTGTCTGACCCGAAGGAAAGGAAGAAAAAGGTTCATGAGTTTTTGGAGATTGTAGGGTTGAATGCATATCACGCGAAGCGCTATCCGCATCAATTTAGCGGCGGTCAACGGCAGAGGATTGGCATTGCGCGCGCTTTGATGACGAATCCGAAGCTGATCATTGCGGATGAGCCTGTTTCCGCATTGGACGTTTCGATTCAAGCTCAAGTATTGAATTTAATGCAAGATCTCCAAAAGGAGTTCAATCTGACTTATATATTCATCGCCCATGATCTCGGGGTCGTCCGGCATATTAGCGATCGGGTCGCTGTCATGTATTTAGGGAAGATGGTAGAAGTTGCGGATAGTGAGCAGTTATATGAAAAACCGCTCCATCCTTACACCCAAGCGTTGTTATCTGCTGTGCCAGTGCCGGACCCGGATTTTCAGAAGGAACAGATCATCATAGAAGGAGACATCCCCAATCCGGCGGACCCGCCAACCGGGTGTACATTCCATACACGTTGCCCGTTCAAGATGGATATTTGCACAAAAGTCACTCCGCAACTTACGGAACAAACTACCGGTCATTCTGTCGCCTGCCACCTTTACGTAGGTCAGGTCGACAATGATATAAAACAATTGGAGGGGTCTCTATGAATAAAAAGAGAATGTGGTCAGCTGCGTTGCTACTAATGCTAGTTCTGTCAACTGTGCTCGCAGCCTGTGGGAACAGTGGAAGCAGTGGGAGCTCAAAAGATACATTAGTCTTCGGGCGCGGTGGCGACTCTACTTCACTCGATCCATCAAGGGTGACGGAAGGCGAAACGTTCAAAGTTACAGTCAATCTGTTTGAGACATTATTAAATTTCGGTGAGGAAGATACGACTATTCAACCGGGACTCGCGAAAGAGTGGAATACGGATGACGGTTTGACGTATACATTCAAGTTGCAGGAAGGCGTTAAATTCCATGATGGTACGGATTTCAATGCGGATGCGGTCGTAAAGAACTTTGAACGCTGGGCGAACGGTGATGCGGAAAAGTTCCCGTATTATAACTCCATGTTCGGCGGATTCAAAGGTGATGAAGGCCATGTCATAGATTCGGTCACTGCAGACGGAGATTATACGGTCATCATTAAATTGAAACGGGAACAGGCTCCGTTTTTGAAAAACATTGCGATGAGCATGTTCGCGATTGCAAGCCCGACTGCGTTCGAAAAGGGTGATGATCAGTTTGAAAGAAATCCTGTCGGTACAGGTCCATTCAAGTTTGTTGAATGGAAACCGAATGAAACGATTACGATTGAAAAATTCGATGAATATTGGCAAGAAGGATTACCGAAATTGGAAAAAGTCATATTCCGTTCCATTCCTGATAACTCCGCTCGTTTGAATGCATTAATTGCCGGGGAAATCGATCTTGCAGACGGAATTAATCCTGCAGATGGCAAAAAAATTGAAGAGAATGCTGATCTTCAATTGATTGAACGTCCGTCTATGAACGTCGGCTATCTTGGATTGACGGTGACGCGCCCTCCTTTTGATAAAAAAGAAGTGCGTCAGGCGATGAACTATGCAATCGATAAGGAAACAATCATTGAATCATTCTTCGAAGGAAGAGCCAATATCGCGAAAAACCCAATGCCGCCTTCCATTTCAGGCTATAACGATGATATTGAAGGATATGAATACAACCCGGAAAAAGCGAAAGAACTATTAGCACAAGCAGGTTACCCAGACGGATTTGAAATGGAACTATGGGCAATGCCTGTCCCTCGTCCATATATGCCAGATGGTGCAAAAGTAGCTGAAGTAATTCAAAGCAATTTGGCGGATATTGGCGTGAAGGCGAAAATTGTTTCATATGAATGGCCGACATATCTCGATAAAGCGAGCAAAGGGGAAGCGGATGCTTTCATGCTTGGCTGGACTGGAGATAATGGAGATGCCGACAACTTCCTTTATGTTCTTTTGGATGAAGATAATATCGGCAGCAACAACTATACGTATTTCAAAAACGATGAAATGCATGATCTGTTCATTGAAGCTCAAACGGAAGTAGATGAGGATAAGCGTATTGAGCTTTATAAAAAAGCACAGGAGATTATTCATGAAGAGGCGCCTTGGGTTCCAATCGCCCACTCTACTCCGCTTCTTGCGGCAGCTAAGGATTTAACTGGATTCGTTCCGCATCCAACAGGTTCAGATCTGTTATCGAACGTAGAATTCAAATAATGGATCCACTTTTCACTTTGCATTGAACAGTAAGGGGGAGTCGTTTGATTTCCCCCTTTTCCTATTGATGCTTCGTGTGAATGGATAGGTAATCGGAATCAGTGAGGTGATCGTATGCTCAGTTACGTCGGTAGAAGGTTATTGCAGTTAATACCTGTCCTTCTCGGAATGGTTTTCATCGTATTCATGATGATCCGGGCGATTCCCGGCAACCCGGCCCAAGTCATTTTAGGGCAGCAGGCAACTGCGGAAGCGGTCGCAGCGATGAATGCGAAATTAGGGTTGGACCAACCGTGGTATATACAATTCTTCAAGTATTTAGGTGGAATCTTGCAAGGGGATCTCGGAGAGTCGATGCGCACGCGGCTTCCGGTGGCCGATGAAATTTGGCCGCATTTGGCCGCGACGATGGAACTCGCTTTTTTTGCAATAGTAATCGCTATTATTGTAGGTGTTAATGCGGGCATTATTTCGGCATGGTTCCAAAACTCATGGTTTGACTACATAGCGATGATTTTGGCGCTCGTCGGCGTTTCAATGCCAATTTTTTGGCTTGGTCTTTTAGGACAATGGGCGTTTGCAATCGAGTTCAGCTGGCTGCCAACGACTGGTAGGGAGCAGGTGAGGGATCCGGTAAATGCAATTACCCATCTTTACGTAATCGACACAATTATCCAAGGTCGATTCGACCAGTTATGGCAAGTGCTGCGACACCTTGTATTACCGGGAATTGCATTGGCGACGATACCGATGGCGATTATCGCAAGGATGACACGCTCAAGCATGCTCGAAGTGATGCGCTCCGATTACATCCGAACTGCTCGGGCGAAGGGGCAGAAAATGTTTTGGGTCGTTTACAAGCATGCTTTCAAAAATGCAGTTATTCCAGTATTGACGATTATTGGTCTGCAAATGGGCATGCTGCTTGGCGGAGCTATTTTGACCGAGACGATCTTTGCGTGGCCGGGAATAGGACGGTATATATACGATGCCATCAACTTCCGGGATTATCCCGTCATCCAGTCTGGGATTCTCGTTGTCGCCTTCATCTTTGTCATGATTAATCTGATCGTTGACTTGCTCTATGGTCTGATTGATTCGAGGATTAAATATGACTGAGGAAGGGGGAATGGGATATGTCTGAACTTACGCCTAAAATGGATGGAATTGTAGAAGCGGAAATCGACAAGTCGACTGGTCCGTGGCGAGAGGCTTGGCGGAGCTTTAGAAAAAGCAAAGTGGCGGTTGCAGGAATGATCATTATCCTCTTTTTCGTGCTTCTTGCCATTTTTGGACCTTTCATTGCAAAAGAAGGAATCAATGAGCAGATGGCCGCCGATCGGCTTCAGCCGCCTTCAGCCGAATATTGGCTTGGGACAGATGATTTCGGCAGGGACATTTTGTCGCGCATTATTCATGGGGCAAGAATTTCACTTTCTGTTGGATTTCTGTCCGTCATCGCCTCGGTCATCGTCGGTAGTTTTTTAGGAATCGTGGCAGGCTATTATGGAAGATGGACAGATACGATCATTTCTAGGATCTTCGATATTATGCTTGCATTTCCATCGATCCTGCTAGCAATCGCTATCGTTTCGGTATTAGGGCCAGGGCTTGAAAATGCACTGATTGCCATTGCAATCATTAACGTACCGAATTTTGGCCGATTGATACGGTCCAAAGTGCTAAGCATCAAGGAAGATGAATATATTATGTCTGCTAAGGCAATCGGAATGAAAGATGCACGAATTTTATTCTCACATATCCTTCCGAATTCAATGGCACCGGTTATCGTGCAAGGGACGCTGGCGATTGCAACTGCCATTCTAGAAGCGGCAGCGCTCGGGTTTCTTGGACTAGGTGCACAGGCGCCACAGCCGGAATGGGGAAAAATGCTCGCCGATTCAAAGTCTTATTTGCAATCTGCTCCATGGACGATGATATTTCCTGGGCTCTCCATTATGCTGACAGTGTTAGGTTTCAACTTGATGGGAGACGGCTTAAGAGACGCGCTCGATCCGAAAATGAAAAACTGAAAAAAACATCCTTGGTATTATGAAGTGCACCCCAAAAGTTAGAGTTGAAAATCTAACTTTTGGGGTGTTTTATTATGGTTAAATATACAGATGATTT
>NZ_JBPFDR010000013.1:0-65653 GCF_059415085.1 Sporosarcina sp. SAFN-015
TTTGTGTTTATTCAAGCAATAGTATTCATTAAAGTGGACCATTTTCCAGATATTCCTTGACCTGCAACGCTAATGGACACTGCCAACTCTAATTTTGCTGCTTGAAGAGTTTTGAGAGGATGGAGAGGAGGCCTTTCTTTTCGTTTTTGATTTGTTGAGGCGTCGGTGTGGGAATTTCTTTTTTGACGTAAATCTCCTCTTTGTTAATGGCATGGTCATATGCAAGGAGGAGTCCAATTTCGGAATTATGTTTTTTGTTAGTGACAAATGTGTAATTCACACCATGTTTGGATGCAATTTTCGTATATTTTGACAGCACGCCATAATTTATATTTCCGTTTAAATATAGACGAGCTTTTTTATTTTCTTTTATGGCATCTTCGACTTGTTTATAAATGCCTTGCTCTTTCACTTGTTCTTGTGTAAGTGCAATGACGATCCGTTCGCGAATTGTTCCGAGGAATTTCCGGCGTTCGTCCGGCTTTGTTTGTTTAGTACCAAACATTCCTTGTTGAATATAGTCATCAATATTATCAGACATTGAAACACGCCCTTTTTTGAATGTCCCTGTCATATAAAAATGCACAAAAAGACAGCTACGAGAGCTGCCATTCTGTTTATATTATAGAGTTACGCGAGTACCTGTTTTTCCTTCGAGTGCATCTTGAAGTTTGTCCATTGATGTGATGACGACGTTTTTGCCGCCTTTTTCCAAGAACATAATCGCTGCTTCGATTTTTGGACCCATGCTTCCTTTCGGGAAGTGACCTTCATCCATGTAGCGAAGTGCTTCTTCAACTGTCATTTCAAACAAGTTCTGTTGTTGTGGAGTACCGAAGTGGATCGCTACCTGTTCAACACCTGTTAAGATGAAGAGGTAATCTGCATTGATTTCCGCAGCTAACAATGCGCTTGCAAAGTCTTTATCAATAACAGCATCCGTACCTTTCAGCATGCCGTTCTCTTCAACTACAGGGATTCCGCCGCCACCAGCAGTGATGACTGTGATTTCTTTGTCAAGAAGTGCTTGGATCGCTTCTTTCTCAACGATAGTAACCGGTTTTGGAGAAGCTACAACGCGTCTGTATCCACGGCCGCTGTCCTCAACGTAAGAAATTTCTTCAGTCTCAAGAATTTTGTCCAACTCTTCTTGCGTGTAGAATGGACCGATTGGTTTTGTTGGGTTCGAGAAAGCAGCATCGTCTTTAGAAACGACAGATTGAGTAATAATTGTCGCAACCGGTCTGTTTATTTTACGCTCGACCATTTTATTTCTAAATGCTTGTTGAATGAGGTATCCTAAGTTCCCTTGAGTTTCAGCATCTAATACATCAAGAGGAAATGCTGGGACTACAGATTCTGCAACTTGGTTTTTAATCAATGTATTACCAACTTGTGGACCGTTTCCGTGTGTGATAACGACAGTGTTTCCTTGTTCGATTAAATCGATGACAGGCTCAACACTTTCGTTAATGTTTTGGACTTGCTCTTCAAGTGTTCCTTTTTGACCTTCTTTAATAATCGCATTTCCGCCAATCGCTAAAACGATTTTTTTGCTCATCGCTAACTCTCCTTTAAGTAAGAAAAAATATTCTTCATTTGAAACCACTGAATTCCTAACAGAAAAATGGAGAGGAACTAGCTAATGACTATTCCTCTCCACATGAATCCATTATTCCGCTTCGATTAAACCAAGCTTCACTGCGTAAGCATCGATTGCTTTTTCAAAGCAAGCTAATGGAGCACGAACTGTACCTGCACCGATTTGTCCAACGCCAGCTTCTTTGTGAGCGATACCAGTGTTGATAACCGGCTCGATTCCAGTTTCAACAACTTTTCTAGCGTCGATTCCTAGGCAAGAACCTTTGAAGTCCCAAGTAGGAATAGAGAAGTTCGGGTTGTGATCGATACAAATATCCATCATGTCATTACTTGTCGTAACAGCGTCGTCCATACCGCCGGCACCTACGAAACGTGTAACACCAGGAGCAGCGATCATAGCCATACCGCCGACACCGAATGTTTCAGTGATTGCACTGTCACCCATGTCTTTACAAGCCATATCTTGATCGTATCCTGTGAAGAATAGACCTTGCGGCGTGTTAACTGGTGCTGTGAACCATTGGTCACCCATACCTGCGATACGGATACCGAATTCATATCCGTTACGGCACATTGCTGTTACAACTGTACCTTGTTGGATTTGTCTTGCAGAGTCCATTACAGCCTTTGTAGAAGCCATTGCGATGTTCAAGAAGTATTGATCTGTGTCTGCAAGGAATTGAATTACATCTTGCTTGTCATTTTCGTTTACATCAGTTTGTAGGATGTAAGGAACGATTTCTTTCAAGAAGATAAGTGATCCAGCAATATTACGTTGGTGGAATTCGTCACCCATTGTAATTGCTTTCGCCATCATAACGTTAACGTTTAGGCCGTCACCTTTAATTTTAAGAGCTTTAGATAGTGTTGGTCCAAGAATATCTCTGAACCAGTTAAGACGGTTAATAACTTCTTTTGAGTATGCACCGAAACGAAGTACAGCACCGATTCCTTCGTTCATTGTGCAGTAAGCACGATTTCCGCCATCTTGGTTTTCAACGACAAGAACAGGCATATTACCAGAAGTGATACCGCCCATTGGACCAACAGCGTTCACATGGTGGCATGGAATGAATTCGATTTCTCCGTTTTCAAGCATCTTGCGTGCATCGTCAGCGTTTGTCGCCCAGCCTTCGAATAGTGTAGCACCAATACAAGATCCTTGCATCGGGCTTGTCATGTTTTCCCATTTAATTGGTGGGCCAGCATGAAGCAACACTTTTCCATTGAGCTCTTCAATTACGGATTTCGCTGCAACAACATCCAATAAAAATGGTGCGCCTGATACAACTTTATCGATAACCGCTCGGTTTGCTTCATCAATTGTTTTAAATTGTCCGTACATAGTGGTTTCCTCCTGAAAATTCAATATTTCTCATAAAATGCTGCTTCCAAATCCAGTGCCTTCAGCTACAGCGCCAACGGGTCCATATTTAAGCCCCTAATAGGCGCTTCCGCTTTTGATACGTCTAGCTCCAGCGCCTAGGGGCTCGGGTCATAAGCCAACTTGGCTGTGAGGCAAAAAACGCCTCTTCGCCAATTCGTCTTATGCCTGTCGCCCCTGGCCAGGCGCTTCCGCTTTTGATATTACTTAAGAAGGCTCAAGATTTTGCGAAGTCTTGGGTTTCCGCCAGCAACTGGACGCCAGTCATATTGAACAACTCTGCCACCGGTAGCAGTAATCGATTCAGTGAATTTCTTCAAACCAACGTTAACGACGCTTGGTTTTTCATTCAATAGTCTCTCGATTGCTTCGGAAACTGAAAAGTCAACGTTTGCAGCTTCTGCTTTTGCAGGAACTACTTCTTTTTCAACCTCTTCAACTTGAATGCCGAGCATTGCTAATGCTGTTAAAGTAGCTTGGTTGTTGCTATCACGTAGGATAACGCCAGCTTTTTCTAGTTTCGCTTTTTGCTCGTCGATTCCTTGTGGATCTTGATCTGTACCACAAACAGTTGCTACGAAGTAAACGTTTCTTCCATTTGCTTTAGTTTCTTGTTGGATTTTTTCGATGCCTGGAAGCAATGCGCCAGCCATATCATCGTGTGAACCATATCCAAGAACTACGTCAAATAGGATGATTGCTGTTGACTCGTCTTGAGCAGCTTTTTGGAAGAATTGAATTCTTGTATCCGGATCGATCATTGGATGCGGTTTTCCTTGTGTGTAAATATCGTCACCAAGGTCAATTACTTCAAAGCCGTCCGCATTTAGAAGGTAGCCAGCTTGGTGATGGTCAGTTTCTCCAAGGTTCAAGCCTCTGCTGATCAATGTAGCTGCTTCATATCCAAGCGTACCGCCGGAATAAAGACCTTTGATTGTTTTTTGTTCAGGTTTCAACTCAACTGAAGGTACTTCGTCTTCAAGATGATTATAATTTGATTTGATCGGGTTGCCTTTTACAAGATCGACAGCGATTGCTGCTGTTTCTTCAAGTGTGTTTGCATAGTATACATTTCCTTCATGGTTATGAGGCTCTTCTCCAAGGAAGATGGCAACAACCGGTTTAGAGATGCTGTGTAGCAATTGTACAACTTCGTCACGAACTTCTTTTGCAGGTGGCTTAGAAATAAGTGTGATCACTTCTGTTTGGTTATGTTGCGCCAACGCTCTGAGGCCGTCTAACATTGTGATTGCACCGATTTTATCAGAAAGGTCACGTCCACCAGTACCGATTGCATGGCTTACACCTGCACCAAGACGGTCGATTTCAGTCGTTACTTCTTGGATTCCTGTTCCTGAAGCACCGATAACGCCAATTTTTCCTGTTTTTACAACGTTTGCGAATGCAAGAGGAACACCAGAAACGATTACTGTACCAGCATCAGGTCCCATGACAAGAAGACCTTTTTCATGTGCTTTTTCTTTAATGCGGCGCTCATCTTCAATTGTTACGTTGTCACTGAAGATCATAACGTGCATATCTCGGTCAAGCGCTTTTTCTGCTTCTTCTGCAGCATATTGACCTGGTGTAGAGATGATCGCAATATTGGCATCCGGAAGTGCATTTACAGCTTTGTCCCATGAGTTAACAGTTTCAAAAGCTTCTTTACCAGCGCTAATTGCTTGGTTGCTTAAGTAATTGTCTACTTCATCAAGAACTTCTTGGATTTTCTCTTCATTTTCTGTGTCGACAACGATACACATATCGTTTGAAGCAGCACCTTCAAGCTCGTCTGTAAATAGGCCAGCAGTTTTGAAGATATCTTTGTTAGCAGGCGTTCCCATCATAATTTGAACTTTGTTTACGCCTTCCATTGTAGAAATTTTATTCGTGAGAAGCATTAGGTTAACTGAATCCTGATATGAATTCTGTTTTACAATCGTATAAAGCATGTTTTCACGCACCTCTTATTGTTATTTTTTCAATACATTCATTACGTAAAATCAAAGACGCCAATGGAAAATCGGCACAGAAAAGGGGGTGGCCACTCAGGATGACCACCCTTTCTCCTTTAAAAAATCTTACTTAGCAAAAGGGCTTTTATTATCATACGCATTGTTATGCACTACGTCTGAAATTAAATATTCATAAATATGATCTACAATTTCAATTCCGTTCTCCTCGTATTGCTTTTCCCTTTCGGCACTTCTTTGCCCAGGATAAGAAACATGATCAAAACCAGGAGCCGGTTTAATGTTATTGAGATCTTGCATTGTTGTTGCAATGCTTTCTTGGAATGTAGTTAACCCAGCGAAGAATTCTGGATTAATAACGATGTGAAGCTGTCCTAGATTTCGATATTCGGTTAAATCATGGTACATGGAAGAAACTTTGTTTCCAAAAGGAAGTCCTAGCAGAATTCCAGATAGAACGTCAACCATCATCATAAGTCCATAACCTTTAGGACCTGCTATCGGAACGAGCGCGTTTACTTTGAATGGATCGGTTGTAGGATGTCCTTCGCTATCAACTGCCCATGTGTCTGGAATGGTTTCATTTTTTGATCGAGCATGGAGTATTTTACCCCAAGCTTGAACAGTCGTCGCCATATCAAATGTAATATGTTTACCGTCTTTGCCTGGTGCTGCAAAAGCAATTGGATTCGTTCCGTAATAGGGCTCTGAACCGCCGAACGGAACAACCATAGGGTCCGATTGACATACTGAAATACCAACCAAGTTTTCATTTGCAGCTTGTTGTACGAAGTAAGAAAGAGCACCACTATGTCCGATCCTTTTTACGCCAACGACTGCTACTCCATTTTCTTTTGCCATTTGAATCGCTTCGTCCATCGCTAACTTTGCAGCAACATGCCCTACTCCGTTGTCGCCATCAAAAACAGCAGTGGCAGGACCCGTTTTTTCAAATGTGAAATTAGGGTTTGCATTAAGTCCGCCTTTAGCGATTCGCTCTGCATAATATTCAACTCTCATTGCTCCATGAGAGTGAACTCCCCTGGCATCCGCATGAACAAGTACGTCCGCAACGCCACGTGCATGATCTTCAGTTAATCCTGCTTTATGCAGTTTTGTTGTAATTAACTCATTCAATTGCTCACTACTTAGTCGCATTCCACACACCCCTATTAAGTTTTTTAACCGATATATCTATATTCGAATAATGAATATTACTCAGCGAATGGGTTCTTATGATCATATTGATTATTATGGATGACATCTGATTTTAAATACTCGTAAATGTCATCGACAATCTCGATGCCGTTTTCCTTATACTCCTCAATGACAACGTCGTTGTTTTGTCCAGGATAAAGGACTTTTGAGAAGCCAGGTGCAGGCTTGATTCCGTTTAGATCGCTCATTGTTTGAGTAATATTATTTTTGAAATCAGCTAATCCTGTAAAGAATGCTGGGTTGATGACAATATGGAGTTGACCTAATTTTCGGTACTCAGATAAGTCTTCATACATGGAGGAAACTTTGTTACCGAACGGAAGTCCAAGAAGAATCCCTGAAAGAACATCAACCATCATCGCAAGTCCATAACCTTTAGGACCTGAAATCGGTAGTAACGCATTTACTTTCATCGGATCTGTCGTTGGTTGTCCATCGCTATCAACTGCCCATGTCTCAGGAATGGATTCGTTTTTGGAACGAGCATGAAGGATTTTACCCCAAGCTTGTACAGTCGTTGCCATATCCAATGTAATCATTCTGCCGTCGCTGCTAGGTGCAGCAAAAGCGATCGGATTTGTACCATAATAAGGTTCAGCACCGCCAAATGGAACGACCATCGGGTCAGATTGACAAACGGAGAAGCCAATCAAATCAGCATTTGCCGCTTGATTTGTAAAGTAAGAAATTGCTCCGCTGTGAGAGATGTCTCGAACGCCAATAATGGCAACTCCACTCTCTTTAGCCATTTTAATGGCTTCGTCCATAGCTAATTTCGCCGCTGTATGGCCATTTCCGCCGTCTCCGTGGAATACTCCTGTCGCCGGGCCTGTTTTTTCGAATTTAAAGTCCGGGTTTGTATTCATTCCACCTTTGGCGATACGTTCAGCATAATATTCCACACGCATTGCGCCGTGGGAGTGAATGCCTCTTTCGTCGGCAAACGTTAGTACGTCTGCCGCGATGTCAGCATGTTCTTCTTTAAGACCCGCTTTATGAAGCTTCGTCTTGATTAGACCTTGTAAGTCTTCTCTACTTACTCTCATCATGACACCTCTTTTTAGGGATTATTATAGTGATGCATCCCGATTACAATCTTTAGAATAAACATATGTCAATGGCTCTCTACCAACTGCATAAGCTGCTTGATGCACATATGGCGCCATGAAAATGTAATCGCCTTTTTTAACTGGAATCCATTCATTATCTAGATTGTACATACCCTCGCCTGATAGCAAGTACGCACCGTGACCTTGATAATGTGTTTCAACGAATGGATGACTTGCTGCAGGGTCAAATGAAAGAATATGGAAGTTCATATCAAATGCAAGATCTAATGGCAATAGATCTTTAAGGTGTACGTTTGTCATATCATCGTAGTCCATATATTCGATGTCATTCGCATGACCGGAAACAACCCAAGGCTTTTTCCCTTCTAGCGGATTATGCTTTTGCTTGTAAAGGAATAGACGTGAATCTCCAGCTTCCAAGTTCTCCAAATACATTGTTACGCCTGGAGGGCAGTATAGGTAGCCGCTTTCCTCTAAAATGAATTCTTCGTCGTCCGCTTTCGCTTTCACTTTACCGCTAATAACGTAAACAAAGCTTTGTACATCTTCTTCACCGCAGTAACCCTTGCTGTTCTTTCCGCCTTCGTGCATTGTGACGATATAGTCGACAAAGCTTGCACCAAGTTTTGGTGAACCTAGGATGGAGATTCTGCAATTTTCAAACCCAGGAATCACATTATTTACTAATCCCTCTGGTGCGATTAAAGCATATTGACCAGGCTTAATAATAGATCTGCTTGAAAGTAAGTCTTTTGGATAACCCATCGTTACATTCTCCTCTATTTGTATATAATTTCAGGCATACACCTGACGATCGAAATAATTTGTTATTCTTTATAGCCTAATTCGTAAAGAGCGCCGATAAGTGCTTTGACGCCTTCCGCCAAATCTGCAGGCTCTGTAAATTCAGCAGGATTATGGCTGATTCCTTTTAAACTAGGTACAAACAGCATAGCCGTCGGTATGACAGGCGCAAAGATTTGTGAATCATGTCCCGCGCCACTGTGCATTACTTTGTAATTCAAACCGTTTGCTTTACATTGCTTCTCAATAAGTTCGACGATTCTTTCATCCATCGGAACTGGATCTTCATCCATCCACAGATCGATATTCATTTCAACTTCGTGTTCAGTTGAAATTTCCTGCATCCTAGCCGTCATTTGCTCTGTGAATGAAATAATCGCTTCTTTATCAGTGTGACGGACATCGATTGTGAAAATCGCTTTTCCAGGGACAACGTTTACGATGTTTGGATAAGCTTCGATTTTTCCAACTGTCGTTACGAGTGGATCACCGATTTTTCTAGCCATGGAAATGATTTCATGGATCATATGGCTTGCCGCAAAAACAGCATCTTTCCGATAACCCATTGGTGTTGTTCCAGCATGATTAGCTTGACCTGTTATTTCAACCGTATACCGTCTTTGCCCCACAATATTATTCACTACACCAATATCCGTTTTTTCTATTTCTAAAACGCTTCCTTGTTCTACGTGCACTTCAACAAACGCTTTTAAATCTTCACGCGGACCATTTGAAGCGTCTCTGAAAGCGAAACCAGCCTTTGTCATTGCTTCTACAAAAGGAACACCTTCAAAGTCTTTTATCGCTTCAACGTCTTCACGTTTCGCTAATCCAACAATGTTTTTAGATCCCCAGAATGAGTATGGGAAACGGCTTCCTTCTTCTTCAGCCATCGAAACGACTTCAATGTTGCGTAAAGGTTGACCGAAATGTTTTTTCAAATATTTCAACGCTATGATTCCGGCTACAATTCCATATGCTCCGTCAAAACGGCCGCCGTTTTTCACAGTATCGACATGGGACCCCGTCAAGATTGTTTCATCTGTCTTTGTCCCTTTTAATGTTCCGTATAAGTTGCCGATTTCATCAAATCGAGCTTCCAGGCCTTCGTTTTCCATCCATTCTTTTAGCGCGTGTTGACCTTCAACCCACTCTTTTGTATAGAGTAAACGAGAAACTCCACCTTCAGGATCTTTTCCGAATTCAGCTAGCCATTCCAGCTTGCCGGCTGTTTCTTCGTCAAGACGTTCAAGCTTTTGTATAGTAGTTTTAATATCGTTCACCTATTTCACCACCCTTTTCCAAGCTATGTAAATTCTTTATAAACGCAACTTATTGTTTGTAATTCATGCCGATAGTATGCAATGAATTATTTATCAACTATAGATGACCTATTAGCTCCACCACTCATTGTAAACGTTCTAATCAAAATAGTCTTTAGCATAGTTAGATAAAGATTCATCTTATAATTATCTAAAATGGATAATGAAAATGAAAAGAGGCTGCACATTTGGCCGCCTCTTTTAATATTCTTGGTTTTCACGTTGAAGAAGTTCGTAAATCTTAAGTCCAACTCTTACTGACAGCATTTCTTCTGCATCATCAAAATTCATTCCTGTTATTTCTTTGATTCTATCTAACCGATAAACAACCGTCTTGTAGTGAACGAAGAGATGCTTGGCAGTTTGGGCTGCATTTTGATTGCATTCCAAAAATGTCTGCAATGTTTCCAGCAAATCTGCTTGATTCGCCTGTTGGTAATCAAGTAATTCTTTCAAAGAATGTGGAATGAATTGAGTTAATGCAGTGGAATCTTTAACATAGCGAAGCAATCTAAAAATCCCCAACTCAGAGAAAGCGGTAATCGATGCTAAGCCATTCAACGTTTCGCCTAAATCGAGTGCGTCATGTGCTTCTCTGTAACTTTTAGGAATTTCAGTAATATCACTTACTGCACTACCTATTCCAACTTGAACGCCAATATCTTTCACTTGTTCGTTAATGACTGTTTGAATCGCACTAGAAGTTTTCTTAATCTCGTTCATCCACGAAGACTCGGATTTGCTAGACTTCTCAACTTTCCAAAGGACGATGAACAGATTGCTTTTATTTGAAATGATACCGTTCGGCAAATAATGATGTATCGCCTCATGGACTAGAAAATGGCTTCGATCCGAAAGTCCGCTATTTTGATTCAGCATATTTTCCGGATATCGATTGATTTTAAAGAGTACCGCCGCAAAAGCCCCCGTGAAATCCCAACCGATGACGTTAGCTTTTTCGTATACAGCATCGACCGATTGGATTTTCCCGCTAATGAGCTCTTCAATTAAATCATTTTTATATTTCTTTTCAACTTCAGCAACCGCAAACTGTTTCACGAGTTCCAGAGATAATGAAGTCGCTGCGTTTTCAACAGCTATTAAATCCAGTTCTCCTAATGATTTATTAATTTCACCAATCAACAAATACATTTTGTTATGATTTAACGTCTCAATCGGGACAACAATTTGATGCCCTTTTATATTATCCATTTCCGGGTATTTTACTATTTGTCGGTAATGAGGAAATTTTATACCTGATGTTTGTTCGTAAAAGTGAACTTTCTCGACCATTTCGAAGTTTTCCAGCTCAGGATATGTTGAAACGATACAAGTAAAGTTACGATCAAATAGAGCAACTGGATTGCCGATAAGTTCTTCAAGTGTATGAATAATTTTCTCAAGGCCTTTATCAGCAAGAGATAACGCTGTAAACCGGTCATGAATCTCTTTGTAATATTGCAGCTTTGTAACTTGATTATTGAAAAGCTCCCCCATGATCGGATACATGACATCGACAAATGGAACCTCTTGCGGAAGTTTGATGATCGGCATTTTATACACTTTGCCCGCTTCAAGCAGCCGCTCGGAAATTGCCTCACCAAAATTTTTAATAATAAGTGCACTTACTCGCTTTTCCGCTAATTCGGAAATAAAATCTTTTATTTCTGTATCATTAAAATTGCGAATCGAATAGAGGCTAGTTAAGATCACTTCCCCGCCTTTAAGCCATTTTGCAATATCAGGTCCCTCCATAATGGTTACACCTTCAATTACATTATGAATATAGTTTTGTCCGCCTAAAACTTCAGCATTCTTCATGGGCTCCATCGCTAGTAAGTCTTTAACTTTAAACTCCATTTGCCCAGTCCTTTCCGTGTAACTACAAAGTCCATTTCTCGAAATCATATCCATCTTATTATACAATATAAAAATAAAGCATATCTAAACGAAGAAAGAAGTGTGACATCATTGTCAAAAACAACGATCATCTATAAACAGGAATCTAATTTCGAGCTGAAAGGGGATTTTTACCCTGCCTCTGACAAATCTCGTCCATTGATTGTCTTTATCCACGGCGGCGGCCTTCTATGGGGATCGCGTGAAGATATGAAACCTGAACAGATTGATTTATTTACGCAAGCCGGCTTTAATGTCTTTTCGATTGACTATCGTTTGGCGCCGGAAACTAAACTGCCTGCCATTCAACAGGATCTTATCGACGCCCTTCATTGGGTTGAAAACGAAGGCACTAAACAGTTTGATTATGATCCAGAAAAAGTAGCTGTCATCGGAAGTTCCGCAGGTGGGTACCTTGCTTTGTTAACAGGAACATTCAGGAATAAGCCGAAAGCGATCGTCTCTTTCTACGGGTATGGCGATATTATAGGTGATTGGGCAGTAAAGCCGAGCCCTCATTATTCTAATATGACAGCAGTGCCAAGGGAACTTGCCAAATCGCTTATCACGAATGATATCATTTCAGTCGGCCCGATTGAAAAGCGGTATGCCCTTTACATGTATGCAAGACAGAGTGGCGTTTGGATTGAAGAATTGACTGGACTGATTCCCGTAGTATGGAGAGATGAAATATCGAAATACTGCCCACTATTCCATGTCGAAGCTGATTATCCGCCTACACTTCTGCTTCACGGTACGAAAGATGAAGATGTCCCATATGAGCAATCCGTCTTAATGGCAGAAAAGCTAACGGAAAACGGCGTTGATAATAAACTCATAACAATCCCAGAAGGCAAGCATCAATTCGATGAAGATTGGGAAAGTCCAATCGTCCAAGATGCTTTTAAAGAAGTCATCGCCTTCCTAACGAACAATTTACAGTAAGTCAAAAGGGCTTTGAGGAAATTCCTGCCCATTGCCACTTTCCTGAAAAAGAGTGTAGACAAAGTCATAAAACGACTTTGTCTACACTTTGAGAAAAGGGCTTTGAGAAAATTCTCAAGCCCTTTTTTCATTTACGTCAGAAGCGACAGGTCCCTGCGCTTTTGTTCTAATCATTTTGTTTTCATAACAGTCTCATCTGAAAGCGGGCTTTCTTTTTCCTTTTGCTGAGCGCTTTCTTCCACTCCATATTTATCCCAGTTGAATAGGTTTTCAAGTAGTAGGGCTAAAATGATCCCTACTAGCAATCCACTGCTAAGCAACGGGCGGATAACGCTTGGAATCGTAATGAAATAAGAAGCAGGAAGAGTCATGATGATAATTCCAACAAACAATGGAACTGCAGAACGATACACATTGACTGTATTGAATCGAACTTGCTTAAGGAAATTCAACGAAGAATTCAAAAGAAGCAAATAAGAAACAAATAATGCTGCACTACCGATGCTTAACGGCAGCTGTGAGAAAAAGTGGCCAAGCGGTGGAATGAGTCCCATGATGAGGAACATGAACCCACCGAGAATGAACGGAAGTCTTTTAATAATACCTGTCTGGCTTAAGAAACCGATTGATGAAACATAAGGTGAATTTGGAACGAGGCCAAAAATACCTGCAATCAACGTGAAAATACCTGTAATCGTAAACGAAGCTCTATACTCAGACTTTGTCGTTTCCACTTCATACATGCTTTCCGTTCCTTTTAATGCGCCAAACGTGTTCGCTGTATTTAACAGTCCCGCTAAAATAGTCGTAATTATAATACCCATATCCCATGCCGGCTTTCCTAATGGGAATAATTCAAGAGCAAATTTCGTATTTTCGCCTATCGGGCTTTCTGGTTTAAAGATAAGCGCATACACGATCCAACCGACGATAATCCCGATGAGCAAGCCATAACGGCGAACGCTTGAAGGAGCTTTTACGCTAATAACGATAACTAGAATTGCAATGATGATCGACAATAATGAAATGGATAGATCAATATGTGCACCTTCAGTCTTGTTGCCAAAAGGAATACCGAGCATCCCTTTTAGGAAGATACCGATCAATTGACATCCGAACAAGAACATAAATACACCCATTACCGCTGGCGTGAACAACTTGGCAAGATGAGGCCCAACTCCAGTTACACCGATTAAAAACGTAATAACCGCAGTAATGATAATACCGACTGTCAAGCTGCCCCCTAGGACAGGCAAAGGCATCCCTTGAGCTGCGGCTGTAGTGCAAAGCGTTAAAATAACTCCCCACCAAAGTCCGGACTGCCCTTCCATAATGGCCCGCTTATGTCCTAAAAACGCTTGAACAATACATGCCAGCCCTGTCACGATAAATGATAGTTGAAGCATATTGACAATCGTTTCCGGAGAAAGATCAAAAGCCGCTCCAACTGTGATCGGGATGACAACAATATTCGTGAAAATAAAAAAGAGCCACTGTAAGCCCGAGATCCAGTTACTTGATTTTAATAACCCGTTAATAACAATCACCTTTCCTTTTATGCATAACGGCAGCTTTCATACCGATTAAGACACCTATTAATGTATCTGTGCCAGACGTATGCCCAATTTCCTTCATCTCTTCGACAGCCTTCAAAAATTCAGGCCCATGCGGTTTATCTAAAACATAACATAACTTTAGAAGATGGGAATGGAATTTGTTTTCGGTCGCATAGAGAAGATATTCCAAAGCGATATGTGTCGTTCGTTTTTGGCCGTGTTCAACTAAATAATGTTTTAGCTTTTGCAGAAAAGTTTGATCTGCCCCTTCCAAAGCTGATAGAACCGCACAAATACCAGTTATACAATCGTCCCCGCTAGGCGTAAGCCCGAGCCCTCTACCGATCCAATAATCAAAGACAGTTTGCGGATTAGACTCATGATCATAGACAAGATTCTTCAAACTATCTAATCGTTCTAAGACGGCAATATCGTTAGTGGCCGATGAAGGATCTAGTATATATTGAATGATTTGCTTTTTTCCTTCCTCCGTCTCCGCCAGCCCCGTTTGCCAATTAGGTTGAAGAAGCTTGGATGCTATAAATTCAAAATTATCTTGAAGGCTATCTATTTGATATTTATATGGGCGCAGTTCGTGATTCTTCCAATTTACTTTTCCTAACGAAAGAACGATCCCTTTCGGAAATAGTAGGGACGACGATGTTTCATCCCAAGAAACGTCCAAGTTACTTGCAAGGAGCTTCGTAAGTAAATGCGCATTTGCTTGTTCCATTCCAATTCCGAATGGAGCGAGTCCATTTTCCAATGCGCCAATATGGACAAGTTGTCCGCCAAAAGCTAAATTGAAACTAGTATTAAAAACACTATGAACATGACCTTTGGGGTTTGTTTTAACAATACGGGCCACTTCATCGCTCGCTGAAAGAGCATTCAATATAAACGCCCCATTGTAACGATCTGACTTCATATCCGTTGAATAAAACATTTTTCCACCCCGAATCAAGATTATATCCACAAAAATAGCATTCCCTTTTCTACTCATATCTACTCTATTCTACAGCTATCAATCAAAAATTTCATTGTTTACTATGAACAAATTGATGCTTGATTTTTGTATACTTTTCACGTAAAATAAAAAATGAAGGAATATAAATTTCCTATAGGGATTTAATAAATGAGGTTATTCTTATGAAAACAATTAACGATTTATTCATACTGGAAGGTATTAAAGATAGCATCGTGCTTGCAGGCCATCGCGGTCTGACAAGAAACGTACAGTTCGTAAATATATCCGATACGCCTGATGTCATCAATTTTTTATCCGAGAACCACCTGCTTCTTTCAACTGGTTATGCGTTTAAAGATGACCCGCAAATGTTCTGCGAGTTAATTAGACAAATGCATGATTTAAATTGTTCGGGCCTTGTCATTAAAATTAATCGTTTCTTCAAGGAATTGCCGCCAGAAGTTAAATTATTAGCGGATGATCTTGCATTTCCGATTATCGACTTGCCGACAAAACATACATTGGGTGAAGTTTCTCGCCACATCTTGAATTATTTAAATGATGCTGAAGCCGAGCAGCTTTACTATGCGTTGCACGTTCAAAAAGAGTTCTCTAATATGATGATTAAAGGGTATAGCTTAACAGCGCTCATTGAGCAATTAGGCCATTTTCTATCGCGCCCAACCCTCTTACTCAATCATCGGGGAGAAAAAATTGCCCATAGCCATGATTTTCGAATGGATCCCATGAAAATAGTCGAACAGGAAATCGTTGCAACAGTGAAAGATGATTTGTCTGCAGCAAGAGAAGGTTTAACATTCAATATTCCATCTAGAGAGCACCAGTCGATTTCCACATTTCCTGTTCAAACAAAACGGCAGCATCCTAGCATGCTCGTCATTGTCGATTCTATGACGTTGCCTTATCCATCTTCACAGATGGCAATTGAGCAGGCAGGAAACGTCATTACATTTACAATTATTAAAGAGCAGGCTATCGAGGAAAATTCTCGACTGTTAAAAAATAATTTCTTTGATGATTTAATCGAAAACAGAATTCACTCTGATGAAGAAATATTAAGCCGCGCCAATTATTATGGATTAAAAGAGGATTTGAATAATATTTGTATCGTTTGTACGGTTGATCAAAAAGGACAGAACTACGAAGATCTGCAATTATACGAGAAAAAAGCAGGGGAATTGTACAATAGTATTTATGATCAACTTGAAGATGAAATGGTTCATAACGATATGGAAGGGATTTTATTCACGAAGGAAAAATACTTCGTTATGATATTGCAATTTGCCGATGGCAACGAAGCAGATCCAAACGAAGTAACCGAATTCGTCAATAAATGCCAAGAGAGCCTACAAGGCGATTATTCAATTTCTTTCGGCGTCAGCAATACCGTTCATTCCATTAAAGATATTACAACCGCTTATTCCGAAGCTTGTGAAGCAATTACGAGCGGTTACGATATGAATCTGCTCGGGTTCATTAACTTTTATAAAATGAAGGAACTTGAAGACTTATTAAATACGATTCCGAAAAAAGATGTAAAAGCATTGTACGAAAATACATTGAAGTCCCTCGCTTATCCGAAAACAAAAGAAAATCAAGAATTGATCAAAACAATTCAAGTGTACTTGGATTCGCAATGTGAAATCTCTGAAACATCTCGCCGCTTGTACATCCATCGAAACACAGTGAAATACCGTATCGAGAAAGCGGAAGAAATACTGAATTGCTCATTCCGCGACCCAGCCCATTCATTGCGTATTCGTGTCGCATTATTGATCGGATCCATACTTAAAGAAAAAGAATAAAAAAACCAAAACCCGGAACAAGCCGGGTTTTGGTTTTTTATTCTTATTGAGCAACTGTTGTTTTTTCAGCAGTGATAACACCGTTTTCAAAAACAACTTCCCCATTAACGATAGTCATTTTCACTTTTCCGTTGAACGTCATACCAACATATGGAGAATGCTGGTGACGATAGAAAAGATCTTCGTTTTTCAGTTCAAAGCTTTCTTCCAAGTTTACGATCGCAATATCAGCATCATAACCTTCTGCAATTGTTCCCTTGTTTTCAAGTCCGAATAATTTCGCTGGGTTTGTTGCAGTTAGCGCAACGATTTTCTCTAAAGGAAGATTCCGTTTGAAATAACCTTCCGTCAACATAATGTTAAGTGTTGATTGAGCACCTGAGATGCCGCCCCAACCTTCAAAATAGTTATCTGTAATTGTTTTCATAGATGCTGGTGCTGGAGAATGGTCGGATGCGATAACGTTAATTTCCCCATTTGCGACGGCAGCCCATAGATCTTCGACTTCATCTTCATCGCGCAATGGAGGGCAGCACTTCGCCAAACCGCCTTTTTCTTCAAGATCTTTTACAGTTAACGCTAAATAATGCCCGCACGTTTCAACTGTAATATCGACGCCTCTTTCTTTCGCCGCCTGAATGACGTCTACAACTTTCTTGCTGCTTGCATGGACGACGTGTACTTTACAGCCAGTTGCTTCTGCATAAGAGATAATTCTTCTAACAGCTTCAATTTCAGAAATGATAGGTCTTGATTCAACAAAATCTCTGGCAGTTGTTTTCCCTTGTTTCTGTTTTTCTGCAGCAAGCTGATCACAAATTACTGTGCTTTCAGCGTGAACTGCAAGTAGAGAGCCAAGAGAAGCGATTTCTTTCATGCCTTTGAAGATCGTTTCATCATCAACATGATTGAAATCAGCGATGCCACTTGGAGACATGAATGCTTTAAAACCGATGACGCCATTTTCATGAAGTTCTTTTAGATCCGCAATATTTTCTGGTACGAGGCCGCCCCAGAAATAAGGATTGACAACTGATTTTTCGTCAGCGCATGCTTTTTTCAAATCAAGGTTTTCTTTATTGATTGTCGGAGGCGTGCTATTCAGCGGCATATCAAAGAAAGAAGTTGCTCCGCCAGCAGCCAAGCTTCTGCTTCCAGTTGCAATGCCTTCCCATTCCGTTCTTCCTGGTTCATTAAAGTGAACATGCGTATCTATTAATCCAGGCAATACGTGAAGCCCTTCTGCGTCGATAACTCGATCTGCTGAACCTTGAATCGATTGGCCAACTTCTTGAATTTTGCCGTCTGTAATCGCAATGTCTCCTTGGACAATAGAATCTGCTGTGACGATCTTTCCGTTTCTAATGATCAAATCGTATGTAGTCATTTGTTATTCCCCCATCACAATTTTCCCTTTGCCATAGTCGTCTCAGACAATGACAAAGGGATTATCTATCCTATTCGCTTTTCAATTAACGGTTAGCAGAGATCAATTTTCCAACTGGTTCTCCGACAATTCCTTTTTCCAAATCGAATACAACATGTCCGCGGACGATTGTTTTTGTCACGCGGCAGTCAATTTGACGGCCTTCATATGCACTATGTTTGTTTTTATAGTAAAGGTCTTCCCTTTTCACCGTATAGGATTGGTTAGGATCCACTAAAATGATATCCGCATCTTTTGAAACGGCAATTTCACCTTTATGTGAAATATTGAAACGTTCAGATGGGTGCGTTGCGATCAATTCAACGAATTTATGGACTGGCAATCCCCGTTGTTTAACAGCTAAATCAAACATTAGATCAACGTTATTTTGCGCGCCGCTAATACCGCCCCATGCTTCCCAAATATTTCCTTGCTTCAAATCTTCCGTACATGGTGAATGGTCAGAAGTAAGCCAGTCGATATTCCCAGCCATTAACTCGTCCCATAGTCTTGCTTGGTCTTCCGCTTTTCTGATCGGCGGTTGGCATTTTGCACGAGGGCCGATTTCGTCAACTTGGTCAGCAGTGAAAGCAAAATAATGCGGGCATGATTCAACCGTCACATCAACGCCTTCTCTTTTTGCTTTCAAGATCACTTGGATTGCCTCTGAAGTGCTTATATGAACAAGATGCAATTTACAGCCTGTTTCTTTCGCAATAAGGATTGCACGTTGAACAGCTTCCACTTCTGTGAAGATAGGACGTGATTCCGCATATTCCACCCCGGAGTTTTTGCCTTCTCTAGCAAATTCCTTGGCAAGGCCAGATGGGATTGCCGAGTTTTCAGCATGGATGCATAAGATTTGATCCAATTCCGCTAGCCTTTGCATACCTTTGTACAATGTGAAATCGTCCACATTTACAAAATCATCCGGAATATCACTTGTAATATCGGATAGGAAACATTTGAAAGCGAGAACGCCAGCGTCAGACATTTCCTTTAGCTTATCCACATTCCCCGGGACGAGTCCGCCGTAAAATGCGTAGTCTACGTAGTTTTGGTCAACAGCAGCTTCCAATTTCAAGTCCAATGCAGCTTTGTTAGTTGTTGCAGGGAGGGCATTAAGCGGCATTTCAACATAGCTCGTTGTCCCGCCAGCAGCTAATGATTTCGACCCTGTTTCGAAACCTTCCCACTCTGTACGTCCTGGCTCACTAATGTGTACGTGTGTATCAATCATTCCCGGCATAACGTATTGACCTGTTGCATCAATGACCTCTTTTGCATCTTCTGTAATATTTTCAGCGATGCAAGAAATCTTTTCATCTTTAATACCAATATCAACCTTGTAAACACCGTCACGCAATACAACATTTCCACCTTTAATAACTACATCTAAAGTCATTTGAATTCCCCTTCCAACGATCAATTTTTAACGTACCAATTTTTCGCCAACTATTAGTTTCGCCACTTTCACGTTAACTATTCTCTTCGTTCAATGTTGGCGATTTTGCAAATAAAGTTCGCTTGCTCTGCCGCAATTCAAGCAATGTGTAAAGAATAAAAGCTGTTATGATCCCGACAAACCAGGACATATCATAAAGCGGTTTTAACATGGGAATGAAATTACCAATCAAACAAATAACACCGGCAATGATTGTCGTAACAATCGCATTGATATTGAATCCTTTTTGATAATGGTATCTTCCCTTTTTCGCATCATATAATGCATTCAAATCAATATCCTTTTTAGATATGATGAAAATATTGGGATAGCATGATTCCGGTAACCGGAGCTAATATCCCACCGACAATATTTAAGAAAGTGAAAACACTTGTTGCACTCTCCATCAGCTTCCATGGCATTACGAGAATACCAATGATCGCTGCAATGATTGCACCTAATTTGAATGTAAGTTTTTTTGGGGAACAGAGATACTAATTGATAACCAGCAGGCACTATATTTCCTGTCACATTAACAGATATGGTTGTTAAGCATAGTGTAAGAACTGAAATCGCAATCGCGAATGTTCCATCAAATCGAGCTACAACATCAAGCACATTCCAGATCGGTGTCCCGAAAGCTATTTCTGAACCAACAATTATCGAGATGCTTGCAATTGCGAACAATAAATATGTGACAACTAGACCGACAGTTTGTCCAACCGCTTGCGTCTTCGTCGATTTTGCAAGCTTCGTGAAATCAGAAACATTTACGATCGGTGCTGCCCAGGCTGAAACAATTGCCGTTATAGCGGCGACGAAGATAACGATTTGATTTCCCGTAACTCCTGAGCCAGTATACGCTAGTATCGGCTCGATTCCCCCCGCCAAATTAATGGCCCAAATAGCCATTCCTCCAAAAACAATGTAAACGAGTGGTGAGAGGATATTAGTAAAACTCCCTAAGAAGCCCATTCCTCCATATATTAAAGCTACATTAAACAACCAAAAGACTAAAAACGAAATCAAAGCTGGCAACGATAATCCCAACAGGCTCCAATCTCCGCCTAATGTTAAATATCCTGGCCAGAGCTTACCGATTAAAATCGATAGTGCTTGGCTTCCTGCATACGTTTGGAACCCGAACCACATAATTGACGAAATGACTCCCCTCAAAACGCCTGGAATCATTGCCCCTTTTGGCCCGTAGGATAAACGAAGAAGCATAGCAAATGGCAGTCCATATTTTGAACCTGCATGACCATTCAGAACTAACATCGTTGCGATGATGATGGAAGCAATCATTATTGCTGCAAAAACCTGTCCGACTGACAGTCCTAAAGCAAAAAGGCCGCCAATGGCGATATAGTTTGGAATATTATGTACAGAACCCATCCAAACAGTGAAAAAGTTCCCAACGCTCCATTTTCGATCTTCGTCTTTTGTCGGCAAGACATCCACACTATTTCCAGCAGACACCGCTTTCTCTCTATCAAAAAGACTCAAAAGAATCCCTCCTTACCTGTTGCCACTTACTATTGAGACCTGTACGTTTTATAACTGTAATAGTAGTAGTAGTGGAAACATCATTATACAGAATAAAAAACTGTACTTCTTTAGGCCACTTGACCAAAAGGGTAGGATTGTATTATGTATAATGAATAAGGAAAAGATGAGTTATATACACTTTAAATAAATGATTGTGCATTTTAAATAAACAAAACTACCTCTGGAAGAAATGTTCTCCAAGAGGTAGTTCGAAAAGTTGTTATTTCTCGAAGATAGTTCCTTTTTTGAAACTTGATCCTTTAAACGCATACTTCGATAGAAGATAGTAAGCTGTACCTGCCACTACTACTCCGATGATCCAAGCTAGCTCAACCTCGATAAACGCTGCAGCTGCACCGATAAACATCGCAAGCAACCCTGCAGGGTTATATCCTTTAAAAGATCCTTCCTCATTGTACAATTCTGCAGTATTCACTCTTTGTTTTCTTAAGATGTAATACTCGACGATTAGTATTGAAATAACCGGTCCTAAAAATGCAGAGTAAATGAGAATGAACATATTCAAACCAGTTGCCGATGACTCTTGTACAAGCAACCAAGGGAATGCACATAGCGCAAGCAATCCTGTAATGATTGCAGATGTTTTGTACTTTAACTTTGTCAACATTGTAATGACATATACTGGAGGAATGATGTTTGCCACCATATTTGTTGCAATTACCGCAATGACGATAAATACAGAAACAAAGACTGAAACATAGTCATTATCTAGAATGATTGGAAGCGCCTGTGCCGGGTTTGTTACGCCCGTCGCAGCTGCAAGCATTGCTCCAATTACAATAACAAAGCCATAGGAAATAGTGATTGGAACAAAGTATAGTGCTCCACGCTTTTTATTGCTCAAACCAGTTTTAAGCTCTCTGGAATAATCCGCAGCACTTACGAAAATACCTGCATAGTTACCTAAGAATACCATGATGAGACCGAAGAACGGTAAGCCCCATGATCCTTTAGCTTGTACCCAGTTTTGGGAAATTTCAGCTGTATGTGAAGTCATAAGAAGGCCGAAAACATAAACAAGTGCGATCATGAATACAACAGATGCAACCGTTTCTACCCATTTAACCGCATGGAATCCGAATAGAGAAAGTACAATTTGAACTAACTGAAGTGCTATGAAACATATAACGACATTATTAAATGATCCATTCGTAACGATTTTCGCAATTTCGTTCAAGGCAGTTCCGCCAATCCAGCTTTGAACCCCATACCAGACGATGGCAGGTATTCCGCGTAACAATGACGAAATTACTGTTCCTTTTATCCCGAAGGACATTCTGAGCTGAACAACGTATGGAATCCCTTCTCTATAGCCGGCGCGATCATTTAACGCGAAAACAGTTGAAATGATTCCAATTGCACATAAAGCTGCAATAAGCGTCTGCCAGATGTTCAATGTTGCAATTCCCGCAACAATTACGCTGGCACCTAGCGTCATATTTCCTAAGTTAACCCCATCACCAATCCACATAAAAATATAGTCCTTTGGTTTGACGGTTCTTTCGCTATCGGCTTTTGGATGAAGTGATTCGTCCAATTTCGAAGCTTGTTGAATCTGAGCAGCTTGTGTATCAAAATTTTCATTAACTGCAGACATTTGCCTTACCCCTTTCGGCGTTATATTTAAAGCTCTATTTATTACGACAGTGCAAATGATTTTCTCTTCTGTAGAACAACATTAGATCTTCTTTCTAATGACTTTCTAAAAAGCTTTGTCGTGAATAATCTTTATTATACATAGCTTTACTTGTTAGGTCTTTATGTCGATTAAACAAATTGCACAAAAGATTGCTATGTACAATGCATAACATTTGTCACATGCACAGCCCTATTGGACAACCGTTTGTTCACTCTGAATAACGTCTATTCTATACAATCGATTGTACAATATAGACAACAACGTTGATTTCAAGCGGTTAATGCTTTGTGAGGCAAAATAAAAGGAAGAACGATGTCAGTTCAATGGAACATGTCCTTCCTTTTTGGTTGCGTATATTGAATTCAGACTTTCAGTGAACCGCGGAATCCTCTGGCAGCATAGTAGGAGTCCGCCCCATTATGGTACATGAAGACAGTGTCGTAGCGACGATCACAAAAAATTGCACCGCCAAGCTTACGGATGTTAGCTGGCGTTTGCACCCAGCTGGACGTTTTCATATCAAAATTCCCTAGTGTCTGCAGCATCCGATATTCATTTTCTGATAATAACTCGATGCCCATATCGGTTGCCATATCAATTGCACTATTTTCCGGCTTATGTTTTTTTCTTGATTCCAAAGCATCCCGGTCATAACAAACACTTCTACGGCCTTTCGGACTTTCCGCTGAACAATCGAAGAAAACGTATTCATCCTTCTCTACGTTATAGCCGATAACATCCGGTTCGCCTCCGGTATTCTCCATTTCATTGAGTGACCATAGCTTTTCTGGATGGGCTTCTAGCTTTTTCTCGATTTTCATCCATTCAAGACCTTGGTGTCGGTTCATGTTGTTCTCAAAGCGGGCTTTCAATATTTGAAGTAGGTCTTCCCGTTGTTCTGTCGTTAATTCATTTTTTTCCTTTGTCAATGTAGAAACCACCTTTTTTATTTATTCCCAATCACTTCTTCTTTAAACCAAACTTCTGTCCATAGTATACTCCTTCACGCTCATTTTTTATATTTTGAAATAGGAAGAGCGATTCGAAGCATATCGCTCATAGGACAAACTTATGGATGAATACAATCGTTTAGGCAATGAAATGCTCGCATTGATGCTATCAATAAAAGTCAACACGAGCATATCATTCACCAAAAGGAAGGGGTCGGAGTGATGGCGTATACGGATAACTATGAAAGGGATACCTATGGGATTATCGCTTTTTGGTTACGTAATGATTACGACCATGGTCGGTTTTTCGACAGAGAGATAAGTCATTATGAAACGGAACTGGCTCGAGCCAATCTGAACAATATTGAGCGTCTCGGGAAGGTGTGGGAAAAGGCTGAAAAGAAACAGGGCGATATCGGCACATTGCTGAACGAAGCCCATCATGCTACTAGCGAATTTCACAGTCTACTTGCATACACGATGGATAAATCCTTACATTGTGAGGTTATTATTTCAACGCCGGTGTCACTTCTAGACCACATGGTGAGAGAGTCTGAGGAATCGCAGCGGGTATATAAATTAATCGAAAGCGGCGCTAGAATTTCACCTTCTGATGCAATTATACATGAATGCGTCTTTTGGATAAGACAAATGGCAGATCATCTAGGCTATATACGGCATTATTCGGATGTATCTAATTATGAAGTTAACTACCAAGTTACTCAGATGATGCAAAAATTCGAGCGTCTGCAAATGCAAGCAACTGCGCTGCAAACAATGATACGTACTCCTCGGAATGAAACGCTGCCAATTTTAACTCAATTCAAGAATATAATTATTCAAGAAGCCAAAAGTTTAGAGGCCTTTAAATTGGAATTGGATGATTTGATTAAAAAATGTGCTGTTGCTACGACGTCGCCGCCAGATTTGTTAGAGCATATCGCTAGAGAAGCTCATCATCTATGGAGGAACTTAGAGGAAGAGAGAATAACTTAATAACGTGCGTTATGATGAAAGCCCATTTCGATCGCCGAAATGGGCTTCTTATTATTGACAAATATTGATCTATTATCGGTGTCTGCAAAAAGGATGGATATACCAGGGATTGAACGACCAAAAGGGTATCGTTGTATGAAACTGGCCTCCCCACTGTCCCCATCCATTTCCTTGTCCGTAATTATGTTGCCATGGATTTGCATCCGAAACCTGGCGTTGAGTGAAATGAGGCGGATACGTTGGAATTGCGTATACCGGGCCAAAGCCGCCATTCTGCTCATATTGTTCAAACAGTGCAGGATGGGTATCTTGTTGTCGGCCAAGGTCTATATTTGTATCTTGATCACTCGTATATTGTCCAGGGATTCTAAAATCCGGCCCGACTGGACTTACAATATCGGAAAGGACGTCCCATCTGCCGAAATTAGCATTACTGTTGGAAACCACACTCATACCTCTATCTGGAATTTGCTTATCGGTAAACATTCTTCCACTCCCTCGATTCCTGATTCCTATCTATCCTATTCGATTCGGATGAAAAAGGAACCTTTCATTGAAAAGAAGGGTTTCCAGTGCCTTTCTCGAATTTATTATTATATCGAAAGGAGAATCCAAATGAAAAAACCAATTGCAAAACGCATTCCCCATCCCCATGAATTACATGGAGATGTGCGTGAAGACGACTACTATTGGCTAAAGGATCGCAATAATCCTGAGGTCATCAAGTATTTAGAGGAAGAAAATCGGTATTTCGATGAAATCATGCGCCCGCTCGAGGAACAAACCGAGCATATTTATCAAAGCATGGTGGATCGTGTTCCCGATTCGGAAGTGAACGTGCCTGTGCAGCATGGACAGTACTTCTATTATTCACGTTTGGATAAAAGCAAGCAATATCCAATCTATGCACGCAAGCAATCGGCAAGCCGTGAACTTTTGGCTGAAACGACTGAAGAAGTAGTGCTTGATCTGAATGAATTGGCAGAGGAAAGTGACTATTTAAGCGTGACGGTGCAGCGGATGAGCACTGATCATAACCGTCTCGCTTATTTGGAGAACCGGGATGGCACAGATCGGTACACCATTCATGTCAAGGACATGAATACAGGCGAATTACTGCCAGACCGGATTCCGAATGTGTTTTTATATGGAAGTATGGAATGGAGCCGCTGCGGCGACTATATTTTTTACATTACCGTTGATGACAATCAACGCCCTTGCAAGCTATGGAGACATCGTTTAGGAAGTGACGTGGAAAATGATGAGCTTGTCTATGAAGAAAAGGATGAGACATTTACGCTTTACGTAACAAAATCGCAAAGCGGGAAATTCATCTTTGCACATTCAGGATCGAAAACGACGAGTGAAATTCGTATGCTGGATGCGGATGCTCCGTTATCTCCCATGCAACTAGTGGATGCGCGGCGTGATGGAATTCTATATGATGTCGAGCATTGGGGCGATGACTTGCTCATTTTGACAAACGAGAATGCGTTGAATTTCCAGCTGCTCCGTTGTCCGCTAGATAATCTTGAAGCACGTACAAACCTCATTGAGTATAATGAAGACCGTTATCTTCAAGAAGTGTATCCGTTCCGCGACACTCTTCTAATTGCTGGCCGGGAGAATGGGTTGACGCAAATTTGGGTGCTCCGCGACGGTGAGCTGGAGCAAATCAGCTGGGACGAGCCGATTTACAATGTTGCGGTTTTATCCAATCAAAGCTACGAAGCTACTGAAGTATTACTACAATACGAATCGTTGCTGACACCAAAAACAACATATGGGCTAAATCCCGGAACTGGCGAGAAACAATGCTTGCAAGTTGCACCGGTAAGCGGCGAATATGACCGTTCCCGATTCCATCAGGAGCAATTATGGGCAACTGCAGAGGACGGCGTTAACATTCCGATGACGGTCGTCTATCAGGAAGGCGCGCTAGACAATGGGCCTGCCCCGCTAATTTTATATGCCTATGGATCGTATGGGGCGAACAGCGATCCGCGTTTCGATCCGTATCGACTGCCGTTATTGGAAAAAGGGATTGTCTTTGTCACTGCACAAGTACGAGGCGGTTCCGAAATGGGACGGAGCTGGTATGAGGATGGCAAGATGCAGCACAAACGAAACACATTCACCGATTTTATCGCAACGGCGAAACATCTAATTGAGGAAGGCTACACTACACCGAGTCAAATGGCTGCCCGCGGAGGAAGTGCAGGAGGGTTACTAGTTGGAGCTGTCGCCAATATGGCAGGAGAGCTGTTCAAGGTCATCGTTCCAGCAGTGCCGTTCGTCGATGTCGTCACTACGATGCTGGACACGACGATTCCTTTGACTACTTTGGAGTGGGATGAATGGGGCAATCCTCAAGAAAAAGAAGACTATTTCTATATGAAGTCCTATAGCCCTTATGACAATGTGGAAGCGAAAGACTATCCGCATTTGTACATTACAACCGGCCTCAACGATCCACGTGTCGGTTATTGGGAGCCTGCCAAGTGGGTTGCACGTCTTCGAGCGTTGAAAACCGATGACAACACACTTGTAATGAAAACGAATATGGGTGCTGGCCACTTCGGCAAATCAGGGCGCTTCAATCACTTGAAAGAGGCTGCGGAATGCTATGCATTCATCCTTGATCGGCTTGGTGTTGGCGTAGAAGAAGTTTCAACCCCACGTTAAACGGCAGCAGACTGTAGGCAAACTCCAACAATTATGGGTTTGCCTATCGTCTTTTTTCTTTGCCAATCAAGCGGCATCTGATTACTGCACTGTATATCCACCATCAAGAACTACCGCTTGTCCGGTCATGCCTTTCGCTCCATCACTTGCAAGGAACAGTGCCAAGTCGGCAATTTCTTTAACATCTAGAAGTCGCTTCTGAGGAACCAATGGATAAATGACTTCTTCTAATACCGATTCAAGCGGAACATTACGTGTTGCCGCTAAGTCTTGCAGCTGATTCCGCACTAGCGGCGTGTCAACATACCCAGGACAAATTGCATTCACCGTTATTCCGTCTGCTGCCGTTTCTAATGCCGCTACCTTCGTTAAACCGATTACACCATGCTTAGCTGAATTGTACGCGGCTTTCCCCGCGAATCCTACAAGTCCGTTGATCGAAGCCATATTCAGGATTCGTCCAAAACCATTTTTTCTCATGTGTGGCAAAACAAGTTTAGTTGCAATGAATGGAGCTGTGAGCATAATTTTGATAAGCAATTCGAACCGCTCCGTCGGAAAATCCTCAAGCATCGCAACATGCTGCATCCCTGCATTATTAATGAGAATATCAATTTTACCAAAATGAGTGATCGCTTCATTGATCGCCTTTTCTAAATCTGCTTCGGAAGTGACATCGCATTTAATTCCAATAGCGTCCCCATTAAGGTTTCGGGCAGCAGCTTTCACTTTTTCCTCATGAATATCTGAAAGTACAACCTTAGCGCCAGCCTCAGAAAATTCTTTCGCGATTTCAAAGCCAATCCCTTGTGCAGCTCCTGTTATAAATAACACTTTTCCTTCTACCATATGAATACCTCCTGAAACAGATTATTCAACTTCCGCGCAAATGAGACCAAAATAGGTAGGCGCTTCATAGGAAAGAACATGCATTTTACGGTCGGCTTTTGGAATTGCTCCAGCCATGATCAATGCTTGCCATATGCCGTCCGGTTTGGCGGCTTCGATATAGTCTGGCTCAAAATCAGCCATTTTCTCAATATCATTTGCCTTTAAAAGATCTACAACTTCTTCGTCCAATTGCATTGCAGCAGGGTCATAGCCATATGGGCCATTTCCATCATGCGCATGTGACCAATCACAACTTGCAATCAATGCAACCCTCTTTTCACTATTTTGAACGACTTGACGAATGACCTCTCCCATTTCGATATGTAACGCAAAAGGCAGATCACGGGTTGGATTGATGACGACGATTTCCACGTCTGGCATAAATGCCATAGGAACGATGACGCCCCAATCGAGCGGCAAACAAGAAACCGGCCCTAAAGCTGTTCCAAAATTAATGGAAGCTGCAGGTATGCCTTTTTGTTGTGCAGTTTTTGTGATTGCCAATGCCAACTCCCGATCGACCGAGCGTTCAAGTTCATAAGAAGAGCCGTTCTCCTCAAGGGTTCCGTACATTCTCTCGCTGTTCGTAATTGAAAACATGCCGTCGATTCTGGTCCCATGTGGAGTCAGAATGATGATCGTATCCGGACGCGCCGCTTTCATTTTTTCACCCAGCTTTTCCATACTGTCTCTCGTTTTCTTCATACGTTCAGGCTGATTGCCTGCAAGCGACGGAATTATTTCACCGCCATGAGGCGCAATACATGCATACACAAAAGGATTCATTTAATCACATCTTTCTGAAAAGGATATATGTATTATTTCGACAAGCGTAATGAAATTCCTGCGGGGAAATAAAAAGGACGGTCCAATATTGTTATCAATCAAAAAAAGCCGAGTGGTTTTTTATAACCAATCGGCTTTTCATTTCTAGTATTGAGGTTCACCTAAAATCCACAAAGCATTATTCAGTCAGATCAAGTTGCCAAGAGACGCCGAACTTATCATTCAGCCAGCCAAACTTCTTACTGAATCCATAATCTCCTAATGGCATGAGTGCTTGTCCACCTTCAATTAGTTGCTCATACAGATAATCGATTTCTTTGTCTGTTTCACAACTAATATAGATGGAGAAAGATGGTGTAAAGGTAAACTGATGTTTGATATTACTGTCTATACACATAAACTCCTGCCCTTTTAAAGTGAATGTAGCCTTCATCACTGTTCCTTCATCCCCGCCAGGCTCATTCGACCCATATCGAATAACAGTAGTAATTTCCGAATCCTCGATAAGCGATGTGTAATAATTCATTGCCTCTTCTGCTTTACCGCCTTGAAACATTAAGAAGGGTGTAACTTTTGTCATTAACAATCGACTCCTTTTAATACCCATAATAAGTTACATGTGAATATGCACTGCAATTGAGTTGGGAGTTTTACTAATAGGTTGCAATTATATTTCCAGCCAAGCGACAGATTCAACGTGGCTGCTTTGCGGGAACATATCTACCGGCTGGACCTCTTTGGCCCGGTAACCGCCGTCCTCTAATATCCGCAAGTCGCGTGCTAATGTCCCTGGGTTGCATGAAACGTATACGACCCTTTTTGGTTTATATTCCAAGATTGTTTGCAATAGCTTCTCATCGCATCCTTTACGCGGCGGGTCTACGACTAATACGTCGAACCGTTTGCCTTCTGCGTACCATCTAGGGATGACGTCTTCAGCTGCCCCTGCTTCGAAATGGGCATTTATCATGCCATTCAATTCCGCATTGCGCTTCGCATCCTCGATGGCTTGAGGGACAATTTCGACGCCGTACACTTCCTTCGCCTTTTGAGCAAGGAATAATGAAATCGTACCAATGCCGCAATATGCATCGATGACCATTTCGCCACCAGTCAAATTGGCGTAGTCAAGTGCTTGCTTGTAAAGCACTTCGGTTTGTGCCGGGTTCACTTGGTAGAAGGAGCGCGCCGATATTTCAAACTGGATGTCGCCGATCGTGTCGATGATGAATGATTTGCCGTATAGAGGTATCGTTTCATTCCCAAAGATAACATTCGTCTTCTCTCCATTGACGTTTTGCATGATTGACGTCACTTCCGGCACGACCCGCTTAATAAGCTCGATGACTGCTTCTTTCTGGGGAAATTTTTTCTTCAGCGTCACGAGGACAACCATGATTTCCCCTGTTGCCTTCCCTTTCCGAACGATCAGATGCCGAAGCATGCCACGGTGGGTCTTTTCGTTGTACGCCTCTAATCCAAGCGCATGCATTTCATGTTTCAGCGTAGACATGAGTTCATCCGCTTCTTCGCTTTGAATGATGCAGACGTCCGTGTCGACGATATGATGGGTCCGTGATTTATAAAAACCTGATACGACTTTACCGTCCCGTTCAGCGAAGGGGATTTGGGATTTATTGCGATAGCGCCACGGGTCTTCCATCCCTTTGACTGGATGGACAGGTACGTGCGGCAATTTCGCGATTCGGTCGATGACATCGCGGACTTGTTTTTGCTTTTGGATGAGCTGGGCTTCGTATGATAAGTGCTGCAGCTGGCAACCGCCGCATTCCCAGAACACATGGCATGGCGGTTCAATGCGATTCGGTGAAGGCTTCGATACATTCAATAGACGGGCAAATCCGTAATTCTTCAACGTCTTCCCGACTTTAACCTCGACTTCTTCGCCAGGCAATGCTCCTGGGATGAATAACGGGTAGCCTTCCACTTTTGCAACGCCCGAGCCGTCATGCGTCAAATCCTCCACATGGACAGTGAGTCGGTCATTTTGATTTACTATAAAAGACATGATATTTCCTCCAAATTTCGTATGTACATAGTCTATCACAAAAGATGGTGTCGGCAGGCATGGAAAGCAGCACGTATTTCACCTATCCAAGGCGAGCCAAAGGTCCCGAAATGACGATAACTTTTGAGAAGTGACCGATATAATTGTGAAAGTGACCGATAAGTCCCTCGGAATGATCGATAAAATTGTGAAAGTGATCGATAACTTCCTCGAAATGATCGATAACTTTTGAAAGAGGAAAAACAGACGCCTCGTGACGTCTGTTTTCCGTGTTAATCATCCTTATTTACCGAACGATCCATCGGCGCGATTAAAAATGCAACGACAATGGCCGCAATCAAAATGATAAAAGGCGCGTAGAAAATTATAAAATCAGTCATGCCGCAAGCCTCCTTTACGCATGGAAATCCTCTTTTCCGCTAACATAGTTTTTATTGAACAAGAACAAACGCATGAGCAGGACGAGCGACGGTATCAGCAGGCACAGTCCAAGAATGAAAGCGACTACGAGCGAGATTGCCATCGCTGGATTCGTAAAGCTGTCATATATCGTCAAATGCGGGTAGAGCAAATACGGATAATGCGATGCTCCGTATCCAAAAAACGCGAATGCGAATTGGCCTAGCAGCAATCCGAATGCCCATCCGTAACTACGACGTTTCCATAAAAGCCAAACCGTTCCGACAAATAACAAGAACGAAAGTAGAAACATCGGCCAGAATGCCTGGATGTTCGTATAATGCTCAAAATTATGTTTACGAAGTTCAAATATGATGCCCCCCGCTGTTACAATCGTCGGCAATGACCAGATGAGCGAATATTTTCGGAGCAGATCGGTTGCTCCCTTGTCCCTTGCTTTATTCGCATACCATGTCAGGAAGACTGCCGAAATATAAAGCGTCGCGGAAATACTAAGAACGACGATCGACCAAGTCAAAGGACTTGTGAATAAATCCCAGTAATCGAGCACTGGAGCTCCATTAACCATTTCGATGAAGCCGCCTTCCGAAATCGTCAGGACGATGGAGAGTGAAGCGGGAATCAACAGTCCCGCAAGCCCATACATGAATGAATAGCCTTTGTGTCCTCTAGCCCCATACGTTTCGAAAGCATAATACGAACCGCGAATTGCGAGCAGGATGACGCCTATGCTGACTGGCACCAATAACGTCGTCCCATAATAGAAGGCAGTTTTCGGGAAGAACCCGATAATGCCAACGAAGAAAAAGACAAGAAAGACGTTCGTCACTTCCCAGACCGGCGATAAATAACGCTGGATGACTTTCGTCAAAATCCGCTGTTTCCCTGTCAGTAAGCTGTATGCATTGAAGAACCCCGCGCCAAAATCAATGGCACCGACGACAATATAACCGAAGAGGAAAGTCCAAAGAACCGTTATCCCTAAAATCTCCAAGTTCATTGTACATCACCGCCCTTTTCCATATGCCGATCTTCTAGCTCACGTTCGACCGGATTTTTACGGAACATCCGGCTTAAGACGACGATACTTCCGATACCGAGGATCAAATATAGCAACGCGAACATCATCAGCATCAAGTCGACTTGCCCGCTCGTTGTTGCAGCATCCTCGACTCGCATTATTTTGCGGAGAATCCATGGCTGCCGTCCGACTTCCGCTAGCCACCAACCGGATTCAATGGCGATGATTGTCAGCGGTGCTCCGAGGACGATGAGCCAACGGAACCACTTTGTTGACACACGTTTCCAACCACGATTGACGCCAATCCAGTACAATGCGGAGAGGATTGTCATCCACATGCCAATGAAGACCATTATATTAAATAAATAATGGATATACAGCGGCGGAATTTCATCCTCAGGAAATTGATCGAGGCCGATCACTTCCGCTTTCGGGTTATTATGTGCGAGCATTGAAAGCCCGAATGGAATTTCAATAGCATATTTCACTTCTCCGTCGCTCATGACTCCGAACAAGATGAGAGGTGCGTTTTCCTGCGTTTCAAAATGCCATTCTGCCGCAGCAAGTTTTTCAGGTTGGTATTCCGCCAAGTACTTTCCGGAGAAATCCCCAATCAGAGCCGTTGCTATAGAGAAAACAAATCCCAATTTCATTGTTAGAAAAAGTGCTTTTTTGTGATAGATATGATTCGAGCCCTTCAATAGCCTGAATGCTGCAATTGCCGCAAGCACAAATGCCGCAGTCATATACGCTGTAATAACGACATGTGCAACCTTCGTCGGCATCGCTGGGTTGAACATCGCAATGATCGGATTAATGTTGACGAGTTCCCCATTCACAATGTCAAATCCTTGAGGAGCATTCATGAACGCATTTACCATCGTAATGAAAACCGCAGAAAACGAAGCGCCGATCGCAACCGGTACTAATAGCAGCAAATGTTTTTTCTGATTTTCAAAACGGTCCCATGTGTATAAATAAATCCCAAGGAAAATAGCTTCAAAAAAGAACGCAAATGTTTCCATGAAAAGCGGCAACGCGATAACATTCCCCGCAAACTCCATGAAATTCGGCCATAATAATGACAGCTGCAAACCGATCGCAGTCCCAGTAACGACTCCGACGGCGACTGTAATGACAAAGCCGCGTGCCCACCTTCTGGCAAGCAAAATATAATGTTCGTCATTTTTTCGGATCCCTACCCACTGAGCGATCATGATCATGAGCGGGACACCGACTCCAATCGTCGCGTAAATGATATGGAAAGATAAAGTCAGTTCCGTTAAGACACGCGAATAAAAAACGGCTTCTTCATTCCCCATCTATTTTTCCTCCTTACCCTCCAAATATTCTTCCAACAATAGAAAGCAACATGATTCCCGCCACGATAAAGACAAGCCACATGAGCCATCTCTCTTGTTTCTTATACACGGGATCCCTCCGTCCTTCGAATTCCTCTTTCCTATCATAAGATACTGTTTTATACTTTTCCCTTTTTACGAGTGATATAACAGGATTGTCACAGTTATTGTGAAAAGTTTTCGACTAGAGTATTGCTCTTGAGAGAATTTAGAATGTTGTGTATAATAAAGGGATAAAGAGAGGTGAGCACAATGGAAATTAAAAGAAAAGTTTTAGCCTACATTACGAAGGATGAACATGCTGAACAGAAAATCCTTGTGTTCGAGCATAAAGATCATCCAGAAGCAGGATTGCAAGTGCCTGGCGGGACAATTGAAGATGACGAACTTCTCATTGATGCACTTTATCGGGAAATCGAAGAGGAAACAGGCATTCGGCGGGAACAGCTTAAGTTGAATGGTAAAGTGAATAAGAACAGTTACTTTCCCGAAAACAGAAAGGATGTTATACACGAGAGAAACATTTTTCACCTCACTTATATCGGTGAAGATGAAAACGAATGGGATACTTGTGTAAACAGCAATGGCAAAGACAACGGAATGATTTTCCACTGTCGCTGGATTCCTGTCAACGACTTGCCCGCACTCGCTGCAAAACAAGATGAAGCGATTGATTTTATTAATTGAATAAAATATAAAAAGCTGCTTGGATGTTAATCCAATGCAGCTTTTTCGTTTTCTAGGTCATTATCAATTCGATCCTGCTCTCGCAATTGGTCTAGTGGTGCGAACATTTCGATATGGCGGTATCTGTTTTCGAACGTGGCAGGAAGGGTGCCTCCATACTCTCCGTCCAAATTCAGCAACACTTCTTCAGATGAAGTGATTGTCACTTTTGAAGGTTTGGCGGAAATGACGAGCGGATCATCCAAATGCTCCCCACGCAACGCTAACGTGACGATTCTAATGAATTCCGCTATATTGCATTTTTTCAAAACTAACAATGTAAATTTGCCGTCATTGATGCTGGAGTCCGGCGCCAATTTTTCAAGGCCGCCGACGGAATTAGTCAAGCCTACGAGGAAGAGCATTACCTCCCCTTCGAATACTTCATCATCATACTCAATTTTTACGTTACTTGAGTGGATGGATGGGAGCATTTCAATCCCTTTCAAATAATAAGCTAGCTGGCCAAGAACAGTCTTAAGCTTGCTTGGCACCTCATACGTCAGCTCAGTCATTCTTCCGCCGCCTGCAATATTGATAAAATGACGGTCGTTCATCAAACCGACGTCCACTGGAATCGTCTCACCACGGATAATAATGTCGATTGCTTCGTCAATATCTCTAGGAATCCGCAAAGCCCGTGCAAAGTCGTTCGTCGTTCCGGTCGGAATAAGCCCGATTGTCGGTCGCTTATCAAATGAGGACACTCCTGCGACGACTTCGTTCAACGTTCCATCCCCGCCTGACGCGATGATGATATCGAAGCCACGTTCCACAGCTTTCTTCGCTGCTTCTGTTGCATCGCCTTCCCCCGTGGTCGCATGTACGGAAGTTTCATAGCCTGCCTTCTCCAACTTTTCTAGAACTTCAGCTAGATGTCTCCGGAATATTTCACGTCCCGCTGTCGGGTTATAAATGATTCTTGCACGCTTCATACATGTTCCCTCTCAATTCCTACAAATTGCAACGCTTGCACATGTTAATAAACCAACATTAGTCGCTTATTTGGACTATTCGTCCTACTAAAAAGTTCCCATTACAGCATCATCTCGTCTGTTGCAATACTGGCATGAACGTATTTCGAATATCTTCATAAACAGTGAGCCATAATTCGGGCAGTGTCGTATATTCTTTCATTAATTCTGCAATGAATTCCTTTTGCTTCTCCTCAAAATCAGGCGCATCTTTAGCAGGAAGTTGTTTGCGGCGTTCCAATACGTCTTCTTGGATGGACGCTGCACGAGGACCCCATTTTGCAAGTACTTCGCCTTCTTGGTCGAGCAAGAGGTAGATTGGAATCGATCTTCCGCCATTTGTCAGGTGCCTGTCGATCAAATCAGTATCTTCATCGCGATAGACAGCCCTCACGTCCAAGTCCGCGGCTTCTGCAAATCGGCGCAGGATCGGATTGTTCATCATTGCATCTCCGCACCAATCTTCCGTTATGACTAGTATATTGGGCTTTTCCTTTTTTGCTATTTCGATAAACGCATCATCTTGAGGCACGTCGAATTTTTCGTAAATGCCAAAGCTGTTTTCTTTATGTTTCTCCATCTTGTCCATATAGTCTGCAAGTGAGATTGCTTCGTCAAAATACTGCTTTTCAGTTTTCATTGCTGACACGCTCCTTTTTCTTAAGTGTAAGGCTATTCGCTGTGCGAATCAAATAGGATGCCAAACAAAAGCGAATGAAGCCCGGAGCAAGACTCGAAAACAAGCAAAAACGCCCTATACGGAGACTTTCGCAAGACCCGTATAGGACGATTGAGGATAAAGATTATCGCTTATTAATTTCCTCAAGTAGGATTTTATTAACCATTGGCGGGTTCGCTTGACCTTTTGTCGCTTTCATTACTTGTCCTACAAGGAAGCCGACTGCGCGATCCTTGCCGTTTTTGAAGTCCTCGATTGATTGTTCGTTCGCATCGAGTATTTCTGTTACGATTGTGCGGAGAGTACCTTCGTCAGAAATTTGGACGAGGCCTTTCTCTTTTACGATGTCAGCAGCGTTTCCACCGTTTTCGATTAATTCTTTGAAGACTTTTTTAGCAATTTTAGATGAAATTGTACCGTCCGAAATCAATTTGATCATGCTAGATAGACCGTCAGGAGTAAGTGCTGTGTCATGAAGCTCCTTCTGTTCGGCATTCAAGTATGCAGACACTTCACCCATCAACCAGTTAGAAGCGAGTTTCGCATCAGCCCCCGCTGCTACAGTCGCGTCGAAGAAATCGGACATCTCTTTCGTTAACGTCAAGACGTGAGCATCATATTCCGGCAAGTCAAGTTCATTGACATACCTAGCTTTACGAGCGTCCGGAAGTTCCGGAATTTCAGCACGGACACGATCGATCCACTCTTGGTCGATATGGATTTCAGGCAAGTCCGGTTCATTGATGAAACGGTAGTCATTTGCGCTGCCTTTTATGCGCATAAGCACAGTTTGGCCTGTTGCTTCGTCATACCGACGCGTTTCCTGCTGGATTTTACCGCCAGAGAGAAGGATCTTTTCTTGACGCTCCACTTCATTTGCAATCCCTCTGCGAACGAAGTTGAAGGAGTTCAAGTTCTTCAATTCAGTTTTCGTTCCAAATTCCTCTTGTCCAAATGGGCGCAAAGAAATATTAGCGTCGCATCGCAATGAACCTTCTTCCATACGAACATCAGAAACGCCTGTATATTGAATGATCGCTTTCAGTTTCTCTAGGAAAGCGTATGCCTCTTCCGGTGAGCGAATATCCGCTTCAGTAACGATTTCAATTAGTGGCGTACCTTGTCGATTCAAGTCGACGAGAGAATAACCATTCTCGGAATGCGTCAATTTACCGGCATCCTCTTCTAAATGGATACGTTCGATACGGATTTTTTTCTTTTTGCCTTCGACTTCGATTTCAATCCATCCATTTTTGCCGACCGGACGATCGTCTTGAGAGATTTGAAATGCTGCAGGATTGTCCGGATAGAAATAATGCTTCCGGTCGAAGTTCATAACTCTTGCCACTTCACAGTTCAATGCGAGTGAAGCTTTCATTCCAAAGTCGACTGCGCGTTTATTCAACGTCGGCAATGTTCCTGGGTATGCCAAGTCTTTCACATGGATGTTCATATTCGGTTCAGCACCATAATGAGATGGAGCCGGTGAGAAGATTTTTGTGTCAGTTTTCAGTTCAACGTGGACTTCTAGTCCGACAATCGTTTCAAAGTTCATTATTCATTCCCCTCCCCAAGCGTTGGAGTGCGTTTATGGAAATCGGTCGCTTGTTCAAACGCGTGCGCCACTTTATAAATGAGTGCTTCGTCGAAATGTTTTCCAATAATTTGGAGACCGACTGGCAATCCATTCGAAAAGCCGCATGGAATCGAAATTGCCGGCACGCCAGCCAAGTTGACAGACACTGTTAAAACATCGTTTGCATACAATGTCACTTGGTCCTTCACAGCTCCGCCGATTTCATATGCCGTAGTCGCACTCGTTGGACCAACGATGACATCATAGTTTTCGAAAACGGACGCAAAATCTTGTGAGATTAGCGTACGGACTCTCATTGCCTTGACATACAAATCTTCGTGATGGTCTGCGCTTAGTGCATATGTGCCGTAAAGAATCCGTTTTTTCACTTCCGTGCCGAATCCTTCTGCACGTGAGCGTAAATAAATCTCTTCCAAGTTTTTCGCATCTTCTGAACGATAGCCATAACGGATACCATCAAATCTTGCAAGATTGGAAGACGCTTCAGCAGTAGCAATCGCATAATATGTCGGTGAAGCATATTTAGAATGTGGCAGCGTTACTTCTCCTACAGTTGCGCCAAGGGATTCAAGAACTTTCAAAGAAGCACGGACTTTATCTTTTACGTCTTCTTCGATGCCTTCACCGAGATACTCCTTAGGAACTGCGATACGCAAGCCTTTAATATCACCAGTTAAAGCATCTTTGAAATTAGGAACTTGTTGTGGTGAAGAAGAGGAGTCTCTATAGTCAACACCTGAAATGGCATTTAATAAAAGTGCATTGTCCTCAACAGTCCGAGTGATCGGGCCGATTTGATCCAAAGAGGATGCAAATGCGACAAGGCCATTACGGGATACTCTTCCGTATGTCGGTTTCATCCCGACAACTCCGCAAAGTGCAGCAGGTTGGCGCACAGATCCGCCCGTATCCGTACCGAGCGAGAATGGCACTTCACCTGCAGCAACTGCAGCCGCAGAACCGCCCGATGAACCGCCCGGCACACAGTCTAAATTCCATGGATTATGAGTCGTTTGGAAAGCCGAACGCTCAGTTGTAGAACCCATAGCAAACTCGTCCATATTCAATTTACCGACACTGATCATACCCGCTTCGTTCACTTTTTCAACGACTGTTGCGTCATAGACAGGAACGAAGTTTTCTAGCATTTTGCTTGCACAAGTTGTAGTAGTGCCTTTTGTAATAATGTTATCTTTAATTCCGATCGGCAATCCGAAAAGAGGTCCTCGTGCTTCAAGCGATGAGTTGTCCAACATTTCCGCTTTTGCTAAAGCTTCTTCTTCCGTCAACGCCAGGAATGCTTTCACTTGACCATCCAACGCAGCGATCTGCTTAAATGAATCTTCGGTCACTTCTTTGACAGAGACTTCCCGGTTATGTAAAAGTGCTTGAAGTTCTGCTGCCGTCTTTTTCATTAACGTCATGTTACTTCCTCCTAAAAACCGTTATCACAGGATATTCGGAACTTTAATCATTCCGTCTTCATGCTCTTTTACGCCCGCTAACATTTCGTCCCGATCCAATACATCTTGTGGGACGTCTTCCCGAAGCACGTTGAATAGCTGCAACGGATGAGTCATCGGCTCTATATTAGTTGTATCAACTTCTTTTAATACATCTCCAAATTCCACAAGATCGGAAATGATTTCAGAAAACACTTCCGCCTCTTGATCTGAAAAGGCGATTCTTGCAAAATTCGCGAAGTATTGTACGTCTTCTGGCGTAAATTTCGTCATTTGATTTCCTCCCCAATTGCAATTGTACGACTTATCATACCACCTTAGCGGTATGTTGAAAAGCTACTGCGCATCCATTGCACCTCGGTGCTGGCGCCATTTGTCATCTTATATTCAATAATCGTAAATGTGGATGAACGGTTCATCATCCCCGGCCTCCTTGACAATTAGCGCTTCCGGACCATTTACCGAAGTGATACTAACCTCAATATCGATATTCGGAAAATACTTGATAATGTGATCTGCTAAAAACTGTGTGAAACCGATGACTTCACTCTTCCCAAAAAATTGAATTGGTATATCAATAGAAATGGATTCCATACGATTTTCTTTGAAAAAAGCTTTTCCAATTACATTTACAAAGCTAGAAAAATATTCATCGATATCTTGTTTGAAGTTGCTGAACGATCTATTGATTTCAATATAATTGTCGATATCCGCGGGAGCGGGAAGCACGACATACCGCTCATTCACTTTTTTCCACCCAGAAGCTGATGATTTTCCTTTGTCAGCAAAAGCAGTTGCGAAATAAGTTCCCGGAACAATCGCATTTCTTTTTTCTTGTTTGAACAGGCCGACGACGATCGGAATATCCTGGAATCCCTCTTTTGCGCGTAGCCTGCTGACAATTTTGTCAGCCATGGCAATGCCTTGTTTTTCGAGTTCCGCGTCAGATATCGTCGTCTCGTTCCCGCCTTTATCGTAATGGACGGAATTTAAAGCGAGTCCAATCGAAACGCCAGATAAACGTACTTTCTTATCGTCCGTCATCGTCAAATAGTTTTGTTCGATAATATGCGCCAAATAGATCGGTTTCTCTTCAGCATCTTCGCCTTTTGCTTCGGGCGGGTTCAAGCCTTGTTCATTCACCGAGCTTCTGGCAAGCCATGCCCGTGCTGTCGCTGCATCGATATACTGTCCTTCTTGGAAGAGATAATTTTTCGTGTCGAAGTGCTGGGCGGATAATCGCAATAACCCTTCCTCTGCTTCCCCAATATCGTATTTCGTATAAATATTGCTCACGACAAGGCCACGGCTTGCGCTCTTCTTGAGAGGGGTAAGCACTTTGTAATATTCATCATCCACTTGGACGTTTGGAATCATGACTGTTTCTTCAACTTGCTCCTCATTTTCCTGGATGACTTCCTCTTTGTTAGGTCCGATTGACGGTAGACAGCCGCCCAACAAAAGGACGGCAGCAATAGAGGGTAGTATAAATAGCCTTTTCATTCAAAATTACTCCTTTTCGCCGAGCGCGTCGACCAACTCTGTTTCGTTCCACACCGTAATTCCGAGTTCTTCCGCCTTCGCAAGCTTCGATCCGGCTTCTTCCCCCGCGATGACGAGATCCGTCTTTTTGCTGACACTCCCGCTTACTTTCCCGCCGAGCGCTTCTATCCGTTCTTTCGCTTCGTTGCGCGTCAGTATCGAAAGCTTGCCCGTCAACACTACCGTTTTTCCGGCGAACGGTCCTTCAGTCGGAATCTCTTGGCGCGTTCTGCCTTTATAGTCCATATTCACGCCATACGATTCCAGCTTTCTAAGCACTTCCAATACATCTTCATTATTGAAAAATTGGATGACCGCGTCCGCTACTTTGTCGCCGATCTCATGGATTGACGTAAGCCGTTCCGCATCCGCCTTCGCGAGTTTCTCCATCGTGCCGAATTCCTCAGATAAGATGTGCGCCGCCTTTTCCCCGACATGCCGAATTCCAAGTCCGAACAGCAGCTTCTCCAATGAGTTGGACTTCGAAGCTTCAATCGCTGTCAATAAATTCGTCGCTGACTTCTCTCCCATCCGCTCAAGAGATAACAGCTGTTCTTTCGTCAAACCGTAAAGGTCTGCAACGTCATGAACGAGACCTGACGTATACAACTGATCGACGACCCGCTCGCCAATCCCTTCAATATTCATCGCATTGCGTGAAACGAAATGGATGAGCGCCTCCTTCATCTGCGCAGGACATTGTGGATTCACGCAACGGAGCGCCACTTCCCCTTCTATCCTGACAAGTTCAGAATCGCAGACAGGACAATTGTCGGGCATGTGATAAGGTTCTTCATGGCCTGAACGCTGCTCGATCAATACACTGACGACTTCTGGAATAATATCCCCAGCTTTCCGGATGACAACCGCATCGCCGATACGTATATCCTTTTCACGAATAAGATCTTCATTATGGAGGGATGCTCTAGCAACAGTCGTTCCGGCTACTCGGACCGGCTCCAAAATGGCGGTCGGTGTGACAACACCCGTCCTCCCGACACTTAACTCGATATCAAGGAGCTTTGTATGCACTTCTTCCGCAGGGAATTTATAGGCGGTCGCCCAACGTGGACTTTTTGCCGTAAAGCCCAATTGTTCCTGGTCTTCATAGTTATCCACTTTAATGACGATGCCATCGATTTCATAATCAAGATCCTGCCTTTGATCCTGCCAAGAATCTATATATGCGATTACGTCTTCAATTGTTTTGCACCGTTTGCTCTTCTTATTCGTTTCGAATCCGATCGACGCTAAATAATCGAGCGAATCGGAGTGGCTATCCTGCCCGTAAGCAGCACCGTCACCGCCAACACCGTATATGAATACAGCAAGATTACGGCTCGCGGCTATTTTCGGATCCAATTGGCGAAGTGAGCCTGCCGCTGCATTCCTTGGATTCGCAAATGGCTCTTCTCCGTTTTCATCCCGTGTCTCATTCAATTTCATAAATGATTTTTTCGGCATATACGCTTCTCCGCGCACTTCGATCGTAACCGGTTCGGTGAGCTTCAATGGAATAGTCCGGATCGTCTTCAAGTTGGCAGTTATGTCCTCTCCAACCGTCCCATCTCCCCGTGTAGAACCTTGAACGAACATGCCATTTTCATATTTCAATGAAACGGCGAGGCCGTCAATCTTCAATTCACAAATATATGAGACTTGACCTGCCCCCGCTTGTACCCGTCTATCAAAATCGCGGATATCCTCTTCGTTAAAAACATTCGAAAGGCTCAACATCGGATACTCATGGACGACTTTGCTGAAACCTTCTAGAACTTCCCCTCCAACACGCTGTGTAGGCGAATCAGGGAAGATCAGATCCGGATTCGTCGCCTCAATGGAGAGCAATTCCTGCATAAGGCTATCGTAGACGGAGTCCGGCACAATCGGCCGGTCTTGCACGTAATAGGCGTGTCCGTACTCTTTAAGCAGTTCATTGAGTTCCTGTACTCGTTTCTCGGCAGCTTTTCGATCTATGTTAAGATCCATTCTTTCCTCTCCTTACGCTTTTTCTATCGGTGCGAATTTGGCAAGGAGCCGTTTGATGCCGACCGGTTCCGGGAATGCGATATCGAGCTCCAGATCGTCTTCTTTCCCTTTTACACTGACGACCATGCCTGTCCCCCAAGATTTATGGGTCGCCTTGTCGCCAGCTTTCCAGCCCATCTTTTCTCCGCCGCTTGATTTATAAATCGGCCTTTTTACAGCAGGTCGCACCGGTGCTTCCTGTCTTGCATATCCGCCATAAGAAAAGCCTTGATTATTATTCGATGTCACTTCTATGATTTCATCTGAGATCTCGTTCAGGAAACGAGATGGATTATTGAAACTCGAGCGGCCGAACAATGTCCGGTAAGCAGCGCAAGTTAAATAGAGCCGGCGTTCCGCACGGGTGATTGCAACGTAGGCAAGCCGACGTTCTTCTTCCATTTCTTCGTCGTCACCGATCGATCTTGCATGAGGGAAGATGTTTTCTTCCATGCCGATGACGAAGACGACCGGAAATTCGAGACCTTTTGCTGCATGCATCGTCATAAGGACGATTTTTTCTGTTGATTGGTTCTCTTCTTTATCCAAAGAATCGATGTCGGCAATTAAAGCAAGGTCTGTCAGGAATGCGACGAGCGAGCGGTCGCCTTCCTCTTCTTCTGCCCTCTTTTCGAAAGCTTCCGTAACAGAGAGAAATTCCTCGATATTTTCCAATCGACTTTCTGATTCAATCGTCTTCTCACGAATGAGCATATCCCGATATCCCGTTTTCTCCAACACTTGCTCCACGAGTTCTGATACGGATAAGTATTCCTGCATTTGCGTAAATCCAGCTATCATATCTCTGAACTTCGAAGCTTCGTTCGCAGCTCTTGCTGTCAGACCCATGAAGTGCACTTCCTGCAACGCGTCAAATACCGATCTATCGTTTTCGATCGCAAATTGCGCCATTCTTTCAAAAGAAGTCGCGCCGATGCTTCTTTTCGGTTCGTTGATAATACGAGCCAAAGCCAAGTCGTCATCATTATTTGCAATCAAACGCAAATAAGCGAGTAAGTCTTTAATCTCTTTTCGATCATAGAACTTCGTGCCGCCGACGATTGTGTAATCCAAGTTGGATTTCACGAGATATTCCTCGATGACACGTGATTGCGCGTTCGTTCTATACAATATCGCGAACTGATCAAGCCTTAAGTTTTCGCTTTCTTTCAGTTCGATAATCTGCTGAACGATGAACTGGGATTCGTCTTTTTCATCAGATGCCTTATAGATCGTGATCGAATCACCCTCAGCATTCTCAGTACGCAGCTTTTTGTCGTAGCGGCTTCTGTTGTTCTGGATAACATCGTTCGCCGCCTGCAAGATCGTTTTTGTCGAACGGTAATTTTGTTCAAGTAAAATGACCGTTGCATCTTTATAATCCTTTTCGAAAGATAGGATATTGCCGATATCAGCACCGCGCCATCTGTAGATGGATTGATCGGAATCACCGACGACGCAAAGATTCCGGAATTTCGCCGCTAGCATATTGACTAGGCGGTATTGTGCATTGTTCGTATCCTGATATTCATCGACATGGATATATTGGAATTTATTTTGATAAAATTCGAGGACTTCAGGGACGCGTTCGAATAACTTGAGAGTCATCATAATGAGGTCGTCAAAATCGAGCGATTGGTTTTGTCTCAGCTTTTTCGTATAGCCTTCGTAAACAGTCGCAATCGTCTTTTCATAAGGGTTATGCGGATTGATTTGCCCGCTATACGTATCCGCATCGATGCATTCATTTTTCGCCGAGCTGATTGCACCTAGCATTGCACGTGGATCGTATTGTTTCGGATCAATATTTCGCTCCTTCAATACATTTTTAATGGCTGTCAATTGGTCGGAGGAGTCGAGGATTGTGAAGCTTTTCGAAATTCCTATACGATCGATGTCCCTCCGTAAAATGCGGACGCACATCGAGTGGAATGTCGACACCCACATCCTGTCGCCAGAGCCGGTGCCGAGCAAACCATCGATCCTTTCCCGCATTTCTCGGGCTGCTTTGTTCGTAAATGTGATCGCTAAAACATTGGAAGGATACACGCCTTTTTCGACGATCAAATACGCAATCCGATGTGTCAGCACCCTCGTTTTCCCGGAGCCTGCGCCTGCCATGATGAGCAGCGGTCCTTCCGTCTTTTTTACTGCGCGGGCTTGTTCGGGGTTCATGCCGACAAGCAGATTTTCCGCGATTTCTTTCATACGTAATCCCGCCTTCCAAAGAACATTTGTTCCTTATTATACCGTAAATTATGTCAATGGGATACCGATTTTACTGCTTCGACAGTCGAAAGGGCAGCCTTAAAGTCTTCGTAAATAATATTGCCGACGATAACCGTATCAGCTATTTCAGCCATCATTTTCGCGTCCTCCACATTCCGGATTCCGCCGCCGTAAAATAACCGCGTCTTTTCGAGGACTCGTGCGGCTGCTCTCACAATTGCCGGATCTCCAAGCGTTCCGCTATATTCCACATAAAATACAGGTAGATTGAATAGATGCTCCGCCATCCGCGCATAGGCGACGACATCTTCTTCGTCTGGAGCTTCTATAACGCCTGTAAGTTTCGCTGCCTTGCATTCGGTATTTACAATTACATAGCCTTCTGCAATGACTTCATCCCAATTCATCATATGGCCATATTCTTTCAAGGCCTCTTGGTGAATGCCGTTTACCCACTTCGTGTCGGTCGAGTTCAGAACTGTCGGGATGAAATAATAATCGAACCCCATCGTCACCGAATCGACAGTTGACACTTCAAGCGCGACAGGTACTGAGAAGCGCCGGATGCGTGCCAACAAGTCGAGGACATTTTCGAGCGTCACGCCATCCGTGCCGCCGATGATAATGCCATCCGTTCCGGATTCCGCAAGCTGCTCAAGCTCTTCGTCCGCCAATCGTTTGGCGGGATCCACTTTAAAGGCGTGGCGCCATGTTTTATAGTCCATTTTGTCTACCACCTAATTTTTCAATTGCATATTGGATGCACCCCATTCTCATGGAGCGTCTGCTATTCAACAGTATACCAAAAAAACGGACGGATTTCTCCGCCCGTCCCGAGTATAGACAAAGTCGTTTTTGACTTTGATTCATGGATTTTCAGCCTACTTCTTATCGTCATTCTCCGCAAGCTCTGGATAGAGGCGGTCCAACACTGTGTTATAGCCGCCGGATCCATAATCTACGCAACGCCTTACCCTTGAGATCGTCGCAGTGCTTGCACCCGTTTCATTTTGAATCCGGTCATACGTCTTTTTCTGCCTCAAAGCATGGGCAACTTCCAAACGCTGAGCCAACGATTGCAGCTCGCTCATCGTCGCAAGATCGTCGAAGAACTTGTAACATTCCTCAAGATCTTTCAATTCCAAGATGGCTTTGAATAACTGATCCGTTTGTTCACTCCGGATTTTATCAATTTGCATAAGTTTCCCCCTCTTTCACTGCTTAAGGTGTGTACGTGACAGATTTTGAAATTCCGGTATACGTAGGGATAATATGGATCCACGTCTTGCCGGGAACAAGTTTTGCAGGAACTCCATTTTCCATTGGTACAAGGAAGCCTTCGACGTTTCTCCATTCCAGCTCTTTCACGTTGCCAGCTTGAAAAAGGAGCGCTTTGCCGCCGCTTTCAATATCGACAGATTGTCTTCCGACATTGTCGATTGTACGGTGGTCCGCTTCCATGACGATAATATTGGAAAGTCCGACTTGTTCTCCGTTCGCTTTATCCAACGTAAGTATTCCATTCACCGTCCGGTTGTACGTTTCCGTTCCCGGATCGTATGAAAACGTATTGATGAAATCCTGACTAGAGCTAAAGCGGACAACAATCATCGATGCACTATCCCCTATTTTAGCATCCTCTACCGATTCATGGAAAGTAAATGGAGGTGTCTTTGCGATTTCATCTGATGCCCCGACCTTTTCCATTGCAGCTACTATGTTTTCACCGGTTATATATGAGTTATGAGGAGCTTTGCGTTCACTCGATCTTTTAAATAAAGTTCCGTCATATTGCATGCCATTTACATTGTCGACATACCTGTTTGCTAGCAGCTTTTGTGCATCGGGGCTATAGCCATGGGCAACGTAAAATGCATCCATCCCTTTTGCAAGATAAATGAAATAGTCACGCGCACTTCGGATCGGACCGACCGTTTCCGGCAATTCGCTTTGGAACAACGCTAAAAACCTCGTAACATTCCCTTCCGCCATGAACTCATAAATGATGTCCGCCTGGCTTATGCCCGATTGCGGTCTTGCATGGGGATGATTATTAATCGTTGCAAGCACTGGTCTCGCCCATTTTTCTTCCTCGCTTAACATGCCGGTGAATGGCTCCTGGTAAAGGAGTGATCCCTCTTCCTCAGGCTCCTCGATCGGCTCTTCTTCAGTTTCGACTTCTTCTATCTCTTCCGGCTCCGGAACAATCTCTTCCGCGCCGGCTTTCTCTTTTTTTGAACACGCAGACAGCAACAGCAACATGATGGCTAAGGCTAGCAGCCATCCTCCCTTTTTCCCTTTCATCCGTTCCTCCTATCTTTCCGTTGCCGGAATGATTACTTCATTTTTCATAACGTGATAGAGTCCGACTTGAGTCGCCCGTATGTACGGCAAGTGGGTCGACTGCAGGAACAGGAATGTATAGACCGCATCACCATGCTTGTATCCCCGATCCGCCAATGCCTGTTTCAATGCAACTTCCTGGTCAATCAATACTTCCATACGCTCAGCTGATAGACCTCCTCCGATTGGCAACGGTATTGAGGCAGCAATTTCGCCGTCCTCCACAAGCACCATGCCGCCCTTCATCCGCTTCATTTCCCGGAAGGCAAGCAGCATTTCGTTCTTGTCCTTTCCAATCAGGATAATATCACCAGTGTTGGAGTAGGAGGAGGCAAGGCCTTGCACGTGATTGGCGAAGCCTTTAATGACGGTATTCACCCGCCACTTTCCATGTCGATCAATGAGCATAAGGAAGCTTTCATCATGTTCCGATGATAGCTCTTCCACCGACAAGTCAAGGCTTACTTCATACGGCTTTGTAATAACGTCATTCACCATTTCAATGCCAACTGCATCGTTGAAGTCAAAATCCTTTTCATCCAAATCGAAATCCGGGACGAATTCCGAAACGAGCGACCAATCCACTTGTTTGAACGGTTCTGTCGATGCGTTTTCGCGCTTCAGCCATTTCCCTTTTGACAAAACGTCTGTCGGCACTGGATTCCTCTCATCTTCGAGGAAGTTGAGTGTCGCATATCTTCCCGTCGCGATGACGCCGTGCAGATCATCGACGCCGTAATAGCGGGCTACGTTATAAGATGCCATTAAATACGCATCAATCGGCTCCACCCCTCCATCGAGCGCCACTTGGATACACTTGTCCATGACGCCGTCAATATGGAAGGAAGGCGTCGAGCCGTCCGTCGTCATCATGAGATGGTCGAAGACGTCCAACTCCTTGTCGATGATTCCTTTCAATAAATCAGGCAAATCCGGTCGGATCGATGAATGGCGCAAGGTCGCCGCGTATCCTTGCAACAGGCGCGACTCCACTTCATCAGCTGTCATCGCTTCATGATCGCCGTCAGCCCCGAGCAGCTTCATTCTCGCAAGCGTCCGTTCGGAAGCACCCGGGAAGTGGCCTTCGATCTTTTTCCCCGCTTTTTTCGCGGCATTGACAGACGCCGTCATTTCGGGATCGCCGTTCATGAGACGCGGCCATCCTGTCAGCTCGCCGCCCATCAGCACGTCGTCACGCTTCAGCCATTCAGCGATCGCCTCCAGGTTGAACACTTCCCTTTCATTTTGCAAAACCGTTTGGGAATCAAACCTAGCCCACCAATAAAAGGAAAATGGCAACTCATTCAATTGGGAGATCAGCTTGAATGCCCTTTCATTTCCAAGCAGCAGGAAGAACGTCAAGTTGTCTGACAAAAATGTCGTCGTTCCGAGTATTCCTGCATAGTCCGCGAATGTTTCCGGGTTGTACAGCTGGAATGGGTGGACATGCGGTTCGATATAGCCGGGAACGATTTTTTTGCCGGTTGCATCGATGATTTCCGCGCCTTCCGTCATGGCCGGCATTCTGCCTCCCGCATAGACGATCCGATCGCCTTGAATCCAAATATTCCCTGTCACCCATTTCTTAAAGATGGAATGAAGATATGTTGCATGCTGAATAATTAGGTCTGGCGCTTCTTTGCCATTGATAATTCCGAGTTGCTTTTGTATTTCATGTTGCTCCCACATTTGGATAAACCCCTTTTGAAGATTTTTCTATATTTTTATCGTAGCATAGCATCCAATTGAAATATAGATGTTTTAGTTCATTTGAATGAAATTTCAGTCGCATCCAGTACATGTATCATTTGCAGACATTCGGGAACGCTAACGGCAAACTATCTAATGTGCCTCATATGAAAGGAGTGTTGGAAATGACTGAAAAGCAAGCCCCTCCTTTACTTACTGAATTGGCTAAAAAATTCAAGCCTTCGGACGATGTCATTCAAACGCCTTTACAAATAAAAGGCCAAACTGCGTTTCTCTTCTATATAAAATCCGTCGTGGATGGCGATAAGTTGCAACAGACGGTCATCAAACCTTTTTTTGAAATGGCTTCAGAGGAAGACTTTGCATCGTATATTCAATCGATGCCGAATCGAGTCGATCTTCCAAAAATAGATAAGCTGCTCGTATTGATCAGTGCCGGAAGTGTGATCATTGCAGTTGGCGACAACTTATTTCTACTTGAACTACGCCTCATCAAGAACAATGAAGTACAAGACACCACATTGGAACCGACAATTCATGGGCCCCAAAAAGGTTTAAGCGAAGATATTGAAACGACGATCAATCTCATTAGGCAACGGTATCATCGCGCCACATTAAAAATTGAAGATATCCATGTCAAGGAAACGTCCAATACAGCTGTCGCCCTATTGTATGACAGTGATCGTGTCGATCCGCAAATGCTGAAGAAGCTAAGGGAGAGGCTTGAAGAAATCCAAACGCCATTGTTCCAATCCGGCGGAGAGCTCCAACACTTCCTGAACAAAAGTAAATTCACACTGTTCCCGACGACGCTTGTGACGGAACGCCCCGATAGAATCGTCTACAATTTGGTCGCCGGTAAAGTCATCATCGCAATTGACGGAAGCCCGAATGTCATCGTTGCCCCTGTCATTTTTTTCGACTTCATGTCTTCCATGGAAGACAATTACCACGTTTCTGCCATATCGGGTTTCACGATTTTATTACGCTATTTCGGTTTGTTCACTTGTATTTTGCTTCCAAGCTTATATATAGCGATGACATCCTACAACCCGGATATCCTGAGAATTGAATTGGCCCTCACAGTTGCGGGCAGTCGGATCGGCGTGCCATATCCTTCGTTCATTGAAGTGATTTTCATGCTTGTCTTCATGGAACTGCTGACGGAAGCAAGCATGCGATTGCCGAAAGCGGTAAGCGGCACCGCCACAACTGTCGGCGGCCTGATTTTAGGGACTGCGGCAACGGAGGCTGCGCTCACTTCGACTATTATGGTCATTATCGTATCGGCAGTCGCCATCTCCACATTCGTCATTCCGATAAACGAAATGAGTTTTGCTGTGAGGGTCGTAAGATTTCTCTTAATTATTTACACCACTTTGTTCGGGATGGTCGGCTTGCTGCTCGGTTTCATGGGAATCATCATGTTAATGGTGAACAAGGAAAGCTTAGGCTGTCCTTATTTACGGATCCCTTGGAAAAGCAAGAATGAAGAATTGGAGGCAGGACAATAAATGAGCCGCTTCCTCTTCTATTTGATTTTGATCAATATGATTACAAATATGGTGTCCATTACACCACGGATTCTAATTGTCGGAAGCAATACGGGAACTGTCCTCTCCTTAGTTCTCGCACTCATAATAGGCATGATATTCACATATATCCTTGTCATTCTCTTCAGTCGTTTCCCTGGGCAAGGCTTGCCGGAAATTTTGAATGCATACACACCTAAATGGTTTGCAACACCCGTTCTTCTTTTTTTTGCTGTAGCTTGGTATATCGCAGGATTGTTCACTCTCATCATTTACACATTTATCATTAACCGTTTTCTCACACCTGAGATGTCAATGTATACAGTTATATTGACATTTGTGGCTATCGTCACCTATGGCATCTGCATGGGCACGAAAAATATCTTATACATGGGTGAAATCATTTTCATCCTTATCGTTCCACTCATTTTTTTTATTCAACTAAAAGGATATATGACTCCCGAGCTCAATTGGGATTATATTCGAGTCGCTTTAATGGAAGTAAATCACCTTCCGGATTATAGCGCCTTTACATCTTCTCTATTTATCGTCATAGGGACTGCAAACTTGGTAATATTCAATCGCTTTTTTACGAAATTGAAAAAGCCGAGTGGCAAAGGAATGGCCCTTCTGACATTCATTTGTGCATACATCCTTGCGACGACTTATTTCCTTCCAATCGGTATTGGAGGGTTCGATTCCTTGGATAACGCTCTATATCCATGGATTATGACAAGTGATTCATTGCGAATGAAATTTGGGATTATTGAAAGGGTCGTATTCATTTTCATTGGTGCTTTTTTGGCACTTGGCGTCGTCAGTATGATTATCCATTGGCATGTTTCAATCAAATTGCTATCAAGCGTTGTTTATTTCAAAAAGTTTAATTGGAAATCGTACAATTTGACTCTTCCTTTTTTCATCGTCATCTTCTGGGGGATTGCAATCATATCGACTAAAACAGTAACAGTTTACGGGCTTTTTAAATCAGTTGAAGCGTTTGATAACTTCGGCCTGCCCTTCATGCTGCTTTTGCTGGTCAGCTGTCTGCTTTTAGCGAGGAAAGGGGCTGCTTCCAAATGGCGGGAAAGCAAAAAGTAAGGAAGGCTTGCCTTGTTGCCATTTTGGTCACATTGCTGCTGCAGGCAGGCTGTGCATTTAAAGATATCGATAAAAGAATATTCGTTGTCGCAATCGGCATCGATCCTTCCGATAAAGTGAAGAACGGCTTTAGGGTGACATTGAAACTGGCAAAGCCAATAGGCGACGTTAAAGCTGCGCCATCCCCTTCTTTTGCCTATATATCGAATGATGCCGAATCCGTGGCAGAAGCTATACATGGAATAGAAACCCGTGTTGATAAAACATTGGAGTTCGGCCATAGTAAAATCATTGTTATGCATAAAGATTTGATTGCGAGGGATATTGATACATTCATGGATTTTTTCACAAGGCGCGGCGATATACAAATGATTTCCTATGTAGCTGTGGCTGAAAAAACCGCCGAAGATGTCGTGTCCTTTGAACCGTTAATTGAAACACCTACATCAATTGCTTTATATAACTATTTCGATAATACCGGAACGGAAAGTCCTTTCGTCGTCACAACTTTCCTATTCGAGTTCAGGCGGGAAGTATTAGGCAAAGGAATTGATACAATCATGCCGATTATCGATATAGATGAGGACAATCAAGAATTTAAAGTGAATAAATCGATTGTGTTGAAGCCGGGAGAAAAACCGGTGGAGCTATCCGCAAATGAAACAAAACATTTCAACTCGCTTGTAAACAAGGCGCAAGGTTTCAGCTATAAAATTCAAGATGATGATATGACAATGGTTCTGAATCTCGATAAAGTGAACATGAACTATAAACTGCTTGTTGGCAATGGAGATCCGAGGATTGAGATGAACGTAACGAAGGTTGGCGTCATCGGCGAATCCAGTCATCGGTTAAGTGTCAGTCAATTAGAGAAGTATAATAAGTTCGCGTCTGAGGAATTAAAAAAAGAAGTGATGGGTTTGTTGACAAAGCTCCAGGAAAATAATGTTGATCCGATCGGGTTCGGATTGCGCTACCGGGCGACAAGGCTATCACGAAAAGACATCATGGATGAATGGGACCGCATCTATCCAGAAATCAAGTTTACTGTCAATATGAAGATTGAACTGAAGAGCACTGGAGCGATTGAATAGAAACAAAATCCGCCTGATAGCACGGTTGAACCGCCTAAAGCGGAGATCACTAGAGGTATATGTAAAAAAGGGGTGTCACAGAAAACTATTCTGGACAACCCCTTTTCTTAGTTGCTTCGAAATGCACGCCAGCCGATATCCGTCCGGTAGAAAAATCCATTCCATTCAACTTGATTCAATTGATTGTAAACTTGGTCACGTGCATCTTCCAATGTTTTCGCCTTCGCAGCGGCTAGCAGAACTCGTCCGCCGTTTCCGACAAAACGGTCGTCTTCGGCTTTCGTTCCCGCATGGAAGATTTCGACGCCGTGAAGCTGGTTGAAGTCCGGCAGTTTTGCACCTTTTACAACATCGCCAGGATAGCCGTCCGACGCAATGACGACGCCGAACATCGCTTCGTCATGCCATTTCAATTCAAACGGCTCTTTATTCATAAGTGCCATCATGAACTCCCCGAAATCGGAAGCCATTCTTGGCAAGACTACCTGTGTTTCCGGATCGCCGAAACGTGCATTGAACTCGATGACTTTCGGTCCTTCTTCCGTCAAAATGAGGCCCGCATATAGGATACCTGTGAACGGCGTCCCTTCTTCCGTCATGGCGCGGACTGTCGGAACGACGACTTTCTCGAACGCTTCTTCAATGACATGCTTCGGAATATGCGGAACCGGGGAATACGCGCCCATCCCGCCCGTGTTCGGCCCTCTATCGCCATCATACGCACGCTTATGATCTTGCGCGATGACCATCGGGTAGATCTGCCCGTCATGGACGAATGACATGTATGAGAACTCTTCGCCATCCAGGAATTCTTCGATGACGACGCGTGATGAGGACTCTCCGAACCGTTGATTGCCAATCATATCGTCAATCGCTTCAAGCGCTTCCTCCAATGTCATTGCAACAACGACGCCTTTCCCCGCCGCGAGACCGTCCGCTTTCACGACAATCGGCGCTCCTTGCTGACGGATGAACGTCTTCGCTTCCTCTGCATCCGTGAACGTCCCATATGCAGCTGTAGGAATTCCGTACTTTTTCATCAAATCCTTCGCAAAAGACTTGCTGCCTTCAATTTGAGCAGCAGCCTTCGTCGGCCCGAAAATCCTCAATCCTTTATCGGAGAAGAAATCGACAATCCCTTCGGCTAATGGCTGCTCTGGACCTACGAATGTCAAGTCCACCCCTTGGTCTATGGCGAATGTAGCAAGTGATTCGAAATCAGTTGCATCGATTCCGATGCATTCTGCATCGTTTCGCATGCCGTCATTCCCAGGTGCGACAAATACTTGTGAAACGGACGGCGAATCGTTGAACTTCCTTGCAATCACGTGCTCCCGACCGCCGCTGCCGATGACGAGTACTTTCATCTGTATCTTCTCCTTCGATCAATGTTTGAAATGACGTACGCCTGTGAACACCATCGCAATGCCGTATTCATTAGCCTTCTTAATGGAATCTTCATCTTTTACAGATCCCCCAGGCTGGATGATGGCAGTAATGCCCGCTTTCGCCGCTGCTCCCACTGTATCGTCCATCGGGAAGAATGCGTCAGAAGCAAGCGCTGCACCGTTCGCACGGTCCCCTGCTTGTGTCAAAGCGATATTCGCTGCACCTACCCGATTCATTTGGCCAGCTCCAATGCCTAGCGTCCTTTGCGCATCCGAAACGACAATCGCATTCGATTTCACATGCTTGACGACTGCCCAACCGAGCTTGAGTGCTTCCCATTCCGGCTCTGTCGGCTCACGGTCCGTTGCAATTCGAATGTCTGCATCGGCGAATCCGAATGTGTCCGGCTGTTGCATGAGAAGTCCGCCTTCAACCGATACCGTATTCCAAGCATCTTTTGTATGTTGTTCGAACGGAATCGTCAACAGACGAATATTTTTCTTCTTTGTCAATAAATCAATTGCTTCAACCGTGAATGAAGGTGCGATGATGATTTCGAGGAAGATTCCTGAAAGCTTTTCCGCCGTCTCCGCATCCACTTCACGGTTCAGCGCAATGATGCCTCCAAAGATGGAAACCGGGTCAGCTTCATAAGCTTTATTGAACGCCTCGGCGACCGTTTCACCGACACCAACACCGCAAGGGTTCATATGCTTTACTGCCACTGCAGCTGGTTGGTTGAATTCCTTGACGATTTGGATCGCTGCGTTCGCGTCTTGGATATTATTATAAGAGAGCTCTTTGCCGTGCAATTGCTCTGCGCTCGCGATAGAGAAGTCCGAACCGAGTGGACGGCTGTAGAATGCCGCTTTCTGATGCGGGTTTTCCCCGTAGCGGAGCGGCTGTTTCAACTCGTATGTAAACGTTACTTGCTCAGGGAATTCTTCACCTGCTAGATCGGTCAAATATCCGGAAATGAGTGCATCGTATGCTGCAGTATGACGGAAAACCTTCGCTGCTAGACGTCTGCGTGTGTCGAGAGTCGTTTGCCCTTCTGTTTGCAACTCTTCAAGCACTTGACGATAATCTGCTGCATCGACGATAACTGTGACATAGGCATGGTTTTTCGCGGATGCGCGAAGCATTGCCGGTCCGCCGATGTCGATGTTTTCAATGGCATCATCGACAGAAACGTCTGGTTTTAAAATTGTCTCTTTGAATGGGTAAAGATTCACGCAGACAATATGAATCGGCTGAATGCCATGTTCTGTCATTTGCGCTTGATGTGCAGCATCATCCTGCTTTGCAAGAAGTCCCCCATGAATCATCGGGTTGAGCGTTTTCACCCGTCCTTCCATAATTTCAGGGAAGCCCGTCACTTCGTCAACCGCCGTCACTGGGACGCCGTTTTCTTTCAAATGCTTCATTGTCCCGCCTGTTGACAGAATTTCGTATTCCAATTTTGCAAGCGCCTGTGCAAATTCCAAAATCCCGTTTTTGTCTGAGACACTGAGCAATGCCCGTTTTTTCACGAATGAACCCCTCCGTTGGTTAAAATCAATCTCTGCAATGTTTCTTTATAAATGACATGCTCCACCGCATGAATCGCTTGTGCTGTCAATTTCTCGTCACCTTCAACGACAGGAACCGCAACTTGCGCGAGGATCGGCCCTGTGTCCATTCCTTCATCGACAAGATGGACAGTGACGCCCGTCAGCTTCACACCGTGAGCGATCGCCTGTCCGATTGCATCCTTGCCAGGGAATGAAGGTAGCAAGGATGGATGAATATTGACGATGCGTGAAGGATAGGCGGCTAATAAAGTCGGTCCAATTAGCCGCATATATCCTGCCAGCGCAATCCATTCAACGCCTTCTTCGCGTAAAATATCGAGTACCGCTTCCTCATAGGCTTGCTTAGTAGAAAAAGCTTTCGGCTCCAACCCAACGACTCGGATATCTGTCTGCCTAGCGCGCTCCACGACGAACGATGCGGGTTTATCCGTTAACACAAGGACGATTTCCGCATCCAACTCGCCTGTGCGACTCGCAGTCTCAAGTGCTGCAAAATTGCTGCCGCTGCCTGAAGCGAATACCGCGATTTTTGCTTTTTCCTTCATTCTGCCAAGCTCCCATCATGGCTTCCTTTGAAAACGACTCCCGATCCACTTACAACACGACCAATTTCATATGCTTCTTCGCCGTGCTCAGCAGCAATTTGAATGGCTCGCTTCGCTTGCTCAGCAGGGAGTGCAATAACGAAGCCGATGCCCATATTAAAGACGCTATACATGTCTTTATCTTGAAGTTCGCCTTTCACTTTCAGCATTTTGAATACTGGCAGTACAGGCCATGAGCCAAGGTCAATTTCGACGCCGAATCCTTCTCCGAACATCCTCGGAAGGTTTTCATAAAATCCACCGCCGGTAATATGCCCCATGGAATGGACATCGAGCTCCTCATGAATTTGCATGACCGGCTTCGCGTAGATCTTCGTCGGCTCAAGCAAAGCCGATCCAACCTTGCCGAGTTCCTCGAATCCAGCAATATACTCGTCAAGTCCATATCCTTGCTCTTCAAGAACGATCTGACGGACGAGTGAGAAACCGTTCGAGTGTATGCCGCTAGATGCGATGCCGACGAGAACATCCCCTTCAGCTACTTTCTCCCCTGTGATGACTTTGCTCTTTTCGCACGCACCGACCGCAAACCCTGCCAAATCATATTCTTCAACGTCGTAGAGTCCAGGCATTTCAGCTGTCTCTCCGCCGATCAACGCTGCTCCCGACTGAACGCATCCATCCGCGATGCCTTTAACGATCGCCTCAACCTTTTCAGGGACCGCTTTTCCGAGTGCGATGTAATCCAAGAAATAAAGAGGCTCTGCGCCTTGCGCAACGATATCATTCACACACATCGCGACGCAGTCAATGCCGATCGTATCGTGCTTATCTGCAAGAAAGGCCAATTTCAATTTCGTGCCGACGCCGTCCGTTCCCGAAATGAGCACAGGCTCTTTATAATTAAGCTCTGAAAGATCGAACATTCCTCCGAATCCTCCGAATGCGCCAGCAACCCCAATACGTGCAGTACGAGCTACATGAGACTTCATTCGCTCGACGGATTCATAGCCCGCCTCGATATTCACTCCCGCTTTTTCATACGCCTTTGACATGGAAAGTCCTCCTTATCGCCCAATTTCTTTTTCGTGAGGCAATACTGTATCCGCATAGATTTCTGTCGGATATTCACCTGTGAAGCACGCGAGACATTGTCCGCAATTTTTCATATCAGACGGTCTCCCGATTGCTTTCAACATCCCTTCCGCCGATAGGAATGTCAATGAATCCGCGCCGATCATTTCCCGTACTTCATCTACAGAACGCCCTGTCGCAATCAATTCAGAATCCGTGCTAATATCTACGCCGTAAAAACATGGGTTGACGAGCGGAGGCGCGGCGATGACGACATGAACCTCTTTTGCACCGGCTTCCCGCAACATATTGACAATCCGTTTTGATGTCGTCCCGCGAACAATCGAATCATCGACCATGACGACGCGCTTCCCTTCGACGACTTGGTGCACCGGAGAAAGCTTCATCTTCACGCCTCTTTCGCGCATCGCTTGTGTCGGTTGGATGAACGTCCTGCCGACATACCTGTTTTTAATCAACCCTAATTCATATGGAATGCCGCTTTCTTCCGAAAATCCGATCGCTGCAGAAATACTCGAATCCGGAACCCCTGTCACGACATCCGCTTCAATGTTGACTTCCCTTGCAAGCTGCTTGCCGCATCGTTTCCTTGCCATATGAATATTTATACCGTCGATATCCGAATCCGGTCTTGAGAAGTAGACGTATTCCATCGAGCATATTGCCCGGTCCGCCGGTTCCGCGAATCGATCGGAATGCATCCCTTTGTCATTAATCACGACTAATTCACCAGGCTCAACCGACCGGATCGTTTCCGCTCCAATCAAATCGAACGCGCAAGTTTCAGATGCCACAACCCATGCATCACCCAATTTCCCGAGGGACAAAGGACGTAAACCATTCGGATCTTGTGCGACGAGCAAGCCTTCCTCCGTTAAGACGACGAATGCAAAAGCACCTTTCAACATCGACAACGCTTTTTTTACACGATCACGCTGTGTCAATGAACCGCTGCTGCTACGTTTAATCAAATGGGCGAGCACTTCCGTATCAGACGTCGTTTGAAAAATACTGCCTTGCTTTTCAAGACTTTCCTTCAAATCTTTTGCGTTGACTAAGTTGCCGTTATGCGCAATTGCCAAACTGCCTGTCATGGAACGGAAGACGAGCGGCTGTACATTTTCCGCTCCTCTTCCTTCCTCTGTCGTATAGCGGACTTGTCCGATAGCGGCACGTCCCGTCAAGCCTTTCAGCGCATCACCGGAAAACACATCATTCACTAGGCCTTCGCCTTTGACGACATGAAGCCCTTTGCCATTCTTTGTGACAATCCCTGCGCCTTCCTGCCCGCGGTGCTGCAGCGCATGCAAGCCGTAATAGCTTATTTGCGCCGCATCTTCATGCCCCCAAATGCCGAACACTCCGCATTCTTCATTCAGGCCTCTGAGTTCAGCAAGCATGGAATTGCCCCTTTCCAAGCAGAACGGAATTCTTCCACCGTCCCGTCAATTAAAACCGTATCGTTATCGCCTTTGATGACGATTTTATTTTGGTCGGTAACTGTACCGATTTTTGTAGCATCGTTCACAATCGCTTCAAAAGCAGTCGCCAGTTCCTCTTTCACCGTTACAAGGAAACGCGATTGTGTTTCACTGAATAAAGCCGTCACTGCTGAACCAGAAACAGTCACTTCCGCTCCAAGGCCATCCGCATCGAAGGCCTTCTCGCAAAGTGCAACTGCGAAGCCTCCTTCCGACAAATCGGTAGCCGATTGGACGAGCTTGCTTTGGATCGCTTTCAATAATGCGTTTTGACGGGATACTTCCACTTCCAAATCAATTGCAGGCGCTTTCCCGAAAATTTCCCCATGAACCATTTGCTGAAGTTCGCTGCCTCCAAATTCTGTTGCCGCTTCTCCAATTAGATAAATAGCATCCCCTGCTTGTTTAAATGAAGTCGTCGTCACTTGGGACAAGTCATGAATGATTCCTACCAAGCCCATCGTCGGAGTCGGATAGACCGGGACGCCATTCACTTCATTCGACATAGATACGTTTCCGCCGATAATCGGTGCATTCAACGTACGGCACGCTGCTGCAATGCCGTCTGCCGACTTCTCAATTTGCCAGAACACTTCCGGCTTGTCTGGACTTCCGAAGTTCAAGCAGTCTGTTGCTGCAATTGGCTCTGCCCCTGAACAGATCAAGTTACGAGCCGCTTCTGCAACTGCAATCTTTCCACCTGTTTCTGGGTCGAGATAAATGTAACGGGAGTTGCAGTCTGCTGTCATCGCAAGTCCTTTATTCGTCCCGCGTACACGGATGACGCCTGCCGATGAACCAGGTGCAACGACTGTATTCGTTCTTGCTTGCGAATCGAATTGGTTGTACACCCACTCTTTCGACGCGATTGTCGGGCGTTGCAATAAAGCAGACAACGTCTCCTTCAAATCGCCGACAGCCGGTTCTTCATTTTCCATTGCTTGAAATTCTTTGAAGTACGCAGGCTCTTCCGACTTTTTATAATAAACGGGTGCATCCTCTGCAAGTGTATCCGCCAAGATTTCTGCAACTACATCGCCTTTATGGATAAGCCGAAGCATTTTGTCTTCTGTCACTTTCCCGATTGCCACCGCTTCCAACCCGTATCTCTTGCACATTTCGATGATTTCCTGCTCACGGCCCTGCTTGACGACGACGAGCATTCTCTCCTGTGACTCGGAAAGCATCATTTCATAAGCTGTCATGCCTTCCTCACGCTGTGGAACAAGATCCAAATTTAATTCCACGCCATAGCCAGCTTTCGAAGCCATTTCAGCAGATGATGAAGTAAGTCCTGCTGCACCCATGTCTTGTATGCCGATTAGTGCATCCGACTTCACAAGCTCAAGGCAAGCTTCCATAAGGAGCTTCTCCAGAAACGGATCACCTGCTTGCATGACCGGCAATTCTGCTTCTTTATCAACCGCGACTTCAGCAGACGACATCGTCGCACCATGGATTCCGTCCCGACCCGTTTTCGCACCGACGTATAAAACCGTATTGCCTACTCCGGATGCCAAGCCTTTCTGGATATCTTCATGATTCAATAAACCGACTGCCATCGCATTGACAAGCGGACGTTTCGAATAGCTATTGTCGAATTGGACTTCACCAGCAACCGTCGGGATGCCAATTGCATTTCCGTAACTTGCAATACCTGCAACCGCCTCTTCGAATAAATAACGGTCTCGTTCATCCGACAAGTCACCGAAACGCATCGAGTTCACAAGCGCTACTGGACGTGCGCCCATTGAAAAGACATCACGGATAATGCCGCCTGCACCAGTTGCAGCACCGATGAACGGTTCAATTGCTGAAGGAGAGTTATGTGATTCCAATTTGAAGACAGCCGCCTGATTGTCCCCTATATCGACAATTCCCGCTCCTTCCCCCGGACCTTGCAGCACGCGCGCACCTTCTGTGGGGAATTTACGCAATACCGGCTTTGAGCTTTTATAAGAACAATGTTCAGACCACATCGCCGAAAACAAACCTGTTTCCGTGTAATTCGGTAGACGTCCGATCATATCGACTGCACGATCGAACTCCTCATCGGTCATTCCCATTTGGCGATACAATTTTTCATCTTTGATTTGCTGAGCTGTTGGTTCATGCATGGTTGACATTCTTCTCACTCCAGTTCTTCAGAATTGATCGGAATAAAGGCAAGCCGTCCGTACCACCGATAATTTCCTCCACCGCGCGTTCAGGAAGCGGCATCATGCCGAGGACATTTCCTTCTTCATTTAAAACGCCTGCGATTTTCTCCACACTGCCATCCGGATTGCCGTCTTCGTATGTAAAGACGATGCGACCTTGCTCTTTCAATTGCTCTACAGTAGCTGCATCTACATAATAATTCCCATACTCGTGGGCGAAAGGAAGTGTAATTTGCTGCCCTTGTTCATAAATGCTCGTGAATATTGATTTTGAATTTTGAACAGTGAGCTGCGCATTGCCGTTTCTGAATTTCAAGCCTTTATTCCGCAAGAAGGCACCTGGAAGGATACCAGCCTCGACTAGGATTTGAAAACCGTTTCCTACGCCAAGCACGGGCTTGCCGGAAGCGACGAATGCTTTCAAACTGTGAATTGATTTAGAGCTTTGGGCAAGCGCACCTGGGCGTAAATAATCTCCATAGGATGCACCCGTCGGAATGACAACAGCATCGAAGTTGCCCAAATTGGCGTCCTGATGGTTGACGATTTCCGCTCCGGCGCCAACTATATCCAAAAGGGCGTGATACATGTCCACATCACAGCTAGACCCGGGAAAACTTAATATAGCGAACCTCATTTGCCCGCAACCTCCCCGATTTCAAAGCTGTAGTTCTCGATCACTTTATTGACAAGAAGCTTATCGCACATTTCTTTCACACGCGTTTCGATTTCACTGGCTGTTCCTGATAGTTCTAGCTCAATCAGTTTTCCGATACGTACGCTTTCAACTTCGTTGAAGCCTAATGTGTGAAGTGCCTCCTGAGCTGCAATTCCTTGTGGATCAACAACACTTTCGCGCAATGTTACGTAAACGTTCACTTTTGTCATGTCAATTTCCTCCCGAATGGATAAAGTTTGGTTTCGAATTTGTGTATAAATTTCAAGCCCAAATGCCTGTAGACTCTATTTCTTCCAACGTCTTTTCTAAACAATCGGTCATGATGGTCACATGCCCCATCTTCCTTTTTTCTTTCGCTTCGGCCTTCCCGTACAGATGGACGGACCAATCAGGATAATTCATAATCACTTTCTTCAAAGGCACTATATGCTCCCCGAGCACATTCACCATAATGGATGGAGCCCATAGCTTCGGCTTGCGTAAAGGCCATCCGCACACTGCGCGGATATGCTGATGAAACTGCGATACATTGCATGCCTCAATCGAGTAATGCCCTGAATTATGAGGACGCGGTGCAAGTTCATTGATGACAATTTCATCATTTTCTAACACGAACATTTCGACCGCAAGCGTTCCAACAAGATGTAAATGATCTGCGATTTGTTTCGCTGCATCTTCCGCTTTCGCCATAACAGTGCGAGCAACTCTTGCAGGAACAATCGACTCATGTAAAATATGATTCTTATGAATGTTTTCGGCGATAGGGAGACAATATGACTCCCCTTCTGGGTTGCGTTGGATAATGACGGATATCTCTGTCTTGAAAGGGACGTATGCTTCCGCAATGCATGCCGAATGGGCAAATAGCGGTTCCGCTAGTTCGATATCATCTGCCGAATCGAGCTTCACCTGCCCCTTTCCGTCATAGCCGCCGAAAGCGGTTTTTACGATACATGGGAAGCCGACCTGATCGATTTCTTGGATTAATTCATTGAATGAAGCCGCTGCGACATAATTTGCGACCGGCGCACCGGATGCTTTGATTTCAGCTTTTTCCGCTATGCGATTTTGAGTGATCCGGACTAGCTCAGCTCCTTGTGGAACATAAGCGATTTGGCTAAGACGCTCAAGCCCTTCGAAATCGATGTTTTCAAACTCATACGTGATAACATCACTTACTTCACCAAGTTCTTCAAGTGCCGCTTCGTCGTCATACGGGGCGACGATGCGAATATCAGCAATTTGGCCACATGGAGAATCTATTGTTGGATCGAGTACCGCTATTTTGTAACCTGCTTCCTTTGCTGCAAGTCCCATCATTCGACCAAGTTGGCCTCCACCGATAATGCCGATCGTCTGACCAGGTAAAATCGTCTTCATAGCAACTCACCACTGCTTTCCAATGCGGCATCCCGCATTTCCTCCCGACGTTTTTCAAGACGGTTATGCAGCTCTCGATCATGGACCGCTAAAAACTGTGCTGCAAGTAATCCGGCATTTGTAGCGCCCGCCTTGCCAATTGATACTGTGGCGACGGGAACCCCTCCAGGCATTTGAACGATAGATAGCAATGAATCCATTCCATTCAAAGCTTTTGATTGAACTGGAACGCCAATGACTGGTAATAACGTCTTCGCAGCGACCATTCCCGGAAGATGAGCGGCACCACCTGCACCGGCAACGATAACTTCAATCCCACGGTCCTTAGCTTGCTCTGCATATTCAAACATGAAATCCGGTGTCCGATGAGCTGAAACGACCTTCTTCTCATAATCAACACCGAGCTCGTCCAATATGTCACAAGTATGCTTCATCGTTTCCCAATCACTTTTACTTCCCATGATTACGCCGATTTTCGGTCCCATAGACAATCCGCTCCTTTTGAAACATGCTAAAATTCTTTACGTATGATTGTAATAAAAAAATCCTTGAATAAGCTGCCTTCCAAATGCATGGAAAGCAGGTCATTCAAGGATATTCGATAAGCGTCAAGATGAACGTATCCATTAGGCATGGCACACCCTTCGCTGAATCCTAAAAATCGCTTTCCCGCATAGTCCGGACATTTACGGTGTCCTGGTAGAGACGCTGAAGCCAATTCCTCAGCATATATGTGGGTTATGTAACTACACTCAGTGTAACAATTGGAATTGAATACGTCAATAAAAAATACGAACAATAGACATTTCGTTGTATCCATCGTTCGTGTAACAGTCAATTTATTCTTCCAAAATCCCTTTAAACTTAATCAACTGACGGATTGGGACAAACTCGCCATCCTTCTCTGTGAAAACCGGCTCCTCCATTCTGCCTGCCACACGATAACCAGCTGCGGTTAAACGATTCAAGCAATCCTCAATCGACTCGCCTTCTTCAACCTCAAACCATACCGTTTTCTTCTTTGCACTCATTTAAACAATTTCCCTCTCCTTACAGACTTCACCCAGAATCCTCCATGGATCGTTCTAGCCTCGTACGCAATAATAAACGCCTTCGGATCGATCTGTTTAATCGTTTCGTATAGTTTCAATTCATCTTTTCGGGGTGTCAAAATCTGCATCGCCGAGCGATTCCCTTCCAATCCATGCGCAGACCAATCGGTTACTCCATACCCTTTGTCCCGCAATAGTCTCGGCATCTCATAATCCACGCCCGCAGTAATGACATTCACAGTAATATAACCAAGCGCCAGCTTCTCCTCAATTTTAGAACCGACAATAACTCCGCTGCCGTACCCTAAAGCATACGCAATGATATTTTGTATTTCATTCAAATTATCCAACACTAAACCGAGACCTACAATATAAATGACAATCTCCACCATACTGACGAAGGCGGCAATATAACGATAACCTTTCAAAGTTAAAATCATCCGAATCGTAAAGAAAGATACATATACGATGTTAATGACAAATATGATCAATACCATTTTCATTCCGCAGCAAACCTCCCATGACTAGGTTGACCTCCATCGTATCGTGCAACGCTGTCGATTACAAGAATTTGATGTTATGGATGAGTCGAAGATTCAAGGCATCTGTTTAAATTTGGCGGTTGGTATATGGAGATATGATATTTTGGACGCGAGTGAGTTTGCTTTGAGTGGTGAGTGTAGTGATTTGGGCGTGGAGGTTGGCTATAGAGGCGCGGAGACTTGCTTTGGACGCGCGGCGGCTTGCTTTGGACGCGCGGTGACTTGCTTTGGACGCGCGGAGACTTACTTTGGACGCACGGTGACTTGCTTTGGACGCGCGGAGGCTTGCTTTGGACGCACGGAGGCTTGCTTTGGACGCGCGGTGACTTGCTTTGGACGCGCGGTGACTTGCTTTGGACGCGCGGTGACTTGCTTTGGACGCGCGGAGGCTTGCTTTGGACGCGCGGAGGCTTCCTTTGGACGCGCGGAGGCTTGCTTTGGACGCGCGGAGGCTTGCTAGTAAGTGGAGGAATTCCATTCATTTCTAAAAAAATATCCTTTTGCGGAATTTCAGTATGATTACAAATGCCAACACGCATCGAATGCCTTTGACACTCTTTAAGAAGTTATAAATGAAACGAAATAAATTTCAAACACAAAAAAACCATCCCCAAATGGGGATGGCATTTGCCCGGCGACGTCCTACTCTCACAGGGGGAAGCCCCCTACTACCATCGGCGCTGAAGAGCTTAACTTCCGTGTTCGGTATGGGAACGGGTGTGACCTCTTCGCCGTCGTCACCAGACTATGTATGAACGATGCTTGTTCGTTCAAAACCGGATAAAACCAACATTGTCGCTGAACTCAAGTTCAACCGTACTTTTGTAACTGATAAGGTTAAGTCCTCGATCGATTAGTATCCGTCAGCTGCACGTGTCACCACGCTTCCACCCCGGACCTATCCACCTCATCTTCTTTGAGGGATCTTACTTACAAATGTAATGGGAAATCTCATC
>NZ_JBPFDR010000014.1:0-45048 GCF_059415085.1 Sporosarcina sp. SAFN-015
AATCATCTGTATATTTAACCATAATAAAACACCCCAAAAGTTAGATTTTCAACTCTAACTTTTGGGGTGCACTTCACGATTCTTCCCGGTGCGTGCAGGCAGTTTTTCATTGTTCCATCTGTTTCGCCAAACAATGCACGGCGGTTTCTGCTGCTTTTTGTTCGGCTTCTCCGATGAAATGCACTTTCGATAGTAAATAAACAGCGCCAATTGTGTCTCCGCCCGCTACGATTGGGGCGATGCAGTAGGATTTCACTTTCTCGACTTGTCCAGGCACCCATTCCACTGCTTTTTCAAGCTTTTCCGTAACGATGGTGCGGCCCTTTAAGATGTCTTCCACGTCCGGAGCCAATTGGCGGTTCAAATAATCTTTTTTCGATAATTCGGATGCGGCGATCATTTCATCCCTGTGACCACCATCCCCAATAGCATATGGTCCTTTCCTCACCTATTTTAATCGCTGACGCTTTGATCTTGCCGGAAGGATGTTAATAACGTTGATTTCTCTATCATTTTCACGAACCACATAAAAAACAACATAATTTAGCATTCGATGCCGGCTCAGCCTTCAAAGGGTCCATGCTCAACCGTTCTGCCGACATACGGAAAAGAAGATAATAGACGATCAATTTCATCAATCATGTTATCTTCTTTAGAAAACCACCATTCAAGCACATCTTCTCCTTGTTCCGCAAAGAAAGCCTGAATTTGGTCTAAACAGTTATTGAATTCCTCTGTGAAATGAACCGAATAACTTCGGTTATTTTCTTCTCTCATGCCGCAATTCCTTTAGTTCTTTCGCAGTAAAGCGTGGCATATCAGGATTATCATAATAACGTTGGAGGGATTCCATTAACTCTGGATATACTTCAATTTGTTGTGCTAAGTTACCATCCTCTTCATCCATAAAAGACGTTTCATGAACTTCTAATGAAAACAGTTTTCCTTCTACAACAAACATTGCTGCATTTTGATCATTCAAGGCATTCGCAAGTTCTTCTTTTACATTTTTACTTAATGCACCCATTACGCATCACCTCAATAGATTTCTTTTCTTTATTATAGCACAGCAAAAGGTCCTTACTGATTATTCAGAACCCCCCACTCGCTGATTTTTCTCCTCCATGACGACAAATGAAAAACAGCCCATCCACACTTGGCAAGAATATGATATTAAATAGACGTTTTCCTCGTTGAAATGCAAATAACCTATTGTTATATTCGTTATAACAGTACTAACAAGGGTGTGAAAAGATTGGGGTTAATTGAAAAAAAAGTTACCAAGATCGGGAATAGTATTGGAATAACGCTGCCTTCGGAGATTTTAACACAAGCGGGATTATCGCAAGGATTCGACGTACAAATTGAAGTAAAAGACGGAAACATCCTTTTAAAAAATAAGGAGCATTTACAACATTCTAAATGATGCGATTAAGAAGCACGACAGAGCATTTAAAGGGCTAGTGGATGAATAATGGATTTGATTGTTTACTTAACACCTCATCAAGTAATTGCCATTTAGAAGTCAACGTTAGTTCAGCAGTACCCCCAGTATGCTAAGATGATTGATGATAGTCTAAAAATAGGACTCACTGAATTGGGGGAGTTATAATAAACTTATCCAATTGAGCGGAGTGAAAAAGATGAAAAGACAGTATGATAAAGAATTTAAAATGGATGCAGCCAGGTTAGTTGTGGAAGCGGGAAAAACAGCAGCCCAAGTGGCAAGGGACTTGGGTATCGCGGAACAGACGCTTCATAACTGGATTAAGAAATATAAAGAAGACAAGGACGGCAGTAGTTTTATCGGCAGCGGGCATAGTGCACCTGAGAAAGAGGCTATGCTGGATCTTCAGAAAAAGGTACGTGACCTAGAGGAAGAGAACGCCATCCTAAAAAAGGCTATGGGCATCTTCGCAAAAACCAGAAGTAATTTATAACTTCATCGAAGAGCACCGGCACGAATTTCGTGTCGCGAAGATGTGTCAGGTCCTAGGTGTATCTAAAAGCGGTTATTATAACTGGCGTGCTCGTGAGAAAAGTCCGCAGAAAGAGCGTCATGAAAGCCTTGTTCGCCATGTGAAGCGAGTACATCTTGCATCCAGAAAAATCTATGGTAGCCCCAAAATTACAGAGAAGTTAAATCAAGAAGGCATTAGCGTCTCGCAAAAAACAGTCGGCCGGATTATGAAAGAAGAAGGAATTAGATCCCAGACGGTCAAAAAATATAAAGCAACCACTAACTCTAAACATTCATTGCCTGTTTATCCAAACCTATTGAATCAAGAGTTTCATGTAGACGAACCAGGCAAGGTATGGGTCGGTGACATCACGTACATCTGGACAAAAGAAGGCTGGCTATACTTGGCGACCATCATGGATTTATATTCTCGACGGATACTCGGCTGGTACATGAGTGAACGAATGACAAAGGAGCTTGTCATCACTGCCCTCAAACGGGCAATCGGTCGTCAAACTCCATCTGAAGACCTTATTCACCACTCGGATCGAGGAAGCCAATATGCATCCCATGACTATCAAAATATCCTTCGAGGGTATCGTATAACCACAAGCATGAGCCGGAAAGGCAACTGTTACGACAACGCTTGCATTGAATCTTTCCATAGTATTATTAAACGTGAGTTGATCTATCACGAAACCTATAAGACGAGACAACAGGCGAAAGACAGCATCGTTGAGTATATTGAATGTTTTTATAACACAATTCGAATCCATTCAACAAATGGCTATTTGTCCCCAATTGATAAGGAAAATGCCTATTATCAGTGTCTATTAGTAGACGTCGAGGGAAGCCCCTTAACCTTGTCGTAAGTGAATAGAGTGAAACTCTGTTCGCTTATGACAAGGCGAACAAGCAAAGCGCGTTAGTTAGATTATACAAGTAGCTATGAATCTCAATTTATTGTGTCCAATTTATTGACTTAGTATCACCATTAGCTTCGCAATTTTCTCGGATATCCCATCTTTGTCATGAATGTGAACTTATAAAAGATAACACTGTTCTGTTCCATCATTAGGTGATGCAAGATATAAATTCTAAACCCTTACTACACCTGTATTTATCTTCGTCTTTCTTTTTCTTAAAGACAAACAACATTTGCCCGTAGTACCGAAAAAAACGGCGAATCGCCGCTTTTTTTGCTTATTATGGCTCAGAACTGATATTTTTAGTATCTATAATCAAGCACACACCTGTGGTGGGTTAATCAGCAACTTTCAGCGGTGTACTGCTTGTATAAAGAAACAAATCATAATGATTAAATACATCTATAATGTCTGTAAAAACTGGATGACCATTTTCTAACTTACCTACATGAATTCCTGTTAATACGTTTCCATTTGCACTAGGACGATAAATGGCTCCTCCACTATCGCCTTTGGCAGAATAATTTGCCCAGTCATCAGGAACTACTACAGACACTATTCTAGTGAATGGAGGGTTTTCCCAATTGTTAGACACAAAACCTTTCTGGATAACTCTTCCACATGTTTTAGGTGTACTTATACCAACACGACAAATTACTTGACTAAATGCAGGGCTTGTCGATGCAGCATTTACGAAATAATTATCAAATTCTTCTGATGCACTATCATCTGAAACTACTTTAATACCGTTAGTAGCATAGCGTCCACCTAACAACGCATTATCCATTATTTTCACTAAAGCAGCGTCTAAATTCACATAGCCTGCTGCAGTATGCTGGCGACCCACGTATGAACTCCATTGTCGTACACGACTGCCTGTACCGTCACTGGCTGTTGTTCCAGAGTTAAAACAATGAGCAGCAGTCAATAAAAAATATTGACCATTTTTATATGCTATCCCTGCTACAGAACAAGAACCGCCAGTTAGTTGAATACCGAGACCTGCCCCTAGTTTATTCCAATTTGATTTTACAGATTTCTCTGAAATGCTTTTTCCACTAAACTCCTTTAATCTAAACTCTAATACATCAGAGTGATTTTCCATAAGCTTTTCTAATAAACTATTATCTAAGTACTCAGCAGAAAACTTAACTTTTCCTTCAAATATATCTGGAACCAATTCAAATATAGGTAACTTTGATTCATCTCCGTAATAGTTTTTTACTTCTTCATAAATTATCATTTGCTGTTTAAATAAATCATCAAATGTGTAATTAGTTACTTCTGTTTTAATACCCCTTTTCTGAAGCTCATTGATTAATTCTCTTATGGCTTTATTGGAGATATATTCGCTCTCCTTATATCTAAAATGCAAAACGTCGTCCTCATCAAAGTATAAATCTCCAATCAACCCTATGTTACTAGACAATGTATTCAATTTATTTGCTATGCTATTAAATTCCTCTAATTGTTTGTCTTGGTTCTGGATAGTGGTTTCGGTTATTTTTTGCTGTGCAGCAAGTGTTTGACCATCAAAACTAAATAGAAGGATGACGACACTAAAGAGGAAGGTTCCAATAAATACCACTTTCTTCAAGTGAATCTACTCCCTTATTAGTAATTATGTTGCTGCCATGACTAATAATTGACTGATAACCCGGAATACCAACTCTCGATTTTAACGAGTTATTTATCCAAAAAATTAACTAACCTAGGAATAGCTTTTTCATTTAATGAATATTTTTCATCGGCTACCTCAAAACGTCCTGTAGTACTGGAAAAAAGCCATAAATCTACGACTTCTTTGGCATCATTTTTATAAGTCACCTCTAGCTTATATCTTGACCCGACATCTGATACAGGCCCTCGATATTTATCCGCATTCTGAATGGCGTCTACAAAAATATTGATTTCATCGGATTTTTTTATTTCTTGTGGGTCCATTGCCTCTGATCCTTGGTCTATTACAATAATTGACTGAATTTCGTCTTTAAATTCAAATGTATTTTCCTCCTTTTCTTTATTATTACATCCAACTAGCAACAGTAAGCTGAATAAGATAAACAGTTTTTTCATTATTGTTCCCTTCTTTCGTTTATGGTAAACTCACAAACTCATATTTTATTCCAATATCCCTTTTCTCCTTTAAACATATGACGTGTTGTCTAAAGAAATTGTTACATTTTTCTTTTTCAGTAATCAAAAAAGCTCCTTTCTTATCGTATTATTTATATTATCAATGTTTTTATTTTACCATTTTACAGGCATATGGATTCATGGATCAATTCGCTATTTATCAATATTGTTATGGCTGCTACCTTATTATCACGTGGTGAATTTTTTATTATTCGATACTGTTCTACCCCGGCTCTCCCCTCAGCGTGAACTTGCTTCGGGTGACGGCTTCATTATTATATCTCTCATGCTCATTTTCCCATTAATGGCTTGGCAAACGATAGGAAGGCAACCGTTTTATAAAAAAACTTGGATTTCACGCGAAAAAACAGCCCACCCACCCCGATTATTCCCGGTGCGTGCAGGCTGTTTTTCATTGTTCCATCTGTTTCGCCAAAAAGTGAGCTGCAGTTTCTGCTGCTTTTTGTTCGGCTTCTCCGATGAAATGTACTTTCGATAGTAAATAGACGGCGCAAATTGTATCTCCGCCCGCTACGATCGGGGCGATGCAATATGATTTCACTTGCTCGGTTTGGCCGGGCACCCATTCCACTGCTTTTTCAAGCTTTTCCGTGACGATGGTGCAACCTGTTAAGATTTCTTCCACGTCCGGAGCCAATTGGCGGTTCAAATAATCTTTTTTCGATAATCCGGATACGGCGATCATTTCATCCCTGTCACTGATCAGGGCGGGTGTTCCGAGGGTTTCGTATAGTGTTTCTGCGTACTCTTTCGCAAATTGACCGAGCTCGGAAATAGGAGAATATTTCTTAAGGATACCCTCGCCATCCCTGTCGGTGAAGATTTCAAGCGGGTCCCCCTCGCGTATGCGAAGCGTCCGTCTGATCTCTTTCGGAATGACCACCCTCACCAGATCATCAATTCTGCGCACGATTCTGTTGCTTTCATCGATAGCATACCATTGATTTCTGTCTTCCTTACATAACTAATGTTTCAATCGAGGGCATATGAAGCAATTAAAAACACAAATATACATTTACTTTTATGAGATGATTTTTTATTGTTGTTTGAAAAAGGTTTTTAAAAAAACAGATTAAAAAAAGTTTAAATGATACAGCAAACCATAGCAAATTAACATTGATCCTTTAAATGTTTTTGACTATCTGAGCGGTCTCACCATAAGTAAAATTTCCCAGCACCAAAAATTATGTAATAAATATACAGGGTACAGTGCTTATTCTCATAAGATTACTTATGAAATAATCGAAAGTATTCCTGTCTAATAATAGAAATTAGATATGGGAAAATACTCTAGTTCTTTTGACATGTTTTAAGAGTGTTTAGTTCAATTTCGATAATTGAACATGACGTATTGGCACCTGTAGTTGGGAAAATTGCTTATACGCTTGTATTTTGATTAAGAAATTGACACAATCAGGTTATAAGAAATTCAATTCCCACTATTATGAATAATTCCGCATTTAATAAAAAAAGGGAGGTTACGTGAATAGAAAAATCTAAAAAATTGCTAGAATTCTATTAGCGTTATGGTATTCAGGTGGAATGGTATAGCAATTACAGAGTTGATTTCTTCAACAGTGATCCATAATGTAACTTTTGATATTTAATGAAGAATGCAATGGTAATCCTCTGAATTTTACCACTCTGTAAAAAAGATTATTACTTAGAAGTAGATTTATTATAATCCTGTGTATCTAAAATATCTATTTACAAACAAAAACAGGGAGGGATTTTCATGGATAAAAAGAGTAAAAAGTTTATGATTTCTTTTATCTTATCTTTCTTTTTTCTATCGTTATTCAATTTTTCATTGGAATTTAACGTGAGTGCAGCAGTACCCCCTGTATGCTCAGATGATGTAAAAGCAGTACAGGCAATAGATGATGATTTAATTACAATTCAATGTTCTTCTAAGGATCAATGGGCTGCTATTAGATCTAATGCAACGTATTCCAATGTAAATGGAAATTTCGTTAATTATTCAAATACGGGAGGGTATACGAAAGCTAGACGAGATTTTGATTCGATGCCCGGGAGAGTTACAGTCAACACGTCCAGTACAATGGTAAAAGACACAGGCGAAGGGCTACATTTAACACTATATAGATCAACTGGCACTAATACAAATCCATGGTCATTACAATATCCACGCAGCCTAATTTCAGGTACTTATGATAAAATTAGATACTATGAGGGGTCGGTAATACCTATAGAACCATAAAATATGAAAGTTGGCCAGAGCATGATAAGAAAACCAACACTCATCACTTGGGAACCTACTGAAGAACTTACTAAAGGATTTATTGAAGTAGTAAAATTTGATGTGTGTTTCAGTGATAAGGGGTTAACTATAACTCTAATTGACAAAATGAGAACTACAGTAGACATCACATATGATAAGGGGACAAACTACTTGGGAGATTATGTTGTATCTTTCCGTTATACCAGTGAAATCCCCATGTCCATGCTTGCCTCACTTGCAGAGGCAGCCAGGGATAAGAGTTGTCTAAATAATTTCGAGACTTGTTTTTATAAAGCATTGGACTCTGATTATTTAGATCGGTTCAAGCCATATTTTCCCGGCGATTTAGCAGATGGTTTGGAGCACCATATATTTCCGGTGGGCACGGGAATAGTAGAGGTTATTAGTGACTATAAACCGAGCGTTACTTTAACTAAGACCACATTCTAATCAGTAGACCTATGTCGATTAACCCAAAAACAATAATCCATCCTTGAGTGTCTAGCTCGATAGGATGGATATCGAGCAGAGATGCAAAGCACGCAAGATAGCACTATTTCAAAAAAACAGCCCACCCACCCCGATTCTTCCCGTTGCGTGCAGGCTGTTTTTCATTGTTCCATCTGTTTCGCCAAAAAATGTGCAGCGGTTTCTGCTGCTTTTTGTTCGGCTTCTCCGATGAAATGCACTTTCGATAGTAAATAGACGGCGCCAATTGTGTCTCCGCCCGCTACGATTGGGGCGATGCAGTAGGATTTCACTTGCTCGACTTGTCCGGGCACCCATTCGACTCCCTTTTCAAGCTTTTCGGTTACCATGGTGCGGCCCTTTAAGATGTCTTCCACGTCCGGAGCCAATTGGCGGTTCAGATAATTTTTTTTCGATAATCCGGATACGGCGATCATTTCGTCCCTGTCACTGATCAGGGCGGGTGTTCCGAGGGTTTCGTATAGTGTTTCTGCGTACTCTTTCGCAAATTGACCGAGCTCGGAAATAGGAGAATATTTCTTAAGGATAACCTCGCCATCCCTGTCGGTGAAGATTTTCAAGCGGGTCCCCTACGTGGATCGTGAATATTCGTGATAGTCTGTTACAAGCATGCCAAGAATTCGATAGTAAATATAAGTTTTCCTCATTGAAATAGAAATAACCAAATGTTATATTCGTTATAACAGTACTAACGGGGATGTGAAAAGATTGGAATTAATTGAAAGAAAAGTTACCAAGATCGGAAACAGTATTGGAATAACTCTGCCTTCAGAGGTTTTAACACAAGCTGGATTATCGCAAGGGGACGACGTACAAATTGAAGTAAAAGACGGAAAGATCATTTTAAAAAAGAAAGAGCATTTACAGCTTCCAGATGGGGTTGACGCAGAGTTTATGGAAATTCTGAATGACGTGATTAAGGAGCATGATAAAGCATTTAAAGGGCTAGTGGATAGATAATGGAGAAAATTGTTTACTTAACAACCAATCAAGTAATTGCCATTAATACAGTGCAAATTCATCTATATTCACCAAAAGAACCGGTAGGCGTAAAAGATCCCGGACTACTCGACTCTGCAATTAACCGGCCAAAGCAGACAGTATTTGGTAGTGATGCCTACCCCTCAATTCATGAAAAAGCCGCTGCTCTATTTGAATCTATTGCTAAAAATTATGCTTTCCATAATGCAAATAAACGAACAGCCCTTGCTTCCCTAATTGTATTTTTGAAACTCAATCACTACAGGTGGACAATGGGAATACAAGAGGAACAGGATTTTACTGTGGACATGGTAAACCATGAATACACTTTTGAAGAAATTGTCCTCACTATTAAAGAGAACACCGAAGCAATTTAGTGTTATTTAAGAATCATGTCATAGCCGATTGAAATCCTATTATGCAGGCATATTTTATTGTACAGATATGCACCTAATTAATGGACAGCATGCATTTGCATAGTTTTTAAGCAAAAAACAGCCCACCCACCCCGATTCATCCCGGTGCGTGCAGGCTGTTTTTCATTGTTCCATTTGTTTCGCCAAAAAATGCGCGGCGGTTTCTGCTGCTTTTTGTTCGGCTTCTCCGATGAAATGGACTTTCGATAATAAATAAACAGCGCCAATTGTATCTCCGGCGGCTACAATCGGGGCGATGCAATAGGACTTCACTTGCTCGACTTGTCCGGGCACCCATTCCACTGCCTTTTCAAGCTTTTCGGTTACCATGGTGCGGCCCTTTAAGATGTCTTCCACGTCCGGAGCCAATTGGCGGTTCAAATAATCTTTTTTCGATAATCCGGATACGGCGATCATTTCGTCCCTTTCACTGATCAGGGCGGGTGTTCCGAGGGGTTCATATAGTGTTTCTGCGTACTCTGTCGCAAATTGACCGAGCTCAGAAATTGGGGAATACTTCTTTAGAATAACCTCGCCATCCCTGTCGGTGAAGATTTCAAGCGGGTCCCCCTCGCGTATGCGAAGCGTCCGTCTGATCTCTTTCGGGATGACCACCCTCCCCAGATCATCAATTCTGCGCACGATTCCTGTTGCTTTCATCGGTAGCACCCCATTGATTTCTGTCTTTATTAAATCATTAAGGTTTCAATCGAGGGCATATAAGCAATTAAAAACACAAATATACATTTACTTTTATGAGATGATTCTTTATCGTTGTTTGAAAAACATATGTTAAAAAAACAAATTAAGCAGTTAAAATGATACAGCAATCCAATGCACATTTACATTGGTCTTTTTGATGTTTTTGACTATCTGAGTAGCCTCACCATAAGTAAAATATCACAGTACCAACAATTATGTAATAAATATACAGGGAATAGTGTTTATTCTGATAAGATAACTTTTGAAAAAATCGAAAGTATATCCCTGTCCAATAATAGAAATTATATACGGGAAAATAATCTATTCCTTTCAACCTGTTTTAAGAGTATTTAGTTCAATTTTGATAATTAAACATGACATGTTGGCACCTGTAGTTGGGAAAATTGCTTATACGCTTGTATTTTAAATAAGAAACTGGCACAATCAGGTTACAAAAACCAATGCACACTACTATGAATAGTCCCATATTTTTAAAAACAGAAAGGAAGGTTAAGTGAATAGAAAAATCCAAAAAAATTGCTAAAGTTCTATTACGTTATGGTATTCAGAAGGAATGGTATAGCAATTACAGAATTGGTTTTTTCCTCAGTGTTGCATAATGTACCTTTTGATATTTTATGAAAAATGCAATGTAATTCCCCGAATTTTACCACTCTTTAAAAAAGATTATTACCAAGAAGTCGATTTATTATAGTTTTAAACTGTGTATCTTACGGCGATCATTTCATCTCTCTCACTGATCAGGGTTGGTATTCCGAGGGTTTCATATATTGTTTTGCGTACTCTTTCGCAAATTGACCGAGCTCGGAATTAGGAGAATACTCCTTTAATATAAACTCGTCATCCCTGTCGGTGAAGATTTCACGCGAGTCCCCTTCATGTATGCGAAACGTCCGTCTGATCTCTTTCGGGATAACCCCCTCACCAGATAAGATCTTAGCGCTATAAGTAATTAATAATTGATTACAGGGAGGCATTAACATGAATAAATACAAAAAGAAGTTAATATTTATTTTCTCTTTTTTACTTTGCCTTTTGGTTTTAACTAATCTTTTGCAAAGAGACGTATTTGCATACGAATTAAAAGGACATCGACAAGGAAACCCTTCATTTATTTCTTACAAATGGGGAAGTGGCTTGACAAGTTCAATGATACAAAATGGATGGACAAAGGGAGGAGACAGCTGGAGAGTATCAACCAAAAGTTATGTGAGGTTTTATTATAACTCAGGCTCTGTAAATACATTCTCACAATATTATATAAGAGATTATGGCGATTATGGTGAAATAATTTATCTAAATATATCTGGAGGGCTTTTGACAAGATTTGAAGCTAAATTAAATGAATATGCAATTTTAACGAATAATGTAGCACAAAGCGTAGCAGTTCACGAAATGGGACACGCTTTAGGATTAAGCGACTTGTCTAGTGGGGCATCCATAATGAATCATAATAGAAACCGAGCCGTCATAATAACGCCCCAAACAGATGACTTAAATGGTATTAGAGCTATTTATGGAGAATTTTAATCAAACACAAAGGAGTTGAAATAATGAAGAATACTTCCGAGCGCCCATACATCCTATTCATTATTCTACCAGTACTTTTATTAGCTTTTGGTGCGTTCATAATTATTCCTTTTGCAACTAGTAAGGAAAGTTCTAAAAATGTTGAAGTAGTTTTAACGCATGATTTGAATGTGCTTGGCGAACTATCCGATATGGTTACTAACTCCGACTATATTGTCTTAGGTTCTTACACTAGCTTCGATTCTACTTGGAACATGGCGAGCAATCCTCACAACCCAATGGATGAGTCAAATGACAAATATGTAGAGGGGAAATTATTTAATTTTAAGATTGAGGAAGTCTTAAAGGGCAATATTAGAGATGAGGTTATTAAGATTAACCACAGACATTCTGAAATTGTAGATCTAGAAATTACTTCAGGAGACGAGGTTATTTCTCCAGAAGGGTTACTAATCAAGTCGCCATCTAAGATTACAGTCCATAAAGTTAACAACAATTACCCTTTATTTATAGAACCGGAGTTTGGAGGAAGGTATATAGTCTTTTTAAAGAAGGATCAGTTTGATGAGATTTATTTAAGGCCGGGTGAACCTTACTTAATAAAAGTAAATAAAAATGATACGGTAGCATTACAAAGTAAACTGCTCAGTCCTGATTTGAGTTCATTCATAACCGAAAATAGAGGAGAGAAAAATATTACAATAATAAATGAATTTAGCACCACTATTGATGATAAAGTCTCTGGTATGGATTTAATTCAAGTACTCGAAAAAATCAAAGGTGAACTAGAATAGGTAGCTACGAATAATTGAGGAGCAATACCCGGTAACTATGCAAACCGTATTATGCGAATATGACTTTTTTTTAAAAAACAGCCCACCCACCCCGATGCTTCTCGGTGTGTGCAGGCTGTTTTTCATTGTTCCATCTGTTTCGCCAAAAAATGTGCTGCGGTTTCTGCTGCTTTTTGTTCGGCTTCTCCGATAAAATGGACTTTCGATAGTAAATAGACGGCGCCAATTGTGTCTCCGCCCGCTACAATCGGGGCGATGCAGTAGGATTTCACTTGCTCGACTTGTCCAGGCACCCATTCCACTGCCTTTTCAAGCTTTTCCGTTACAATGGTACGACCCTTTAAGATGTCTTCCACGTCCGGAGCCAATTGGCGGTTCAAATAATCTTTTTTCGATAATCCGGATACGGCGATCATTTCGTCCCTGTCACTGATCAGGGCTGGTGTTCCGAGGGTTTCATATAGTGTTTCTGCGTACTCTTTCGCAAATTGACCGAGCTCGGAAATAGGGGAATATTTCTTAAGGATAACCTCGCCATCCCTGTCGGTGAAGATTTCAAGCGGGTCCCCTTCGCGTATGCGAAGCGTCCGTCTGATCTCTTTCGGGATGACCACCCTGCCCAGATCATCAATTCTGCGCACGATTCCTGTTGCTTTCATGCATGATGCCTCACTTTCCAAAAATTAAAACCGTCTTCCGTTCGGATATAGTATGCATCATGCTTGGACATTTTATGCAATAGTTCCTTTAGACGGAATCCACGGATGATGGTTCCTTAATGGACGAATGCAAAATCCTCATCATCGCTTCAAGGACGTCAAATTCCGTCTTCTTGCCTGTATGGCGCTCATCCACCGTAATGATCAGCCTTCCGTCTTCCATCGTAAAACCGACAGCACGGCCGAATTCCATCGAGTCGGCTACTATTTTAGCTCCGTCCGTTTTTGCTGTTCCTTCTTCGGTCAGACGGATTTCGATGACAGCACGCTGCTTTTTGATTGATTCGACGCCTGCCATGCGCCCCCATGCTTTAATCCGTCCGACACGCAGCAATAGGTCGGCTTCTAACGGCAGATCACCGAAACGGTCTGTCATTTCATCGACAAGCTCGGAGTAATCCTCCTCGCTTTCGATCGCTTTCACCCGTTTATACATTTGTATCTTCTGGAATCCGTCTTTGATATATGAATCCGGCAAATACGCATTGATCGGCAATGAAATCTCGACGTCCGGAATTTCCGATTTGACGATGCCTGTCTGTTTTTCTTCGATTGCGTCTTGCAACATTTGCGAATAAAGGTCAAATCCGACAGAATCGATGAAGCCATGTTGCTGGGAACCTAGCAAGTTCCCGGCTCCGCGAATCGACAAGTCCCGCATCGCAATTTTGAACCCGGATCCGAGCTCCGTAAATTCTTTAATTGCTTGCAGACGGCTTTCCGCGACTTCCGTCAGCACTTTGTCGCGCTGGTAAAGGAAGTAGCCGTATGCGACGCGGTTCGAACGTCCGACCCGTCCGCGCAGCTGATACAGCTGGGATAAGCCCATTCGGTCTGCGTCATGGACGATGAGCGTATTGACGTTTGGAATATCAATGCCTGTCTCGATAATCGTCGTCGTGACGAGCACGTCGTATTCGCCTTCCAAGAAGCTCAGAATAACAGATTCCAGCGTCGACTCATTCATTTGCCCATGGGCGAAGGCGACACGCGCTTCCGGGACGAGCTGTTTGATTTCATCGACCTTGCGCGTCATGTCCTCAACGCGGTTGTATAGGTAGAATACTTGCCCACCGCGCCCGAGTTCGCGCTCGATCGCTTCTCTCACAAGGGCAAAGTTGTGCTCCATGACATACGTCTGTACCGGGAAACGGTTCGCTGGAGGCGTTTCAATGACAGACAAATCCCGGACACCAAGCATCGACATATGCAGCGTTCTTGGGATTGGCGTCGCCGTCAATGTAAGGACGTCGACATTCGTTTTCAGCTGCTTCAATTTCTCTTTATGTGTTACGCCGAATCGCTGTTCTTCGTCGACGATGAGCAGGCCTAGGTCTTTATAGACAACGTCTTTAGAAAGAAGACGATGAGTGCCAACGACGACATCGATCGTACCCGCTTTCAAGCCTTTCAACGTTTCTGTCTGTTCTTTCCGCGTGCGGAAACGGTTCAATAGTGACACTTCCACCGGAAAGCCGGAGAACCGCTCCTTCATTGTCTCATAATGTTGCTGGGCAAGAATGGTTGTCGGGACGAGGAAAGCGACTTGCTTACCGTCCGCGACCGCCTTGAAGGCAGCACGGATTGCCACTTCCGTCTTCCCGTATCCGACATCCCCGCAAAGAAGACGATCCATTGGACGCTCCCTCTCCATGTCCTTTTTCACTTCCGCGATGGAACGGAGCTGGTCTTCCGTCTCGTCATATGGAAATGCATTTTCGAAAGATCGCTGCAAATCATCATCAGCGGAGAACGCGTACCCTTTTTCCGACTCACGCTTCGCATAGAGTTTGATCAGATCATCCGCGATGTCTTTTACTGCGGATGACACTTTGCTCTTCGTCTTCTTCCATTCTGCACCACCGAGCTTATGGAGTTTTGGTTCCTTCTCCCCGGAAGCTACATATTTCTGGATCAGATCGATTTGATCCGCAGGGACGAAAAGTTTATCCTCTCCGCGATAGCGAATATCGAGGTAATCTTTATGGATGCCGTTCACTTCGAGTGTCACGACGCCATAATATTTACCGATTCCGTGGTGGACATGGACGATATAGTCGCCAGGCTTGATTTCCGAATAGCTTTTGATGCGTTCCGCGTTTGTCATTTTCTGGGGACGAGTTTTTCGCTTCGGTTTCCCTTTGAACAGCTCGGCGTCCGTAATGACAGCAAGACGGTGGAACGGCAACTCGAATCCTGCTGACAGATCCCCCTCAATGATGGAAATGGATCCTGCAGATCCTGCATCTGTCGGCTTGCCGTTCAATGTCGCATCCATCTCGTAATCTCTTAGAATCGATTGGACTTTCTTCATCCGTTCATCGCCATCAGCAACGATAAAAACATTGTATTTCCCTTGCTGCCAACGTTCCATTTCATTTTTCAACAGGTTCATCTGGCCATGAAATTCTTGCATTGGTTTGCAGGAGAACGAAACGGTTTTTTTCAAGACGATGCCAGGAACTGCCCGTACGAACAAGGATAAGTAAGATTTCGGCTGATCGAGCATTTTGTGCATCTCTTCGAATGAAAACGAGATTTTCGCATCATGGACGATCTTTCCATCTTCAAGAAGCGTCAGAAACCATTCCTTCTCTTCGCTTTCCATAGAAGAAGAAACTTCAAGAATTCGTCCGATTTCATCAAATAAGACGATGCCGTTTTCCGGAAAATAATCACCTAGATAGGATGGAACCCGATCTGAAAACGATACATGCTTCATCATCCCTTCCGGAGTGATGCCATCCCGCAAAAGGTCGATGTCTCGGGTGATGTTCATTGTCAGGGATTCTTTTGCCTCTTCATTCTTCATCCGCTTCAAACTTGCACTGAGAGCGTCCTCTAAATTAGTGGCGATTTGTGATAGTTCGGCGGCACCCCAAACATGTTCCGTCGCGGGAAGGATCGTCACCTCTGTCAGTTTGTCGGTCGAACGCTGGTCTTCTGCAGAAAATGCCCGGATGGAGTCGACATCCGTGTCGAACAGCTCGATTCGGATCGGGTTCTCTACATTCAATGGATACACGTCCAAAATACCGCCCCGAAGAGCGAAATCGCCCGGCGCAGTTACCATTTCCTGTCTTCCGTAACCCATTTCCACAAGCTTTCGCGTCCACTCGTCCACGTCGATACTGTCATCCAGATGGACGGACAAGGAATTTTCGAGCCATCTATCTTTTGGAGGAAGAAGTTTCTTCATTCCCGCAACTGGCGTAATATAAATTCCTTTCCCAACACGCGCCATATGGTCGAGCGTATCGATCCGGCTTGCACGAAGTTCATAACTAGCCACAGAAAAATCGGCAGCGACCAATTCCTCTGCAGGATACAAGTGAACGAGTGATTCTCCAAGCATTTTTACAAGGTCTTCATATGTACGTTGTGCTTGCAGCATGTTGGGAGTGATGATCAGGATTGGCCTGTCAGCGGACTGCTGGACAGTCTTAAAAAAGACGGCTTTTGCACCGCCCGATAGACCCGCCAAAAGTTGACGGTCCTGTCCCGTTTTCAGTTCCTCAACGACTTTAGTAATCTCTTTGTCTTGTAGAAATAATTCTATGAGCGCATCCAATGATCATTTTCCTCGCTTTGCAATAAATAAAATTAAGTGAAAAAAGCTTTGCGCGCGCAATACGCCAAAGCAGAAATTCTATTGTATCCATTTCCGTAATGCATAGTAATCGGGATTCATTCGCAGCGACTGTTCACATTGCTCACAAATGCAACGGACCGTCATCGAACCATTTTCATCATACTCTATGAATTGCTGGTCATGCCCTACATGCCCTTCTTCCATCCTTTTCAGTTCTCGGATGATTTCATCGGCAGATGAAAGTGGAATGCTGCCGACCTCCGTATTGCAATGTCTGCATGAATAACGAATGTCCTTCGGTTTCATCAGTATCATCGGCCCCTTTTTAACAAAGTATAGGCTAGGGAGTCGATGATTATTCCTTATGAACCATTATAGTTATTCATAACCTCTAAAAATGGGTTTTTAAGCCAATCTAGGCATGCAGAAGCGCTTTTTTCAACCATCTCTTCAATAAGCGGCTGCTCTTCCTTGCTAAATGGGGCCAGTACATAGTCTGGCACTTTCATGCCGCCAGTCGGACGTCCGATTCCGATACGGATCCTATTGAAAGCATCGGAGCCTAGATGGGCAATCAATGATTTCATACCGTTATGGCCGCCAGCGCTTCCTTTTTGACGCAATCGCAGTTTGCCCGGAGCGAGGTCCAAGTCGTCATAGAGGACGACGATGTCTTCGAGCTCTATGTCGTAATAATCCATGAGTGGTTCGACACATTCCCCAGAGAGATTCATATACGTCAAAGGTTTAACGAGCATCACTTTGCCTTCCGGACGGTGGATAATTGTGTAGGCGCCGTTGAATTTCAGTTGCATAGCAGGGGCATCCAATCGACTTGCCAATTCATCGATTACATGGAAGCCGACGTTATGCCTCGTTTTTTCGTATTGCTTCCCCGGGTTTCCGAGGCCAATTATCATTTTCATAAGGCATATCTTCCTTTTGAATAAATTATAAAAAAGGGCGCACGCTTTGCACGTGCGCTCCTAAATTGTGCTATTATTCTTCTCCCTTTTCTCCCTGATTCTCTCCGACAAGTTCAGGTTCTGCTTCAGCATCCGGGAGGTTTTCTCCGTCCAATTCCTCTTCGGAACGTGGAGCGGAGATGGTAACGAGTGCGTACTCGTCATCCGTAATAATTTCAAAATTCGTTTTCCCACGCACGTCTGCTACTGTCAATGTGTCGCCGATTTGCATTTCGGAAACATCGACTTCAAATGACTCCGGAATATCTGAAGGTTTGACTTTGATCGTCACTTCACGGTTCGGCTGCTGTACGACGCCGCCTTCCTTCTCGCCGACTGATTCGCCGACAAGATGTACCGTCACATCGACTTCAAGCTCTTCAGACATATTGATTGCGAGGAAATCCGCATGGCGGATATCGCCTTTTAAAGCATCTTCCTGAAAATCGTTCAAGACGACGTTCAATTCCTTGCCGTTGACTTCAAGCTTGATAACTCCATTGCGTCCGACTTCGCGCAATGTTTTCATTAAATCGCCCTCTTTTACGGCGATTGGTGTAGATTCTGTATTATATCCATAAACAACCGATGGGATAAACCCGTCATTTCGTAATGCTGTCAAAGCTGATCTCGTTTTTGTTTCTCTTGGTTTCGACTGAATTGCTGTACTCATTTGCGTAGTCACCTTTCCTAAAAAAGTATATTCTATCTCTTGAAATACCCAAAATCAGACGACATGAAACTAACTGACTTGCTTATTCAAACAATGTGCTGACAGATTTTTCTTCAAATACCCGTTTAACTGCTTCACCCAAAAGCTTAGCAATCGACAATTGCTTGATTTTCGGTGATTTTTTACTTTCCGGCAGTTCGATTGAATTCGTAATGACCAATTCTTTAATTTGTGAATTGTCGATCCGCTCGATTGCAGGGCCGGATAACACCGGATGCGTACAGCAAGCGTACACTTCCTTTGCACCGCTCTCGATAATCGCGTTCGCTGCGATTGTAATCGTTCCGGCAGTATCGATGATGTCATCGATCAAAATTGCTGTTTTTCCTTCGACGTTTCCTACAATGCTCATTACTTCGGCAACATTCGGACGTGGACGGCGCTTATCGATGATTGCGATTGGAGCTTTCATGCGGTCTGCCATTTTACGTGCACGTGTTACGCCGCCATGATCCGGGGATACGATAACAAGTTCATTGCCTTCCAAGCCTTTGCTTTTGAAGTATTCTGTTAAGATCGGCTCTGCCACGAGATGGTCGATCGGAATGTCAAAGAAGCCTTGGATTTGCGGTGCATGTAAATCGATTGCGATAACACGGTCTGCGCCCGCTTTTTCAAGCAAGTTCGCTACGAGCTTCGCCGTAATCGGTTCACGGGAACGCGCTTTGCGGTCTTGGCGTGCATAGCCATAATAAGGCATAACAACATTGATTGTACGGGCTGATGCGCGCATCAATGCGTCAATCATGATAAGGAGCTCCATCAGGTTATCATTGACTGGGTTGGAGGTTGATTGGATGACAAAAACATCGCAACCTCGGATACTTTCTTCGATATTGATTTGAATTTCTCCGTCACTGAAACGTTTGACGGAGCACTTGCCGAGTGGGCGTCCGATTTCGTCCGCCACTTCTTGTGCAAGAGTTTCGTTAGAATTTAAAGAGAATATCTTCAGTTTATCATTAGGATAATGATTAGCCATCATGGTCCCCCTGGTTAGTTAAGATTTAATTTTGTTGCGTATCCTTCTTTATTCTCCTGGCGCGCACGCCCAATTGCAAGTGAACTTTCTGGTACATCTTTTGTAATGGTTGATCCAGCCGCGACATAAGCGCCTTTGCCAACTTTTACAGGTGCCACCAGATTGGAGTTGCATCCGACAAATGCATTATCTTCGATTGTTGTCTGATACTTGTTTTTACCGTCGTAATTCACTGTGATCGTTCCGCAGCCGATGTTGACATGTGTGCCGACTTCCGCATCACCAATATAGCTTAGGTGGGAAACCTTGCTTCCTTCTCCAAGACTTGACTTTTTAACTTCAACAAAATTGCCGATTTTTACATTGTCGCTGAGTTTGGATTCCGGACGGATATGTGCGAACGGGCCTACTGTCGTACCGGACCCGATGATGCTGTCCCGTACAACTGACGAATGGATGGTTGTATGATCGCCAATTTCACTATTGACGATATGACTATTCGGTCCAATGATACATTTATTCCCAATGACCGTCTGTCCTTCGATCATCGTGCCTGGTTGAAGAACTGCATCCTTGCCGATTTTTGCATCCGCGCTAATATACGTACTGCCTGGGTCGATGATTGTAACACCGTTTCGCATATGAGATTCTGCAATCCTCTGACGCATCACTCTTTCTGCCTCAGACAGGATGACCCGGTCGTTAATGCCGATTGTTTCACTGAAGTCATCCGTTACGTAGGCTGAGATTAATGCTTGTTCAGACTTTAGGATGCCGATGACATCGGGCAAATAATATTCGCCTTGTGCGTTATCGTTCTTCACTTTTTTCAAAGCTTCGAACAGGGCACGATTGTCAAAGCAGTATGTTCCCGTATTGATTTCGGTCACTTTCCGCTCTTCCGTTGATGCATCTTTGTGCTCAACATTGCGAAGGACGTTTCCTTGCTCATCCCGAATGATGCGGCCGTAACCTGTGGGATCGTCGGCATGCGCGGTCAGAATTGTCGCTTTCGCCTTCGTGTCGGAGTGGTGTGCAATCAATGCTTGCATCGTTTCCGATTTAATGAGCGGTGTGTCTCCGCAGACGACGAGCGTCATTCCTTCGAGTTCGCCTAGCCGGTCCTCTGCCTGCTGAACCGCATGTGCCGTGCCAAGCTGTTCTGCCTGTAGGGCATATTCGCTTTTGGCACCAAGTGTTTCTTCTACCATTTCTGCGCCGTGGCCGACAATCGTTACGATTTTATCCGCGCCGATTCCGAGGATATGGTCGACAACGTGTTCGACCATCGGTTTTCCACAGACAGGATGCAATACTTTATATAAATCGGACTTCATCCGCGTCCCTTGCCCTGCAGCTAGGACGATGGCATATGTATTCGTCATTTGCTGGCCTCCATCCATAATTTCATTATTGACTATAGCTGAAAATAATATAAATTTCAACTATCCCCCCTTGACAATGTAATGTAATTCTTTTAATATTGTTCGTTTCTTTTTTTATTTGTGTATGAAAATGGGAATTTCCACTTCAAGCGGTTGAGTTCCACCCAAATTCCTGCTGACCTTAGCAATAAAAAAGAAAAAAGCTGTCACAGAAAGTCATATTTACTGACTTCTGTACAGCCCATCGAACAGCGAAGGGTTCGATTTGCCTTAATTACCCTCGCAAAAGCCGTTCTTCGTTACAGCTTTCGATGCAATCCTTCTTTGAAATAAAAGAAGCCGTTACAGAATGACTTCTGCACAGCCTCTGTGATGCTTTTCAACTAGTATAACTTACGCTCCAGCCTCTTCGAGCACTCCTTTTTCCTCAACCATATGATACGCGGTTAGGACGGCGTCTTGGACTTTCATCCTCGCTGAAGTGTTGATCGGGTGTGCGACGTCACGAAATTCTCCTTCCGGCGTACGCTTGCTCGGCATCGCGACAAACAATCCGTCATTCCCCTCAATGACACGGATGTCATGTACGACAAACTCACCATCCAAGGTAATCGATGCGATCGCCCTCATCCGGCCGTCCGTCTCAACTTTCCTCAGTCTTACGTCTGTTACCTCCATTATTCCCCACTCCCTTTGTTGTTTCTCTAGCTTCAAACGCCGAGGCGTCCTGCGCTTTCGTTTTATGCTCAACGATTATATTCTACAAAAGTAAGCATTTCCCTTTTATTTTTACAAACTTTTTCTAAAAAACTTTTTTATCAACTTTTGGACACAAAAAAATGGCTGGCCTGCTCTTCATCCAAGCTGGCCGCCACTTATTATTTATTCCCCTGCAAGGGCGATAACTTCAATTTCGACAGTTGCATCTTTCGGCAGTCTTGCCACTTCCACTGTGGAACGTGCAGGAGTGTGGGAACCGAAATGTTGTGCGTATACGTCATTCAATGCTGCGAATTGGTTCATGTCCTTAATGAATACGGTTGCCTTGATGACTTGATCAAGGGAAGATCCCGCTTCTTCCAAAACTGCTTTCAAGTTGGCGAAAACTTGGTTCGTCTGCTCTTCGATCGTTCCTTCGACGAGAAGCCCGTCCGGCGTCATTGGAAGTTGGCCAGATGTATAAACCAGTCCATTCACTTTCACTGCTTGTGCATAAGGTCCAATTGCTTTTGGTGCATTTTCAGTAGCTACATAATTCATTCCGTTTTTCCACCCTTCTTGAAATAGTTTCCTTCTTCCAGTTCAATCGTACGATCCTTTTCATTCACCGCACGGAGCTTGACTAAGGACAAGTAATCGTCAACGAGCACTTCCTCCGTATGTTCCGCCTCTACTAAGACAGCGGTACCCGCAAGCTCGCAGTCGAACTCCTCCAATAAGTTCTTCATGCCGGCCATCGTTCCGCCCGCTTTCATGAAGTCATCGGTGATCAATACTCTTTTGCCGCTCTTCATGCTTCTCTTCGATAATACCATTGTCTGGATACGGCGTGTAGAGCCGGACACGTAATTGATGCTGACGGTCGAACCCTCCGTCACTTTACTGTCCCTACGGACGATGACAACAGGGACATTCAAATGGCGTGCAATCGCATGGGCAATCGAAATGCCTTTCGTCGCAACTGTCATAATGACGTCGATCTCCGTATCGCCGAATGCAGAAGCAAATACTTTACCGATGCGATCCATCATTTTAGGATCCCCTAAAAAATCGGTCATATATAAATAACCGCCAGGCAACAACCGATCCGATCGACCAAGATTTTCTTTAATAAGGGCGATCACTTCACGGACTTCCGTTTCGGAGACTTGCGGAATGTATTTCACTCCACCAGCAGCACCCGAAACAGTCATCAGTTTGCCTGTCCCATTCTCCTCGAAAGTCTCCTTGATGATTGTCAGATCTTCACTTATGGATGACTTTGCGGCATGATAGCGCTCGGAGAAGAAAGTGAGCGGTATGAGTGTATGAGGATTTTCCAATAGATGACGCGTCATATCGACGAGTCTTCCGCTCCTTTTCCACTTCATGATTAACAACCCCTAAACCCGAATGTTTTATCCGTAGATTACCATAATTATACGCCTTTAATCAAGCAGGAAACGTTCTCCCACCATTCTTACAGCATGAACTTCCTTGCAGAAGCCCTTTAGTCCATTGTAAATCCTTGAGACTCTTGCCTCCTGCCGGACGAATCCGAAAACGGTCGGTCCGCTTCCGCTCATCAATACTGCATCTGCTCCAAATTGTTCCATCTTTTCTTTTAAGACGACGACTTGCGGATGTAATTTCATCGTCACCGGCTCCAGGACATTTCCTAACGATGCACACATTTTGTTGTAACTTCCCGAATGCAATGCTTCAAGCATACCTGCTGTGTCAGGATGCTTGATGGAATTGACATCGAGGTTACGATAAATATCCGCCGTAGAAACGGAGATTGAAGGTTTTGCAAGGATGACCCAGCAATTAGGTGGTGCCGGCAAATGCTGGATCTTCTCTCCGCGCCCTTTCGCAAGCGCCGTCCCTCCATGTACGCAGAACGACACATCTGATCCGATCTTTGCACCAAGTTCCGCCAATTCATCTGCACTTAGCTGCAGGTTCCAAAGCCGATTTAAACCGCGTAATGTCGCCGCAGCGTCGGAACTGCCTCCCGCGAGACCCGCAGCTACAGGTATTTTCTTGTCGAGTGTAATCTCGACCCCGTCGCGAATGCCGTATTTCCGTCTCAATAAATCGGCTGCCTGATAGGCTAGATTTTTTCGGTCATTCGGGACGAACCGCTCGGACACCCTAATATTGATATGCCCGTCATTCGATGGGCGAAGCCAGACACGGTCAGCCAAATCGACTGTCGTCATGATCATTTCCACTTCATGAAAACCGTCGGGGCGTTTATGTAGGACATCGAGTGTCAGGTTGATTTTTGCAGGTGCTTTCTCATATAGCATCCAGCCCCCTCCATTCCAAGCTTGTCATTGTTCCCTATTTTACCATAGGGCGAATGGATTTCACCCTGAAAAATTACAAAAGTTATGAGTGGTTGCTAAGAGACGACAGGATTCATACGGAAACAGCCGGGGCAAAGGTATGAAAATGACAATATATCTTAGGGAGTGATGGATAACTTTCAGGAAAGACCGATACCTTTTCATGACAGTCTTTTGCCAATATGCGTTGATCCGCTAAAAGAAAAGAGCTGCACGGCGTCTAGTACGACATCCATGCAGCTCTTCCTTTGTCAGTCGTTCATGAGATGGGTGGATCTTAGCTGTCGTTCCGTTTTTCCGCCAATCCACGCTCCGCCATTTGAATGGCATACTTCACCATGTTTCCAGCGTCACGCGATTTGATGCCTCCCCAACCTTCCCGCTGAACAACATCGTAAAAGCCAAGCTCTTTCGCAATCTCTTCCTTCAAGTGCTCAGACATTATACTACGTCTTCTCGCCATTGGGTTTTTCCTCCTTATCGACTGACAACTCTAGTATGAGCAATGGGCATAAAAAAACACCTATGCGCATCCGTTAAGGAAGACATAGGTATTTTTTATAAAAAACAATACATGATTGCTATAAAAACCTATTTGATGATCAACGCAGTGGCGTCCCCATCATCCAGAACTGTTATTTCGACTGCTTCCGTCAAAATATCCGCGTAGCTGTAAGACACCCTTTCAAAAGCATTTTCATCCTGGTCCAGTTCAACAACAAAAACTGCCCGATACGTCTCACGAAGGACTCCGGCACGTTCGATTGTTTTCTTACGGCCGCCGTTTGCTCTTAAATGCAAACGTTTCCCCAAGTGAGCATCCAATGACTTCTTAATGTCCGCTAATGTTTTTGGCACGTCGCTTACACCTCACTGGATACTAGTATAACACTTTTAAAAAGTTCTGTCAATTAAAAGAAGAATTTTATCAGTAAAACCTTATTGATGTCAATTCTTTTTTCGTCCTATTCGACGAATTCACCCATTAATTCCCCTATTTGTCATGATTTTTTAAAATCCGCATGTAAAACATTCGACAAATCCCCGAACTCCTTAATCGATAATGTCTCACCTCTTCTGCCCGGATCCATGCCGATCCGCTCGAACGCCTCAAGAATTTGCTCCTTTTTCGCCTTTCCGTCAGGCAACGAGGATTGCAAATTGTTCAGCAACGTCTTCCTTCTTTGGACGAATGAACCTCTTGCCACCTCGAATAGAAAGTCTTCGTCTATTACTTCCACAGGAGGTTTTGTTTTTTTTGTGAGCTTCAGCACAGCTGATTCGACATTCGGTTGCGGAATGAAAACCGTTTTCGGCACTATCATCGATACTTCGGCATCCATGTAATATTGAACCGCGATTGATAATGACCCATATGCTTTCGTACCTGGAGACGCAGTAATACGATCTGCAACTTCCTTTTGCATCATGATCACCATGCCACGGATGGGTACTTTTCCTAGCAAAAACTTCATAATGATTGGCGTCGTCACATAATAAGGGAGATTCGCCACGACGACAATATCGTCGTATTCGCTAAATTGCTCCTCGACAATCTTATTCAAATCTGCTTCGAGGACATCTTGGTTGATGATCGTGACATTGTTATACGGCGACAATGTATCTTCCAACACAGGCAGCAGACGTCCGTCGATTTCAAATGCAACGACCTTTCCTGCAGTACGAGCCAAATGCTCCGTCAATGCCCCGATGCCCGGACCGATTTCGATGACTCCTGTCTTGTCCGTCAATTCGGCATGCGAAACGATGTTACGTAATATATTCGGATCGATCAAAAAGTTTTGCCCTAAGCTCTTTTTGAATGAAAATCCGTGCTTCTCCAAAATTTCCTTCGTTCTAATGGGCGTTGCAATATCTTTATTCATGGCCATCCTCCTCGTGCAGGACTTTCAATGCCTCCATTAATTGATGTTGCCCAATCCGGAACATTTCAAGTCTTTTTTTCAATCCTTTGCCGTTCACTTGTCCGATTTGCAGTATTTCACTTAGCCGGTCGCGCCTTTTTTTCGCATCGGGATGCCCAATAAGCCTTTCATCCAAAAGCATCCGCAAAGGAATGTCCTCGATTGGCTGGACATCGACTGAATAGACCGCTTCGAGTGCTTTTTGAATATCTTCATCCTTCGCATGCTCGATGCCAAGTCCTTGGCCGTTTTTTGCAATCGTTTTCGATTTATGCAAAAATGCGTGTTTGACTCCAGGAATCTGTTCTTCAATAATGGAGCGAATCCGCTTGCCCGGAAAGTCGGGGTCTGTAAATACGATGACTCCACGTGTCTCCTGGGCGTGGCGAATTTTATCCAACGTCTTTTCGTCGATTGCCGATCCATTTGTTTCAATTGTGTCGGCCCCTGTTGCTCTTTTGATTGCAATTGTGTCAGATTTGCCTTCGACGACGATGATTTCTTTTATGTTCACAGTGCCCCTCATTTCATTAGGTTACGTTTGTTTAATTTTACGTGTTGAATAGGCTCTTGTACAGGCAATCGAACAACGAAGGGTTTGATTTGCCGTATTTCTGCGCACTTTGCAGATATTAAGGCAGCCTTTGGTCAAAATCATGAAAAAAACCGCGGGACTGGTTAGCCCCACGGATCGATGTGGAAATAAAATAATTACTATGAAATTAGTCAATCACTTTTACTTTCACTGTACGACGGCCAAAATTGTATGCTGCCGACTTTGTTGGTACATGAAGATCAATCTTCTTCCCTTTGATTGCGCCGCCGGTATCCCCAGCGATAGCGTACCCGTATCCTTCCACCCATACTTTGGAGCCGAGCGGGATGACGCTAGGATCTACGGCGATCACTTTGAGATTCGGATTGGCTCTTAAGTCGATGCCTGTTGCCGTCTTCCCTGTACATCCGTTACAGTGCGCTGTATAGGCAGTAGCAGTTACATAGAATTCTTTTCCGCCTGATGGTGCTGCTGAGCTGCCGCGTGATACTGCGACATTGGATTTTTTATTGTATGCACTTGCAACAACCACTTTGGAACCGACCGCAACAATTTTCTTTTGCGGTTCCTTAATGACTTTCTCATTCAATAACGTTCGAGATACTTCCTTGCCATTCTCTTTGACAATTTCAAACTTGCGTTCAACAGACCCCTTCTTGCCTTCTTGGACAACTTTTTCGCGTCCTTTCAGCAATTTGGCATCACTCTTCGTTACAACCGCAAAGTTTGTTGGTTCTTCCACTACATCGGTGACCTTTTCTACACGTACGACTTCAACTATTGAACCCGGCTTCACGTATCCGTCCGCCTTCCGGTTCAGCTTGTCGTGTTCATTCAATTGAATGTTCTCTCTCTTTAAAAAGTCAGCGACCGTAGTCGAAGTTGACCACATTTGTTTCTCATTTCCGCCATCGATAAGCGTCAATTGGAACGCTTTTTGAACATTGATTCGTAGATCATCTTCTAGGTTTTCATCCAGATTTGGCATGACCTTATCATGTTCTGTAAGGTCCATTCCGGCAGCGGCCAAAATATCGCCGACTTTACGATCCGTAGTCCAAATCTTTTCGATTTCTTTTCCTGTATGAATTTCTACTTGCTTTGCCTGTTCCCACCTGATCGATAACCCTTCTTCGACCGGGGTATTCACTGAGGGTGTTACTAAATCGTGTTCAGCAACTTCGATATCTTGACTTGCAAGAAGTTGCCCAACTGTATGTGCAGATGTTTTTATTTCAATTTGCTCATCGTTCACATGAAGCGTGACCGATTTCTTAGATCCTTCGTAAAGAACAAGTGAAATGATTGAAACGAATAGCGCCAATGCAACAGCAACAGCTACTATTTGTTTACTCCTCAATGACATCGAGAACAGATTTTTCATGGTACTTTTTGTCATGAAAAAACTCCTCCTTTATCACTCGGCTGATTATAAAGGTTCCTTTTCAACGTGTCAACTCATTAGAACCTCAAGTCATGCGACTATGTATCGTTGAATTCAGGCAGGAAGCTATACAATCAGCCTTCGCATTATTTCGAAATACGGAAGATCTTTAAAGCATTTTCGGTCGTTCGTTTTGCCACCTCTTCAACGGAAATTTCTTTCAATCGCGCGATTTCTTCCGCCACAAGCGTGACGAGAGCCGGCTCATTCCGTTTTCCGCGATGAGGGTGCGGAGCAAGGTAAGGAGCATCTGTTTCAATCAACAAATGATCCAAAGAAATGTCTGTCGCAACTTGTTTCGGCATCTTTGCGTTTTTGAAGGTGACAGGTCCGCCAAGGGAGATGAGGAAGTTCATATTTATGCATTCTTTTGCAGTCTCGACGCTTCCGCCATAGCAGTGCATGATCCCGCCCGTAATGCCGGCATCCTCTTCTTTCAATATCCTGACGACATCCCCGGTAGCGTCACGATTATGAATGATAATCGGTAAATCGACTTTCTGTGCAAGCCTTATTTGCTTTCGGAACAATTCTTGCTGAACGTCTTTCGGAGATTTATCCCAATAATAATCCAGACCCGTTTCCCCGATGCCGACGACTTTCGGATGCGCTGCCAAGGACTCGATCCATTCCAAATCTTTTTCGGTACAATCAATGGCGTCTACTGGATGCCAGCCGATGACCGCGTAAATGAAAGGGTATTCCTCAGCCAGTTCCATCGCCTTCTCAATCGTCACACGATCGAAGCCGACGACAACCATTGTGTTGACCTCCGCATCAATAGCGCGTTGAATGACTTCTTTAACATCTTCTTCATATTGCTCTGCATTCAAATGGACATGAGTATCGATATACATTTTGCGTCTCTCCTCACAAGCTTCATTCTATTTCAATGAAATATGACTTTCGTTACAGTATGGTGACAAATTGGTTAAAAGATAAAGACGGCGCCTCTATTAAGAAACGCCGTCCTTTTCAATTACTTTACTTTTGCGCCGTTTTCCATAGATGGATCAACGGTTGCCAATTTCAAAACGCCATTTGACTCGCCCGATAAAATCATACCTTCGGATAATTCGCCGCGTAATTTCACCGGCTTCAAATTGGCGACAACAATGACTTTTTCACCGATCAACTCTTCCGGTTCATAATGCTCGGCAATGCCGGAGACGACTTGGCGTTTTTCACTGCCTAAATCGAGTTGGAATTTCAATAGCTTGTCCGCTTTTGGAATCCTCTCACACGCAAGAACGGTCGCGACACGCAAATCAATTTTTGCAAAGTCATCGATCGTGATTTCTTCCGTTTCGTCTTCGACTTCAGCCGGCTTTTCCTCCTGCTTTTCTTTTGGCGCAGTAATAGCCATTTGGTCACGGATATAGACGATTTCCACTTCCGGATCTAGACGAGGGAAGATCGGAACTCCCTTTTCCACAACTTTCGTCCCTGCAGGAATAACATCGAAATCACCTAACGTTTCCCACGCAAGCATTGTTTCATCCAATCCGAGCTGTTCAATGATCTGAATCGGTGCCTTCGTCATGAACGGCTGCAATAGAACTGCAATTTGGCGAAGTGATGCTGCAAGATGAGCCATGACGGATGCCAATTTCGCTTTATCCGCCTCTTCTTTTGCAAGCACCCACGGAGATGTTTCATCGATATATTTATTCGTCCGTGAAATGATTGTCCATAACTCCGATAGGACAACGCTGAATTGCATCTTTTCCATCGAAACTTCATATTTCTCGATTGCGTTCTTCGTGAAGTCACGCAGTACATTGTCGAATTCGGTCGGCTCAAGCCCCTCTGTAGGAATGACGCCGTCGAAATACTTATTGATCATAGATACCGTGCGATTCAACAAGTTGCCAAGGTCATTGGCCAAGTCGTAATTTGTCCGCTCGACGAATGATTCAGGAGAGAATGTTCCATCTTGTCCAAACGGCAATTCACGAAGAAGGAAATAGCGTGTCGCATCCAATCCGTAACGCTCCACGAGCATTTCAGGGTAGACGACATTCCCCTTTGATTTCGACATTTTACCGTCCTTCATCATAATGAAGCCGTGTGCAAACACTTTTTTCGGCAAAGGCAGATCAAGTGCCATCAGGAAAATAGGCCAATAAATTGTATGGAAACGGACGATATCTTTTCCGACGACATGTACGTCTGCAGGCCAGTATTTATTGAATAGAGTTTCATCATCAGAGCCGTATCCGAGCGCTGTGATGTAATTCGTCAATGCATCGACCCAAACATAAATGACATGTTTTGGATCTCCTGGTACTTTTATGCCCCAATCGAATGACATACGGGAGACGGATAAATCTTCAAGGCCCGGTTTGATGAAGTTATTGATCATCTCATTTTTCCGTGATTCCGGTTCAATGAAATGCGGATTGTCTTCGTAAAATTGTAGAAGTCGGTCCGCGTACTTCTGCATGTTGAAGAAGTATGATTCCTCTGCTACCCTTTGCACCGGACGATGACAGTCAGGACAGTTGCCATCTTCAAGTTGAGCCTCGGTGAAATATGACTCACATGGGACACATTTCCATCCTTCATACTCGCCTTTGTAAATATCACCATTGTCGAGGAACTTTTTAAAGATTTTTTCGACAGCCGCTTTATGACGATCCTCCGTTGTTCTAATTAAATCATCATACGAGATGTCCATCAGCTTCCATAAATCAATAGCAATATCCGCGATACGATCAACGTATTGCTGCGGAGGAAGGCCTTCCTCTTCTGCTTTCTCCTGGATCTTCTGTCCGTGCTCGTCCATTCCCGTCAGGAAGTGGACGTCGAATCCACGCAGTCTTTTATAGCGAGCCATCGCATCGGATGCTACGGTCGTATAAGCAGTTCCTATATGAAATTTCCCACTCGGGTAATAAATAGGAGTCGTAATGTAAAATGTTTTTCGCTGTTCAGCCACCAAAATACCTCCTGTGTTTCAATCTATACTAACCATTTTATCTAAAATTCAACAAAAGCGCTATGTAGACACCTAGAAATTCGTTAATCCCCTCATAAACCTCTTTATACACGCATAAATCGTCTAAAATGCTCATAAACATGCAAAGCACGTGTTAAACGCCTGTAAGCACCCACAAACCGCTCCAACTGTGCATAAATGCCGAAATCTATTCATTATTAAATTTCCTTAATAATGCTCAACTCGTCTTTCGCTTCCATTTCCCTAAATCTCAGTTGGAATGGCTACTTATTACCTCAATGACAATATAAAAGTTAAATATCAAAAGTCCTGTTTTCATCATCCAATCTATTATTCTCTACATAATATTAAGAAGGTTTTATTGACGTTAAATGGAAGAGTTGGTATGATATTTGATAGACAAGAGAAATATGTCGAATTTTGACGAAAATTTAATCGTTTAGGAGGAATTCTTGTCATGAAATCTACAGGAATCGTTAGAAAAGTCGACGAGCTAGGACGTGTCGTCATTCCAATCGAGCTTCGCCGTACACTTGGAATTGAGCAGAAAGATGCTTTAGAAATCTATGTCGATGATGACAAAATTATCTTGAAGAAATATATGCCAAATATGACTTGTTCTATTACTGGCGAGGTGTCCGACAATAACTTGCAACTTATTGACGGAAAGCTAATTTTAAGCCCGGATGGTGCTAGACAACTCATTAAAGAGATTGAAGAGAAGATAAAATAATATTATCCTATCAATAATAATTTAAATCCAGAACAAATAACCGTTCTGGATTTTTATTATGAATTTTCGTTTATATGGTACTCCTGATAAACATCCCTTTTAGGTAGTCCTCTTTCAGATGCCACTAATTTAATCGCTTCCTTCGATGAAATGTTTTCCTTTTCCATCACCATTTCCACATGGGTTGGAATGCTTATATCCTTCCACCAATTTTCAGCCACTTCTTCTACATTCTCATTCCCTGCAATGACGATACAAAATTCCCCTCTTATTTCATTTGATTCCACCCAAGAAACGGCTTCCTCAAGCGATCCGCGGAGAAATTCCTCATACCGTTTCGTCAATTCCCTCGCCAGTACGATTTGGCGCGAACCTCCGAATGCTTCGGCAAGTGATTTGACCGTTTCCTTCAAGCGATGGGGCGCTTCATATAGTAGCAAAGTCTCCTCCTTCTGCTTCAGCTTTCGCAATTGCTCGTTGCGCTCCTTTTTCTGTCGCGGCAAAAATCCGAAGAACGAGAAGGGCTGCGTTTGGAGCCCCGAAGCTACTAATGCACTGATGGCAGCATTGGCTCCAGGAACTGGAACGACATCGAATCCCTCTTGAATCGCTTTCGTAGCAATATCATTACCTGGATCGGATATACACGGCATTCCCGCGTCACTCACCAAGGCGACAGTCTTTCCTTCCGCCAGTAACGACAGAATTTTTCCCCCGCCCTTTTCGAGATTATGCTCGTGGTAACTCATAAGCGGTGTCTTAATGTCGAAGTGATTGCAAAGCCTGATCGTATTTCTCGTATCTTCCGCTGCTATCATATCCGCTTCCTGAAGAATTCGGATTGCACGGAATGTCATGTCTTCCAAATTACCAATCGGCGTCCCAACGAGAAATAGCTTCGCATCCTCCGCTTCAGCGCTTTTCTGTGATTTCATCGATACGTTGCCCCTTCCTTATATATCGTTCCTTTGCAGGCCTCGTTAATTGTTTGAACTGATATTCAGCCCGCATCGCATCCTGCTTCGTTTCATAGCTTTCCCGGTAAATGAGGCGAACCGGAAGCTTGGCACGCGTATATTTTGCACCTTTTCCTTCATTATGGGTACGGATGCGCTTCTCCAAGTCATTTGTATAGCCGGCATAATAAGAGCCGTCATTGCATTCAAGGACATAGAACAGATGCTCATTCATCTTGTCCATATAATAAAAGCCTCACTTCTTCTGTATACTCCCCATTTTCTCCATAGACATAAAGGGGTGACAATATTTTCAAGTCTGGCTTGCCGTCTTTTATTCCTTCTATTAGCAACGTATTGGCTTCTTTGCCTTCCTTCGGGTACACGAAACGGATCCTTTTCGGTTCCAACCTGTTCGCACGCATCGCTGTTACAATGTCTAGCAGCCTTCCGGGTCTATGAACAAATGCCGCTTTCCCACCTTGCTTCAACAACTCACTCGCGGACTTTACAGCTTGTTCAAGTGTCAGACGGATTTCATGTCTAGCAATAGCGACATGCTCTTTTAAGTTTTTCTCGCTCGCTTCACTCGCAGGGAAATAAGGTGGATTGCAAGTAACCGTATCATATTTTTCATAGCCGATCTTGCCTGAAATTCCGATTACGTCGTCATTTAAAATAGAAATCCGTTCATCTAATCCATTATAGCCAACACTTCGCCGTGCCATATCCGCAAGTCTCTCCTGCAGCTCAACTGCAATAATATCGGCATTGGTCCGGGCACTTAAGAAAAGTGGGATTGCTCCGTTGCCCGCACATAAATCGACAATCTTCCCCGAACGGATCGGCACATACGCAAATTTTGCCAGTAGGACGGCATCGAGTGAAAATGAAAAGACGGAAGGACTCTGAATGATCCTTAAGTTTTCCGCCAATAGATAATCCAGTCGTTCATCGTCCTTCAATAAATTCTCCATATCTTCTCCTCCGGTTGAATTAAATCTTCTTCTATAAAACCTTCGCTATATAAGATAAAAAAAAGAAACAGACATTCTTATACAGCGTTGCATCGGACGCTTTCAGCGGGCACGGCTTCAATCTCCTCGGTAGTTGCTCCCAAAGCTTTCTCTTTTGGGACCATAAGCTACAGCGTTGGGAACACCGGCTGAGGCAACGCCCGCGGAAAGCGAGTGCTGGAACGAAAAGAAACTGTCCAGTTATAGACAGAAAAGAGCCGATGCCTACGTAATTATAGGATCGGCTCATCTCATGCATTCTGTTTGCTCAGGAAGGATAGGCAGAACAAACAATCTTCCCCTTTACGGCTGCTTCCATAATGGACATTACAGACGTGATATCCTTCATTATATAACCTGGCCAAGTTGTCCACCCCTTCGCCGATATCGACCTTATGGGGCTTAACAGGCGGTCTTTGTTCATCTATCAATTGGGTTTTGTCAGTCAGTTCTTCAAGCCGTGTCCGGAGATGATGGTTTTCCAGTTGAAGTGAGTGGTTCTCTTCCGTCATCTTCGCCACAAATCCAATAAGTTCCCGGAATTGCTCATGCATGGCTTCGAGCTGCTGCTCAAACTCCATTACTCTGTCGAGAAAGTTCCCTTCTTTCAACTATTTCACCCCATCATTTCGTCAATTGAGCTACTGAGTTTTTTCGACTCTCTATTTCTTCCCATGAATATTCCAAGACCTGTTCCTGATCCGCTAAATTCACTTGCAAAATTCTCTCAAGCAAATTCAAGCCAACCACTTTTCCTGGTCCTTCAGGCGTCTGCACCCGCTCGCCGATATCAGGCATGAGGGCTTTTGCCTCTTCATATTCATCGTTTTCGTATTTTAGGCAGCACATAAGGCGGCCGCATAATCCGGAAATTTTTGATGGGTTGAGCGATAAGTTCTGATCTTTGGCCATCTTGATGGAGACAGGTTCAAAATCGCCCAAGAATGTCGAACAGCAGAGCATTCTTCCGCACGGTCCAATTCCTCCAAGCATTTTCGCCTCATCACGGACACCGATTTGACGCAACTCGATGCGTGTACGAAAAATTGCGGCAAGATCTTTTACGAGATTCCGGAAGTCGACTCGTCCTTCCGCTGTGAAATAAAAGACGATCTTATTACGATCAAACGTGTATTCCACATCGACAAGCTTCATATCCAGTTCATGCTCCCGTATCTTTTCGACACATTTGCCGAAGGCTTGCTCGGCATCTGCCCGGTTTTCATCCACTTGGAGTTGGTCTTCCATAAGTGCCTTGCGGATAATTTTCTTAAGTGGTAAGACGACGTCATTTTCATCGACTTCCCTCACAGGACTAGCAACTTTTCCGTATTCGATCCCACGGGCTGTTTCCACGATGACATAGTCACCGACAGTAAGCGGATAATCGAGCGGATCGAAATAATATATTTTACCCGCTTTTTTAAAGCGGACACCTACAACATTATACAAGCGTTAACCCCTCCTGCAAATTGAGCACCAGCTGTTCCATTAAAAGCGTTCGGTTCATATTGCCGTACAGCTTTTTCTTCGCTTGTAGAACCGCTTCCATATTGGATGATAGGCGGCTGTAAGTCATCTTCATTGAAAGACCACGGAAAATCTGTTGCTGATCGGGAAACGACAACTCCGATTGCAGCCCAGCTTTCATCGAGACGATATCACGGTATGCATAGAGAAGCAAGTCGAGACCACGTTCTACATCTTCCTTCTCTTTCATTGCCGGCAACCATTCAGATTGGATGAATAGAAGCGCTTCGTTTACATTGCGATCTGATGCTTCAATCAATTTTAACACTGTTTTTCGCATGTGTGCAAATTGATCATTTTCCGCAAGCTCTTTCGCTTGCGCGATATCCGCTGTCATCATTGTAACCGTCGCAGCCATCGATGCAGTAATTCCTGCATCGGTCAATTTTGCAATCAACTCTTCCCTCTGAGGCGGAAGAAAACTGACGCGCTGGCATCTAGATTGAATCGTCGGGAGAATTGACTGATACGAATCAGTCAGAAGAATCGCAGTCACTTCCCCTTCTGGCTCCTCTAAAAACTTCAACAATGTATTAGCAGCCGACACATTCATCCGATCCGCGCGGGAGATGATATACATTTTACGCCCTGGCTCGTATCCTTTTCTCGTCATTTTCATGATCAAAGAAGACATTTGCTCTTTTTTGATGTCTTGTCCATCTGGTTCGATTTTCGTCACATTCGGGTGATTTCCTGATGCTACCCGTTTACAATTACTACATGTTTCACATGGAACAGCATTTTCGGGATTTTCGCAAAGTAATAATTTTGCAAAATGGATGGCTGCCTCTTCTTTTCCAGTACCCGCCTCGCCATCGAAGAGATAGGCGTGGCCAATCCGGTTATTCCGGTAGGTCGCTTCAAGTCTGTCGATGACGGCCTTCTGCCTCCGCTTGATGCTATTTTCCATGCTTGTACCTCCTTGCCACAAAAAACGTGTAAAACACGCACTCATCTATATAGATTAATGAGAAGCCCTTTGATTTCTCCGATTTTCCCTAGCAACTCGACAGACGTATGCTCATCATTCAATAAAGCTTCCGCCAATTCAATGAGCTTTTCGTCAATCGTCTGGACTGTTTTCAATCTTCTTCCTTCTCCGAATTGATTCCACGTATGTGATTGTTTCAATCCCATTCCGGATTCAACCGACTCTTTCAAGAAACGGCGGATGAGCATCTTAAATTTTGCCATATCCCTTAAATTCCGTGAACGGGCAAGACGGTCCCCTGCCGAAGAAATATCCCCAAGAAGTCTTGTAATCTGTTCCCCGTGCAAGCGTTCTTCCTGTTTCAGAACCATTTGACCAAACCGGGCGCTTCCTTGCGTCGTACGCAAGGGATCATTTCTGAATTTATCAGGCCCGGTCCGATACTCTCCATTCACTTTCATTACTATATCACCTCATTTCATCAGAAGTGATGAAATTGTTCAATCGGCAAGACGAATACCGTAGCGCCGCCCACTTCCACCTCTACAGGGTAGGGAATATAAGAGTCGGCGTTGCCGCCCATCGGTGAAACGGGGGCAACCATCTGATCGCGCGAACGGCAATTTTCGCGGATTAGTTCTAAAGCTTTCGGAACGAGGCTGTCATCCGTTCCGATGAGGAAAGTTGTGTTTCCTGAACGTAGGAACCCTCCTGTACTGGCTAGTTTCGTAGCACGAAAATCATTTTTCGTCAACGCCGCAGACAAACGGTTGCTATCTTGGTCCTGTACAACTGCCACAATCAATTTCACGGTACCCTCTCCTTTTAGCTTTTTTATATTATTTTACGAATACTGTTGATAAGCAATCATTTTCCAAATCAAGAGGTTAAAAGACCTCTACTACATTATATCATGAATCCTGTTTATTAATGAGTTGAGAACTTATAATTTTCCAAACATTTTCAGTTACTTCAGATAATGGTTTGCTGGCGTCTGTGCTGATGATGCGATCAGGGAATTGTTTGAGCAGTAATTGGTATCCTTCGTAAACCTTTTTGTGAAACTGTAAGGTTTCGTTGTCCAATCGGTTTTGTTCCCGCTCGCCGCTATTAGCAATTCGCTGGAGTCCTTCTTCCGGTGAGATATCGAAAAAGATGGTTACGTCGGGCATTGTTCCTCCGATGGCAAATGAGTTGATCGTCATGACTTCCTCCATGCCAAGTCCTCTTGCATAGCCTTGGTAGGCGAGTGAGCTGTCGATGAAACGGTCGCAGAGGACAATTTTCCCTTCATCCATTGAAGGGATGATTCTTTCGACAAGGTGCTGTCTCCGTGCCGCGGCATATAGGAGCGCCTCTGTCATGCCGTCCATTTCCTGATGTTCATTGTCGTGAATAATTTCCCGGATTTTTTCAGAGATGCGGATGCCTCCCGGTTCTCGGGTTAATATGGCCTTTTCGCCTTCTTGCTCTAACCTCTTATATATTTCTGCAATGACAGTTGTTTTCCCTGCCCCTTCAGGTCCTTCAAATGTAATAAATTTTCCTTTTGACATGTTTGATTCCTCCGACCTTCATTTCAATACAAATAGCTCTTTTTCGGCAAGACGAACAGTGCCTTGGAACCTTGCTCCGACCTTCATTAATGCCGATAATTCTTGGATGTGGCTTTCCTTGATCTCCTCGCCTTTAACCAATAACGGGATGCCTGGCGGATATGGGATAACAGATGCCGCTGAAATGCGTCCTTCTGCTTCATTCATCGATATCCATTCAGTTTCCATGTCTGTTATAGAAATTGGAGGGTATGCAAGCGTGGAGATGCCATCTGGCCAAGCAGCTAAACTTATTGAAATAGGGGTATCTCCTACTTTACCCAAGTTAGTGACTGCTGCAACCATTTTTTCCTTCCAAGCTTGTAATGGAGGAGTGAATTGTTCATTCCACAATGGTAGTATGAATAATATTTGGTACGTATCTGCGAGCTCCGCGTATATCCCTTCTGCTTCAAGAGCTGCTTGCAATGCGAATCCGGAATGCCCTTCAGCGCGTATTAACAGCTTTAATGGATCGTCCGTCTCCACAATCTCCAGGCGATCGATCCTCTTCAGCATCTGAATAAATGAGAATCGTAGCGCAACAAAATTACGTTTATCGTTATCCTTGTAGGAAGCAACGTATGCCCTCGCATCATCTAAGGAGGCCATAATTACATAAGACGGACTGCTGGATTGCAGCATCTGTAAGTAATGTGCAATTTTCTTTTCCGATATGTGATCCGATCGGACGTGCAGGAAAGATCCCATTGTCATGGCCGGTAACGTCTTATGTGCGGAGTGCACGACGACATCCGCCCCCATTTCAATCGCAGAGCGTGGAAACGGCTCGCCGATGATGAAATGCGCTCCATGCGCTTCATCAACTAAGACAGGGACAGAACGAGAGTGGCATAGTTCGATGATCTCCCTTAGCCCCTCCCCTGCGATGCCGTAATATGTCGGGTACGTCAAGACGACGGCTTTCGCATGAGGATACGCAGCGAGCGCTCTTTCCACCTGATCTGGAGTTAAGACGCCTGGAGTACGAGTATGCGCATCCCACGGTGGGCTGAGCAGTACTGGACGGGCTCCTGTCAATTCGATCGCATGGAAGACCGATTTATGGGCATTGCGCTGAACGATTATCGTGTCGTCCGCCCGGCAAGCAGCATAGATCATCGCCAAATTGCCAACCGTTGAGCCATTGACGAGGAAAAAGCTCCTGTCTGATCGGTATAGGTCGGAAAGAAGGCTTTCGGCTTCTTGAATAACCCCTTCCGCTTCATGAAGATCATCTAATCCGGTAAGCTCGGTAAAGTCGTATGTTAGTGCTTGCCTCATTTTATGGGGCAGCCCTGATAAAAGTCCATGCTTGTGCCCCGGTACGTGAAATGAAACCGGGGTCTGTTCGTTGAAATATTGTAACGCCTGCACAAGCGGGCGATCATTTTGATTCATTTAACGTTCCACTTCCTTTATCTGATTCTATTATAAAGGAAGTCTGTCATTGAAGGGTGAACTCTTTATCAGGAATTGAAAAAAGCCGGATTTCTCCGGCCCAGCCTGTTGACAAACGCTCGCATCCGTTGTTGCTCGTTTCGCTCGTCCGCTCATGAACTTTAGTTCTATTCGCGTCTTCGCTCAACTTCGCGCCTAGGCTGACAAGCGCTTTCAATCAGGCTGGGGAAGTCCCTGGCAATTGCTATTTGTCTTAAAAAGCATGTTTTATTCTCGACAAACCGATGGAAAGGAATACGATTGCAAACCCAAGCAATACAATGAGCGGCATGACGATATCCCCAATATTGCCGCCTTCCGAAATGAGCGTCGTAAATCCTTCCATTGCCCATGTCTGCGGAATGACTTTGGCGATTTTCTGCATAACGTCCGGCACGATGCTAATTGGCCAATAGACGCCGCCAAGCATGCAAGTCGAAATAATCACCAATGTGCCGATTGCGTTCTGCTGCTCGACCGTCTTCACGAAGCCTGCTATCGCCATACCGAGACCGACGACACAAAGGAGCAAGGCCGTGACGAGGAAAATCAATGCTACTGGTGTTCCCCAGTTGACGTCAAATAATATGGACGATAGCAAGATAAGAAGGAAAAACTGTATCCAGCCGACAATGAAGAACGATAAAAAATAGCCAAACAGCACTTGAAGACGGGTGACGGGTGTCGTAAACAATCTCGACCAAATACCTGTCTGCCTTGCCTCTAGCAGTATACCTGTCATCGAAAGCATCATAATCATAACGAACATGATTGAAAATCCTGCGGAGCTATAGGAAATGCCAGTTACCGGATTCCCCGAGGATATACTTGTTTGTTGTTCAGTCCAAACTTGGATTTGACCCCCATTATCGGTGATCCGTCCGTAGACAGATTCCCAGCTTTCATCAAAATAAGAACTTCCCACCTGTGCCGCCGCAACGTAAACGCCTACACCTTGTATCACCTGATTTACTTGTTGTTTGACGAGAGGCGCGGTTGCCATGCCGGGTGAAGATTGAAAACTGATGGCCGGCTCTTCATTGCGCAACTTAGATGCAATTCCTTTTTCCAATCTTACAATGCCCTGTACCTCTTTACTCGCCAATAACTCCTCTGCCTCGCTTGCTGCAACAAGCTCATACGTGATCATTCCATCGAGCATTAATCTCTGAATGATGTCCTTGGAAAGCGCCGTCTGTTCCTCGTCGACCAATGCGATCTGTAACGAATGAACCGCATCTTTTCCAAAAATGCTTCCGAATAAAAAAGTGAATAACAGCGGCATCGCGAACATTACGACTAACGCCGATTTTTTCTTGAATGTCCGTTTGATTTCAAACAGGCAAATCGATAAGATTTTCTTCACCCCGCATACCTCCTATGCAATCCGGCGTTTAAGCCGGAGGGAACTGATGAAAATGGATCCAACCCCTATACCGAGCAAAACCACTGCCGGCAGCCATAACGTGGACCATGCTGTTCCTGTCATGATCGAAGTGAAGCTCGTCAATGCCCATGAATTCGGCATTGCCATGGCAATTTTCCGCATTGCTTCAGGGAACAAGGAGAGAGGCAACATCGAGCCTCCAATCAGTGCCATTACTTGAACGCCTATGGTTCCGACGATATCCGCCATTTTCTCGTTCGACGTGAATGCTGCTACAACCATTGCCAATCCAGCTACCGAAAAAATATAAAAGAAGGTGATAAAAAGGATTTGCAGGATGGACGGACCCCAGTCGACCTTCAACAGGAAATGAGTGGCTCCTATGAAGATTAAAAATTGAATCCATGCAAATAGTAACGTGCCGATGAATTTCCCAGCCAGTAAGGAATGGACGGAAGTCGGTGTCATCATTAATCGTGACAGCGTTTCACTCCGCCTCTCCTGATGAAATGACTTTCCGCCCGCCATTGCGTTGAATAAAAGGAACATCGCCGCCATGGCCGCAGCATAGTACTTCATGGAGCTTACCGATTCTTCTTCAGGCGGCTCACTTACATAGGATCGTTGTTCATTCACCACTTTCCCTATCGAAGCGGCAAGGTCATATTGGATGGCCTCCCTATCGTCCGATGACAAGACTGCCGCCTCCGTCAAAATGGCACTTGTCGAATTTGTAATTGCTTGCGACATGTGAGCGAACGTTTCGATCAACTGCTGAATGACGATCGCTTCCGTTTCTTGCCCGGATATTGGCAGGATGACTGCACGGTCCTCCGTTCCAGTGCCCCATCCATCAGGAAATAACAAGCCGACATGCACTTCCTGTTCATCCATCCAATCCATAAGTTGCTTCTCCGACTCCGCCAGTTCGACTGTGATGGCAAGCCCATCATCATCCAGTGTCCGGATGATGATGTCGGACATTGCGTCTGTTCCAGAGGAGTAGACGCCTAAAATCGTTTCGGGCATACTAACGCTTCCCATCACCCCTTTCAAGGCGGAACCTAAAATGACTGTTAACAAAATCGGCATGAGAATCATCATCAGAATGGCTTTACGGTCTTTCAAGTGGATTTTCGCATCTTTAACGGCTATCAAAAGGCTCTTCATTTCAGTCCCTCCTATTCACGCAAAGAGCGTCCCGTTAATTGCAAAAATAACGTTTCCAAATTAGCTTCTTTAAGCTGCATATTGTGTATCGTCATCCCTGATCGACTCGCTAGCAGAATGATATCCGAAACTATTTCCATTTTCGACTGCAAATGCACATCGATTTCCTCCGAGGCTTGGACAGTAACCTTTGCCACTCCGATTAGCTTCTTTACTTGTTCAATAAATGTGGGGTGCAATGAATCGACTGTAAGCTTCAACACGGTTCCTCCCGCTAAACGATTGCTCAAATCCCTTTTCGTGCCGCTTACGATGAGCTTGCCTTCATCAATGATCGCAATCCGCTTGCAAAGAAATTCGACTTCTTCCATATAGTGACTCGTGTAAATGACAGTCATTCCTCGTTCATTCAATGCTTTCACCGTCTCTAAAATATGATTCCTCGATTGGGGATCAATGCCGACTGTCGGTTCGTCCATAATGAGCAGCTGCGGCTCATGCATGAGAGCAGCCCCAATATTGATGCGCCTCTTCATCCCGCCTGAAAAGGTTTCGATGCACCCTTTCGCCCGTTCGGTGAGCCCTACGATTTCAAGCACTTCCTTCGCACGGGATTTCGTCTTTTTGCTGGATAACCCGTACATCTTCCCCCAAAACATTAGGTTATCGAGCGCTGACATCGTCGGATAAAGTGCGATGTCTTGCGGAACAACTCCTATCATCTGTTTCGTTTCCTTCAGATGTTTGCCTACAAGCTTTCCATTCATCCGGATTTCACCGGATTCATACGGAATCAGCCCGCATATCATCGAAATGAGCGTCGACTTTCCCGCGCCATTCGGACCAAGCAAGCCGAATGATTCTCCTTTTTCAACCTGAAATGATACCCCTTTAATGACCTCGTCTGCATTAAAACTCTTTTTCACATTCGAAAGTGTAAGCAATCTCCGCAGCCCCTTTCTTTACTTCCATCTTAATAAGGAATTCCTTTTTTTACATCGAGCGCGCGATAGACTTTAAAGGCATGAAAAAAACGGCATCGATATGCCGTTTATCACGTACGTATGCAAAAAGTAATGTCAAAACCTCGTTATTCCATAACGGACGGCGTAAATAGCCGCCTGCGTCCGATCACGGAGCCCAAGCTTTTGAATGACATTGGAAACATGGTTCTTGACCGTCCCTTCGGTAATGAACAACGTATCCGCAATTTCCTTATTATTCATACCTTCGCCAAGATGAGTGAGAACTTCCATTTCCCGGTCAGATAAGTCTTCTATTCTTTCCGGCATTTTAATGGGGCTGCTATGATTTTTCATTCTAAGCTCTGCCAGCACTTGCGAAGTGAACTCCTTCGGCAATACGACACCGCCATGATGGACGGTAAGAACCGCTTGGACAATCGTATCTGTCGGCATATCCTTCAGCAAATACCCACTCGCCCCTTCTTCAAGTGCATCAAAAATATATTCACTGTCATTAAAAGTCGTCAAAATCAATACTTTCACATCAGGCAGACTGTCTTTTAGTAGCCTTGTCCCTTCAACACCGTTCACGCCGGGCATCCGAATATCCATTAACACAATATCCGGGAGAAGCGCAACCGCTTTTTGCAACGCATCACTACCATCCACGGCCGTTCCGACAACCTCAATCTCTGGCCGTAAGCCGAGCAATGTGCCGAGCCCTTCTCTTACTAACGGTTGGTCATCGACGATCATGATCTTGATCATACTTATACCCCCACTTCCTTCTGTTGAAATGGCAATGCAATATAAATCCCGAAGCCTTCCCCCTCCACGCTTTCGATTGCAAATGAACCTCCATGCTCCGCAACCCGTTCCTTCATATTAATCAACCCAAAATTCGGGTGAATATTCTTCTGTCCGATTCCATTGTCCTTAATCGTCAAACGGACTTCCTTTTCCGTTACAAAAATCTCTACAAGGCAAACATCTGCATTCCCGTGCTTCTTTGCATTTGTTAGACCTTCCTGTATAACCCTTTTAATCGTCGGCTCCAACGACTTGGGAATTGAAGAGAATTCACCTTTCACTAAAAGGCGTGTTTCCATAAGCGTCATCGTGGAAAACTCATCAAGCAGCTCCTGCAACACCTTGTGGAAGGAAATTCCCCGATCGTCCTCTTTCAATGTCCTGACCGACACTCGAAGTTCATGAAGGGAATCCCGTGTCAACTGCTCGCAGAGGGCAATCACTTCTTTCGCTCTTTCTGCATCTCTTTCTGCCATCTCACGAGCCACTTGCAACTGGACAACCAATGCCGTCATTTTATGGCCGACTGTATCGTGGATTTCTCTCGCTATCTCATTCCGCTCCCGAATGGCCGTCAACTGCTCCACTTGTTCGGCATACTCCCCCAATTGCCTGTGCGCAGCCTGCAAAGCTTCATGCGACTCATTCAACTGCCCATATTGAAGCGAAATCGTCTCTTTCGCATGATGGAAATTTCGAATGAGGCTCCCGACGAATGCACCATAAAAGACGAACATTCCGTTGACAATATTACTTGAGAGAGAGAATCCACCAGTCTGAAGATAGATCCGTAAGCTGATCATTATCCATACTGCGATAAACAGACCTGAAAAAAGACTAAGAAGCTTTTTTTGATCGTATAGTATAAAAACGGTTGTGGACAAGATGCCGAAAAAGATTAAGTACAAGTATCCGCTCTCGGCAAATAAAAAGCCGAATCCCGTAATGATAATAAAGTCAATTGAAGAACAGAGAATCCGTGTCTTCTCTCGAACGTTAGCCATTTGAATAAAATGACTAATGATGAAAATAGGAATGGCAACAATTATATAGGTCGTCCGGAAATCCTCAATTCCACTCGTCATTTGAAGAAAATAAGCACTCAGAATGACGAGCATCAGGACTCTCACTAATGAGAATAAAAACAAAGAGAAACTTTTCATGCACACTCCTCCAAACATTTATTCATCGGTCCGTTTTTATGCATCTAATAATCTAATCATGAACTACATAATTTCTTAAAGCAATAGTATCCTTTTAGTAACTATAGTTGGAGTGAAATAAAAATGAATGAAAGTTGCTAGAATTGATATGGAGAATAGGCTTTATTTTAAATAAGGGAGAGGATTTTTTGAAGCTGAAAACTTGGGGATGTATTGTTTTTTGTTTGTTTGTTCTCATTATTGGTTGTTCTAGAAATGAGCTAGTTGAAAGCAAAATTCAATTCCCTGAAGACATTCCAAACTTTGTAGCAGAGAGTGATGTAGAAAAAATTAATTGGGAAAATAAAGCAGTTACATTCAATGGAAATATAATCGGTAATGAAAATAAATCAGGCGTAATTGGTGCTGACATGCCAAGCATTACTACCAAACAAAAGTGGATGTGGCATCTTTGGGGGATTGAGGATCCTGCAGCAACCAATCTAACGGTCGTTGGTTTCCACAGAGATTCGGGCACTATCCATAAAATATTAACATCAGGTTGGATGACAGGCTTAGGAGGAGCAAATAATGGAGCAGATGCACACGCACCTTCCAATGTACGCATTCCTGAGCGAGGGGAATGGGCAATATTGCTTTATACCGATGAAGAATTATTTGATGTATTGATCTATGAAATTAATGAATGATGAGTCTACTTAATTTCAAACACAAAAAAAACCATCCCCACAGGGGATGGCCTTTGCCCGGCGACGTCCTACTCTCACAGGGGGAAGCCCCCTACTACCATCGGCGCTGAAGAGCTTAACTTCCGTGTT
>NZ_JBPFDR010000015.1:0-34795 GCF_059415085.1 Sporosarcina sp. SAFN-015
ACACGGAAGTTAAGCTCTTCAGCGCCGATGGTAGTAGGGGGCTTCCCCCTGTGAGAGTAGGACGTCGCCGGGCAAAGACCATCCCTGTGGGGGTGGTTTTTTTGTGTTTACAATTATTGCATTCCAATCAAACATGCTTAGCAAGCTTCCGCGCGTCCAAAGAGATGCCATCCTCGTCCAAAGCAAGCTTCCGCGCGTCCAAAGAGATGCCATCCTCGTCCAAAGCAAGCTTCCACGCGTCCAGAGAGATGCCATCCTCGTCCAAAGCAAGCTTCCACGCGTCCAGAGAGATGCCATCCTCGTCCAAAGCAAGCTTCCGCACGTCCAAAGAGATCCATCCTCGTCCAAAGGAAGCTTCCACGCGTGCAAAGAGATGCCATCCTCGTCCAAAGGAAGCTTCCACGCGTCCAAAGAGATGCCATCCTCGTCCAAAGTAAGCTTCCGCGCGTCCAAAGAGATGCCATCCTCGTCCAAAGGAAGCTTCCACGCGTCCAGAGAGATGCCATCCTCGTCCAAAGCAAGCTTCCGCGCGTTCAAAGAAGTGCCTCTCGCAATTAATACCAAGCCCCACAACTCTCAATACAAGCCTCCCAAAGTCCAAACCAACCATCCTCTACCAATTAATTTTCAAGCATTCAATTTCTTTTGGAAGAATAGGGTATATTGAAGGGAGGAGGTGAGAGAAGGTGATTGTAAGCAATGTGGCGAAGAGGTTTTTCAAGGAGCGATTTTTTGATCAGGCGGCGCAGACGGCGTATTATTTGCTGTTATCGATGTTTCCTTTTCTCATATTCCTGTTCTCCTTGCTTAGTTATTTGCCTGTAGATGAAGAGATGTTTTTGGCGTTTCTTCGTCCGTTTGCGCCGAGTGAGGCTTATGTGATCATTGAACAGAATGTACAGGCGATTATTTTTAAAGTGCAAGGGAACGTGTTATATACAAGTTTGGCAGCTGCATTTTGGCTGTCATCAGTTGCTGTGCAATCATTGGCACGCTCCTTGGACCAGGCATATGGCTATGTCAGGCGATATGCTTTTTGGAAAGTGTTGATCCGGGATTTGGGTGTCACGTTATTATTTATGCTAATCCTTTCCTTGTCACTGTTTTTGCCGTTAGTAGAGAGAGCTTTGCATGAAGTCGTGACCTATTATGATACGTTGGAGCAATGGCGTGGCTGGAAAACTGTTTGGCCGATGGTGAAATGGGGTCTTGGGACGTTGTTCTTGTTCCTGTTTTTCCTATTGTTTTACAAAGTTGTTCCGACAGGTAGAATGAAAGTGAAGGAAGTATTGCCGGGAGCGATTTTCTCTGCAATCGGCTGGCAGCTTTTTTCCCTATTTTTCGGAAGCTATGTGGCAAATGTCGATTATACAAGGCTTTATGGACAGCTGTCCGGAATCATCCTGCTCGTTTTGTGGTTTTATTTGACGGCTATTATATTGATGGTTTCAGGGCTGCTCAATGCAGAAATCCGGAAATATTTAAAAGGAAAAGGAAGATAAATATGAAAATACTTGTCGTGGACGACGACCCAAATATTTTGCAATTGGTAAATATCCATTTATCCCAAGCAGGGTATGAAGTGATCAAAGCTGCTAATGGGGCACAGGCACTTGCGAAGCTAGAGGAACAACTTCCAGACTTGGCGGTTGTTGATGTAATGATGCCCGGGATGAATGGATTTGAGTTGACGAAGAGGCTGCGGTCGGAAGCGGATATTCCCGTTTTATTGCTGACAGCGAAAGGCGAACTGGAGGATAAAGAAAGGGGCTTTTTGGCGGGATCCGATGATTATGTCGTTAAACCATTTGAGCCTAGGGAGCTTTTGTTCAGGATTAATGCCATTTTACGGAGATATGACAAAGCAGTCGATATGATTATCCAAGCAGGGCCGCTTAAGATCAACAGGCAAAGCTATGAAGTGTCAATTGGAAAAAAAGTGCTGTTGCTTCCATTGAAGGAGTTTGAGCTGTTATCTGTACTTGCCTCTAAGCTGAATCAAGTTTTTGAACGTGACTTCCTTATTGAGCGCGTATGGGGCTTCGATTATGAAGGGGATGAGCAGACACTGAACGTCCATATCAAACGGCTGCGCGATAAGCTGGAAGGGTTGCCTGATGACATTCGTATAACAACAGTACGCGGAGTAGGCTATAAGCTTGAGGTGTCCGAAACATGAGGTCCCTCTATGGAAAATTCCTTTCCTTCACAACAGGTATAATGCTGACGAGCACTATCATTGCTTTTCTCATCGTGAATACATATTATCATCAGCAATTGAAAGGGCAAAACGACGCAAAGAACATGGATATTGCCCTTGCGATTGCTGACTACATCGAGAAAGAGAAGCCTTCCGATTTGGCAAGCTACTTTAGAACACAGGCTGCCACCGGCTATAAGTTATTCATCGTGAATGAAAACCGGAAGGCAAGCATGTATGGTACGCCATTCCGAGTTGAGAATTTAAGGACCGCTTCAGTGGAACAGGTACTGGATGGACAACTATACCACGGTATGAGGGACTTAGAGACAGAGACTTTTATGACCGGCTTTTTCTCCGACCAACTTGCAAACACGGTAGGCGTACCATTTACATATAATGGGGAAGCGTATGCACTCTTCATGAGACCGAATATTAAAATGCTGTTCACGGAAGTCCATTTTCTATTAGGTGGCATGGTCGTCGTCATGGCAATTGTCAGTCTATTGTCTATGTTGATTGTAGCGAAGAAATTGATTGAGCCGATTACGAAGTTGACTGCAGCTGCCAAAAAGGTCGGCGACGAGAAATTCACCGGTACACTTGATATCCATCGGAGGGATGAAATCGGCCAGCTGGCACAAAGTTTTCAGCGGATGACCGAGAAGCTCAGTGAAAATGATCGGATGCGTAAGGAATTCATCAGCGACGTTTCACATGATTTCCAGTCGCCTTTACTCAATATAAAAGGATATGCCAATTTGCTTATGGACAGCGAACTGCCCGAACAGGAGCGGCAAAGCTATGCGAAAGTTATTCATTCCGAGACAGAGCGTCTCTCTTCATTGACGAAGCAATTATTGCTATTAACGTCGCTCGACCAATTGGAGTCTCCTTTGAAACCAAGTAAATTCCGTTTGGATGAGCAATTAAAAGAAGTCATTCGCAAGCAAAGATGGCTCTTGGAGGAAAAGCAGATGTCACTTGTCATGGAGCTGGATGAATCCGAAATAATAGGGGATCCTGCTTTTCTAGAAAAGGTATGGGAGAACCTGCTTTCCAATGCATTGAAATATACGGATGCAGGTGGAGAAATCGACATTCGCCTGACAGATGGAACGGATAAAGTGAAGGTCACTATTCAGGACAACGGGGCAGGAATCGCAGCTCAACATTTGAGCAGGCTGTTTGATCGTTTTTACAGAGTCGACCATTCAAGGACGCAGGAAGTCGAGGGAACAGGGCTCGGACTCTCCATTGTCCATCAAGTCGTGAAACTCCACGAGGGCCGAGTAGAAATCGATAGTGAAGAAGAGGTAGGAACGGCATTTACGGTCACACTACCTAAATTGTAATATTCTGTTCATGTTCCGTTCATGTTGGCTCTTTAAGATAAGGGTATAACATGAACGAAACAGGAGGAAATGACATGCAAGAAAAATGGAGTATACGGTTAATTAGGATTTCAGCAATCTTTGGAGTAATCGGGGCATTTTTAGGATCCCATATGGCAGGGGCTGGATCGTACGCCTTCCGTCCAATCCATGCGCACATCCTCGTCGTCGGTTGGTTATCTGTCTTCGCTTGGGGTGTCTTCTACAAAATCTATAAGGTTCGTGCGAAAAAGATGGTTGCCGCCCATGGTTGGACTGCAATTATCGGATCTATCGGTTTGACAGCAGGAATGTGGCTACAATTTATGAACCCGTTTGGTGTAAATGAAACATTCTCGCTTATCTTCTATATTGTCGGTGGAAGCGTTCTGCTTATCAGCTTTGTGCTATTTGTTTTAGTGACATTTCTTATCGAGAGAGAAGGAAGACGCTAATGAGTGAAGGAAAATTAAAAGGAAGGCGAATTTGGTGGGTCTCAATTGGAATTTGGCTTCTGCTTGCAGTTCTGCTATCCGCAATTGCACCGGGGAGCAAAGAAAACGTCGTTGCCAATAAAGATGCCGGCCTGCCGTCTGACGCGCCTTCCGTAGTGGCTGCCCACCAGCTTGAAAAGTACTTTCCGAATGATGGAGGAATCCCGCTATTTGCAGTGTTCCATAAGGATAACGGTCTAACTGACGAAGAAGTCGTGAACTTTGCGCAAGCTATTGAATCTTTGAAAGAGGATAAAGCATTTGAAGAGGTCGATGTCGTTCCTTTATCCAAATTACAGCCTGAGCAACGCGCTTCATTCCTATCTGAGAATGAAAAGACATTTTTCATTCCGCTATCATTGCCGCAAAACCTTGAAGGAAAGGACATGAACAAATTAGTTCAATCCATTAAGGAATCTGTCGGCGATCAGTTCGCAGATGGAACCGAATTGTCATGGACGGGACCGGCTGGAATTGCATCAGATGCAGTTGAACTGTTCAGCCAAGCGGATATCGTCCTATTGCTGTCCACTGTTGGGCTTATATTGTTCTTATTATTAATCATTTACCGCTCGCCATTATTGACGTTAATCCCTCTGGTCGGTGCAGGGATTGTTTACGCAGTCGTCGATCGAGTGGTCGGTTTCACGACTGCGCAAGGATGGTTTGGTGTCGATAGCCAGGCGCTGTCGATTATGACGATTCTTTTATTTGCAGTTGTTACGGACTATTCGTTGCTGATCTTCTCTCGCTATCGTGAAGAGTTAAAAGTGCATGAGGATGCAAATGTGGCGATGAAGGAAACGATGCAGCATGTAAAAGAACCGATTTTCTTTAGCGGAAGTACAATCTTGTTGGGTGTTGCAACGTTGTTTTTCGCTATGTATGAGCCGTACCGTAACTTTGCGCCAGTATTTGCGCTTGCTGCAGGGGCAATGCTTATTGCAGGGTTGACGCTATTGCCTGCATTATTTGCTGTGATCGGCAGGAAAGCTTTTTGGCCGGTCATTCCGAAGTATGGGGAAGCAACAGTTGAAAAGAAAACGATTTGGGGCAAGGTGGCAGCCGTTGTAACGAATAAGCCATGGCAATTCTTGATCCCAATTTTATTGCTATTAGCTTTAGGTACTTGGAATATGACGAATATGAGAGAGTCATACGATTTGATCGCTTCTTTTCCGGAAGATCTTTCATCCAGAGTAGGATACGAGCGGTTAGGAGCTGACTTTTCGGAAGGAAGCTTGGCACCAGGTACGTTGCTACTTGTCTCTAATAATCAATTAGGCATGGAAGAAATGAAGGCGGTAATTGAGAAGATAGAAGAAGATCCTGCCATTGCCCAAATAACGACGCAGGGTAATCCTTTGAATGAGGATGGAACTGCAGCAAAATTCTCTGTTACGTTTGAAGGCAATCCGTACGATGAAGAAGCATTCGATGCTGTCTTGAATCTTCGGGAAGATAGCGAAATGATTTTAAAGGAAGCTAACCTAACGGATACAACAATGTATATTTCAGGCGAAACGGCGGTCAATACAGATTTGAGAGACATCAATGACCGAGATACATGGATCGTCATGGCCTTAATGACTGCTTTAATTACCATCATGTTAGGCTTCCAGACAAGATCGATTATCGCACCGATTTATATGATCGGAAGCATCTTGTTGTCGTTTACGGCTACCATTGGCTTGGCGTATTTCCTATTCGAAGTGTTCCTGAACCTTGATGGCCTTAGCTATCGGATCCCGCTCTACGCATTCGTCTTCCTCGTAGCACTGGGTGTCGATTATTCCATCATGCTCATCGCCCGAATTCGGGAAGAGATGAAAGTAATGCCTTTTGACGATGCGGTACGTAAAGGGGTGGAGCGTACTGGAGGTGTCATAAGTTCCGCAGGATTGATTTTAGCGGCGACTTTCCTCGTACTTGCGACAATGCCGATTTATGAATTGAAGCTATTCGGCTTCATCATGGCGCTCGGCATTTTAATCGACACATTCATCGTCAGACCGTTGCTAATTCCAGCGCTATTAGTACTGCTGGGCAAATGGAGTTTTTGGCCGAAGCGTATGTAATCAATGAAAAACGTCACTTCCTATGCTAGGGAGTGACGTTTTTGTATTCACTTCGTACAGAATCCCGAAGCCTCAAATTCATACATTTACCAGTTCTTTATTAGGCAATAACTCGATGCCTTGTGCATCTGTTAAGCTGCCCAGCAAGTCGCATGGCCGTCCGACTTGTTCGATGACGCCATCTTTGATCTTTACGATCCGATCCGCAAGCGTGTGGGCATCGTTTTGATTATGTGTAACGAATATTGCAGTAGTGTTAGCTTTCTTTAATATCCGGCGAAGATCTTCTCGTATTTTAACAAGAAGTTCGGTGTCTAGATTACTAAAAGGTTCATCCAAAAGAATGAGCTCAGGTTGAGGTGCAATCGCACGTGCAAGTGCCACACGTTGTTGTTGACCACCGCTTAGCTGATGCGGATAGCGCTTTTCATAACCTTCCAATTCGACGAGTTCCAATACTTCATTCACACGTTTCAACTTATCATTCCGACTCATTTTGGGGAGTCCGAATAATACGTTATCTTGAACACTCATATGCGGGAAAAGCGCATAATCCTGAAACACCATACCAATACCGCGTGATTCAGGTTGGACGAATGTGTGCTTGTCAAACATTGTTTTATCGCCTAACGTAAATGAACCACCTTTCGGCATCTCAAGACCGGCGATCAGTCGAAGAATCGTACTTTTACCACTTCCGCTTCGACCAAGTATAGAGATTATTTCTCCCTTGTTTACTGAAAGCGTGAAAGCTTCGACTGCATTTGAAGACGAATTCGAATAGGTGAAACACATGTTTTGAATATCGATAAACATATTATTCCGACCCCTCTCTAAGCAACTTGTTAAAAACGAATATTGCAATGGCACTGACACCGACTATGAGTAAGGAAGCTTGTGAAGCTTCCATGATTTTTTCATCACTTGCATACTGGAACGCCTTTGTTGCGAGCGTATCATAGTTGAACGGCCGCAAAATGAGCGTCAATGGAATTTCTTTTAAAATATCGACAAAGGTGAGGATAAATCCGCTTAAAATTGCGCCTTTCATCATCGGTATATCAATTTTAAAAAATGTACGCATACCGCTCACGCCTAGCATACGCGAGGCATCACGAAAGTCTGTACCGATTTTCGTGTAACCCGATTCAATGGAATTGTATCCGATTGCGAAGAACCTTATGATGTATGCACTAATTAGCATAACTAGGCTAACGCTTAAGACGAGCTCAGAATCCAAACCTAAAAACATATATACAGGTTCTAGGTACCGATCAATCGCAATGAAAGTTGTGACTACGGCCACCGCAATGACCGCACCTGGTATGGAATAGCCAAGAACCGTTAACTTCGGTAAAACTTTTGCATACTTGTGCTTCGTAATACGGCTGAAGTTCCCAATGATGAGGGAGAATAAGATGATCAGCAATGCGGCTGTCCCTGCAACAATGATTGAATTCTTCGTGTATGTCAACACTTCCTCCATAGGAACTTTGCCGAATGTGAGCACAACCCAGTCCAACAACTGAAGAACTGGAATAAGGAATGAAATTGTAAAAATAAGCAATGTATAAGATGTTGCCATAGCTGCCTTTTTTCCGGTCAATTTCACAAGCGGCAGTGGTCTAAGTTTGGTCGATGCAAAACCGTATTTCTTTCCACCACGGAGAACCCACTCAATTACAAGAATGAAAATGACGATACCCATCAGGCAAGCTGCTAGTTTTATGGATGAATCCAAATCTCCTAGGCCGAACCACGTTTGAAAAATTGCAGTGCTGAATGTTTGAATACCGAAATACTTAACAACACCATAGTCATTTAATACTTCTAATATGACTAGGCTTACCCCGCCTATCACTGATATACGGGAGATAGGAATAATAACTTTCAGGAAGATTGCTACAGGTCCTTTCCCCAGTATCCGTGCACTTTCAACGAGAGATGCAGCTTGATTGGACAAGAAAATTCTCGTAATCATATAAACATATGGATATAAGAATATCGTGTAAATGAAAATAGCGCCAGGGACATTCATAATATCGAAATAGGCTTGATTCACTGCTACATCAAAATGATTTCGAAGCGTCTTCTGAATGACGCCCGTATAATTAAGGATACCATGATACGTATACGCGCCAATGAATGGCGGTATCGATAAAGGCAAGATGAGTGACCATTTCATGAAATTACGAAGTGGAAAATCATATTGTGCAATAAGCCAAGCAAGGCTAAGCCCAATTGCAATGGTGAATATGGCCGTGAAGAATACAAGTGTGAGCGAAGACTTAATATAGTTTAGAAGCATGAATTCACGAATATGCCCCCAGTTCTCACTTGTAGGTGTAAAAATGCCTGTAACAATCGATAAATTCGGCACAAACAGTAAAATAATAATGAGTACCGCTCCGATTGTCCAACCATTCACGTTTGCAATTCGCCTTTTCATGATCAAACCCATCCTTTATCTTTTCCGCAATAACCCCCTACCGCAAAAGCGACAGGGGGCAAACAATTACTTCCAACCTACTTCGTTAAAAATCATAATAGCTTTTGCATTATTTTCTCCAAGAACTGTGAGTGGGAGTTCCTGTTCCTTAAATTCACCCCAAGATTTGAGAAGATCCGCTGGCTCGACATCTTGGTTTACCGGATATTCGTAGTTTGCTTCCGCAAATGTATATTGTGCTTCATCGCCAGTTAAGAATTCAAGAAGTTTTAATGCATTGTCCGCGTTTTTTGAACCTTTCACGACTCCAGCTCCGCTAATATTGACGTGTGTTCCAGTCGTTTCTTGGTTCGGGAAGAAAATTCCAAGTTGCTCTGCCACTTTTACTTCTTCAGGATCTTGGGAGTTTAGCATTTGCCCAAAGTAATATGTGTTCATAATTGCAATATCGCCAATGCCTGCAGCAATTGCCTTCGCTTGGTCACGGTCCCCGCCTTCCGGACTGCGTGCCATATTGTTGACAATGCCTTGTGCCCATTCTTTCGCTTTTTCTTCACCATCAACATCGATGAAAGAAGCTAATAGAGATTGGTTATAGACACTTTCGGATGAACGGACGAGAACTCGTCCTTTCCATTTATCATCTGTTAGTGCTTCATAAGTTGATAACTCTTCTGGTTTCACTTTATCCTTATTATATACGAAGATACGCGCCCGTTTCGTTAAACCTACCCACATATCATCAGAATCACGGAACTTTTCTGGTACTTGTTTCGACAAAATGTCACTTGACACTGCTTGAAGTAAGCCTTGCTCTTTTGCACGGTATAGTCTACCTACATCTGCCGTCAAGAAAACATCGGCTTTCGTTGCTGATCCTTCACGTTTAATCCGTTCAATCAACTCATCAGCTTCACCTTTTATGACGTTCACTTTAATGCCGGTCTCGTCCTCAAACTTTTTGTATAGTTCGTTATCGACGTCGTAATGTCTGCTCGTGTATAAATTGACTTCAGTTTTTTCGTTTTTCTTTTGCTTCTCGCTATCTGTTGCATCGCTGCTTTGCTTCGTACCATTCCCACATGCCGCAAGAATGAGTAGCAAAGAGGCGAGCAGGAGCATTAAACTTTTCTTCAAGTGATTTTCTCTCCCAACTAGTATGTTTAGATTGATAACGATTCTCAATCTCATTACAAATATAAAGTGAAGGAGCAAAAGAGTCAACAATTATATGTGAAATTTAATGAAAATATTGATTCCTAAAAATACCATAGGTGAGTGGGTTGGGGGAGGGCGGACAAAAAGCGGTTCCAAACAGAAATTGGCTGACATGAGTCGGTTTAATACCGTCTTCACATCAGCCAATCAGCCGCATACTACTACTTTTATTTTTGAAACACCAAATTCAGTTTCCCGTTTTCCAGTGCAAGACTGGCATCAAACTTATTGCCGTTGTTGGCGGTGAATCCTTTTATCGTATTCGTTTTACCTTTTGTGCAAAGAAGTTTAACTTGTGAAGGTGTCAGCTTCTTCTTCAGAAATATCCCTGGGAAAGTTTGCTTACACCCATTTTTATAATTGCTGCAGCCGTAGAACCCTTTCCGAGCGAGAATCATGCCCGTTTTACAAGCAGGGCATGGGGCGACTTCTGTCGCTTGATAAGATCCCCGTGATTTCGATTGCCGAGGAGGAACCTTCGTCGCATCGATCGGCTTTGCTTCCAACTGTTTCGGCACATCATCCAAGAGCTTCGCGATGAACTTCGAAATATTATCGAGGAAATGCTGTCCGCTTCCTTCTCCATTACCGATTTTTCGCAAATACGTTTCCCATTTCGCTGTCATTGACGGGCTGGCAAGCAGATTTCCTTCGATTGCCTGACAAAGCACACGGCCTTTCTCTGTAATCGACACGATATTTTTAGATACAGTGATATACCCATGTTTTTTAATCGTCTCGATAATGCCACTTCGAGTCGCTTCAGTTCCAAGCCCCTCGATCTCTTTTAAAATATCCGTTTCTTCTTTGTCCTCGACCAATTTCCCGCAAGTTTTCATCATCGCGATGAGCTGACCTTCCGTGTATGGCTTTGGCGGCATCGTCTTGCCCTCTTTAATGTCGATATCGGACTCTACGGTCTCTTGCATCCGTATTGGCGGCAAAGCAGGCTCGTCTTTTTCATCCTTGGACCGTTGGAATAAAGCCTTCCATCCCAGATCCTTTTCCGTTTTGCCAGTCGTAAAAAACGGCAGGCCTTTCACATCCGTCGTCACTTTTGTCTCTGTATACAAATAATCGGTATGGAACATTGCAAGTGTCGTACGGACGACTTCTTCATATAAATTCCGCTCAATCGGGGAGAGTCGGCCAAGTACAGCATGTGTCGGAATCTTCTTCGTCGGAATGATGGCATAGTGTTCCTGCACCTTTGAACTGTCGACATACCGTTTTTTCGGAGCAAGGGAAGCAACTGGGAAAGGATGACCGATCAGTTGTTGGTAATCGCCGACTTGGTCCTTCAAATACGCAAATTCATTCGGCGTAATATGACGCGCATCCGTCCGAGGATAGGTGACAAGCTTCTTCTCATATAAGCCTTGCATCGTCTTCAATACGTTTGCCGGGCTCATCTTCCAACGCCGGTTCGCTGTCGCCTGCAAAGTTGACAGAGAATGGAGCTGAGGTGGCGGCGTCCGCTTGTCAGTATGGGTGACAGAGGTAATAATCCCTGGTGAATTCTGCTGAATTCCATGCTTGGCAAGCAGTTCCTGAATGATCTCCCGCTTCTGTTCCTTCGCTTTCGCCTTGCCTTTATACGTACCTTGTTCGGCTTTGAACATCGCTTCTACTTCAAAAAACGGTTCCGATACGAATGTCTCAATCTCGCGCTGCCGTTGATAGATCAAGTACACCGTGGGAGACTGAACACGTCCAATCGGAAATACTTCCTGAACCCCTTTCGCTTTCAATAGAAGTGTATACAACCGGGAAGCATTCATCCCGACGAGCCAGTCGCTGATCTGGCGCGATTTCGCCTCTTCATACATCTGCAAATCCTTTCGGTTGTCCCGTAAATTTGCAAACCCTTTCCGTACTTCATCCACTTCAAGTGAGTTGATCCAAAGCCGTTTGATCGTCTGGTTGCGGGCGCCTGTTTGATAATAAATGCTGTAGAAGATATTCGAACCTTCCCGATCCACGTCGCAAGCGTTAATGACCGTATCCGTCCCACGAATGAGCTTCTTTACAATCTGGAATTGCTTAAATTTTCCCTTCGCCACTTGAAACTCATATCGGTCGGGCAGGATCGGCAGACTCCCGAGCGACCAACGCTTCCAAGCAGGGTTGTACGCATGCGGCTCTTTCAACTCGACCAAGTGGCCGACGCCCCATGTGATGTACGCACCTTCCGGAAAAATCGGGCATGGGTTGATTTCTAGGAAACCTTCATGCTTTCGCACAGAAAAAGCGTCTGCATACGCTTTCGCTTGGGATGGTTTTTCAGCTAGGATGACTGGCCTCACACTAGCCCCTCCTTTCATTAAACGATGAAACATTCGTTCTGTTATTATCGCATAAATGGAAGAAGTTTACGAGTTGGGAGCAAGGATCTAAAGTGAGATTAATCTTCATGAAAGGTTGAACAATCGGGGAAATTCACGTTTGTTTTAATTGTTTGAGTGACTGTCATCCGATTCGTGGACAAGGTCATCTTTAACACTACTTCAGGATACTGATGTCAGGAGATGATATAATGGCATTTACTGTATCATTATGAGCATAGTACAAGATTTGCTATATGAAAACTTACAAATAAAGGGTGGAGTATAATGCAATTTATGCTAGACCGTTCAATAAAAAAACCTATGTATAGGCAACTTGTAGAACAAATAGAGAATGCAATTATATCGGGAGATTTATCTCAGGACCAGCCATTACCATCTGAACGTGAGTTGGCAAAAAAGTTACAGATAAATAGGAGCACGGTGGTGACTGCTTATGATGAGCTAGAGGCAGTCGGGTTAATTGTCAGAAAGATAGGGAGCGGCACATATATAAATACGGATATATGGGGGCTGACTCATAAAAGGGTTCCCAATTGGGGGAGATATGTAGAGGATGGCTCATTTCTTCCGAATCTTCCGTTGGTACAGAAACTTCGTAATGAAACTGAGCAAAAAGGAATGATTAACCTATCAAGCGGGGAACTTGCAGCAGATTTACTACCTAACGTCCAATTCGCTAGGATTCTTAAAGAGCATGCGTTTGATGAGCATTTAGGTTACGATCATCCTTTAGGCGATGCGGGATTACGGGAGACCATTTGTAAACATATGAAAACGTATAAAAGTATGGTAGTTCAGCCAGACTCCATATTGATTACATCGGGTGCTCAGCAAGCAATACACCTAATCGTTCAATGCTTGTTAAAACCAGGTGATACAGTAGCGATTGAAGACCCATCCTATGCATTCTCTTTACCGATCTTTCAATCATTTGGTGTTAAAACGCTCTTACTCCCAGTTGATCAATATGGTGTAAATCCTGATGATATTGAGGCTTTACAAAGAAAACATCGAATTCGTATGCTCTTCTTAAATCCTGATTATCAAAATCCTACTGGCACGAAAATGTCGCTGGAACGCCGAAAGAGAATATTGGAATTATCATCAAAGCACGGTTTCCCCATAATAGAGGATGATCCTTATAATTTGACGTCATTCGACGGGTGCATTGGACCTACGTTAAAGTCAATGGACGATAATGATAATGTTTTATACATTAGTTCGTTATCAAAAGTGGTTGCATCAGGACTGCGCATTGGTTGGATTATTGGTCCGGAAAAAGTGATTAAACGCTTGTCAGACGGCAAACAGCAAATTGACTTTGGCCATAGTGTTTTTCCGCAATGGATAGCGAATCAATTTCTAGATTCCCCCCAATTTCACAAACATGTTTCAGATTTAAGGTTTCAACTGAGGGAACGAAGGAATGCGTTAATTTTGGCATTGGACAGCTTATCTAAAGATGAGGTTACATATTTAGTGCCACAAGGCGGAATTCATTTATGGTGTAAAATAAATCACGAAATTGATGAATATAAGTTACTTGAAGAATCCATGAAAAAAGGTGTTTCATTTGTACCTGGGAGAATAATGGGATCAAAAAATGGATACGTTCGATTTACTTATGGCAGAGGGAACGAAGCTACAATAAAAGAAGGCATTTCTAGGTTTGTCTACGCGCTAATAAATAATGGGGGAAAGTTTGAAAATGTCTAAGTTCTAAAGAACTCCAATAACTTTTTAGTTCCTCCATTTTTAAGAAATCTTAGACGGTTCCTGAGACAAAAAGTACTTTTTGTCTCAGGAACCGTCCTCTGTTGTTACTGAAAGATAAATATGGCTATAAGAGTCACTATAACAATAAATGGGATTGTTAAAAGATAAGCCCATAGCAGAGAAGAAAAACTGTTTTCACTCTTGTAACCTTTATTCATAGAATTAGCTGCGGATATGGTCAAAATTAGTCCGACAGCTAAAACAATAATTACAAAAATGAATGAAACTATGAGAGCTACCTTCATGCCTTACTCCTTTTTATAAATATTTTTTATTCTATACGTTATAATTTTACAATATAAAACATTTTCGAGAACCATCCATTTAAGGGTTATTTAAACCAACCACTTTTTGAGGAAATTGAACATTTACTAAAAGCAACAATTTAGAGAATTAAAGATAAAAGAAACTTGAAAATGCACATAAATCTAGATGTTAAATAAGATTATGCGCATTTTTTATGTATAAATGAAAAAATAACGAGATATCTATGTGGTATTTAAATAAAGATAAGATTGTTTATTATGCAGAGAAGGATGACGGGTTTCGTCAGAATTTTTGAGCAAGTTTATTAGAATAGACTAAGATTTCTTTAATTCCTATCGTTAGAAAGAGAGAAAAGCTTTACATGAGTGAGCTGTTTGTTAAGTGACTTGCTGATAGCATTTGACGGGTAAAAAGAAGCGTTCCACAGGGCTGGATACCGATTGTTTAATAGGGTCTTTCAATGGGGAAAATACAGTGCAAGGGCTTTGCGCCGTCAAATACACGCACTCATGAGGAGATCTTCGGTCATGAAAAATAACCCATCCTATTTTTATCAATTTTTAGAGCCAGTGTCCGAACAGCTGGCTGAAATAGCTAGTGAGCTGGAGAAAGGCATTTATTCCAGCCCTCAGACGATGCTGATGCACTCGCGGACATTTGTCGAGGCGATTTTGCAGCGGGTCATGGTGGCGGAACAACTGTCAGGCGAGGACCATCTTAAACTGAAAGACAGAATCGACCTGCTGGAGAGCAAGGGGTTGTTGAAAAAGGAAGTTCTTGATGCGCTTCATCAGGTTCGAATGAACGGAAATTCCGCAGCGCATGAAACGAGGACATTTCGGTATTCGGAGGCTCTTCTTTCCTGGGAGGCAATCTATACGATCATCGGGTGGTATGTTAGTAAGTACTGCCCGAAGGATGTGAAAGTACCGGCATATCAAGATCCCGAACCAAAGAAAGGCGATGAAACAGAAGTATCCGAATTGGAAGCAAGGCTGCAAAGTATGGAGGCCTTAATCCGCTCAAACATTCAACAACAAAAAGGACTCACCGAAGACTTTGAGGCAGCGGCCGATTCGGAGAACCTGGCAGATACAATGCCGGGCCTAGCAACTGTTCGCACAATCGTTTATAAAGACAAAAGTCTTGAAATCCCACACTTCCTTCGGGACGAATTCCTGTTGCCGCAACGTTTCAAGGAATCGGAACGTTTTCTCATGATGCTCGGTGCCGAAGAAGAGGTGCGGATCATGAGCGAACTGCCGAATAACTTGGAGGGACTGCATGAAGATGCGGAAGGGTTCAGTGAGAAGGATGATGAGGTATTATTCGAAGAACTGAAACATTACATTGAAGAAGAGATAGCGAGGCGCGAGGTGGATTTGGCAAACCCGGGGAAGCTCATTTTCTTCTATAATTCGGATTACGTGATTGTCACCGATCAATTAGCGAAGGTCTCTCTAACCGAAGAGGAGTTCGACGGCAATCCAAGTTTCTTCGCTCAACTACATGAGGATCAGATTGAAAGGGTCGGACAGCTTCCGAGTGACTTGGTTACGTTAACGAAATACGATGATGTGGATTTCGAGACAGTGGAAGAACTGTTTGGGCAATTGAAGGGAAAGTAAGCGAGTAAGTTATTGAGGTATTTGAAGGCACCGTATCCGATTATTTTTGGATGGGTGTCTTTTTTGTGAAATCAGTGGAGGAACAACAGACGGGGTATTTGAAACTTTATAAGGGTACGAAGCGTAAAGGGTAGAAGCTGCCATTAACCGACTTGCGAACGGAGAGGTGATTTGATGAATTCATTCCCGAAGGACATTCAATTCTGTTATGAATGGCGGTCTTATCAGGCTCGTGCCCTTCAAGCATTAGACAGCCATCTGTCAAACGGGCACTTCCACCTAGTTGCCCCTCCCGGCTCGGGGAAAACGGTATTGGGATTGGAAATCATGTTGAGAATCAATCAACCGACCTTAATTATTGCACCCACCCTTGCGATCAAACAGCAATGGAAAGAACGCTTCACTGAATTATTCTTGGGAGGGAAGCAGCCTGAATGGCTATCGATGGATATTGCGCAACCGAATTTCATTACGGTGACGACCTATCAGGCGCTGCATGGCGCCTATCAAGAAACCGATAATTCCGAGGATATTGAAGAGGAAACCGGAGATGATCAGGAACTTGAATCAAATCAGGAAGCTGTGAAATCGGATAAAGCCGGCATCCGACGGAGTCTTGCTGAGTTCGGCTTCGGCACACTTATTTTGGATGAAGCGCATCATTTACGCACGGCTTGGTGGAAGTCGATGATGACTCTCCGGAATTCTCTACAAGATATCCATGTAGTGGCCTTGACGGCTACACCGCCATTCGACGTGTCCGCTCTGGAATGGGAGCGGTATGTGGAACTATGCGGGCCAATCGATCTTGAGATAAGTGTCCCTGAACTGGTAAAGGAGAGAGAGCTCTGTCCGCACCAGGATTATGTCCACTTCTCGTCTCCTGAAGGGGAAGAGCTGAAAATGATTCTTCACTTTCGAGAAGAGGCGGATCAATTCGTCCAGGAACTTTTTGCCGATGGATATCTACAGCAACTGCTTGAAAACCATCCGTGGATGAAAGATTCCAGAGAATACATAAAAGAAATACTTGATCAGCCCGCCTATTTTTCAAGCATGTTAATTTTCCTTAAGCAGGTGGGCAGTGAACACTGCAAAGAAGCAATGTCTATTTTGGGAATGCCCGAGCACACACTGCCACCGTTTACATACGAATGGCTTGAAGAACTGTTAACGGGAATTTTGTTTTCTGATGAAAGGGTGACGGATACAGACAATTTGCGGAAGCGGATTAAATTCCAGCTATCGCAAATAGGAGCAATCGAGCGAAGAAGCGTCAAGCTGCTTTCCACGGCAAAAATGAATCGAAAGCTTACTCATAGTATCTCCAAACTAGCGGGCATTTGTGAGATTGTGAAATGGGAGAAACAGCTACTGCAAGAGAAACTGCGAATGGTCATCTTGACCGATTACATCCATCTTGAGGATTTGCCCGCTAGTTCAGTTGATGAATTGCCACTTCGACGCATTGGCGTTGTGCCCATCTTTGAGAAAATCCGGCGGGAGGCTGGCCTTCATGTGAAAGCAGGAATTCTGACAGGTTCACTTGTCATTCTGCCGAAAAGCGAACAAAGGCTTGCACAGGAAGTTTCAAAACGCCAGGGAATTGAGATTGAGTGGAAAGCGTTAGCGCATGATGCTTCGTATATCCGTGCCGATTTGACAGCCGGAAATCGGCAAAAGATGGTTGCCGTCCTGACAGAGGTGTTTACATCAGGTGACCTTCAAGTCTTAATCGGAACAGCGGCCTTGCTCGGGGAGGGATGGGATGCGCCGTGTATCAACTCACTGATCATCGCTTCCTATGTCGGCTCGTTCATGCAATCAAATCAGATGCGTGGAAGAGCCATCCGGGTGGATAGGAATAATCCCAGCAAGACCTCATCCATCTGGCATCTCGTATGTGTGGATCGTGACGTGGCAGACCCGGGGCATGATTATGCATTACTGACCCGCCGTTTCCGATCACTTGTTGGGGTGAGTGAGAAAGAGGACCTGATTGAGACAGGGCTGTCGAGGCTGAATCTTGAAGAATCACCCTATACGCCACGAATAATCAAGATGCTGAACGAACGGACTTACGAGAGAGCATCGGAACGAGATCGTTTATTTGAAAGATGGCAGCGCGCCATTGACAAGGGACGGAAAATGGAGGAGGAACTTAGTACTGAAAGACGTTCGTTGCCCCGGCCTTTTTATTTGCCTCATTCATTGAAAGCCTTGTCCTACATAGCCGGTTTCACACTTGTAGGGGAGATGTTTGATGCGGTTCGATTTTTTATGAATTTTCGGGACGTTCCGGTTGGGGGCGGGTTATGGCTAGGGTTGATTGTAGGGATGGCATTCGGTCTTCCATCTGTTCTCAAGGTTGTGAGATTATACATGAAGCATCCTTCTGTCGAATCCAGCATGGCGGAAATCGGAAAGGCGATCTACTTGTCACTCCATCATGCCAAAGCCGTGCACACGCCTTACACGGAAGGTATGATCCATGTGACCGAGGACCGAATGGGTGCCTATACATGCTGGCTTACGGAAGGGACGACACATGAGAAGAACGTGTTTATGGGCGCCTTGCAAGAGTTCATTGCACCGATTGAGAATCCTAGATATCTCATCATCCGCCGTACAGGCAGCTTGCTGAAACGAAAAGACGTCCATGCCATTCCTTATGAAATTGCTAGGAAAAAAGAATATGCCCAATTTCTCCATGCAGAATGTGAAAAGCGCATAGGGGATTGCGAACTTATTTATACACGAACGATCGAGGGAAGAAAAAACCTGCTGCGGGCGCGAATGAATGCCTTGTCCGCAGCATTTGTAAAAAAAGCGGACCGGATCAGCGGATGGCGATAAGAAATATATAAAACTAAAAAATATCTAAATATACTTGACATTCAATCCACTCACATATAAAGTGGTGAATAACTTAATAAGCGACTTTCTTATCCAGAGAGGTGAAGGGACTGGCCCTATGAAGCCTCAGCAACAGACTTGTAAAGAACTGTGCTAATTCCAGTAGCGAAAAGCTTGGAGATAAGAAGAGTGGACGCCGACTATTGCTGAACTCTTCTTATATATGAGAAGGGTTTTTTCCTTATTAAGAAAAAATAAGAAATGGGGAATTTAGCAATGACAAAAACAGTTACGAAAGCAGCACCATTTAGGGCGGATCACGTAGGGAGTTTATTAAGACCGGAAAACCTGCATGAAGCAAGAAGATTATTTGCAGAGAGAGAAATTACAGCTGAGCAGCTTCGCAACGTAGAAACAGCGGAAATAACTAGAATCGTTGATAAACAGATTGAAGCTGGGTTAGAACTTGTGACGGACGGAGAGTTCAGGCGTCGTTTTTGGCATACGGATTTCCTTGAGCATTTAAACGGAATTGAAGGATATGTACCGGAACAAGGCTATATTTTTAGCGGCGATGAAGAAACGGAGCGCTATAATATTCGTAACATCGGTAAAATTTCATTTAATCCTGACCATCCGCATATTAAAGATTTCATAGAGTTTAATGGAATTGTTAACGGACGTGCAGTTGCCAAACAAACAATTCCAAGTCCAAATCAATTGTTTAATATCGGAATAAGAGATGAAAATATATACCCGGATATTGAAGACTATGCAAAAGATATTATCCAGACATATCGTGATGCAATAAAAGCTTTCTATGAGGCAGGCGTCCGCTATTTACAATTGGATGATGTGTATATTGCCGGCCTTTCTTCACCGGATATTCCATTTAATGACGGCAAATATTCAAGAGAATATTTAATTGACTTAGCGCTTCGTGTGGTCAATGGAGTGTTGGATGGGAAACCTGAAGACCTGTTTGTGACAACTCATTTATGCCGAGGAAATTACCGATCCAACTGGGCTTTTGAAGGCAGTTACGATATAATTGCTGAAAGATTTTTGGCAAAAGAAAAAGTGGGTGGATTCTTCTTGGAATATGACGATTATCGCTCAGGCGGCTTTGAGCCACTTCAATATATTAACAATGGCGGGGCAAAGGTCGTTTTGGGTGTAATTACATCTAAGAGTGGGGAACTTGAAGATAAAGAGTTGGTTAAATCGCGGATTGAAGAAGCGACGAAATTTGTACCACTTGAACAAATTTGCTTAAGCCCACAATGCGGATTCGCTTCAACGCATCATGGAAATAAGTTGACAGAGGAAGAGCAGTGGGAGAAGTTGAAGTTTATTGTAGAATTGTCAAAAGAGATTTGGGGTTAATGAAAGGACACTAGATAGATAAGCGGAGGACCGTTTGAGGAACACTCTTACGGCACCTCCGCTTTTTTACTGGTCTCGGCGACTTCTATATCATACATTAGCTTGAATATACTTATACGTCAGATTGATTCTAAGAGGGAGGATTAAATGAAGAAAATTATTATTGTCCTCTTGGTCGTAGCTGCTATTATGGCGGTTTTTGTCTTAACTGACAGTACACCCGAAACGGACAATGCACTATACGTCTCCGTAAAAGGAAATGATCAAAATGATGGGACAAAGTCAAAGCCGTTTCGAACACTTGAAAAGGCAGCATTAGAAGCTGAAGCCGGAACGACTGTTTATATCCGAAAAGGAACATACCATGAAAAACTTATCGTTCAACATAGTGGAATAAAATTAAAACCAGTTATTTTTAGAGCCTACAAAAAAGAAGAAGTTGTTCTAAGTGGAACGAATGCAAAGGGTGGTCAAGCAGGCATCTCCTCCTTAGTTACGATAAACGATAAAAACTATGTGACGATTCATGGATTAACGTTACAGGATATAAAAACTGATGTAGCAGATGAAACGGTAGTAGGGATTTATGTAACTGGCTCTAGCAGTCATATTACATTAGAGAATAACCATGTGCGCAGAATAGAAACCCATGCGGAAGAAGGAAATGCCCATGGAATCGCTATATATGGAACAGGGCCAATGAAAGATATAAAAGTAATTAATAATACCGTGGAAAATTTGAAACTCGGTTCAAGTGAAGCTCTTGTGCTTAATGGAAATATTGACGGCTTCAAGGTGGAAAGTAATCTAGTTCGTCGTAGTGATAATATCGGGATTGATCTAATCGGCCATGAGGGTATATCCAATGATGAAAAGGCTGACTTTGTAAGAAATGGTGTAGTGAAAAATAATACAGTTTACGAAATATCTTCATACGGTAATCCAGCTTATGGAGAGGATTACTCCGCTGGGGGGATTTACATAGATGGTGGAAAAAATATAACCTTAGAAGAGAATATTATTTATAAATGTGATATCGGAATTGAAGCGGCTTCTGAACACGCCGGTAAATATGCTGAGCAAGTTATCATTATTAACAATATCATTTATGACAATTTTTATACTGGAATTTCAATTGGCGGGTATGATGAAAAGCGTGGAGGCACTATAAATTCCACAATTTCTCAAAATGTCATTTACCGAAATGATACAAAGGGGTTAAATGGGGGTCAATTATTATTGCAGCACGATACAAAAAATAATGTAATTGAAAAAAACATTTTGACGGCAGGGCCTTCTCGTTTATTTATCGCCAACTATTTTTCTACAAATCATAAAAACAAACTAAAGAAGAATGTATTTCATAAGGAGAAAGGAAAAACTGGCTTTTGGGTTTGGAAAGAGGAAGAGTACACTGCTTTCCCAGAGTTTATTTCTGCTTCAAATAGTGATACACAATCGATTTACGCAGATCCGAAGTTTAAACATGAAGACAAATATGATTTCAGACTGAAAAAAGGTTCACCCGCAAAGAAAAATATGAAATAATGTTCATAATAATTTGCAAAGAAATTTAGTTGCTAGTATGAATAAGAGCGACAGAAGAAAAACCCCGTTCCGGATTTGGAACGGGGATGGCTATGCGGATTGATGGAATAGACCTCAATCGCTCTCTCTTGCTTTCTGTGCATCTCGAATGTTTTTCTGAACGGTGATAGCTGCAAAAATACTTAGAACAAAAGCCATTCCGTAAAACCCTTTTTCACTTAAAACGATACTTCCTGCATTGTACAAGCCAATGCCCATCAATAAAATGGCTATAAGTAGTGCAAGCCAGCTAATGCCATAATAAATATTCGTCACTGGAATACCTTCATCTTTATCTCTTACTGCTTTTTGCAAAGAGACAGAAGAATAAAGACCAAATATTAATATCGCGAAATAATATCCTTTTTCATTCAGCTCCATTGCTGCGTTAAATAGTCCAATTAAATAAGCGGATACTCCGATTAATAGTGCTGCCCAGGAGGCCCCTTTGAATGCCGCGGTCGGTTCCCCAGCCTTCCTTTCTACTTTCATTTTCGGCTCGTTTTGTTTATCCCTATCAAATAAATCTTCAATATCGCTCTTCATTGAAAATTCACCATCCTTTTAGATTATCATATCCAAAGAGGTTTACGTCGGCAACATATTTTTCCAAGTCCTGTCTAAGAAGAAGTCGATTGAATCCAATATGTTTGCAATAATGGCGGGGATTAAAGCGGATTTGAAACCTTTCGCAGGACGGCTCGTAAAGACAGTGTCAGGGTTTATAGAACATGGATAAAATCGAAAGGGGGTAAACGTCATTCCAACAAATTCCACACGATTTTTAACCGGTCTTGGTTGTCTAACTCCTATAGTTGCGATTGGGTTCCTTATCTATTCTATTTTTAATGGCTTTGCCTTTATGGGCATTGTTCTTTCAATTATTGTATTTTTCATTGGAATTATGGTTTTAGGACACTCGCAAATTGTGGAGGGACGTCAAAAGGAAAAACAGAAGGAAGTTTTGCTTTCTCTGAATAAAGATCTAGCAGACTTTGATAAGATGCCATCCCTAACGTCCACTGATTTGTTGTCAAGAGTCGCGGTCGACTATGACAAACAGCGCCTATACATATGGTTTGCGGAAGATAAAGAGGGGGAGGTTTTGCAGAAACCTTATCTAGGTATGCCCTATCGGCTGCTGAATTTTGCGATAAAGGATCTTGATGGCGTTGCGATAGTGGAAGATGGGTTCATCCATTCATCATATGGAACGGTGGATGATATTGCCAAAGGGACAATGGGTGCCATCTCTACGGATCCGAATAAGAAGCCTGTTGACAAAGTAACGTCGCTAGCTCTCCTTCTTAAAATGAATCATGCAAAGCATTCTTTTTTTCAAGTCAATTTCTACAATCAACCATATCTTCCTTTAGCTAAGAGTTCGCCAGAATTTGAGGCGTTTCAGAGAGAAGCCCGAAAATGGTTTGCCAAGCTGGAGATGCTTATGGGAGACCAGCCGGAGCGGATACCGGAACCTTTACAGCCGCTTCAAGATAAGCAAACTTTCATTCAGACAGTTAAAGCTCCTATTCAAACGATTGAAACTCCACAAAAGCCGGAATCTAGCGAATCAATTGAGAGTAAAGTTGAGAAGGAACAGCTTACGACAAAACCACTTGTTCAGGAAGAGGCTGAACTCTCGTATTTTGATCGCCTTGTGGCAGAGAACAAAAGACAGTTGAGCGAGCGTCGAAATAAGGAAAAATGATTTCCCTCATTAATAAACAAAATACAAAAGCCGGCATGATACAAGTTGAGACTAAAACTTGTATCATGCCGGCGCATTGCGTAAATATCAACAGTAGATACTAGGGCAGAAATACTTCTGAAAAGGAAACCGTGCTTTAGTTAAGTTGAGATGAAAGAACCTTGCGGAACGGTTTGCAACAATGGGGTAGGATTACCGACGCTGTACAATTGCAAATCATGCATCGCCCGTGTACACGCGGTATAAAAAATTCTGCGAAGGTTCTCTTCTCCATAAACATGCATGGATGCATTGTAGATGATAACTGCGTCAAATTCGATGCCTTTTGCCAAATACGCCGGCACGACGACAACTCCTTGCTCATACTCCATGGAACCTTTTCGCAGCAGTTTTATGTCTTCGATTGTAGTTAGTGCTTCATATGCACGACGGCTCTCCTCCGCTGATTTGCATATAATTGCGATGGTGTTGTAGCCGATGCTTTGGAAATGCACGACTTTTTCGTTGATGTGGCGGTGCAGTTCTGCATGATCGATCACCTGCTGCAGTTTAGGCAGCTCGCCTTCACGATCAAATGGGATGATCTGCTCACCGTTCGGCATTAATTTTCTTGTGAATTCGATGATCGGCTTTGTTGAGCGATAGCTTCTTGTCATATTGATAACTTCTGTCTCATCAGGGCCAAATAGATTCGTTAGCACGTGGAAATCGACTGTTTCGCTCGCGTGGGCGAAAATCGCTTGATTGAAGTCCCCTAACACGGTCATCTTCGCAGATGGAAACAAACGTCTCAAAAACTCAAATTGAAAAGGAGAATAATCCTGCGCCTCGTCAACGACGATATGTTTTATCGTACGATTTGCCTGAAAGCCCTTGATTAGCTCATTGAGCAGTAAAAAGGGAGTAGCATCCTCGTAGTGAAGCTGGTCTTCATCCAACATGTTCAGAGTTGCTTGGCAAATAGCAGGCCATTCCGGAGGTGTGTCTCCGGTCATCCATTGTTTTATTGCCAAAGGGTCGGCAAACAGCTGCTTATAGATGCCTTTCGTATCGATGAACTCAAATGCCCGAACTTGTCTTTGCAACGGCCTCAATCTCTGTTGCACGATCAATTGAGCTAGCTCTTTTGTGTCCACCTCATAATCGGCAATTGAGTCTCTTTTAAAACCGCGCTTTTTTGCTAAGTACGCATGCGCTTTATTGTATTCCTCGTCGCTGAGCAGCTCGATTCGCTCCAGCACCCATGGTTGATGCCGTTCAACATTTTTTGCCTCTTTTAGTTTATTCAGCAGCCAATCTTTCAACTTTTCAAGTCGGTTATGGAAGCGGAGTGATGTATCTTTTCGATAAAACCGTTCCGCTATTTGCTCTTTGGATACGATCGACTTTCCCCTAAGAATCAAGTCTTTGAATAGCATGCCGGAAACCTCTAACGACTCCCTATACGATTCGATCGCATCAAAGAAAGATGGTGATGCTTTAAATTGAATACTTGCCACTCTTGATTGATAGGAAGGGGAATCCGCTGCGGTTAAGACATATTCCAACTGATCATAAGGATTTTCGACCTGATAGTTCTTGCTTAATCGATGATTCAAGTATTCTTGGAAGGTGACTTGCTGCATATTCTCTTCACCGAGTTCCGGCAAAACATTGGACACATAACTGTTGAACAACGTGTTCGGTGAAAACAGTATAATTTGGTCTGCATTAAGGCTATCGCGATATTTGTATAGCAAATAGGCGATCCGTTGAAGGGCGGCTGACGTCTTTCCGCTACCTGCAGCACCATGAACGATGAGAAGTTTCCCTTGGTCGTGACGGATAATCCTGTTTTGCTCTTGTTGAATAGTAGCGACGATGCTGTGCATATGTTTATCAGTACCTTTGCCTAGCACTTGCTGTAAAATTTCGTCTCCAATCGTGAGGCTCGTGTCAAACATCGATTGAAGAACACCCCCGCGAATCAAATATTGCCACTTTTTCTCCAATCTTCCTTGGATGACGCCGCCAGGGGTAACATAGGAAGCATTTCCTGGCTGATAATCATAGTAGACACTAGAAATTGGCGCGCGCCAGTCGTATATAAGGAAATCTTCTCCACTGTCGTCAGATAACGTATCGATCCCAATGTAAATTTGTTCTTCATTTGAAACACCATCTTCCACGAAATCAATTCGGCCAAAGTAAGGAGCTTCTTTCATTCGGCGCAATGTGGACAATCGTTTGGATGAATGGCGGTGAGTAGTTTGGCTAACCGCGAGTGCTTGCGCTTCTTGTCTCAAGCCGATGATCGTTTCAAGATAGTCGTCAAATGTATCGACATTGACTTTGACTTCATCCCAGAAATGCTTGCGGATATTCACGACTTCATTCCGCTGCCGGGTTGTATCATCCTCCAGTTTTTGAATCCGTTCCGTAATGACCTCCAACACACTGTCCACTCGTTGCTGCTCCTGCTGAAAAGTTGATTTCATAGCTAACACCCCTTTAAAAAAATGAGTAAAAGGCTTGACTGGCGAATAGATTACGTTGTATAATTAAAGTGGGGATAATATATTCACTTTAATTATGAAGTGTCTATCTTAATAAATTTACCATAAGATTGTACATTGTTCAATAGGTGAATTGGGCGTATGCATATTAATATAAACCGCTATCTATAATGAAATGAAAATTAACAGCCTCTTTCCAAGAAGAATTGGAAAGAGGTTTTTTTGTCGTGGAAACTAAAGGTTGAGTGAAAATAGTAAGAATCAGTCAACAAGCATTTTATTTTAATAAGTAACGTTTGGTATGAAATGCTTCTACTTTTGCGATCAAGACACCGGAAACAGAATCCATCTTGCTGAATCTGCTGCACTAGTTGGAAGAATGATCGAAAAGTTATGAAATAATAAATGCTTATTGACTTTTCCAATCACTCTCTGTTAAGTTGTATTGTATAAATGAAAATCCTTGACGAGAAACAGTAAGTGAAGAACCCTGTTCTTTAGAGAGTCGACGCTTGGTGAAAGTCGATGGACAGATCTTTTCCGAAAATCATTCTCCGAGATGCAAGGCTGAATATAGTAAGTCTTGCCGGATTTCCTCCGTTATAGGGAACACGTATGATTGTACGTTGATTGAGAGCCGTATTGTTTCAAATGTTATCTGGAACTTGCGGAATATGGGTGGTATCGCGAGCACAAACTCGTCCCTGTTTAGGGGCGGGTTTTTTTATGTGGAAAAATAACAGACAGATGAAGTCAGTTTTACTCTAAGGAGGTCTATTGGGAATGAAAAATGGTATTGTCGTAGCGGGTTCGTTGATTGTTGCTTTTGCTTTTAATTTCTTTCTCGTTCCATATGGAATTTTAAGCAGTGGAATTAGCGGTATTGCTATTTTGATTGGGAAAATTACCCCATTTGATATTGGCTTAATGAATTTTTTGCTTAATTTACCCTTACTTGTATTAGGATACTTTAAACTTGGAAGGTTGATTACGGTCAATACACTGGTTTGTGTTGTGTCGCTATCTGTGTTCTTGTATGTGTTACCAGTAATTCCTGTTACAGACAACATATTATTGTCGACGATTTTTGGAGGTGTCATGAGCGGCATCGGTGTTGGCTTGATTTTAAAGTACTCTGGCACTTCCGGTGGATTGGATATCATAGCAATCATCCTTTCCCGGACGAGCAATATAAGTATCGGACTTCTTCTGACTAGTATGAATGGCATTATAGTTTTCATTTCGGGTGCCGTATTTGACTGGAATATCGCATTATATACGCTTTTGTCCATCTATTTGACAGGTAAAATGATTGATAGTATTCACACAAATCACATTAAGTTAACAATGCAGATTGTCACTTCGCAAGGAGAGGCAATTCGGGAAGATCTATTGAAGTCTATCTATCGAGGTATTACAATCACGGAGGGTTACGGCGGCTATACACAAGAAAAGAAACATATTTTAATGACTGTTGTTACACGATATGAAATGTTGCAGGTGAAAAAGATAGTACGTGGCTATGATAAGACTGCATTTATTAATATATTTGAGACTGTTGAAGTAGATGGTTCGTTCGCTAAGAATTAGGAGGGTTTACGATGAGTAGGAAAAATGTATTGTTTTCAGGACTTATGCTCTTTTCTTTATTCTTCGGGGCTGGAAATCTAATTTTTCCACCCCTTCTAGGTTTGGAATCGGGGAGCAACTTCGGACAGGCAATTGCCGGGTTTCTTATAACAGGTGTCTTGCTGCCATTCATGGCAATCATGTCAATCGCATTGTCTGAAAATGGGCTAATCTCTATTGGCAGCAGGGTGCATGGACTGTTTGGCCTAATTTTTGCGATCATTATCTATATGTCAATCGGGGCTTTATATGGAATACCAAGAGCTTCGAATGTAGCGTACGAGTTGGGTTTCAAGCAAATCGTAGACGTCAATGGCTGGCTTGCATTGCTAGTATTCTCCTTGCTGTTTTTTGGAGTGACTTACCTCATTAGTTTAAATCCCAAGAAAATAGTAGATCGAATCGGACAGCTGTTGACTCCTATTTTATTGCTAGTGTTAGCTTTGCTGGTTATCCGGGCCTTTATCAAATTTGAAAATATAGCTTCTCCAGCGGAAGGAACTTATGCATCGTCTCCATTTGTAAAAGGTTTCGTGGAAGGGTATTTCACAATGGATGCTGTGGCGGCGCTTGCGTTTGGGATTGTTGTCATAAATGCACTGAAGGATAAAGGTGCAATATCCAAATCGGAGCTTGTAAAAGGGACATTGGGGGCCGCAATTATATCTGGTCTCGGATTGGCCGTTGTTTATGTCTCCTTAGGATGGATTGGAAGGGTCATACCGAAGACAAATGACTTTGCAAATGGCGCGGATATATTGACTGTAGCATCGGATATCCTATTTGCTAGCGGTGGTGGACTTATATTCGGTGTGATTGTAACACTGGCATGTCTGACGACTTGTGTTGGCTTGATTACTGCATGTGCTAGATTTTTTAATGAGATTTATCCTGAAATTCAATACCACTCGTATGTTGTTATTTTTGTATTGATTGGCTTGTTAGTGTCTAATTTAGGTTTGAATACGATTCTAAATTTGGCAGTGCCATTATTAGTGCTCATTTACCCAATTTCCATCGTATTGGTCATTCTCTCGTTATTCGAGCATTTTGCGGGCGGAGGGAAGATGATGTACCGGCTATCGGTTGCCGTGACGTCAATTTTTGCGCTGTACGAGGTATTGACGAGCATCGGTTATAAAGTCGGGATTTTGACCAGGTGGTTAGATGTTGTTCCGTTCTTTGAGCATGGACTGGGCTGGGTTTTGCCTGCTTTTGTTGCCGCTTTGATAGGGTATGGGGTCGATAAGTTCAGAAGGGAAGCCTTCATATAAAAAAAGAGTAACCATCTAACTTGCGCCAATGCAAGGGATGGTTACTCTTACTTATTATCGAATTGTTTTCAATGCAGTCGCCCAAGGGATAACTTGGTCTAGCATTTGATTTACAGAAGAAGCTTGTACTTCCGCTGGTTTGAAGTCTGTTCCGTTTTCGAAATCAGTGAATAGTGATAGAGCTGGGTGAACACGAACATCCGCTACGGATAGTTCACCAAGGATGCCGCGTAAATGTTCAGCTGCGCGAGCACCGCCTACTGAACCGTAAGATACGATACCGGCTGCTTTGTTGTTCCATTCTTCGCGTAGGAAGTCTAAAGCGTTTTTAAGCGCTCCGGTAATGGAGTGGTTGTATTCTTGAACGATGAATACGAATCCGTCTTGTTTTCCAACGATTTCTGACCATGCGGCCGCGCCTGAAGCATCGCTTCCTGGCTCGCCTAGCAATGGCAATTTGTAATCTGCGATATCGATTACTGTATAGTTAGCGTCTCCGCGTTGATCTGCCAATTCTTTTACCCAAGCACCTACTTGAGGGCTTACACGTCCATCACGAGTTGATCCTAAAATAATACCGATATTTAAATTTGTCATTGTTTGTTCCTCCTGTTGTTTAGATCCAAATAATTTATCAAAAAGTCCCATCTTTTAAAGTTTCACCTCCTTACAAGTATTCTTTTTCAATGTTCTTCGTACTACGGACTGTATCAATTGGCCGTACAAGGCCTTCAATTGTTTCGCGTTTGTCTTCAAAGAATGGTGGCAACGATAGTTTTTCGCCAAGCGTTTCATACGGCTCATCGCCCATGAAGCCAGGGCCGTCCGTCGCCAATTCGAACAGAATGGAAGGTGCGATTCTCGTATACAACGAGCCGAAGAAATAACGGTCGATAAAGCCTGAGTTTGGCAATTGGAAGCCTTGCAAACGTTGTTGCCAAACATCGATTTCTTTGCGGTCCTCTACACGGAATGCCGTATGATGGACAGTGCCGAATCCTTGCATTGCTTGCGGAAGGACCGTGTTATATTCCACAACTACTTGAGCGCCGTTTCCACCCTCGCCCATTTCGAATAAATGGAATGACTCTTCTTGTGCAATTTCCTTCATTATAAATACTTTCTCCAACATATCTTTCACGTGATCGAAGAAGGAAGTCCGGATATGGATTGGTCCGAGTCCTGTAATGGCGAACTCCAAAGGAATCGGTCCGTTTTGCCATGGCGTTCCTGATTCGACGCCTTCATTGAGCTCGTCAGAAATGAGCTGATACTGTTGGTCATCGAAGTCTACAAATGACAATACCTTTTTACCGAATTGCTCTTGGATGCCTTTATGCTTCACGTCAAATTTGTCGAAGCGTTTTACCCAATATGCTAACGCAGCATCGCTCGGTACACGGAAAGAAGTTTTTGAGATTTCGTTTGTTCCGTGTACTCCTTTTTGAATGCCGGGGAAGTCGAAAAATGTCATATCCGTACCTGGATTGCCTGCATCATCTGCGAAAAATAGATGGTACGTTTGAATGTCATCTTGGTTTACTGTTTTCTTTACGAGGCGCAATCCTAATGTGTACGTGAAGAAGTCATAAATCATCTCTGCACTGCTCGTAATGGCTGTCACGTGGTGAATGCCTTTTAATTGGTTCATGTATGTTCTCCTCCTTAATTTGTCTCGAATTCAAGATATATAGTTAAAAAAATTTGTTTGTTTTTCAACTAACATGGTTTTTGGATTCATTATTTACCGATTGAATTAATTTATCTTTAATTCAAGATAATAATAGCATGCTGTTTGACGTTGCGTCAACAGTTTCATTTTGGAGAAAAAAAAAGACGTCCCCAAAAACGTTTATACATATTTTGGGGGACGCCTTTATATTCATTCATATTACTCAGTTAGGTTTTTTCGCAATCGCTTCGATTTCCACTTCTGCTCCGAGTGGAAGTGCTACCACTGCGACACAAGTCCTTGCAGGAAACGGTTTAGAAAACTTCGTTGCATATACTTCGTTCATTGCGGAAAAATTATTCATATCAGTCAAATAAACATTTACTTTTACAACATCATCAGGTGTGAGACCAGCTGCTTCCAGCGCCTCAAACAAGTGATCAAAGCACAATTTTGTTTGTGTTCCGATGTCACCTGCTATATTATCCGCAGAAGCGGAGTTCATTGCGGTCTGCCCGGATAAATAAACTAAATCACCTGCGTCCACCGCAGCTGAATACGGACCTGATGCCGTTGAGCCTTTTACTTCATAAGCTTTTCTTGCCATCATTACTCCTCCTTACTTCATAGCTGAAATACCATCATAACGTAATAAACATCCATTGTATAGAACTTGATTGAATTCTTGAATATTGCTTATGCATGTTTGCTTTGTAAAGGTTAATGGATATAGAAGAAGGATGAGACACATAATGAACAGGAATCTAGTTTCCACAACGGGAATAATAAGATCGGCAAAACTTGGAGGGATTTTCAATGGCAAGCTACGATTTGATCATTAAAAATGGAACGATTGTAACGGCAGACTCAACGGAAAAAGGAGATATCGCCGTCAAGGACGGAAAGATTATGGAAGTGTCTTTCGGAAAGCCGCTCGAAGCAACGGCAGACAAGGAGATAAATGCGGAAGGTCTTCATGTTTTCCCAGGCGTCATTGACTCGCATGTCCACTTTAACGAGCCGGGCAGAACAGAATGGGAAGGATTGGAGACGGGTAGCAGGAGTTTAGCTGCCGGCGGGGCGACATCGTTTTTTGATATGCCACTGAATAGTACCCCTCCGACAATCAATAAAGCCAATTTAGAAATGAAACGTGCATTGGCAGAGGAAAAATCCATTGTGAATCCATATTACTGGGGTGGGCTCGTACCAGAAAACATAGCAAATCTGCGTGAGCTTCATGAAAATGGCGTTATCGGCTTCAAGGCATTCATGTCGCCGAGCGGAATTGACGACTTCCATAACGTCGATGATGAAACGATCTATAAAGGAATGAGGGAGATTGCATCCTTGGGATCCCTATTAGCCGTTCACGCTGAAAGTACGGTCATGTGTGAACAGCTTGCGGAAGAAAGAATCGGTCAAGGCAAAGTAACGGCGAGAGACTATGTCGAATCCCGTCCAGTCATTTCGGAAATTGAAGCGGTCCGAAGAATTCTTTCTTATGCCGAATTGACGGGCTGTAAACTTCATATCGTGCATGCAAGCAGCCGGAAAGTCGTGGAAGTGATCAATGATGCGAAACAAAGAGGCGTCGACATAACGGTTGAAACGTGTCCGCATTATTTATCATTGACTGTAAAGGATTTGGAAGAACAAGGCGTCATCGCAAAATGTGCCCCTCCATTAAGAGATCAAGAAGAAGTGGATGAATTATGGACGGCAGTAGCGAATGGCGAAATCGACACAATCGGCTCCGACCATTCACCGGCGCCAGCATCCATGAAAGTGATAAGCGATAATATTTTCGATGGATGGGGAGGGATTTCAGGAGCCCAGTCCATGTTGAATATTCTTTTGACGGAAGGACATTTCAAACGGAATGTGCCGTTGGAGAAAATTGTTGAATTGACGTCAAAAAATCCGGCGAAAATATTTGGACTGAAGACAAAAGGAACGATTGCAGCAGATTATGATGCTGATTTGACACTTGTCAATCTGAATGAAAGCTTTGAATTGAAGAAGGAAGATCTGTTTTACCGCCATCAACATTCGCCTTATATTGGAAGGACTTTCAAAGGAAAAGTGAAGACAACAATTGTAGGTGGGGATGTCGTGTTTGAAAACGGACAACCAATACAAAGGGGTAGATGAATGTGACAGATGTAACACGTGAAATTGCTCGTCTTGAAGAGTGGCTGGCGGAATACGGGAAGGATCCTGAAGGTGGTGTTACAAGGTTACTATATACAAAAGAATGGGTGGAAGGGCAAAAAGCGTTGGAAAAAAGAATGCAAGATGATGGATTGACTACTCGTTATGATGATATCGGAAACTTATTTGGCCGATTAGAAGGAAGTATGTATAAAAATGAAACAATTTTAACCGGCTCGCATGTAGATACTGTTAAAAACGGCGGCAAGTTAGATGGCGCCTTTGGAATATTGGCGGGAATATTAGCGATCCGCCTTTTAAAGGAGAAATATGGCCAGCCCCTCCGAAATCTCGAGGTCGTGTCGTTTGCCGAGGAGGAAGGAAGCCGTTTCCCATATGCCTTCTGGGGGTCCAAAAATTTTGTCGGCATTGCGAAAAAAGAGGACGTTGTAGACATTACGGATTTCAACGATGTTCCCTTCGTAGAGGCAATGAGAGCTGCTGGTTTTAATTTTAGGGATGAATCGAAAGCGCTCCGCAATGACTTGAAAGGATTTGTTGAAATCCATATCGAACAAGGCAATGTTTTAGAGAAGGAAGGAAAAGACATTGGAGTTGTTCATAGCATTGTCGGACAAAGGCGTTTTACGATCGAAGTGAAAGGTGTCGCAAACCATGCGGGGACTACACCTATGGGGTATCGGAAAGATGCGTTATATGCCGCCAGCCAAATGATCAATAATGTCATTAACAGAGCAAAAGAATACGGCGATCCGCTCGTTGCGACAGTCGGTAAAATCGAAGTCAAACCGAACACTGTAAACGTTGTTCCAGGGGAAGCGCTATTTACATTTGACGTTCGGCATACGGAAAAAGAGGCCCTCGTAAAGTTTACGGAGGAACTGACAACAATTATCAAGAGGATCGCTGCTGATTCAGGTGTAGAGACGACGATTGATATGTGGATGGATGAGGATCCGATTCCTATGAATAAACAAATCGTTGAAACCATTGAAAAACAAGCGAAAGAAAATGGATTCAATTATAAGGTGATGCATAGCGGTGCTGGGCATGATTCACAAATCATTGCGCCCGTCGTGCCGACAGCAATGATCTTCGTTCCAAGCCGCGAAGGAATCAGTCATAATCCTTTGGAATATACAAGCCCTGAACAATTGGCAGTCGGGGTTCAAGCATTGATGAGCTCCTTGTATGCATTGGCGTATACAGAGTAGAAATAAAAGAGTTGGCATTATCCGATGAGGTGCAGGAAAGTCATTGATCTTTCTGCACCCTCTTTCATATGGACAGATAAGGGGTTGAATAAAACTTTTTTGTAGTGGTATAGCTAGAAGAGTATGGTTATGAAATTATCGAAGAAGCAGGTGCAATAATGCGCTTTTTAGCAAAAATATTTGGAAAGCCAAAGGAGATGGAAAAAATGTCGAATGTAAAAGTGGCTGTCATTTTTTATAGTATGGGTGGTACAAACTATCAATTAGCTAAATGGGCTGAAGCGGGTGCAAAAGAAGCCGGTGCCGAAGTTAAAGTATTGAAAGTTCAAGAGCTCGCTCCACAATCAGTCATCGAAGGAAATGAAGCTTGGAAATCAACTGTCGAAGCGACAAAAGACGTTCCAGTGGCAACTTCAGAAGATCTCGAATGGGCAGATGCAATTATCTTTAGCGTCCCAACCCGTTTTGGCAATATGCCATCGCAAATGAAGCAATTCTTAGATATTCAAGGTGGCCTTTGGGCAAGCGGCAAGACGGTTAATAAAGTAGTAAGCGCGATGACGTCTGCTCAAAATCCACATGGCGGCCAAGAAGCTACATTATTATCCCTGTATACTTCAATGATGCACTGGGGCGCTATCATTGCACCTCCTGGATACACTGACCCAGTTCTCTTTGGAGCAGGCGGAAATCCTTACGGCACGAGCGTAACAGTCGGCCAGGACGGTAAAATGATTGAGGATGTTCAAGGTGCTGTGAAGCATCAAGCAAAACGGACAGTTACAGTTGCAGAGTGGGTTAAAAAAGGAAATCAATAAGATTATTATTGATGGGAGTTGTCCGTGTTTGGACAACTTCTTTTTTGTAAATGAAATAACCCGCCGTAGAGTGAAGTGCACCCCAAAAGTTAGAGTTGAAAATCTAACTTTTGGGGTGTTTTATTATGGTTAAATATACAGATGATT
>NZ_JBPFDR010000016.1:0-30202 GCF_059415085.1 Sporosarcina sp. SAFN-015
GAGTCCGGTTCAATACCGTCTTCACACCAGCCAACTAGCTGCGTAATATAAAACTCTAACTTTTAGGGGTCACATCATCGGTGTGGGTGGGCTGTTTTTTTAGTGGATAGGATGCATTCAATTTTTGAATGATAATTTATTTTATTCATAAATAGATTCTACATAATCAATACCTTTAGCTGTAATACTTACAACTGAACTATCACCTGAAATATCTAAATGAATATAGCCAGATGTAACAAGATAATGATAAGCCAAGTGTTTTTCGCTATTTCTTTCCCCATATAACTCATTCGTTTTGACAATCAAACAATTGTTTTGTGTAGGAGAAAAAAATGAAGATTATATAGTTCCTCTAAAATTGCTAGTCTTAATTTCTTTCGCTCTTGTATTGATTTAACATCTATCATATTATCGTCTTCCTTTTCGCAGTGTAATCAAACAGTTATGAAACGACTAGATATTTCCATAGCGCACTACAAAATTATCATTCTTTAAATAACGGTGCAAATTTGTTGTCTTTACAGCTGGGCTGCCGGGTTTTTGTTTGTCGGCAATAGTGCCGAACGAATTAGGTTTAAAATAATTCTGAAAAAACAAACCTCCCCTATTTGAGAATCGTTTACTATATAGGGAAAGGGGTTGAAGCTGTGACCGGTACGAATGAACTAAAAGAATTAATGTTTCAATACACGGAGTATTTAATTCGGCTTGCTTATTATTACGTGAAAGACCTCCAAGCGGCAGAAGATATTGTGCAGGAAGTATTTATAAAGTTTTACGGCAGTCAAAGCAAATATGAAGAACGAGGAGAAGTTAAGGCCTACCTAACAACAATGACGGCTAATAAAAGCAAAGATTATTTGAAAAGCTGGACGTATAGAAAGGTGAAATTGCAAAACAAATTATTCCAAACAGAATCTGCAAGAAAAACAGATGAATTGGTTAGAAAAGATGAAGAAACACTAATTGGAGAAGCAATTCTTCAATTGCCGTTGAAACAACGTGAGGTCCTCATTTACTTTAATTTTGACGAAATGACGATCGCTGCGATTGCAAGTCTTTTGGCCATACCTGATAGTACAGTCAAAACCCGATTGCGACGCGGTAGGGAACTGTTGAAAAATCAGCTAATAGGAATTGAATGGGAGGTACTATTAAATGGATAAATTCATTCCTACTGAAGTGAAGGATGTAACGGAAAATAAAAAAAGGGTTATGCAAAACGTTGTAGATGAAATCCAAAACAGATCAAAAAGACCAAAACATAATTGGAGATATACAGTAATTGCCGCTGTAATAACAATGAGCGCAATGCTTTTTGTATTAAACGAAGTATTGACTGAAAATGACCCGTCTGTAGCCAACCAACCATCTCGAGCGGAACTAGACATAGATTTATCAAAACCTATATTCTCCGAAGAAGAAGGGATATTTTATCTTGATGGAATAACGTTAGGTGACTCCCAATCAAAAGTAATCACAGTTTTTGGTGAGGATTTCACAATCGTGCAAGAGGATGACAGTGAAGAGGACGGCAGTGAGGTAGACGTTGTAATGAATTATGAGGGTCAGGTGAAATTCTATTTTATTGAAGATGAATTAGATTCAATCGTATTTATGAATGTAGATGAAGATTACTTCGACAGATTATTTAATGACTATGGTGGATTTAAATTTATATTTCATTGGTATCTTGATAATGATAATCGTTTATTCTACTCCAAGGAGACTTCCCAACTACTGCATGCATCAACGATGTCGATGGATGGAAACCTATACTTATCCCTATTTCGTGCCGGACCGGATCACTGGGAACAAAAAGCAGAGTATCTATACAGGACGCAACAGAATCTTAAAAATCAACACCCTTCTCCAACCAACACGGAAGTGGATTCCACTAAACCCACATTCACTGAAGAAGAAGGCTACTTCTATCTACTTGGCGTGACAATAGGTGATTCACCATCAAACGTAATTGAACGATTGGGTGATAATTTTATAATCGAGCAGTCTGATATGAGTGAATCTGACTTCTACCTAGATTATGGAGGGGTTGCAAGTTTCGGTTTTTATAACGATAAAGTAAATTCGATTGTATTCAGAAAAGTAGATAAAAGATATGTTGATGAATTATTTAATGATTATGATGGAATTAAAATTGCGTACGAAGATGATACTGATCGTTTTATCTACTCCGAGGAGACGTATCAAGTAATGAAAGCATCAACACAAACACCTAATAAAGACCTTTATTTATATATAGGATATCCTGGCCCGGAATTCTGGGAACATCCAGAAATGAAAGGTATTCCGAATCCTTGGAAACAATAATAAATCATAGATTATCTTTTAATAATAAAAGAGTTAAAGTAAAGGATGAGAGCACATCTCAGTTAGTGGAGTCAGCCTATAGACAGAACAAAAAAACAACCTGCACGTACCGGAAAATCGGTGCGGGTAGGCTGTTTTAAGTCCTATTCAACGGACAATAAGGACATTTCTCTGTATCGGGCAGTTCCTTCAATAAGCAGCAAGTCGTTCGTTTGTAATTAGACATGGCGGCAAGTGGTTCTTCACCCTGCAAATACTGTTTAAAGGGTGAGCGCCTCATATGCGGCTTCCATGTTTCATCTTCCATTAAGAAATCAAGGTCACTTGGTGCAGCAGGACAGTCTTCGTTAAGAAGCATGGAATATATCCATAGCACATAGCCCCATACATTCTCCCAAAGAATCAGCTTGGAAACATGCGCGCGCTTGCCCATATATTCGACGACTGGATGTCCGTATTGCTCAAGAATGAAACGGATCGCTTCGTGTCGGTCATGGACGTCCCCGAATGAGTCAGGCGGAATAGTAAACTGAATCGTCCCGTTTTCGATGAATAAAGAGATGTCCTCCAATTTGCCGGTAAAGAGCAAGTTGAACTTGCTCAGCATATGGAACAGCCCCGTCATGAAGAATCCGTGCCTCCTCATATAAATGGAAGCCGCCACAGCGTCTGTCGGCGATTCGGATAATGCTTTAATTTCCAAAAATAATTTAGTAGTGCTCGCCGTTTCCGACAAAGTTGCTTGTGCGTTCGTGAATGCGTCAGGCTGCCTGTTCAGAAAGATGCCAAACCGTTCTAAAGATGCAATGTGCTCTTCGTTCAGCTTAGGCACCTGTATTGCTCCTTACTTGCTGCACGACGCAGCGTCCACGGCCGAAAGGAACACAATGCGGCGTTCCGAAAAGGGGATCCGTCGACACTTGGCATTCCATGCTGAACACTGCGCGGACGAGATCGCAAGTAATAATATCTTCCGGTCTACCTTGTGCGTATACCCCACCGTCTTTAATGGCGACAATATTATGGGCATAGCGAGAAGCCAAATTCAGATCATGGAGCACCATGACGATCGTGCGGCCTTTTTGTTCATTCAACTCAAACAAAAGGTCTAAAATTTCGATTTGGTGCGTCATGTCAAGATATGTCGTAGGCTCATCCAACAGAATGACATCCGTGTCTTGTGCAAGTGTCATCGCAATCCACGCACGCTGGCGCTGGCCGCCCGATAATGTATCGATTGCCTGGTCACGAAGATCGCTTATTTTTGTCGCTTCCATCGCAGCCTCGACCTTTTTCGTATCTACTTCCGTCCAACGGGAAAGCCACGATTGATGAGGGTAGCGGCCTTGTTTAACAAGGTCATGAACAGTCAATCCTTCAGGTGATACGGGACCTTGTGGGAGGATGCCCATTTTCTTCGCAACATTGCGGGAAGACATCGAATGGATATCTTTCCCCTCCAACAAGACGGAGCCGTCCGAAGGTTTCAACAAACGAGCGATCGAACGAAGCAAAGTGGATTTCCCACAACCGTTGCTTCCGACGAAGACGGTGATTTCACCACGGGGGATTGCCAAATTTAAATTCTCAAAAAGAAGGTGATCTTCATAGCCGATGGACAAGTTTTTCGTATTTATCGTAGGGTGCATGTATAATGCCTCCGTTTCATTCGTAATCCAAAAGAAAGCCGACTCTTATTACTAAGTAGCATACCATATTCTCGTACAATTGAGAATGATAATCATTAATCTATGAAATCACTTTACAAATACCTAACTGACAGATTACACTACTAACTGATAATGATTATCAGTGTGGAGGAGAATATATGAATAAATTCATGAAGACCGTACTTTTGTTAGTACTTAGTGCAGTTCTGTTAGTTGGCTGCTCTTCGAAGAAGAATGAAGATAAAGGACCAGTCAATGAAGCTGAGGGAAGCGTAACAATCACAGGTTCGAACGGTGAAGTGACGCTTGATAAGCCTGCTAAGAAAGTCGTTGTGCTTGAGTGGACATACGCAGAAGATCTGCTTGCGCTTGGCATACAGCCAGCAGGTATGGCGGACATTCAGGAATATCATAATTGGGTGAACATCGACGCGGAATTGAGCGATGATGTCGTTGACGTCGGTGGAAGGCAAGAGCCGAATTTGGAAGCGATCGCTGCAATTGAGCCGGATTTGATCATTGGTGTTAGCTTCCGTCACGATGCAATGCTGAAGGATTTGGAGAAGATTGCTCCGACAGTCATCTTCAATCCATATCCGGAAGACGAGTCCATTGATTTGTACAAGGAAATGACGACGACCTTCAATGAAATCGCGAAGGCTGTAGACAAGACGGATGAAGCTGAAAAAGTGTTGGCGCACTTAGATGAGAAATACGAGGAAGCGAAAGCGGAAATCGATAAAGCAAACTTGAAAACGAAGGATGTCATCTTGACGCTCGCATACACAGGTCCGCAAGCTCCGGAAATCCGTGTATTCACGCCGAACTCCATGGCTTCCCAAATCCTTGAGAAGATCGGTTTGAAAAATGTGCACGTGCCGGATCAGTTTGAAGTATTCGGATCCAGCACATTCAACGTCGAAGGCTTGACGAAATACGAGGATGCGAACTACTTGTATACGGTGCAGGAAGAAGACAATGTATACGAAAAGCAATTGAAAGATAATGCGGTTTGGAAAAACTTGAATTTCGTCAAAGAAGATCGACTATTTAACCTCGGTTCGGATACTTGGTTGTATGGAGGTCCGCTGTCAGCTGAAACATTGTTGAATCAAATCGTCGATACGATGGTCAATAAATAATGGCGAGAAAGGCTACAGGGAAAAGATCGTTGTTCGTTATGATCATCGGTCTTTTCCTGTTGGTCGTTTTATCCTTCATCCATCTGACACAAGGCCAAGCTGATTACACAGTTTCCCAGCTCATGAAGGAAGTTTGGGTGGAGGGGCGCATCCAGGATATCGTGCTTTCACTTCGGCTTCCGCGGTTGGCGATCGGTATTTTAGCGGGTGGTGCGCTCGCTGTGGCGGGTGCTATCTTGCAGACATTGACGAATAACCCGTTGGCGTCTGCAAGCACGCTCGGCATCAATGCCGGTGCGTATTTCTTTGTTGTAGTGTCGATGATTTTCTTTCCAACGTTGCTCGGCGACTTTCCGTTTCTCGTTGCGCTTGCAGGCGCGGTGCTTTCGTCCATCCTTGTCGTCGTTCTGGCAGGGAAGCAGATGGAGCCTGTTCGTGTCGCTTTAACAGGGATGATTATCTCCTTGCTGTTTGCCTCTATGACTGGCTCCTTGCAGCTTTTATTCGAGAATCAGACGAACGGCCTCTTTTTATGGGGATCAGGTACACTTGTACAGTTGAATTGGAGCGGTGTCACATTTGCGGGTCCGATGATCGTTGTCCTGTTCATCCTTGCATTAGGGATTGCGAAGCCGATGGATATTTTGTCGTTAGGTGAAGATGTTGCGTCTTCACTTGGCCAAAATGTACGCTTCATTAAATTGATGGCATGGGCAGCAGCGATTTTGCTTGCGGCAACGACAGTAAGTGTCGTCGGTCCGATCGGATTCATCGGTTTGATGGCTCCGCATATTGTCCGGATGTTAGGCGTCCGTGGCCATTTGCAAATCTTTCTTCAGTCATTCCTATGGGGTGCTGTCATGATGATCGGTGCGGACGTGCTCGGTCGGCTCATCCAGCCCGGACAGGAAGTGCCTGTCGGTGCGATGACAGCATTGGCTGGCGGACCTTGGCTGCTCTATTTAGCTTGGAAAACGGCGAAATCACATACGAAAGGCGATCGCCAAATGGGCGGAACGTTGAAGCCGGTCAAGTTGCCGGTCGTCATTTCAATCGTCGCGGTTTTGATCGTTGCTGTCTTTGCCTTGGCATTTTCCTATAACGGGATGGCCTGGTCGCTTGATTGGATGAAACCAGTCGTCTGGAATTTCCGCGTGCCGCGTGTGCTCACAGCTTTCATTATCGGGGTGCTGCTTGCGCTTGCGGGTGTTTTATTGCAAGGCGTCCTGCGGAATCCATTGGCGGACGCAAGTGTGTTGGGCGTCACCTCGATGGGTGGAGCAGGTGCGATGTTGCTATTGGTCGCAATTCCAGCGATCCCTGTACAGTATATGCCGCTTGGCGCGGTAGTAGGAGCCGCCGTTGCTCTTGGTATCATAATGGTGACAGCGTGGAAAAACAACTTTCAGCCAATGCTCGTCGCTTTGATGGGAATCGCGATCTCGGCATTCGGTTCCGCCGCAACGCAAGTATTTGTTGTGAAGGCGAAATTGGCTGTTGCCGCGGCACTTGTCTGGCTTTCAGGCAGTACGTACGGAAAAGGTTGGGAGGATGTGCAGCTCTCGTTATTGTTTTTCGTTCTACTAATCGGTCCAGCCGTCTATTTAACACGCAGCTTGGATGCGCTGACATTCGGGGATGATGTGGCAGCGGGTCTCGGCTTGTCTGTCAAATCGACGCGTGTCTGGGCGCTTGTCGTTGGGGTGACGATCAGTGCAGCAGGAGTGGCGATTGTCGGAACAATCGGCTTTGTCGGGCTTGTCGCGCCTCATATCGCTCGTAGATTAGTAGGCTTCCGCCATTTGCCGCTGCTTGTCGTTTCAGGCTTGCTAGGCGGTCTGCTCTTAGTGACAGCGGACTTTGTTGGACGCATTCTGATTGCGCCGAAAGACATTCCAAGCGGTCTCGTCGTCGCATTGATTGGAACGCCGTATTTATTGTATTTATTAAGGAAAATGAAATGACACAGCCACACGCTCATTTGCATAAGAGCGTGTGGCTGTTTTTACGTTGGTGGTATACTATAGTATACCTATTAAACATCGAAAGAGGCGCAATTATGTCCAAAGCGGATTGGAATATGAAAACATTCATGAAAGGTGCGTCGATATTGACGATATCGGCGATCATCGTCAAATTGCTGGCGGCGGTATACCGGATTCCATTTCAAAACCTTGTCGGGGATAAAGGGTTTTTCATCTACCAGCAAGTGTATCCGTTCATCGGTATTTTCATCGTGTGGACATCGTATGGCTTTGCGGTGGCGGTTTCGAAGTTGCTCGCGGGTAGCACAAGCAGTGGGGAATCGAGGGCGATAAAGCGGGTCGCCTTTCTCTACTTGGCCGGATTGTCATTATCGTTTTTCGTCATTCTCATGACGTTCGCTCCGTTTTTCGCGCAGGCGATGGGAGATCCTGGACTTGTTTCACTTCTGCGTGCAGGTGCTTATATCGTGCTCGTCATGCCGATGCTTGCAGTATTGAAAGGTTCATTCCAATCGGAAGGGCAGATGACGCCTGTTGCCGTTTCAAATGTCGGTGAGCAAGTGTTTCGTGTCGCGGTTATTCTCATTGGCACGTGGCTCGCTGTACGGGCAGGTGCTTCGCTTTACACAGCCGGTGAAGTGGCAATGTGGGGTGCAGTCGTTGGGGAGACGGCGGGAGTTGTCATACTAGCTCTCTATTACCGGAATGCATTCAAAGGACCACTTTTGAAAATAGATACGTGGCGGGTCGTGAAGGAATTGACGTTCGTCAGTTTGAGCGTCAGTGCGAGCTCGCTTATCTTGCTGTTATTCCAGCTTGCTGATTCGTTCACTGTATATAATATTCTTCTTGCGGAAGGATTCATGTCGGACGCAGCCATGGAGCTAAAAGGTGTGTATGACCGTGGGCAGCCGCTCGTCCAGATGGGGATTTTGATTGCATCGACGTTGGCGCTTGCGATCGTCCCGCTTATTGCGCATCATGCAGCGAAAAAGGAAGGACGAGGCGCGGAGCCGTTCATACAGCTCACGTTCCGGACGGCGTTTTTATTCGGGTGGGCAGCTGCCATCGGGCTTGCGTTCGTCCTTCCATACGTGAATGAAATGCTGTTTGAGACGCGGAATGGCTCTGTTGCATTGATTATATTTGCGTTTCAAATCTTTTGGTTGTCGCTTATCTTGCCGTTGACCGCAATATTGCAAGGAGCTGGCAAAGTGAAAATCCCTACGCTGTTGCTTTTAGGTGGTCTTGTCGTGAAAATAGTTGCGAATCAATTAATAGTCCCTCTCTACGACGTAACAGGCGCAGCGATTGCCGGAAATATCGGCTTTGCAGCGATATCGGTTGGGCTACTGTTTTATTTCAAATCTGTATGGCCGATTAGGCTTGCTCCTATTCGTTTTTATGGCTGGCTCTTCCTAGCGACACTAGCGATGGCGGCGGTTATCTTCCCGTGGATGCTTGCGGCGGATCGGATTTTATTCGACAACGTCTCATCTCGAATTGGAGCGACGTTGACGGCACTAACAGCTGTTGCTTTAGGAGCGGGCGTTTTCCTAGTCGTTGTCATGAAATCACGTATAATGGCGGAGAAGGAATGGTATTTGCTGCCGTTCGGAAAAAGGTTGGCCCGTGTACAATTAATTCTCAATAAAAATAGAAGGTGAATGGATGAATACAATTACGATTATCGGCCTTGGCGCCGGGGATCTTGACCAGCTGTCCCTTGGAACATATCGAAAGCTGAAGGAGGCTGAGTTCGTCGTTGCGAGGACGGACCAGCATCCGGCGATTGTGGAATTAAGGGCGGAAGGAATGGCAATAGAGAGCTTCGATGACGTCTACATTGAAAATGATGCATTTGAGCAAGTGTATGAAGAAATTACGGAGAAAGTAGTGTCGATGGCAAAAGACAGAGCAGTTACATATGTCGTGCCAGGGCATCCGCTTGTAGCAGAACGCACCGTGCAATTATTAATTGAAAAAGAACGTGCTGGAATTGTGCAACTTGAAATCGCGGGGGGCAACAGCTTCCTCGATCCGATTTTTGCAGCGCTCCGGATCGATCCGATTGAAGGATTCCAACTGCTCGATGGCACGGATATGAAACGTGATGACGTGATGATGACGCAGCACGTGCTAATCGGCCAAGTGTATGATGCGTTTATCGCTTCCGAAGTGAAGCTGTCGCTCATGGAGAAGTATGCGTACGATCATCCGGTGACGATTGTGACAGCGGCAGGCTCTTCATTGGAAAAGCTTCGGACGGTGCCATTATTCGAGTTGGACCGTGAGACGGAAATCGATAATTTGACGACCGTTTATGTACCTCCGGTTATGGAGCGTGAAGGTCGACTGAAGGAATGGTCGACATTCCGGGAAATTATCGCTGCATTGCGTGCTCCTGATGGCTGCCCGTGGGACCGCGAGCAAACTCATGAATCGCTGAAACGATATTTGATTGAGGAAACGCATGAGTTGCTCGAAGCAATTGACCAGGGGGACGATGAAGGAATCATCGAGGAATTGGGAGATGTGCTGCTGCAAGTGTTCTTGCATGCGCAAATCGGCGAGGACGACGGCTATTTTGCAATGGAAGACGTCTTGCAGTCGGTCGGAGATAAAATGATCCGCCGCCATCCGCATGTGTTCGGCGATCGAAACGTGGAAAATTCGGATGAGGTCTTGAAAAACTGGCAGGAAATTAAGAAGACAGAAAAGCCGCAAGCTGAATCGCTCTTGGATGGACAAGCACGTCATAGTTCGTCGCTGCTCACTTCTTTTAATTACCAAAAGGAAGCAGCAAAAGTCGGTTTCGATTGGCCGGATATTACAGGGGCTTTCGATAAATTTGAGGAAGAATGGCAGGAATTCAAGGACGAAGTGGCGAATGGAACGAAGCAGAGCCAGACAGACGAACTTGGCGACGTCCTATTTACATTGGTCAACTTGTCGAGGTTCTTGAAACTGTCTCCAGAGGAAGCGATGGCTCATGCCAATGAGAAATTCAAACGGCGCTTTTCGTTCGTCGAACAGAGCGTAAATAACGGCAGAGGAGAATTCTCCGCTTATACGCTAGATGAATTAGAAGAATTTTGGCAACAGGCGAAAGGGGAAGAAAAGAAATGAGATTAGATAAATTTTTGAAAGTGTCACGTCTGATCAAACGGCGGACATTGGCGAAGCAAGTGGCCGACCAAGGTCGGATTACGATTAACGGAAAAGTGTCGAAAGCCTCGTCGGTCGTGAAACTGGGCGATGAACTTGCTATCCGATTTGGCCAAAAAATCGTAACAGCAAAAGTTGAAATGTTGAAGGAATCGACAAAGAAAGAAGACGCTGCGTCAATGTTCACGATTGTGAAAGAAGAGAAGCTTGAAAAGGTTGAACTTGAGTTTATTGACGATGAAGATTGAGAGCATGACAGGAATTTTTCCTGTCATGTTTTTTTATGCGCCCGCATAAGATGGCAGTGAACGTACAAGCAAAGGGAGGAATAGTATGCAAATCCAGACGGATAACCCAACATACGCAATCCCATCGGGCGATCATGTCGTCACGATGAGGAACCGAAAAAGAATGGATCTTACATCTGTAAAAACAATCGACCGGTTCGACCAAGAGGAGTTCATCATCCGGACATCACAAGGAGTATTAGTAATTCGTGGGGAGGAGCTGCGTATCGTCCATTTGGATGTAGATAAAGGGCTTCTTACTTTAGAAGGCACGATTAGCACGATGCAATACGACGAAGAAGATGCAAGTTCGCGTGGTTTCCTCCATAAATTATTTGGATGAGCCTCTCCGTCCAGTTTCTTAGTCTTCTTGCAATGATTGGGACAGGCATCGGGGCCGGGGTATTCATGGACTTGATCGGAACGGGCGTAGATGCGACCGGCAAGAGATCGATCATCCGGAAGTACGCGGTCCCTTTGGAAGTAATCGGATGGATTCTGATTGGATGTGCATCATTCTACGTTCTTTTCATTGTCCGGGATGGAGCGTGGAGGATGTACGATCCGGTCGCACAAATCTGCGGCTTGCTTCTATACGCTTCGGTTTTTCATCGGCCTTTCAGGTTTCTTGGAAGGATCCTGAATATGCTGATCATTAAACCGATATGGTTCATCATCAGTCTTGTGGCAAAAATTATTAGCCAAGTGTTCAAGCTGCTCGTCAAAATTACGAGAATACTCCTTACTCCATTTATCTATCTTTATAATAAAGTCTCTGAATCTCTCTTTAAATCTGATGAGATATGATGTATAATTACTAGACTTATCGGATTTCGTAAAGTGATGAGAGGGAGTGCAGGACATGGAGCAAAGGAAAAGGAAATCATCCACGACCGTTGCATCGATTGAAACTGAATATATCCGCTCGTTGCGTAAAAAAGAAATTTGGAGAAACAAGCAGAAAAAGCGGCTCCAACGAAAAATGTTCCTCTATGCATTGATCGCTTTCGTAGTACTCGGCGGATTGACGAATATGTATATTCAGCAACAGCAGACGCTACAGGAGAAGGAACAGCGAAAAGTGGAAACGCTCGCCAAGTTGGAAGAAGTGAAGGAAGAGCAAGATCTTCTGAAAAAACAGCTTGTAAAATTAGACGATGATGACTATATTGCCAAGCTTGCACGGAAAGAATATTTCTTATCAGATAAAAATGAAATCATCTTTACAGTTCCTGAAAACAAGAAGAAAAAAGACGAAAAAGATGACGGAAAAGAGTAGTCTTATTGACACTCTTTTTTTGTTGGCTATAATGAAAGTAAGGATCTTGCACTTGCAGGACTCGCCATTTGGTAAAAAGGCTTCTGAAAAGCGGCCGTTTAAATCTTAAGGAGGAGCATTTTTTTTATGTCAATTGAAGTAGGCAGCAAGTTACAGGGGAAAGTTACAGGGATCACAAACTTCGGTGCGTTCGTTGAACTGCCGAACGGTTCAACTGGTCTGGTCCATATTAGTGAAGTAGCGGACAATTATGTGAAGGATATCAATGACCACCTAAAAGTAGGCGATATGGTTGAAGTGAAAGTGATGAATGTCGGCACTGACGGAAAAATCGGGTTATCGATCAGAAAAGCGAAACCGGAAGCTGAACGTCCTCAACGCCCTCAACGTCCTCGTCACAGCGGTGGCCGTCCTAGCCATAACGAGCGTCCGGAGAATTTTGAGCAAAAGATGGCTAAATTCATGAAAGACAGTGAAGAACGCCTTTCAACTTTGAAAAGAGCAACAGAATCTAAACGCGGTGGCCGTGGCGCAAGAAGAGGGTAACTTGCTGGCTGTTTCAATTAGTGGAAATGAATCTCTTATGAGCGATCTAGCATCTATTTAAGATGTTGGATCGCTTTTTTGTTTACGATGTTTTAGAAATGAGAACTTTATCGGCTTAAACGAAAAGTTTTCAGAATGAACGAGAAGTTCTTTAGCTGAAACGAGAACTTATTGGGGTTTAATGAGAAGTCATTGCGTCTTTACGAGAACTCAGTGGGGTTTAATGAGAAGTATTGGGTAGAGTAAGAGAACTTTCCTAACCGGATCAAAGGAATTCCCTTGTATTTGGTCGAAATAATAATGAAAAAGGGGGCTGAATTGGAATGAACGAAATTATGAACAAACTTCGAAAGTATTTGGAATGGGCAGATTCATTGCACTCATTGACTGAACAACAGGCGAATGCACCTTACCAGGAAGGAAAATGGTCGCCGAAGGAGATTCTTATGCATATGGCGGAATGGGACAAGTTTACTTTGGAGAATCGGCTACATCGAATGAAAGAATCAGAGAAGCTTGAGGATGTGGAGTGGGGGCCCTTTAATGACAGGGCTGCAAATCTCGCAAACGAATACTCCTTTGACGAAGTGATCGCAATGGCAAAACAGCATCGGCAGCAAATTATAGAATGGCTTGAAGGTTTGGATGAAACGGAATGGACGAAGCCATTCAACATTGGGGAGCATGTTCTGACATTAAAGGAATATTTCTCAGATTTTGTTTGGCATGATACGCATCATAAGGAACAAATCGAGTCGATTCGATAAGTTTGGAAGTGTGTCAATGAGTTGTGCATCATTAGGAGAGTCTTGCGCGTGTAAGTAAGTTTCTGAGGATTTTTAGGGGTTTATGCGTTTTTCGGTATAAAAAAAGTTGACCTGTCAAATTGACAGGTCAACTTTTTCGATTATAGCGGCGGAGGGGGTCGAACCCACGACCTTACGGGTATGAACCGTACGCTCTAGCCAGCTGAGCTACGCCGCCATGTTGTTCAATTGTTTCTGAACGACAATAATCATAATACATGGCTCGACGGTGTCTGTCAACCTTTCGTTGGAAAATAGAAAAAGACTTCGGAACGAGTCGAAAGTTTTTTTGAGCCGCTTGTCAGGAACAGACAAATTCTTTGGCTCGACCTATGTATACTCAGGGACAAGTAGACATAGGGGGAATGTGGAGATGAAGATGATAGGCAATCTTGAAAGACCGGTGGGCCAGCAGATTCGTCAGGTGTTCGACACTGTGGGGAAGCGGAAGATGTATGTATTGGTGGCAGCGTTCTTTTTACTGAGTACGTTTTTCTTGTCGCAAGCTGTTCTGTTTGACGCCGCGGTTCCTTTTTTCTTGCCAATTTGGGCGTTAGCGCAGATGCGCTTCAGGAATCATCTCATTTATGTATTCATCGGGGGAATTGCAGGAGGGGCTTTCCTAGGGGTGGGACAAGCAGTGATCCATCTTATGCAATTGCTGTTGTTCAATGTAGTGAGCAAGCATCCTTTTATGAGGAAGTCCATTCCATTGACAGTTGCTGGGACGATCATTGTCGTTCAGTTTCTTTGGCAGTTTGTTATGAATAGCGGACATACGCCGGTCGATGTGCAATTGACCATTGGCTTCGAAGCGATATTAGCACTGTTCATGACGTTTTTCCTTTTCGTCGCTTTTCCTCACCGGGAGCGCATCTTTTTTGGCCAATGGTCACCGGAACGTCTTGGAGCGGTATGCATTGTAGGGATTATGGCGACGACGGGAATGGGCAATCTTATGGTCGGCCCGATTTCGATTTCAGGATTGCTTCTTCATCTGACCATTTTGCTCGCAGCTCTAGCCGGCGGTCTTCCTTTTTCCACTTCGATTGCAATGATGATTGCGGCGATTGCTGGAATTGCGGAATTATCGTTTACCGGCATGATGGCTGTGTATGGAATGACGGGCTTTTTTGCAGGTGCTTTACGCCGGCTAGGGAAATTAGGCATTGCAACAGGCGGCTTTGCAGTATCCGTTTTCTTCCTGTTATATGACTTTACTTTGCCGCTTGATAATTCCCATTTCTTTACGATTGGCTTAGCTACTCTATTATTTTTCTTCATCCCGACAAAAAAAGTGGAGCCGCTTAGTCGAATGATTACACCTAGCGGTCAGCAGGATATTTCAGTGAAGCGGCAACAATGGCTGACCGATCGTCTAGATGAGCAATTATCCGATTTTCAGCAGTTTGCCGAATTTATGTCCAATCTTGTAAATGATCGTTTCTCTTCAGATGATGGACATGCTGCACAGAACATCCCGTCGATTTGTCAGTCATGTTTTAGATATTCAAAATGCTGGGAGGGAAATGAGGAAGGGATGGCTCGTCTGCTTTATGAGTGGGAAGGGACCTATTCAGCAACTAAGAAAGCGGCACGCCATCGCGTCGAAGAGAGGATTAAATATAAATGCGTCCGCTCTGCGGGTTTGATCACCGAACTGGAAGAGTCGGCTTCCAACCATCTTCTAATGGGGCAGCTTCAGCATGGGCGGAAAATGTTAGCGTTGCAATTGAGGGATATGAGCAATCATTTAGAAAAAATCATGAATGATATTAAGGGCGATTTGTCAGTTAACCATCTTGCAGAGGAGGAATTGGGGAAGCATTTGCAGTCACAGGAAATCGAATATTATCAGATTGATATTTTATCAGAAGAGAAGGGAGCTTATCGAATCGTCATTTCAATTCCAGAAAGACGTTCGGATTTCGAAACAGATACTACAGTGGCAGAACGTCTCATCTTGCCGCTTTTAGAGGAGGTCTATCGCGAACCATTTAAAGTGGAGAAGACTGTCGTGCTGCAAGATCCTTTCCCGCATATTCAAATCATGCTTTGCTCAGCTGTCCGTTTTTCCTTGGAATATGGAGTAATGGCGACGGCTGGCGGAGGGACATTCCATGCTGGTGATGCTTATGAAGTGTTCCCTATCCACGATGGTCTCACCGCTGTTCTACTGTCGGACGGAATGGGTCATGATATGAATGCTTATCGGGAAAGCCGGAAAGTGATCCGCCTTATGCGAGAATGCCTGGACCGCAAAATGGATCCGGAAACAGCAATGCATACATTGCATTATATGATGTCGTTGAATGGGCTGGATGACATGTATGCGACGTTGGATTTGGCGTTGATCGACTTGCAAGATGGACGGCTATGGTCTTGGAAAGCGGGGTCGATGAGTACGTATATTAAGCGTGGCCAAGATTTCCTCCGACTTGACAGTAAATCGGTACCTGTCGGATTCCTTCCTTCGTTTTCCGTGGAAGCGACAAATGAAGAGTTAAAATCAGGCGATATTATCGTCATGTTGACGGACGGCGTGTTTAGTGGATCGATTTCGATGGAAAAGCAGGAAGATGCAATCTATGGAATATTGGAAAAGTACGAGCATCTTGCCTGTGAGCCGCTAGCAGACCGCATTATGTCTGAAATGGAGAGGAGATTTGGCGTTGTAGCGGATGACAGAACAGTATTGATAATGAAAGTTGAACATGTATTACCGAAATGGACGACAATAAAGCCTACAAATCGATTTATTTCCCGGGAAAAAGTTATGGGGTAAAATAGGGGGAGACGAAAATTCAACATCATGGAGGGGCGGAATATGCAGGCGTTTGAGAGGAAAATCATTGATTTCATTCAGAGAGAGAGTTTGCTGTCCTCCGGTCGAAGAGTCCTTATTGCTTGCTCGGGAGGAGTAGATTCTGTAGCACTTTTGCTTTTTATGACTATATTCCGCGAGAAATTGGGGATTGAAGTGGCTGCTGTCCATGTCGATCATATGCTTCGCGGAAAAGAGTCAGCAGATGACGGCAAGTTCGTGAAGGGAATTTGTGATAAGCTTAGAATTCCTTTTTTCGGAGGGAATGTGCCTGTACCCTCCATCTTGAATGAGGAAGGCGGAAATGTGCAGGACGTCTGCAGGGCTGGAAGATATGAATTTTTTAAAAATGTGATGATGGCGGAGTGCTACGATGTATTGGCAACCGCCCATCATGCCGAAGACCAATTGGAGACAGTGCTAATGCAATTATCCAAGGGAAGCGCCCCCCTCGGCATCCCGGTGAGCCGAAGAGTCGATGGCGGGAACGTTATTAGACCGTTTCTTCCTGCAATGAAAGAAGAGCTTCGAATGTATGTGAAGCAACATGGAGAGCAATTTAGGGAAGACCCAAGCAATGAAAGCGACGCCTATTTACGGAACCGGCTCCGCCATCGTGTAGCGCCGGCCATTTTGTCTGAAAATCCTTCTGCAGCACTGAATGTCGTTAAAATGACAACAAGCTTGCAGGAGGATGAAATGCTGTTGAACAGCTTGGCGAAAGAGCGTTTTGCATCCATTGTGACGTTCACCGAAGATGGGCTTCCGACCTTTCCATCCGATATGTTCATATCCATGCACACTGCTTTACAAAAGCGCTTCATTCCACTACTATTGAATTATCTTTACTATGGGGAAACGACGCAGGTAGAATATAACACGGCACTTTTGAATCAATTGCATCACCATCTTTCCACAAGTGCCGGAAACATGACAATTGACCTTCCAAAAGGATACCGATTTGTAAGAGAGTACGGTACGGTTTCGATTGTAAAGAATGTGGAAGCTCCGGACAATTCGATTCAAATGTTGCGAAAAGGTGAATGGATAAGTTGGGGAGATATGCTGTTGTATTGGAACGATGCGGACGCCTGTGACGTGGAAGCTGTCGAATCGATGTATTTCGATTTACCTGAATCCGAGTTGCCTCTTTATGTGAGGGGCAGAAAAGACGGGGATCGCATATTGCTTCCGGGCATGGCGCAACCGAAACGCTTGTCCAGATTGTTCATTGACGAAAAAATCGGCGCTGAAAAACGGCGGATATTGCCGATTGTCACAACTGCACACGGTGAAATTTGCGCCATTCCTGGCGTACGATATGGCATCCAGTTCAAGAATCGAAAAAATGAACGGGAAAAGTACATATTCAAAATGAAAGTAAAGTAAAATTTCAAAGGAAAAGAGAGGGAACTCGATGTTGCAAAACGATATTGAAGAAGTGCTCATCACAGAAGAACAGATCCAGGAGAAAATTGCGGAGCTTGGTGCTGTCCTGACAGCTGATTACCAAGATAAATTCCCGCTTGCGATCGGTGTCCTAAAAGGGGCATTGCCTTTCATGAGCGACTTGATCAAACGGATCGATGCGTATATCGAATTAGATTTCATGGATGTATCAAGCTATGGAAATGCGACAGTGTCTTCTGGAGAAGTGAAAATCGTAAAGGACTTGAATACAAGTGTTGAAGGCCGGGACGTCTTGATCATCGAAGACATTATCGATAGCGGTAAGACATTGAATTATTTAGTTGACCTTTTCAAATACCGGAAAGCGAAATCCATTAAAATTGTTACGTTGCTTGACAAACCAACGGGTCGAAAAGTGGATTTAAAAGCGGATTATGTCGGATTCCTTGTGCCGGATGCGTTTGTTGTCGGGTATGGGCTTGATTACGCAGAAAAATATAGGAACTTGCCTTATATCGGTGTATTGAAAAAGGAAATCTACTCTTTCTGAAAGCTTTTCAACAAACCTTTACAAGGGGCGGTGGAAAGCTTTTTCCATATTCCGTCCGAAGTTGGCATACTATCATCTACGATTGTGGAGCCCTAAATCTATGCGGTTGAAAGATAATTCCGTTTTTCAAGCATGTAAGAAAGGCTTTTCCTTTGTAGGTTGAATCTGTTATATGATAAGATTTACAATAGTTTTCTGTTGAAAGAAATGAGGAGGCTTGGGATGAATCGTATACTTCGATACTTTCTATTATACGGATTGATCTTCCTTGCAATTATGGGGATTTTCAGTTCACTAAATAATCCAAACCCGAAAACGAAAGAGATTCGGTATGATCAATTTTACGAAGCATTGAAAAAAGGCGATGTTGAATCCATGTCACTTCAGCCGGTTCGTAACGTTCTGACCGTTGAAGGTACGTTGAAGGGCTATGAAGAGGGAGAGAAATTCACGACGAATGTCCTGATGAACGACGAGGCCATCATCGGTGAATTACAGACGCTTGGAACAACGAGCAACCCTGAAATCCAAATTCTACCTGCACCAGAAACAAGTGCATGGGTAGCCTTCTTCACAGGATTAGTTCCTTTCATCATCATCATCATCCTATTCTTCTTCCTCTTGAATCAAGCACAAGGCGGCGGTGGCGGCCGAGTGATGAATTTCGGAAAAAGTAAGGCGAAGCTCCATTCCGATGACCGCAAAAAAGTCAGATTCACTGATGTTGCGGGTGCAGATGAAGAGAAAGCCGAGCTTGAAGAAGTTGTGGATTTCTTAAAAGATTCCCGTAAATTTGCTGAACTTGGAGCGCGTATTCCAAAAGGAATCCTTTTGGTTGGACCTCCTGGTACAGGTAAGACGCTTTTGGCACGTGCGGTTGCCGGTGAAGCCGGTGTTCCGTTCTTCTCGATTTCCGGTTCGGATTTCGTTGAAATGTTTGTAGGGGTCGGTGCATCCCGTGTCCGCGACTTGTTTGAAAACGCGAAAAAGAATGCGCCATGTATTATTTTCATTGATGAAATTGATGCAGTCGGACGTCAACGGGGCGCTGGTCTCGGAGGCGGACATGACGAACGTGAACAAACATTGAACCAGCTCTTAGTCGAAATGGATGGATTTGATGGTAACGAAGGAAATATCATTGTTGCCGCTACGAACCGTCCGGATATCCTTGACCCGGCGCTTCTTCGTCCAGGACGTTTCGACCGTCAGATTACAGTCGGTCGTCCGGATGTCAAAGGCCGTGAAGCAGTTCTGAAAGTGCATGCGCGTAACAAGCCGCTTGACGAATCAGTCAATATGAAAGCTCTTGCGCAACGTACTCCGGGATTCTCGGGTGCTGACTTGGAGAACTTATTGAACGAAGCTGCATTAGTGGCAGCTAGACGTGGAAAAGCGAAAATCGACATGGCAGATATCGATGAAGCGACAGACCGCGTTATTGCGGGACCAGCTAAAACGAGTCGTGTCATTTCCGAAAAGGAAAAGAACATCGTTGCATTCCACGAAGCGGGTCACGTCGTTGTTGGACTCATGTTGGATGACGCAGAAATCGTCCATAAAGTGACGATCGTCCCTCGCGGCCAGGCCGGCGGATACGCGGTTATGTTGCCGAAAGAGGACCGTTACTTCATGACGAAGCCTGAACTTCTCGACAAAATCGCCGGACTCCTTGGAGGCCGCGTGGCGGAAGAGGTTGTCCTTGGGGAAGTTTCCACTGGAGCGCATAACGACTTCCAACGCGCTACAGGTATTGCACGTTCTATGGTAACGGAATACGGTATGAGCGATAAGCTCGGTCCGATGCAATTTGGCCAGGCGCAAGGCGGCAACGTCTTCCTTGGCAGAGACTTTAATTCCGAACAGAACTACTCTGACTCGATTGCATACGAAATCGACCAAGAAATGCAGCGCATCATCAAGGAACAATATGATCGCACTAAAAAGATTCTGACGGAGAATCGCAACTTGCTCGACTTGATTGCTACGACGCTTCTTGATGTGGAAACATTGGATGCAGAGCAGATCAATCACTTGAAAGACCACGGCACATTGCCGGAGCGTTCATATGATCAAAACGGAAATGGCTCACAACAGAAATCGGATGACACCGTCGCTGAGAATGATAAAGACACTGTGCATTCGGATTCGACAGGTGCGCCTGCAGATCCATCCATCGGAGATTTGCCGAAAGAGAATGGTGGAGAGCAATCTCTTCCATCGATCGATGAACATAGAAGAGATTGACGTTACAGCTCAATTTTAAAAGACAACATTCCAGTCGACTGCTTTTTAAGGCAGTCGACTGTTTTTATTTATGCCTGTTATGTTATGATGTTTTGGAAAATGACGAATGTTAGCGAGGAAAAGAATATGATCTTAGTATTGGATACAGGTAATACGAATATCGTTCTTGGCGTTTATGATAAAGGTGAGTTGAAACATCATTGGCGCATGGAAACGTACAGGCAAAGAACGGAAGATGAATACGCCATGTCCGTGAAAGCGCTGTTTACCCATGCTGGTCTCAGTTTTGAAGATATAAATGGCATTATCATTTCCTCTGTCGTTCCGCCGGTCATGTTCCCGCTGGAACAGATGTGCAGAAAGTATTTCAACTTGCGTCCGCTCATCGTTGGTCCTGGCGTCAAAACAGGATTGAATATAAAATATGAAAATCCGCGCGAAGTTGGTGCGGACCGTATCGTCAATGCGGTTGCAGCTATTCACGACTATGGATCTCCGCTGATTATCGTCGATTTTGGAACTGCGACGACATTCTGTTATGTGAATGAAAAGGGCGAGTATATGGGAGGTTCAATTGCGCCGGGCATCGGCATCTCCATGGAAGCCTTATTTGATCGGGCATCCAAATTGCCGCGTGTTGAATTGACGCGGCCGGATGATATTATTGGCAAAAACACTGTTTCTGCGATGCAGGCCGGAATTGTTTTCGGATATGTTGGTCTTGTCGAAGGTATTGTCGGCAGGATGAAAGCACAAAGTAAGGTGGAGCCGACTGTTATTGCGACAGGTGGACTTGCCGAATTAATTGCCAGTGAAACACAAGTTATTGACATCGTAGATAATTTCCTTACGTTGAAAGGACTTCATTTGATTTATGAAAGAAATGTTTGAAGGGAGTAGAAAATAAATGAGTGATTATTTGATAAAAGCATTGGCTTTTGAAGGGACAATTCGTGCGTATGCAGTGAATTCGACAAACGCAGTAGGTGAGGCGCAGAAGAAGCACCATGTATGGCCGACTGCTACAGCTGCTTTGGGTCGGACGATGACAGCGGGCCTTATGATGGGTGCAATGCTGAAAGGTGAGGAAAAACTGACGATTAAAGTTGAGGGGAACGGACCGGCCGGACCGATTGTCATCGATGCTGATGCAAATGGTGACGTAAAGGGATATATTACGAATCCGCAAACCCATTTTGATTTGAATGAACACGGAAAGCTTGACGTAAGACGCGCGGTCGGTACGGAAGGGATGCTGTCGGTTGTGAAAGACCTTGGGTTACGGGACTTTTTCACTGGACAGGTTCCGATTGTTTCCGGTGAAATCGCGGAAGACTTCACCCAATATTTTGTTGTGTCGGAGCAAGTTCCTTCTGCAGTGGCGTTAGGTGTTCTTGTCAATCCTGACAATACAGTAAAAGCTGCTGGCGGCTTCATCATTCAAGTGATGCCAGGTGCAACGGAAGAGACAATAAGCAGACTTGAAGAAAAGCTGTCGAATGTCGAACCGATTTCCAGAATGATTGACCGTGGTTTGACACCTGAAGAAGTATTGGGAGAAGTATTAGGGAAAGAGAATGTTGAAATCCTTGATCGTATGGATGTTGCGTTCCGCTGCAATTGCTCGAAAGAACGTTTCGGCAATGCGATCAAGGGACTGGGTGAGCAGGAAATCCGGGAAATGATTGATGAGGACGGACAAGCGGAAGCGCAGTGTCACTTCTGTTTGGAGAAGTATGTATTTACGAAAGAAGAACTTGAAGGATTTATTGATGAAATACGGTCAAGGTCGTAACGTCCAGGAGACGTCCCCTCAAAGAAGAAGATTGAAAACGAAGCCGCTTCTTATTCTCATCGGCATCCTTTTTGCTTGTAATGTCCTTTGGTTTATTGGATGGCTTATCCCCGACAAATCGAAGCAACCCGATGAAGAGGTTGCTTCGGTAGCGGGCGAAGCGATTACGAGAGCCGAGTGGATGACAGCTATGGAAAAGGAAGTTGGACGAGAAGTGCTTCTTGACCTAGTCAATAATAAGGTGATGGAAACGGCGGCAGAGAAATACGGCATCAAAGTGACTGACGAGGAAGTTGAACTTGAACTGGCGCTCATCACTTCGGTAGACGGTCGATCACATTCAGGTATGGATGTAGAGCAAACTCGGCAAAAAATCCGTGCAAACCTTATCTTAGAGAAAGTATTGTCGAATGATGTGGTCATTGATGATGCATCAGTAAAGTCATTTTATGAGAAAAACGAATCCCTCTATAATATTTTGACTGCCTACCGAACTTCTGTCATTATCGTTCCGACGAAGGAGGAGGCGAAGCAAGCACTCGATGAGTTATCGAAAGGGTCAAGCTTCGATGCATTGGCCAAAGAGTTGTCGACTGACCTTGCGTCTGCCAGTCTAGGCGGTGACATAGGTTATATTAACGCAGAGACCGAGACTATCGATCCTGCAATCTACAAAGCTGCATCAAAATTGAAAGAAGGCAAGATCGGGGATGCTATTGAACTTCAAGATGGTACATATGCGATTATCCTTGTGAATGAGGTAGTTGAAGGCAGGGCGTTCTCTTATGAGGAAGTGAAGGATCATATTAAACGCGAGTTAGCCATCGAGCAACTTCCGCAATCGGTAAATCCGGAGGCGTTCTGGAAAGAATTCGATGCGAAATGGTTTTACGGAAAATAAAAAGCTGTTTGGAGCCCATTATGAAGGAGTGGTTCCGAACAGTTTTTTTAGATTATACATTTAGAAAGAGGGAAAGGATAAAGGAGCTATAAATGATTGACAGTGCTCACAATTCAGGTGTACTATTAATACAATAAAACATATCAAATAAGTAGGGATTAGGAGTGGGTAGGAATGAGTAAAGTCGGAAACACGATTGCGGACCTAGTTGGAAAAACACCGCTCGTCAAGTTGAATCGCCTAGCGAGTCCAGACAGTGCAGACATCTATCTAAAACTAGAATACTTCAATCCGGGATCGAGCGTTAAAGACAGGATTGCCCTTGCGATGATTGAAGCTGCTGAAAAGTCAGGGGAATTGAAGGAAGGCAGTACAATTATTGAGCCGACGAGCGGAAATACAGGCATCGGTCTCGCGATGATTGCAGCTGCAAAAGGATATAAAGCGGTACTCGTCATGCCGGACACGATGAGTATGGAACGTCGGAATCTATTGCGTGCATACGGTGCTGATCTCGTCCTTACACCAGGAGCGGAAGGGATGAAAGGGGCAATCGGCAAAGCGGAAGAGCTTGCTGAGAAGAATGGCTGGTTCATGCCGCAGCAATTCAATAACGAAGCGAATCCGGAAGTGCATCGTCTGACGACAGGACCGGAAATTGCAGATGCATTCGATCGTGTGGATGCATTCATTTCAGGTATCGGCACGGGAGGCACAATTACCGGGGTGGGCAGCGTATTGAAAGAGCGATTCCCAGAAGTGAAAATCATAGCAGTAGAACCGACCGATTCGGCAGTCCTTTCAGGCGGAAAACCAGGACCTCATAAAATCCAAGGGATCGGTGCAGGCTTCGTCCCGAAAGTTCTCGACACGGACATTTACGATGAGATCATTCAAGTGACGAATGACGAAGCGTATGATACAGCAAGAAGAGCAGCACGAGAAGAGGGTATATTAGGTGGCGTTTCTTCTGGAGCGGCAATCTTCGCGGCTCTCCAAGTTGCAGAAAAGCTTGGAAAAGGAAAAAAAGTCGTCGCCATCCTACCATCGAATGGCGAAAGATACTTAAGCACACCGCTTTATCATTTTGAAGAAGAATAAGTGAAGGATTGATGAAGGAGAGAGCCGATGAGGGCTCTCTTTTTTGATTCTAATACTAGCCTAAACGATATGGTAAACGTTAAGATAACTATATTATGAGAAGTTGGGGGAAAACGAAATGAATAGATTGCATCCTCATTACAAGGTGGCCGAAATGACGAAGGAGCAATTTTTTTATGCCTATAAAGAACTTGCGAAAACAGCAGAACAGCATGTTTTGCTGGAAAGCGGACGCACGGGCAAGCTATGTATCGCAGGTGTCGATCCGCTAGTTACGCTAACGAGCAGACAGTCTCATTCGGTAGAGCTTGAATGGCGTGACGGAATGAAGGAGGTGCGGGAAGGCGAACCTCTTGAACTAGTATCTGCGATCATCGAATCGATGAAGATGGAAAGTGTACCGGAGCTGCCGGATTTCCAAGGAGGTGCCATAGGTTTTATTAGTTACGATTACGCACGGACATATGAACCGATTGAAGAAATGACTGTGGATGATCTTGACACGCCGGATGTCTTCTTCTATTTATTTGATCGTTGGGCTGTTCTTGATCAGGATACGGAAACCGTCTATTTCATGGCGCTTCCTGGGCGCGGACTGGATGTTTCGAAAATGGAAAGGGAATGGCTGGACGCGGCAGAAGTGGGATTGAGCAATCGCGCCATAACGACAAGCGATCTCACAATCGACTATACAAGACCTGAAAATGTGGAAGTGTCAGTGACCGGACCTCAATTCGAACAAATGGTGCGAGACGTCCAGCAGTATATTGCGGATGGGGATGTCAATCAAGTTAATCTGTCCGTCCGGCAATCGAAGTTACTTTCCGCCGATCCGCTATCGATGTACGAAGCATTGCGATCTTTCAATCCATCGCCTTATATGGCGTCAATCGGGGCGAAGGAATTCGCTGTCGTCTCCGGCTCACCGGAATTGCTGCTTAAAAAGCGGGGAACGGAATTGAGTACGCGTCCGATCGGAGGAACGAGGCCGAGAGGGGCGACGGAAATCGAAGATGAAACGTTTGAGATGGATTTGCTCTCCAATGAGAAAGAGAAGGGTGAGCATATTATGCTTGTCGAACAGGAACTGGAAGATTTCGGGCAAGTATGTGTGCCAGAAACAGTGGAAACGGATGAATTCATGGTTATTGAGCGGTATTCACACGTTATGCATCTCGTTTCAAATGTTAGAGGGACAGCATCTCCGGAGTTATCGAACGCCGCTATCATTAAAGGGGTATTTCCTGGAGGGTCGATCACCGGCTCACCGAAGCTGCGTACGATGGAAATCATCGAGGAATTGGAGCCGACGCGGCGAGGTTTGTATACAGGATCAATCGGCTGGGTTGGTTTTAACGGTGATATGGAATTGAATATCGTCATTCGGACTGCGTATATAAAAGACGGGGTTGCCCATATACAAGCAGGGGCGGGTTTAGTCGCTGACTCTGATCCGAAAGCGGAATACGTGGAGTCGCTCAACAAAGCGAGAGCGCTCTGGCAAGCGAAGGAAATGGCCGAAGCGGTAGAATGAAAGGAGGATCACCTCCATGCTATGTTGGATGAACGGTGAATTTGATCAGGCGGAGCAATTGCGGATATCCCCGTTTGATCATGGGTTTTTATATGGCGCAGGCTTTTTTGAGACGTTCAGAACGTATGAAGGACATGTGTTTTTATTTAAAGAGCATATGGAGCGACTTCGTGCGGCATTGTTTGAATACCGGATTGATATGCCTTACTCGGATGAAGAGATTTTGGATGCCGTTCATGGCCTTTATGTCCGGTCGGGTGGACAAGACGGGTATTTCCGGCTGAATGTGTCTGCGGGGGTGCATGATATCGGGTTGGCTCCTTCTGAGTACAGGTCGCCGAATGTCATCCTGTTCCGGAAAGAGCTTGCGGCAACACCGCGGGGAACGGAAAAGAAGGCTGTGTGGCTCGAGACGGAAAGGAATATTCCAGAAAGCCGGATCCGCCATAAATCGCATAACTTCCTTAACAATGTACGCGGACGTTTGGAGCTGACATCATTGAAGGAGCTTGAAGGAATCTTCCTTACACCGCATGGACATGTCGCTGAAGGAGTGACATCCAATGTGTTTTGGGTGAAGGACGGGGAGCTATACACGCCGTCTGTAGAAACAGGAATTTTGCCAGGCCTTACACGCGCCTTCATATTGGAGCTTGGGACGCAGGCCGGAATGGATGTACATATCGGGTTGTTTAGGAAGAGTGAAGTCGAGCGGGCGGATGAAGTGTTCGTTTCGAACTCAATCCAAGAGCTCGTCCCTCTTTCTGCGGTAGGCGAGCATACAATGCCTGGTGCTTCAGGGGTTTATTATCAAAAATTGCATAGGTTGTACGAGCGGGCGATTGATGAAATGAAAGAAGGGTAAAGCCATGGAATTATCGAAAGCGAAAGAAATATACCGTTTAGGAAATACCGAATTCAATTTCAAAAAGGAGACGGCTGTAATGGGCATCTTGAATGTCACGCCGGATTCTTTCTCAGATGGAGGCAAATACGGTCAAGTCGATGCGGCATTGAAGCATGCAGAGGAAATGCTTCGAGATGGGGCGAAAATCATTGATATAGGCGGTGAGTCGACGCGGCCTGGGCATGCCCCAGTCTCGCTCGAAATGGAGCTTGAGCGTACGATTCCGGTAATCGAGGCATTAGTTCGGGAATTGGACTGTGTCATTTCAATCGATACGTATAAGGCGGACGTGGCGGATGCTGCATTGAAAGCCGGTGCTAAGATTGTCAATGATGTATGGGGCGCGAAACGTGAGCCGAGGATCGCGGAAGTGGCGGCTGCACACAGGGCGCCGATCATCCTTATGCATAATCGAGAAGAAGCGGAGTATGCTGGACCATTCATGGATGAAATGATTGCTGACTTGGATGAAAGTGTTGAAATTGCGCGCAAGGCGGGTGTGCCGGAATACAATATTTGGCTTGACCCAGGCATCGGCTTTGCGAAAAATACGAGGCAGAATGTATTGGCGATGCAAGGACTACGCCGCATATCAGATATGGGATACCCGCTTTTGCTTGCCACGTCCCGGAAAAGGATGATCGGCAACATCCTAGATTTGCCGGTCGAAGAGAGAATGGAAGGAACTGGTGCAACGGTTTGCTATGGCATCGAGCACGGCTGTCATATGGTGCGGGTGCATGATGTGAAAGCGATCTCCCGTATGGTAAGAATGATGGACGTGTTAGCTGGCAAGACGGAAGTAAACGTCGACTGATCGAGAAACGGAGGGTGCGAGGATGGATTATATTCATTTGAATGAGATGGAGTTTTACGGCTATCATGGCGCATTGGAGGAAGAGACGGTGTTAGGGCAGCGTTTCCGAGCCAATGTATCGCTTGCTGTTGATTTAGCCGAAGCAGGGGCTTCGGATGATTTGAAGAAGACGGTCAATTACGCAGAAGTGTTTGAGGTTTGTCGATCTGTAATCGAAGGGGAGCCGAAGAAACTGATTGAATCAGTTGCAGAGGAGATTTCCCGCACCATATTGGAGCAGTTCGCTAAGCAAGTCAACGGCGTACGAGTTGTTTTAATCAAACCTGACCCGCCAATACGGGGGCACTACGCCTCGGTATCCGTAGATATTACGAGAGGACAGTTTTCATGAATACCGCGTACATTTCCATAGGATCCAATATTGGAGACAGGCTGCATCATCTTATGGAGGCAGTCCGATCACTTCATTCGCACGAGAAGATCGAAGTGTCGAACGTGTCCTCTATCTATGAAACGGCACCTGTCGGTTATACGGATCAGGCAGACTTCTTGAACTTGGTCGTCTCTGTAGAAACTTCATTGGATCCATATGAATTATTGTCGGCATGCCAACATATTGAGAACGGTTTAGGTCGCGTGCGGGACATCAGATGGGGACCTCGGACTGTCGACCTTGACATTTTACTGTATAATAACGACAATATTGAAGCGGAGAATTTAACTGTGCCTCACCCGAGAATGGGTGAACGGGCTTTTGTTCTCGTGCCTTTATTGGAAATCGCGTCTACAATCGGACATCCTGTAACAGGAACTCCGTTTACAGTTGCCGATGACGATGGCGTTGTACTTTGGAAGAAAGCTGATGAATTCAAGCAGCAACTGTGATGCAACCGCCATTATAGTGGCGGCTTTTTTTACATAAAGAGTTTGTGTACAATAGGAACATGCCATCCGGCGTGAGGGATCACTATGAAGGAGTGAAGGAAATGTCCCATTTGGATGAATTGAACGATCAGCTTTTGGTGAGACGCCAGAAGATGGAAGAAATGCGGGAAAACGGTTTAGATCCGTTTGGCGCAAGGTTTGAGCGGACGCACCTGTCCAATGATATCCGCAAAGCTTATGAGGAGCTTTCTAAAGAGGAATTGGATGAAACAGTGCATGAAGTGAAAATTGCAGGACGAATCATGACGAAGCGCGGCAAAGGAAAGGCGGGCTTTGCCCATATCCAAGACCTCGGCGGTCAGATTCAAATCTACGTCCGTCAAGATGCAGTCGGCGAAGAGGCATATGACCAATTTAGCCATGCAGATCTAGGGGATATTGTCGGCATCAAAGGAAACGTCTTTAAAACAAAAGTCGGTGAACTTTCTATTAAGGTAACGGAATTCACATTCCTTACGAAAGCACTTCGTCCATTGCCGGATAAATTCCACGGATTGAAGGATATCGAACAAAGATATCGCCAGCGCTATCTAGACTTGATCATGTCAGAGGAAAGCAGGGAGACTTTCATCACAAGAAGCCGCATCATCCAATCGATGCGCCGCTATTTGGATGGACAAGGCTTCCTTGAAGTTGAGACACCGATGCTGCACTCGATTGCAGGGGGAGCGACTGCTCGCCCATTCATTACACACCACAACGCTTTGGACATGACGCTTTATATGCGTATTGCAATTGAGCTTCATTTGAAACGCCTTATTGTCGGCGGTCTTGAAAAAGTCTATGAAATTGGCCGTGTTTTCCGTAATGAAGGGATTTCTACTAGACATAACCCAGAATTCACGATGATTGAACTATATGAAGCTTATGCGGATTATAAAGACATTATGGAACTCACGGAAAACTTGATTGCTCATATCGCGCAAGATGTATTGGGCACAACGCAAGTGAAGTACGGGGAAGATATCATCGACCTATCTCCTGGATGGAAGCGACTGCATATGGCTGATGCGGTTAAGGAATATACAGGCGTTGATTTCTGGAAAGAGATGTCTGTTGAAGAGGCACGTAGTCTTGCGAAAGAGCACGGCGTTGAAATTACGGATATGATGGAAGTCGGTCATATTCTGAATGAATTCTTCGAACAGAAAGTGGAAGAGCAACTTGTTCAACCTACATTCATTTTCGGACATCCAGTTGAAATTTCTCCTTTGGCTAAGAAGAATCCTGAAGATAGCCGATTCACGGATCGTTTTGAGCTGTTCATCGTAAGACGTGAACACGCAAACGCGTTTACCGAGTTGAATGATCCAATTGATCAGCGCCAACGTTTCGAAGCGCAATTAGTTGAAAAGGAACAAGGCAATGATGAAGCGCATGAAATGGATGAAGATTTTGTAGAAGCGCTAGAATATGGTTTGCCGCCGACAGGAGGACTAGGCATCGGAGTCGACCGTCTAGTGATGCTGTTGACAAACGCACAATCAATCAGGGATATACTTCTGTTCCCGCAAATGAGACATAAAGAGTAAGTGAAGGAAGCGCCGTGCAATCGGCTTGAAAACAATGATTGCACGGTCTTCGTTTCTGCTTGATAAAGCAAGGGAAGTTTTTTCGAAAAAAGTATTGCAAACAAAAAGACAAGCTGGTATAGTAATAAACGTTGCGTTTCCGGTAAGTGAATAACTACTTCAAAACAGCTTAAAACTTTTTGAGAAAAGTTGTTGACAAAGGAATTGCAAAGATGGTATTATATAAGAGTTGCTTCTGACGAAGCGGCGCACAATGAACCTTGAAAACTGAACAGCAAAACGTCAACAAATAAAGTCTTGCAGCCGGCTTTGTCGGTGAAGAGACAAAACGAATCTTCGGATTCAAAAATTGACATCTTAAATGATGCCAGCAAGAAACTCGAGCTACTCGAATTTCTCTATTATGGAGAGTTTGATCCTGG
>NZ_JBPFDR010000017.1:0-23840 GCF_059415085.1 Sporosarcina sp. SAFN-015
TTGACGTTTTGCTGTTCAGTTTTCAAGGTTCATTGTGCGCCGCTTCGTCAGAAGCAACTCTTATATAATACCATCTTCGCAATTCCTTTGTCAACAACTTTTTTCAAAAACTTTTAAGCTGTTTTGAAGTAGTTATTCATTTATCGGAAACGCGAGGATATTAATATAACATCTCCTCTTCATAAGCGCAATACCTATTAAAAAAACAATTTCTTTTGACATCTAGTCATTTACCAATCAACTTCTATAAAGGGTATTGAAGAGTCAACCCTTACTAAAGTTAGATATCCTTTTGTGCTTTACTAGCTTGTTGGGCAATTGCAGCTCCTTGTAGTTCAAGCGCCGGATGGCAATAATTTATATTTTATTCCCCCACATAAAAAATGCCCCTTCTATATATAGAAGAGACATTCATCATAGAAAAACCGCAAACGCGAATAACGCAGCGAAGCCTGGTATTCCCAATACGGCTAAAAGGAGGCCGGATGCAATATTCACCGGAAAATAGATTCCAATAAAGCCGCCGACAATATTCAAGATAAAGAGTGCAAGAAATGCGAAAGCCAAACGGAACCAAAATACAGATAGACGCTCGGACAATTTCTTCAATTGCTTTTTATCCATCATCAATAGTAGTAATAGAATAGCTCCGATGGTGGCGATGCCGATAAATTTCATGGAAAGCGCTCCTTTCGACTAATAGTCCACTCTATGCGCTTTCCTAGTAAATTATCACGTTCGTCCAGCTCCCAATTCGCTAAGGCTCATCCGCGATCTATGCGAAGCTGGCGTTCCTTTGCTTCTTTGAATAAATGAAAGTACTTACTTTCAGCTATCTTTCTTCGTACCATCACTTCTTGATCATAGTCATTCAAATACTTCTCAATTTCCCTCGCCCGCTCCCACTCTTCCTTTGTTTCGAGAAGCAAGTTGTAAAGCTGGGCATCGAATTCCCTTTTTAATTTTCTCTTTCGGCCAAACATCGACGTTGACCTCCTATAATTCTCTGCGTCCTTCAAGTGCTTTCGATAGTGTCACTTCATCCGCATATTCTAAATCTCCTCCGACAGGAAGGCCATGTGCAATTCTCGTAGTCGTTATGCCTGACGGTTTTACTAGTCTCGAAATATACATTGCTGTCGCTTCCCCTTCGATTGTCGGGTTTGTCGCTAAGATCAATTCTTCCACTTCTTCATCTTGAAGCCTGGTCAATAAGGAAGGGACATTGATATCTTCAGGCCCAACACCGTCCATCGGAGAAATTGCACCATGCAGGACGTGGTATAGACCGTTGTAATCCCTCATCTTTTCCATGGCAATCACATCTTTTGGATCTTGGACGACGCAGATCATAGACCTGTTACGAGATTGGTCCTGGCATATCTGACATGGATCTATATCGGTTATATGCCCGCAGACTGAGCAGAAACGCAAATTCCGTTTTGCATCGACGAGCGCCTTGGCGAAGTCTAGAACTGTATCTTCTTTCATACTTAATACAAAAAACGCCAGACGACCCGCTGTTTTCGGGCCGATGCCTGGCAGTTTCATGAAACTATCGATCAGTTTCGATATCGGTTCAGGATAATGCATGTCTTTTCCTCCTAGAACATTCCAGGCAGGTTCAATCCTTTCGTGAATTGCCCCATTGTGGAGTTCGTTAGTTCTTCAGCTTGCTTCATCGCTTCATTTGTAGCAATCACAACAAGGTCCTGCAGCATTTCCACGTCCTCCGGATCGACGACTGATGGATCGATGACAACTTCAAGCACTTCCTTATGGCCTGAAACGACAACTTTCACCATGCCGCCTCCCGCTGTTCCTTCAAGACGCTTTTCACCTAGTTCTTCTTGGGCTTCCGCCATTTTCTTTTGCATTTTCTGCATTTGCTTCATCATGCCTTGCATATTTCCCATACCACGCATAGTGATTTCCTCCTCAATTTTGTTTAATCATCATGTACTTTTATGAATTCCTTGCCAAACATTCTTTCCGCTTCCGCAACAATCGGATCATCATTCAACTGCTCGGCTTCCTGAACGAATGAAGGGAGTTCCTCCGCTCCATCCTTCTCCTCGCCTGCTGTCTCGTCCGTATTATCCTGTTGCTTCGTCAAACCATTATTCCGGATAAACTCCTCTCTAACCTTTAGCCAACCGTCCTCCGGAACATACACGACATCATATGCTTTGCCGGTACGTGTGCGGAGGGCTTCCGATAGGCCAGATCTAAGCGAGGAATTTTCCGATGCCATGAGGCAATGGATTTCATACTTGAATTTTAACACAAAAGCGTTGTCAGATGCCGCTACAGGTTCAGTTTCTTCAAGGAGTGCCGAGTGGGATCTTTGCAATGTCTGCATCATTGTCGCCCACTCTTCCCGAATCACTTGAATGTCTTGACGGGTGGCATTTTTCAGAACTTCATTTATCTTTCCAGTCGGTATTCTGAATGCTTGGGATGATTTAGAAGCATTTCTTTTTGGCTGTGCAGCAGCCGGTGCGCCTTCCGCGGGACGAATCCCATTGGCAAGCTGTTGCTGGAGGTCTGCAATGAGCCGTTCCAGGCTCTCCACCTTTTGCGCGAGGTGAGGATCGGCCGCTTGATTGCCCGCAGCTTGTACAGCCGGCCCTTCCAGATGGATCATTTTTAGCAATGCTGATTCCACATACACTTTCGCATGGTTTGAAAAACGCATTTCCTGTTGTGTCTTCGAAAGGATATCTATGAATGAATAGAGAGTTTCCGGTTCGAATGCGTTGGACATGGATACGAATCGTTCATCCCCTGAAATCAATTCAAGCAGGTTGATTAAATCCGGAGCGGTTCTCAATAGAAGGAGATCCCTGAAAAATGTTATAAGGTCCTCTGCCAGGCGCGATACATCCTTCCCCTCGGCAATGAGTTGATCGAGCATTGTCAATGCGGCTGCGGCGTCTTTTGACAGCAGTGCTTCCGCTAATTGATAGAAAATATCTTCCCCGATCGATCCCGTAACGAGCAGTGCACTTTCCGCTGTCAGACGTTCACCGCTGAAAGACACGACTTGGTCAAGCATGCTGAGTGCATCACGCATTCCGCCTGAAGCAGCCTGCGCAATGACCTTCAATGCCCCTTCATCCGCGTCGATACCGGCATCGTCCAACACTTGTTTCATCCGATCTACAATTTCAGCTGAAGTGATCGGTTTGAAATCGAAACGCTGACATCGGGAAATGATGGTTAACGGAAGCTTATGGGGCTCTGTCGTTGCCAAGATGAAAACCGCATGCGCCGGCGGCTCTTCCAACGTCTTTAACAGTGCGTTGAACGCTGAATTGGATAACATATGCACTTCATCGATAATATAGACTTTAAAGCGAGCATTCGATGGGGCGAATCTTACTTTCTCGATAATATCCCGTATTTCTTCCACTCGGGAGTTCGAAGCGGCGTCGAATTCGATAACGTCTGTATTCGACCCTTCTGTCACGCTAATGCATGTTGGACATTCATTGCACGGCTCACTTGCGGGGCCGTTCTCACAATTCAATGCCTTCGCAAATACCTTTGCAGCGCTCGTCTTTCCCGTCCCCCTCGGTCCTGAAAACAGATAGGCATGGGACGTTTTATTGTGCAGCAAGGCGTTTTGCAATGTTTGCTTTACGTGTCGCTGGCCGGACATTTCGCTGAAGGACTGCGGGCGGTAGACACGATAAAAAGCTTGATAAACCACCATTCCCCCTCCTTTCCTTTTCGAAGCAATAGTACTTTTATTATAACATAGATACATAAAAAAACTCGCCCGATAAACGGACGAGTTGAATTTGAATATGTAATGCCGTGCACCTTCCTTCGACTGCCGCACATAAGCGTTACTCCTGTCGACAGCTCAGCCTAGGCTGCCCCGCGGCACATGAGAAATACCACTTAATGCTGCTTCCTTCCGGACCTGACATGGTTCATGGGTTCCCATTGCGCAGGACCCAGACGTCAACACTACGTGCAAGAGGCAGACCCTACATGCGAACAGCCTCGGGAAAGGAATTCAGTCTTGCTAGAGCGGCTTGCAAGTTACAGGGCACCGCTACCTCCCCACCTAGCACGGCTTTATTAGTATACATGTTTTTATGGATGAAATCAACCCGTCCTCACAGAAATAGGAAAGGAAGCTTATTCAGATGGATACCGAAACTTCTATTATTTCGAATAAAATCTCAGGCGTTTATTCGTGTTTCTTTGAAATTTGTTTTTTTAATGTGTCTATAAAAACAAAGAAAGTAGACAGATTTCCCTGAATATATTTTCTTAAATGAGGTACAGATAAGTAGTTGACACCTTATATTAAAACATGATAAATTATGTTTTGTTGATACGGAGGAATACCCAAGTCCGGCTGAAGGGATCGGTCTTGAAAACCGACAGGGGTGTTAAAGCCCGCGGGGGTTCGAATCCCTCTTCCTCCGCCATCCATTTTAAAAAAGCGCATAAGTTGGAGAAGTCTGTTACATTAAATGTAATGGATTTTTTTTATCTAAAAAAGATGCCCGGCCACACATTGGCTAGGCATCTTTTTGTATTGTGGAACCGATAGGAGATGGTGTGATTGCAATCGCTCTGTAATATGGGAATTCCTTTTCCAGCTGCTTCGCAATTTCCTCCTGCTTCCCTTCCTTCACTGCCACAAACAAGGAAGGACCTGCTCCGCTGATTGTCGTCCCGTATGCTCCTAATCCATGACAAAAATCACGTATTTGATCAAAGTCTTGCAGCAACGGTTTTCGGTATTGTTCATGGAAAATGTCCTTCTCCATCATCTTGCCGGCCAACTCCCAATCCCCAAGCGCCATGGCGGTCAGCATGACGTTGCTCGCGGCATTCCCCGCAGACGCCACTGAATGAGGCAGCTCCTGGGGAAGAAACCCTCTAGACTCCGAAGTCTTCAACGCATTCGGCGGAACGAGAATGATTACACCGATTATCGGCTGCGGCAGTTGGACGACTTCTAATTCATTTTCTATGAAATAGGCGACTGTCACGCCTCCTAAAAGGGCAGCGGCTACATTATCTGAATGGCCTTCAATTTCACTGCCGATTGCTACTTTCTCTTTCGGTGACAATGATAGATCGAGCAGCTCGTTAGCAATTTCAATTCCGGCAGCGATGGCTGTTGCGCTGCTGCCGAGTCCTTTACCGAGAGGAATATCGGAAATGACGCGCAAAGTGTGTGGACGAACTTCCTTGCCATGCCTTCCCGCCACGTCTTGAATCGTTCGGACGATTAAATTCGTGTCGTCAGTCGCCAAACCGGCATATTCTTCTCCCTCGTAATGGACATTCCATTTCAGTGCCTCTTTTACCTCGACGGTCATATACAAGGAAAGCGCCATCCCGACACTGTCGTACCCTGGTCCCAAATTCGCTGTCGTAGCTGGGACGACGACCGTGAATAATGGTGCCTCCATCAGTTTGCCCCTGCCTTTACATCATTCAAAAATGCATCGAACTGCTCCCTGGAGAGGAATGGTTGCCCTTCATTTACTATAATCGCTGTTTCAGGATCCTTCAGTCCGTTTCCTGTCAGCACACCTACAATCGTCGTCCCTTTCTCGATCAGACCTGCATCGAGTTGTTTCTTAATGCCTGCAATCGTTGCACAGGAGGCAGGCTCTGCAAAAATACCGTCCGTCGAAGCTAAAAGACGGTAGGCTTCCAATATCTCCTCGTCCGTTGCGGAAAGAATCGCCCCGTCTGACTCTTCAAGAGCCGCTGTCGCCAAATGCCAGCTTGCGGGATTCCCGATCCGGATGGCTGTTGCAACAGTTTCAGGTTCTTCGAATACATGGTCGTAAACAATTGGAGCTGCTCCATCCGCTTGTACGCCTAATAACTTCGGCGTACCTGAACCTTTTTTCTCGTCATATTCCTTAAAGCCTTTCCAAGCAGCAGAAATATTCCCTGCATTTCCGACTGGCAACGCAAATATATCAGGTACTTTCCCTAATTGCTCGATTGTTTCGAAAGCAATCGTCTTTTGTCCTTCCAGCCGGTATGGATTCACTGAATTCACAAGAGCAATTTTCCCTTCGCCCGCTTCACGGACCATTCGCAGCGCTTCGTCGAAGTTTCCTTCGATCGCCACGATTTCCGCACCGTACATTTTCGCCTGCGCCAATTTCCCAAGAGCAATCCGTCCTTCCGGGATAACAACGATTGTCCGCATCCCTGCGCGTGCGCCGTACGCCGCTGCTGAAGCAGATGTATTGCCCGTGGATGCGCAAATGAGCGCGGTTTTCCCTTCCTCTTTCGCTTTAGCGACGGCCATCACCATGCCGCGATCCTTGAAAGAGCCTGTCGGGTTTGTCCCTTCTGTCTTTACGTAAAGATTGATGCCCCATTGTTCGGAGAGGTTTTTCAAATGGATGAGCGGTGTGTTTCCTTCTTGTAATGTCAGTTCCGGCGTATTCTCCGTCACCGGCAGCCATTCTTTGTATTCTTCGATTAATCCATTCCATCTTCTCATCTGTTTTCACCCTCCACTCGGTAGTAGCTCACAACACCGTTCACTTCCGGTGTGTTATGCAGTTCATTCATGATGTCTAAATGCTGTTGCCTTGAAATGCTATGTGTAATCATAATCAAGTCGACGCCCCCATTACTGTCGCCTTCATGCTGGACGACGGTTGCAAGGCTTGCTCCATGATTGCTGTAGATCGATGCCAATTTTGTCAGGACGCCCACTTCGTCTTTGACGGAGATTCTGTGCAAATAGCGGCCGATGATTTGGTTGTCGTTTTTTACTTTATACGTATATTGCGGTGCATGGAGTCTTTTTCCGTTTACACCGAGCAATAAATTACGGCACGCCGCGACGATGTCTCCTGTTACCGAAGTCGCTGTCGGCAACGAACCTGCTCCCGGTCCATAGAACATCGTCTCCCCGACGGTGTCCCCATATACATAGACGGCATTGAATTCATTATTGACAGAGGCAAGCGGATGCGAGTTTTGGATGAATACCGGCTCTACGGAAATTTCGATTCCATCGTCATCCTTTTTCGCAAATCCAGCCATTTTCACAGTGAAGCCGAACTGTTCCGCCAATGCAAGGTCGCCATCTTTGATTTCCTTCATTCCTCTCACAAAGACGTCGTCCAAGCTGACATCTGTTGAAAAGGCAAGTGACGCGAGGATTGTCATTTTCCGTGCCGCATCAATTCCATCGACATCCGCTGATGGGTCGGCTTCCGCGTAGCCAAGCTCCGTCGCTTCTGCCAAAGCTTCTTCATACGTTTTCTTTTCGTGTTTCATTTTCGTCAGGATGAAGTTCGTCGTTCCGTTTACGATGCCTGTCAGTGCACGGATCCGGTCGGATGCAAGTCCGTCTTCAAGCGTTCGAATGAGCGGTATGCCGCCACCGACGCTCGCTTCATAGAACAAATCACATTTATGTTCATCCGCAAGCTTCAATAATTCATGTCCGAATTGAGCCATGACATCTTTATTCGCCGTCACGACTCCTTTGCCTGCTCGAAGCGACTTCTCAATCGCTTGTTTTGCCTCACTTGTCCCTCCAATCACTTCTACGACGAGATCGATTGACGGATCTTCAATTACTTCGTCCAAATCTGTAATGAAAATGTCCGGTGACAGTTCCGTATCCCGTTTTTTCGTTGCATCTTTTACGAGGACTTTTTTTATCTTTACAGGAACACCTAATTTATGGTTCAAGTCATCTTGGTGCCTATGTATGATTTCAGCTACACCGCCACCTACGACACCGAATCCAAGTAAACCGATATTGATTTCATTAATCATATTTGACGATTCTCCTCACTATATGTACACTATGAAAAAACAATCGTTCTTCGCATAAGGACATTATAGAGAAATAAACTTTCAATAACAACCCCATTTATGTTAAAGTTCAAGATATCATGAATTGTAATTTTATTAAAGATTGGATCTGATGAATATGAAGGTATGTAAATTCGGCGGCACTTCCGTTGCCACTGCCGATCAAATTAGAAAAGTAGTCGATATTGTAACTTCCGACAGTGACCGTAAAATTGTTGTTGTTTCAGCGCCTGGAAAACGCTTTTCGGATGATATTAAAGTGACTGACCTCCTGATCCGACTTGGTGAGAAGGCATTGGCAAATGAAGAAACAGAAACCGATCTGCTGGAAGTCGTCGGTCGATATAGCTCGATTGCTGAAAGTCTCGGACTCGACAGTGACATTATTCATAAGATAGATCAAGATTTACGCGAACGACTTTCTCGCGACAAAGATGACTCCCTATTGTTCATGGATACGATGAAAGCTGCGGGCGAGGATAATAATGCAAAGTTGATTGCCGCCTATTTCCAATACATTGGGTTTGATGCGAAGTATGTCAGCCCTAGAGAAGGCGGATTGCTCGTAAACGATCGTCCGGAGCGTGTTCGGGCATTGCCTGAAGGGGATGAACGGCTTGCAAAATTACGTGATGAAAGAGGAATTATTGTTTTTCCGGGATTTTTTGGCTATACAGAAGACGGAACACTCCGTACTTTCAATCGAGGCGGCTCAGATATTACCGGCTCTATCATTGCGGCAGCTGTGAAGGCAGATCTCTATGAAAACTTTACAGATGTCGACTCGGTATTTGCTGCCAATCCGACTGTGATCGAAAACCCGGTTGCGATCGAAAAGATGACATATCGTGAAATGCGGGAACTCGCCTATGCAGGCTTCTCCGTTTTTCATGACGAAGCGCTCATCCCCGCTTTCCGGAAATCAATCCCTGTAAGTATCAAAAATACAAACAATCCTGAAGCACCAGGTACGTTGATCGTCAAAGAACGGGATTATAATGAGCAGCAAGTTATCGGAATTGCTGCGGACAGCGGCTTTACCGCCATTTACGTCGATAAATATTTAATGAACTTGGAAATTGGATTCGGTCGCAGACTTCTGCAGATTTTCGAGGAAGAAGGCATTTCGTACGAACATACGCCGTCTGGTATCGACAACCTTTCCATCATCATCCGTAGTCGCTTCCTGACGAAAGAGAAGGAAGAACGGATTGTGGAGCGGATCCAGAAAGAATTGGAACCGGATGCTGTCATCGTTGAGCACGATTACTCGATGATCGTACTTGTAGGTGAAGGCATGCAATATACGACCGGCTTGGCAGCACGGGCTGCGACAGCCATTGCGAGAAGCGGCACCAACATTGAAATGATTAACCAAGGGTCATCCGAAGTCAGCCTTGTTTTTGGGGTAAAAGTACAGGACGAAACGAAGAGTTTGAAAGAGTTGTATAACGAGTTTTTCGTGAAGTCGTATGTACAATCATAAAAATAAAGCCGCTCTTTTGTTTTAAGAAGATGCTGATCAAAAAGACGCTATCCACTGGATAGCGTCTTTCTATATTAATTCAATCGATTAAGGATTCGTTGACCAGAGTCCAGCATGTTTTAAAACGACACGAGGGTGAAGTTTTAGCTGTGCAACCATTAAGTCCGCTAAATCTTCTGCTTGCATCACTTTTTCAGGGTTGCCGTCTGTCAAGTTCAGTTCAACAGCCATATCCGTTGCAACCGTACTTGGCGTCAATGTTGTCACTCGAATATTTTTCTTGCGCACTTCAAGCATTAATGACTCACTCATTCCGATCACTGCGGCTTTTGAAGCCGAATATGCACTTGTGATTGGTGCACCTTTTTGACCAGCCGTTGATGAGATATTAATAATGTCACCTGTGTTCCGCTCGATCATTTCCGGCAATACCGCGCGTGTTGTGTAGTACACGCCTTTGACGTTGACATCGATAATATTTGTCCATTCTTCAGGCGTTAAGTCCATGAAGCTGCCGAACTTTGAAATGCCAGCGTTATTCACTAAAATGTCGATTGGACCTAGCTCTCCACGGATGGATTCGACTGCTGATGCAATCGAGTCTAAATCTGCCACATCTGCCGCAGCGAATGCTACCTTCACGTCATATTGTTTAAGTTCCTCTGCAACTCGTTGTAAATTTTCAAGCGTGCGTCCAACTAGACCTACGTGAATACCTTCTTTCGCAAATGCCAATGCTGTTGCTCGTCCGATTCCGCGGCCTGCTCCTGTAATTAATGCCACTTTTCCTGCGATTGATTGCATGTTTTTCCGCTCCTTTACTTATGGATGTCTCTATTCTAGATGAAAACAACTACAAATGCTTTACTGACGATTGGTTGATATTAATCGTGAATAATGACTAGTAAACTAAAAGCAGTGGATATTTACGCTTACTAAACGTAATATCCACCGCTCATTTTCATTAAGGTACGAACATGTAAGGAAATTGCTTAAATATGCCCTCCGAAATCATATCCGCCATCATCAACGCTTCTGCCTCAATTTGGTCGAACACTTGCACTTCCAATTCGAAATTCTTTTGGATCATACATACCGCTTCGAGCTTCGTCAAAGCCAAATGGGAATACATCATCTTCCGAAACGCTTCTTTGTCGATGTATGGATTAATCCTATTCAGAAATTCTGCAATTTCGTCTGCATTCCGGTACCACTCCGCTTCTTTCTGCTCTGCCTTTTCCGTATCTCCATTTACAGCGGCGGTCACCAAATCTGCCGCAATCATCAAATGTTCAGAGATAAGATCACGATACGCATCTGCAATTTTATCGCCATAATATGGTCTCAAGGCATTTCCCATGTCTGTAGCATTTCGCAATAGGCGTGCGAGTACAAATTTCAAATCCGGAACTTGGAAAACGATTGCAGTGATAGCCATCCGTGTCCACGTGACATGCTGCTCCCAGAGAAGCCGGTTTTTATTCCATAATGTCACTTGAGCGCCGCTATAACAATTGATAGGTCGTGAAGGGCTCATAGGAAACTTCGGATACGCCGAGTCAATTCCATAATATTGGTTCACTCTACCACTCCAATATTCATACTTGGGTCAGTACATATTATTCGATTGGAGCAATATCGGTGAATTTGCCCGATATCATCTATACCTGCCCTTTTTCCCTTTTCCTAATTAAAAGATATGCATTGATGCCCGACGCAATTAGAAGACTCAGTGCCACTCCGATACCGGCACATAGAATCGAAATCATTTCGGCACTGAATATTTTGGAGTTGAGAATACCCCCAACGGAATAGTGAAGATCTTTAAACCATAACAGCAATGCTAAATAGCCTCCGAAAAATACGAAAAACAATGTATTCGTATCCGCACCTAAAATATCTCGCCCGACTCTCATTCCTGAAGCAAATAAATCTCTCCTGCTGATTGATGGATTGTTATTGAAGATTTCATGCATGGAAGCCGCCATTGAAATTGCCACATCCATAATGGCACCGATTGTACTCATAATAATTACTGAAGCTAAAAGTTTCGTGAAATCAATGCCAATGAAAAGTGAAAATATGCCTAGCTCATTTATTTCCTCCTCGCCAAAGCCTTGGATCATTGCATATTTTGTCACAATGATGATAAAGAAAAGCAACAACATAATTGTGACCATCGTAGAAATAAAAGCGGCAATCGTTTTACTGTTTACTTCATTAATAAAAAACAGGCTAATGCAGCTAATAAGTACACATGCGATGACCGTTATGATTATGGGATTCCATTGTGGATTTGTCATCAGGAAAATCGTGAACATGATAACGCCAAAATTCAAGAATAAGGAAATAAAAGACCTGACTCCTTTTTTTCCACCGACAATCAACATGAGTACAAATAAAATGAGCGCTAGCACAACAATTACATTCATGATTTCACCCTCTTTCGATTCACAAAATAAAGGGTCGTGTAAAGACCGATCGGAATCGTCGATACAATTCCAATTCCTCCGACGAGAGCGCGGGCCAATTCTAGTGAGAGATTCATGGAAAGGGTGAAGCCCAGAAGGGATGCATTTTTTAAGTATAAAATGATGACTGGGATCGACCCACTAATATAAGCAAAAAACAAAATGCTTGTGATCGTCCCCATAATATCCTTGCCTATATCAATACCCGAGGCTTTCAGTGCCTTCATGGATATATCGTTATTTTGTTCGTATAAAGCAAAGAGTGAAGAGGACATCGTAATCGCAACATCCATTACGGCACCTAACGATCCGATGAGCAATCCTGCCATAAAGACCATATGGTACGGACGCGTCAAAAATTGCATTTCTTCGTAGCGGAGTCCATTTCCTGAAGAGGCCCAAATAACAATATACGCAAGGCCAAGGGATATGAATGTCCCTAACAAGGTCGCCAGTATGGCAGCGTAGGTCTTTTCATTCAAACCGCTGACGATTGTCAAGGAAATAATAGTGAATATAATCCCGCTAACAGCGCATATCAAAACTAAACTGATCGATGGGTTTTTAAATGTAAACATCCAAGGCAAATGAAAGTAATGTGGCGTTTACGGCTAAGCTTATAATTGACAGCAAGCCTTGCTTCTTCCCTGCAATGAGTAACGTAAAAACAAAAATCCAAGCAATCAGCACAACGAATTGGTCACGTTTTACATTAATGATGCTTCCGGTTAACGTGGAATCTCCCGCTTTATTCGCTTCAATCGAAACGAACAGTCCATTTCCAACACGGTATTGTTGATCGTAAGCTCCAGATGAGGAATACTTATTCGTTAGTTGGATTAGCTGTCCTCTATGTTCTCCGTTTTTTATTTCAGCAGTGATGTGCTGTGTGAACAGACGATCTTTGTTATTATTCATATCCGTAATGTTAGATACATCTGCGATTTCAGTTTGAATGACTTTTGCGATTGGCTGCCCGTAAAATGTATAATTATGGTTAACTACAAACATAGAGACAGCAAAGCAAAGTCCTAGTAAAGAGACAAGTAGAATTTGTTTATATGTCATCTTTTTTAATCTGTTCATGACAGCATTCAAATAAAACCCTCCAGTATAGACAACCCTTCTTGCATTGTTCACAGTGTCAGATACCCTTTTTCAGCCATTAGGCATCCCACTATATCAAAGTTTGAGGGGAATTTTGATTCTATTCAATAAAAACGAAAGAAGCACCGCAAATGATTCATTCACGATGCTTCTGTCTCTATTATTTTTTTAGGGCTGCAGACAAATTCAGCATATTGCCAATCCGCTCAACGACCGTTTCCACCTCATGTGGATTGCTTTTTAAATCGTAATCTGTAATATCAATCCGAAGTACAGGACAAGCATTGAAGGAATCGATCCACTTTACATAGCGTTCATGCAGTTCTTCCCAATAGGACAGCGGCGTCTGCTGTTCCATCGAGCGACCTCTCTCTTGGATACGCGCAATAATTTTCTCAAACGGTCCGTCCAAATAGACGAGCAGGTCAGGATGCGGGAAATATGGAGTCATGACCATCGCCTCGAATAGCTTCGTATACGTATCATAATCAACCGGATCCATCGTCCCTTTGTCTTTATGCATCTTGGCGAAGATTCCAGTGTCTTCATAAATTGAACGATCTTGGATGAAACCGCCACCGTATTCAAAAATGCGTTTCTGTTCCTTGAAACGTTCCGCAAGAAAATAGATTTGCAAATGGAAGCTCCATTTTTCAAAGTCATCGTAAAAACGGTCTAGATATGGATTGTTATCCACGTTTTCTAAAGACGTCCGAAAATCTAGTGCTTGCGCGAGTGCGTTCGTCATCGTCGATTTACCGGCTCCGACTGTTCCTGCAATCGTGATGACTGCATTTTTCGGAATCCCATATTTTTCTCTTAAGTTCATTGTACTGCTCCTTTTCGTATCGTCTCATCGACTTTGCTTAGAATCGCTTGTAAATCCCGCTCGTCATTGACAAAGTCCATTTCATCACCGTTAAAATGAAGGACCGGGATGTCCGGATGCGCAGCTTCAAAGTCTGCGATGAACTGTTCATAATCCTCCGACAGCCTTTGCAGATAGGAAGGATCGATATTCTTTTCGAAGTCACGCCCGCGCAGTGCAATCCGCTTCATCAACGTATCAAGTGTTGCATGTAAATAAATGATGACATTCGGAACAGGCATGTCCTTCGTTAATATATGGTAAATCTCTTCGTACTTGGCATATTCATCCGCAGGAAGTGAGCGCCTTGCAAAAATGAGGTTCTTGAATATATGATAATCCGCCACGACGGGCTGTTGTTGGCTTAAAAACTTCTTTTGAATATCGCTCAGCTGTTTATAACGGTTGCATAGGAAGAACATTTCAGTTTGGAAGCTCCATTCCTCAATGTCTTCGTAAAATTTATTTAAAAATGGATTTTCATCCACGATTTCGCTTAATTGATGGAACCGTTGCGCTTCTGCAATCGCTTTTGACAACGTCGTTTTGCCTACGCCGATCGGCCCCTCTACCGTAATGAACGGAACAGACATAAAATGCTCTCCTTTAATTCGTCAATTTCTGCACTTCATTTTATCATAATAGGGTGTTGAAACATAGATGTTGTCGAAAAATGGCAAGGACACTTTGCAGGATGATACACTAGTTGCAAGGAGAGATGACAGATGGATGTATTTGAAACAGACCGCCACTTCATGCGACTGGCGATAGAAGAAGCTAAAAAGGCCGAGACGCTTGGCGAAGTTCCGATTGGAGCAGTCATCGTGAAAGATGGGGAGATAATTGCCACTGGGCATAACTTACGGGAAACGTCCCAGAATGCGGTCACACACGCAGAGTTATCTGCCATACAAGATGCATGCAGTGCAATTGGCAGCTGGCGGTTGGAAGAAACGACGTTGTATGTAACACTCGAGCCATGCCCGATGTGTGCAGGTGCAATTTTACAATCACGGATTCCACGCGTCGTATATGGGGCACGTGATCCGAAAGGCGGCTGCGTTGATTCATTGTACCGATTGCTGAACGACCCACGTTTCAATCATGAATGCGAAGTGGCGGAAGGCGTGCTTGCGGATGAATGTGGAACAATGCTGACAAGTTTTTTCCGGTCATTGCGGGAAAAGAAAAAAGAACAAAAAAAGGCGATGCGGGAAGTCGAGTGACTGTCGCATCGCTTTTCTTTTTATCGAATAACTTCTTTTCCACCCATGTAAGGACGCAGTACTTCTGGAACGATGACAGATCCGTCTTCTTGCTGGAAGTTTTCCAGGATAGCTGCAACTGTCCGTCCAATTGCCAAACCGCTTCCGTTCAACGTATGAACGAATTCAGGTTTCGCACCTTGCTCGCGACGGAAACGGATAGAAGCGCGTCTCGCTTGGAAATCTTCGAAGTTTGAGCAAGAAGAGATTTCACGGTATGTTTCCTGTGTCGGAATCCATACTTCAATATCGTATTTCTTCGCTGCTGTGAATCCTAGATCCGCTGTGCACATTTTTAGGACGCGGTATGGAAGTCCAAGCAATTGCAATACTTTCTCCGCGTGTCCTGTCAATTTTTCCAACTCATCGTAGGACTCTTCCGGCTTCACAAAGCGGACAAGCTCGACTTTATTGAACTGATGCTGGCGAATCAAGCCACGTGTGTCACGACCTGCAGATCCTGCTTCTGAACGGAAGTTCGTGCTGTAAGCAGTATAAGCGATCGGCAATTGAGCACCATCTAGAATTTCGTCACGGTAATAGTTCGTCACCGGAACTTCAGACGTCGGAATTAAGAAATAATCCTCTTCCTCGATCAAGAACGCATCCTCTTCGAATTTCGGCAATTGGCCTGTACCTGTCAAGCTCGTACGGTTTACCAAATATGGCGGTAGCATTTCCTCATAGCCATGCTCCTCTACGTGCAGATCGAGCATGAAGCTGATCAACGCACGCTCTAGTCTCGCACCTAGTCCACGATAAAACACAAAACGGCTGCCCGTCACTTTTGCTGCACGTTCAAAATCGAGCAAGTTCAAATCCGTCCCAATTTCCCAATGCGGCTTCGGTTCAAAAGTGAAATCCGGCTTCTCGCCCCATGTACGGACTTCGACGTTATCATCTTCGCTATCACCGACCGGTACTGATTCATGCGGAATGTTCGGAATGCGCATCATAATGTAATTCAAATCTTCTTCGACTTGATGCAATTGCTCATCAAGCGTTTTGATTTCATCTCCGACTTCACGCATGCGTGCGATTACGTCATCCGCATTTTCCTTATTGCGCTTCATTTCCGCTACTTTTTGCGAAACTTCATTACGCTCCGCTTTCAGCACTTCCACTTTCGCAATCAGTTCTCTCCGTTTTTCATCCAGTCCGACGAATTTATCCAAATCCGTCAAGTCTTCTCCGCGCTTCGTAAGCTTAGCTTTTACTTCATCGAAGTTCGCACGAAGCAATTTAATGTCTAACATAGCCGATTCCTCCTCAGTTTTGAATGTGACGATTATTTTCAGACACAAAAAAAGCCCTCTATCCCCTATACAAGGGACGAGAACTACCCGCGTTGCCACCCAAATTGATCAGCAAAAAGCTGATCCACTCTTTGAAATAACGGTTCAATGTCCGGCAAGGCCTACTCTTCGTTCAGCCCAGCTACTCAGGGACGGATTCACAAGTGTCTTTACCGGCTCGCACCACCCGCCGGCTCTCTTTGAAAAACTTGCTTGCTACTGCTTCCCATCATCGTCTTTAATTTGAAATTAACACCACTTTACTACATACAGCCACTGTTTGCAAGTTTCACGAAGTTATCGTCTTTAACATATCCGCAATTGCGTTAAAATATTCTGTTTCATGTGGAACAAAATCATTCAAGCTCATTTGTTTGCCGTCTAAGCAAACGATGTTTTCAACTTGTCCCCTAAAGAGTGCCTGTAAATCTCCGATTGAAACAGCGTGAATGCTATCTACTTCTTCCTGTTGCAATGTGAAATCAGTCGGCGCGAAGGTTGATTGATAAAGAAAAACATTCGCAAATTCCTTGTCAATGAATTCCGGCAGCCTAATGACGTCTCGAACAGCCCCCATCCTCTTTAACTTGGAAAGGTCCACTTGTATGCCAAGCTCCTCCTCCACTTCACGGATTCCATCCATAACATTCTCGTCCGCCAATAAATGACCCGCCGCTGTAATATCATACAAGCTTGGGAAATCATTTTTAGTGGCGCTTCTTTTTTGAATAAAAACATTTGCTTCATCTACGAGCCAACAATGGAATGTCTCGTGCCATAAGCCTTTCTTATGGATGATGTCTCTCGTTTCATCACATACATACTTATAATCTTCATCGAATACTTTCAGCAACTCTACCAACTTCATACTCCCTTTCAACGAAAAGCATTGATTATACTAACAACAAGGATCCATGTGAACACTACAGCAACAATTGCAGAAGTGATTTTCGTATAAAGAATTGCTCCCTTTGAAAATTCAGGCTCCCCATCATATTGCCACCGTTTCCCAAATAACATCATTTCCCGTGGAGCCAAAAATGTCAATACGCTGACTGGAACGAAGAGGATGAACAAAAAAATTGCTTCAGCCATCCCGCCCACCTCCTTGTTACATTTACGCCTTCTAATCTTTACTACGCTATTTCCTCATTAAATGTTTCAAAAACATCTATCCATAACAATAAAAAAATCCAGAACATACACCGTATGCTCTGGACATCTTCCCATCAAACTCCACGTACCGCCATTAATTCACTTTCTGCTAACTTACTTATTTCTAGACCTTTCATCGGCGTGCCAATGTCTTTAGATAAATCACCGATCAATGCATAGTTACGGAAGTCCTCCGTTGCCATGACAATCGCTCGCGCGAAGCGTTCAGGGTTGTCGGATTTAAAAATACCAGAACCGACGAATACGCCGTCTGCGCCAAGCTCCATCATCAGCGCAGCGTCCGCAGGAGTCGCTACGCCGCCCGCTGCATAATTGGTAACCGGTAAACGCTTCGCTGCGCGTATGGAGAGCAACACATCATAAGGCGCTGCCAAGTCCCTCGCAGCTACCATCAGTTCATCATTATTCATATGAATGATTTGATTCACTTGCGCATTCACTTGACGTAGATGGCGTACCGCTTCAACGATATTGCCCGTTCCCGGTTCACCTTTCGTACGAAGCATCTTTGCTCCTTCTCCGAGACGGCGCGCCGCTTCACCTAGATTACGAGCGCCGCAGACGAACGGCACTTTATAATCGCTCTTCAATAAATGAAACTCGTCATCCGCCGGAGTCAACACTTCACTTTCATCTATGAAATCCACACCCATTGCCTCCAACACACGTGCTTCTGAAATATGTCCAATCCGCACTTTAGCCATAACCGGAATCGAAACTGCCTTTTGAACTTCTTCAACGATGCGCGGATCTGCCATCCGGGCAACTCCGCCCGCTGCTCGGATATCCGATGGGACGCGTTCAAGCGCCATAACTGCCACTGCTCCTGCTGCCTCCGCTACTTTTGCCTGTTCTGCATTGATAACATCCATAATTACGCCGCCATACTTAAAATCCATTAACTCTTCCCCCTTTTCATTTCATTCAGTATACTAGAGTATGACCATATTGAAATACTCAGTTTGATGATAAATGAAGGGGTCAGATTGTTTTTATTAAATAGTTCTATAGTCACAAAATGACCATATATCTTGGGAAATGATCAATATAACTCGGGAAATAATCAATAACAAGTTTGAATTGATCAATATATCCCGGGAAATGATTGATATCCATCGGGAAATGACCGATAACTTTTTTAGGCGAGGTGCATCACATGGAAATGCTCTTAATTGAACTGAATAAAGATAGCGAAACGCCTCTCTACGAGCAAATTTACCAACAAATTCGCAATGACATCACCGAAGGGAAGCTCGTTGTAGGCGAAAAGCTGCCTTCAAAACGGAAACTCGGTGAATTTCTCGATGTCAGCCAGACGACGATTGAAATCGCTTATGGACAGCTGGCGGCGGAAGGGTTTATTACATCCAAACCGCGAAAAGGCTATTTTGTACAGGAAGTCGGCGAATTGGCATATGTACAGCCCACCGAGGAATTCAAGTTTACTGCAAAAGAGGTACGAAAAGAACTTGAAATTGACTTCTCACCGGGTAAGATCGATACGGAGTCATTCCCTTTTGCACAGTGGCGGAAATACGCAAAAGATACCATCGATGAATCGTCGTCGCACCTTCTACTATTAGGTCATCCGCATGGAGATGTAGAGCTTCGGCAAGAAATTGCGAAGTATTTATACCATTCGAGAGGGGTCGATTGCTCCGCGGACCAGATCATCGTCGGCTCGGGTACGGAACAGCTTATGCCATTGCTCATCCGAATTCTAGGACCGAGAGCAAAGTATGCCATTGAGGATCCGGGATATCCGCTCACCCATCACGTCTTCTTCCATAACAACCGGGAGGCTGTGCCGATTGCAGTCGACATGGAAGGAATGGACGTTCAGGCGCTCCAGCAGTCGGAAGCAACTGTGGCTTATGTGACACCATCCCATCAGTTCCCGACCGGTACAGTACTCTCTGCGGCCCGTAGAACAGCTTTGTTGAACTGGGCGGCAACACATGCCAGCAATTTTATCATAGAGGATGATTACGACAGTGAATTCCGCTATACCGGCCGCCCAATCCCTTCTCTGCAAGGAATGGATAAGGCAGGCAACGTTATCTACGTCAGCACCTTTTCAAAATCTCTTATGCCATCACTGCGGATTGCCTATATGGTGCTTCCTCCTGTTTTGCTCAAACATTACGAAGAGGCATTCATCCACTACTCATCGACTGTACCGCGGCTTGACCAGCACACGCTAGCACGTTTCATGGCGGACGGCCATTTTGCCCGTCACTTAAACCGGATGAGAAAGGTATATAAACGCAAACTACAGTTGCTTACCGATTCCTTGCAGCAATATGCGCCGAAGATTACATTCTCAGGGGACGAGGCAGGCATGCACATCCTCATCAATGTACGTACAGATGAGAATGAGGACTCATTAACCAAGGCAGCTCTAACGCAAGGCATTCGCGTCTATGGTTTGAATGAGTACAGTAAAGTTTCAAAGAGTTCGCAGCCGTCCTTCTTAATCGGTTTCGGAGGCTTGGCAGACGACAGAATTACATGGGCTGTCGAGCGACTGATGAAAGCTTGGAATATAGAAAAAAGGTGATGGATCCTAAGCGGACCCATCACCTCATTTTATTTGAATAAACCTTTTATAAACCCAGTTGCACTATCCCAAATACCGGAGAAGAAATCACCGATTGCACTCATCATCAATGAGAACCAGCCGGCTTTTTCAACGTCATCCGTGACGACGACATCCATGCCGAGGTTTTTCGAATCGATGAATCCGTAATCATCGCCCTCTTTTTTAACAAGCTCTACATGTCCGACGACTGTTCCCTTTTTAATAGGCGCTTCGAGTGACCCATCTTTCAATAGCGACTCATCGAGGACAAGTTTCGGCTCATAGAGATCCTTTTCATTCGACTTGATCATCGCCTGGATTGGCTCTTTCACTTCGATGGAAACGGTCTTCTCTTTCCCTTTTAGGACATTCAATGTCTTTTGCTTTTTGAATTGATAGCCTTCTGGTAGAAGTTCCTCTTCAGAAAACTGGCTGAAACCATAATCGAACAATGCACGTGTCGCATCGAACCTTGCCTTATACGAGCCGACTCCATTTGCGTCAACAGCCTTCATGACGACAGCGATGACCCGCTTATCGCCACGTTTCGCTGTTCCTGTAAAGCAATGGCCAGCGAAATCAGTCGTTCCTGTCTTCAATCCGTCAACGCCTTCATATTCATAAACGAAACCTGGAAGCATAAAGTTCCAGTTGTCCATCTTAATAGCATCCGATGTTCCTTCACGGAATATTTTCGAATTGATTTTCGTCGTTTCCAAAACTTCCGGGTAATCTTTCATCAAATGGTATGCAAGTCGTGCAACCGATTTGGCAGGCATGACGTTCTCGTCTTTGTCGCCAGTCCCTTGCGGATGCATCCCTTGTAAGTATTCATTGTTCAAACCTGTAGAATTGACGAATTTATAATCAATCAAACCAAGTTCTTTCGCTTTAGCATCCATCAATTTCAAGAATTCTGTTTCCGTGCCTGCAATCGTTTCAGCAATAGCGATTGTGGCAGCATTCGCCGAATAAATTGCTAATGCTTCATAAAGCTCCCTGATCGTATACGTGCCGTCTTTACGAAGCGGAACGTTGCTTAAACGCCTGTCCTGGGAGATCGCATATGTGTAATCAGTTACTTTGTATTCTTGATCCCAACTGATTTTACCTTCTTTTATAGATTCAAATAAGATATATTCAGTCATCATTTTTGACATACTTGCAATGCCGAGTGGTGTATCTGCATTCTCTTCGTATAAAATTTTTCCACTATCCGCGTCAATTAGAATGGCACCATCCACGTGAATGCCAAGTGTCGATTCTGCTTGTGCAGGCGCTGTGCCGAACGTCATCATTAATACAAATGGAATGATCAGCAAAGCAACCCATTTTCTCATTTCCCGTTTCACCAATATACCTCCGTCATTGCAATTTTCCACTTTATATTTTAACACATCATGAACACGATTAGGGGGTTCGATTAAAAAAGCACCTTTCCGCTCATATCAAGACGTGTGGAAAGGTGCTGAAGTTCCCTATTTATAACTACTGCTTTATTATGAAATGGAGTAGTTTGGCGCTTCCTTCGTAATATGCACTTGGTGCGGATGGCTTTCACGAAGACCTGCACCAGTCATGCGGATGAACTGTGCTTTTTCACGCAAATCATGAAGGTCTTTCGTTCCGCAATAGCCCATGCCAGCCCGGATTCCGCCAACGAGTTGGTGGATCGTGTCTGCAAGTGGCCCTTTGTAAGGCATACGGCCTTCGATTCCTTCCGGCACTAGCTTCTTCGCATCTTCTTGGAAGTAACGGTCTTTGGAACCATGTTCCATTGCGCCCACTGATCCCATGCCACGGTATACTTTGAAACGTCTGCCTTGGAATATTTCCGTATCTCCAGGGCTTTCAGTCGTTCCGGCTAGCAAGCTTCCTAGCATGACGACATGTCCGCCCGCAGCCAAAGCTTTTACGATATCGCCGGAGTATTTTATTCCACCGTCTGCAATGATTGTTTTTCCTTGTTTACGTGCTTCAGAAGCACATTCATAAACTGCAGTGATTTGAGGAACACCGACGCCTGCAACGACGCGTGTCGTACAAATGGATCCTGGCCCAATTCCTACTTTGACAACATCGGCGCCTGCTTCGTACAATGCTGCAGCCGCTTCCGCAGTTGCTACATTCCCCGCAATGATATCTAGTTCCGGATACTCTTTACGGATTTGTGCAACCGTATCGAGCACACCTTTCGAATGACCGTGCGCTGTATCGATAACGATGACATCAACTTCTGCAGCAACGAGTTTCTGAACCCGTACCATCGTATCGGATGTTACGCCAACAGCTGCTCCGACAAGTAGACGACCTTGACTGTCTTTCGCAGCATTCGGGAACTCAATCACTTTTTCGATATCTTTAATTGTAATAAGACCTTTTAGGATTCCATTTTCATCGACAATCGGCAGCTTCTCGATTTTATATTGCTGCAAAATCTTTTCAGCATCTTCCAACGTCGTCCCGACTGGAGCTGTCACTAAATTATCCTTCGTCATCACATCATTGATAATAAGCGAATAATCTTGGATGAATCGCAGATCGCGGTTCGTCAAAATACCAACAAGTTTTTGCTCGTCCATATTGTTGACGATTGGAACGCCAGATATACGATACTTGCCCATTAAATGCTCCGCATCGAATACTTGGTGTTCAGGAGTGAGGAAGAAAGGATTTGTAATAACGCCATTCTCTGAGCGTTTCACCGTTACAACTTGCTCTGCCTGCTCTTCGATAGTCATATTTTTATGAATAACACCAAGTCCGCCTTGACGCGCCATTGCAATTGCCATTTTTGACTCAGTCACCGTATCCATGCCAGCACTGATAATTGGAATGTTCAAAGTCATTTTCTCCGTCAAACGGACCGAGAGATTTACATCCTTTGGCAATACCTCCGAAGCACCCGGCACAAGCAATACATCGTCGAAAGTCAATCCTTCGCGAGTGAATTTAGATTCCCACATTTCGTTTCCTCCTCTAATATCATTATCTGCAGTTGAATATTATTAAAAGGTTATCAGCGCTTATAGGACGTGTCAAGGCGACTGGAATAAGAAAATGAATTCCATAAATTCACTGAATTAACTTTTCAATTGCTCTTCGCATTTTATCCGGGGAAGTTTGCGGTGCAAACCGATCTACCACGTTGCCTTTCCTATCAACAAGAAACTTTGTGAAGTTCCATTTGATGCCCTCAGTGAGCAGTCCCTTCTTTTGTTCTACTAAAAAAGAAAACAACGGAGCAGAATTACTTCCTACAACATCAACCTTGTTAAACATCGGAAAAGTGACTCCATAATTCCTTTCACAAAACGATAAAGTCTTTTCAATCGAATCGAATTCTTGATTCATGAAGTTATCTGAAGGGAAGCCTAAAACGACAAATCCTTGGTCACGGTAATCCTCGTAAAGCTTTTGAAGCTCTTTAAACTGTTCCGTAAATCCGCATTTACTCGCTGTATTAACAATGACGGTAACTAACCCTTCGTAGTCCTTCATTGATTGCAAAGTACCATTTGGCCTTTCAACTGAAAAGTCATAAACGGAAGCCATATTCATCATCGCCTTTCCTAATCGTTATTAATCAACAATAAGTCAACTTTACAGGCAATGCAAAGATGATCATCGAATAGCTTTACCTCCAAATGGAATAATTTCAAACACAAAAAAACCATCCCCCACAGGGGATGGCCTTTGCCCGGCGACGTCCTACTCTCACAGGGGGAAGCCCCCTACTACCATCGGCGCTGAAG
>NZ_JBPFDR010000018.1:0-17550 GCF_059415085.1 Sporosarcina sp. SAFN-015
TATTTACAGCAAGTCGACTGGTAAAAAATGAAAGTAATAACTTTTTACGGTATCCGTGCAACGCTAATGGGCACCGGTTTTAGTATACTCTAACTTCCTTATTAAAGAGAGCATCATTTCCTTGTGTATCTTGTACAGGTGAATTACGGTTGTAGACAATTGAGGCTCTTACATCGTATACATAATTTGAATATAGGTTGGGCACTACACTGCTTTCATTTCGGGAGTATGTTCTGGAATCCAAGACATCCAGTAGAATATCTCCGTCTTCATATTTACCATTCCCATTTGTATCTATATAGATTATATCACTAGTTCTATAATTATAAGTTACATCATTCGCAACAGAAGCCCTGATGTTTACTGCAAATGTATCAGCTTCGTAGTTTGTTGGAATGACCGACATGATAGATCCAGTGGGCAAAGCCTGTCCATTTATCGTGATAGCAAGATCGTGTTTATCCAATGAAGGAATCGAAATTGATCTATTAAAACTCAGCTGAATCGATCCGTCATTATATCCGATTGTTGCTGAAACAAGTTCAGGTTGAACACCGCTTACAAAGTAGACATTTCCACTTCCTGGTACGGCAATCGTATTCCCCGCATTGTCGCGAATATTATTGACAGTGAACAGAGCATTTTGGGACATTGAAATACCTGAAGATGGAACATGAATTGTTACATCAACTGATGTCGCTCGGTCAGCCGTACCTGTGATTTTAGTCGTCACATACGAACCGGCTGGCAAAGCCTTTCCATCCCACGTATAGTTATTAATATCTTGCACAGTTCCCAAGTTTACGCCGCTGTCTGCGTCGCTTACTGTATAAGCTGCCACTTGCTCCCCGCTATAAGCATCTTTCGGCGAGCCGTTTGTAACTTGTCCCACAACTGGACGTGTTCCGTCATACGAAGCTGCATTTTCTACGATGAATGTTTGATTCATGATTGCGTTTGGATTCGGAATGCCCGCTTTATCCCGAACTGTATTTGCTGGCAAACGCAATTGGTATGTGCCATTCGACAAAGGCTCGATGATTGTAAGTGTATTATTGGCAATGACTGCATTTTGATAGCGGCCGCTATAAATAAGACTGAAATCTCTAGGCACACCCGTCCGTTGATCGATCAGCATAATTTTACTATTTCCACCCGCATCAATATCTTCCGTGAAACTCGCCACAATTTTGCCGTTTTTATATTCAATCGTTGTAAATGAAGGTGCTGTTGTGTCCCTTGTTAGTGTCACGTTCGTTGAATAAAGAACCGCGCTGTTACCAACAGTATCTTTCACGTCAGCATCAATGAAGAGGACCGCGTTGTACGAATCTCGATATGATGTGCCCGTCCCAGTCAGGACAACCGTCTTTCCGTCCTTCCCAGCTTCCGCCTTCAAGTTCATGACCGTGCCATTCGACTGGACGAGACGCGCTTTCCCATTGAACGAAGCGATATTCATTTCCTTATCATATGTCACTTCTACCCGATTTTCGCCAATCACTTTGACGTCTTTAACAGTCGGTGCAACTGTATCCGCTGTAATCGTAATGGATGCTTCCACTGGATTTGGAGATGCAAAATTATTTTTATAGTCCTTCACGTTTAGCAATTTAACGGTCGCTGTCGTCCCAGCTGCGACTTGTTTGCTTGCAGTTACATTCAAACGGTTCGGATTAGACGGGTCGTTTGCTACCGTCGCTACGATATCATTCACATACGCAATGACGCCTGACGCACTAACAGGCTCGTCAAACAGTATGGAGAATGAGTTTGTCGAAGTTTTCGCCGTCGCGGAACCAGAAACGAATTTCGGTGCGACATCATCTTTCGCTTTCAGAATGGCAGTATACTCCTCGAATTTCCCACCAGCCGTAGCTTGAATTGCATCTGTCGTTTTAACCGCGTATTCCCCGTCAAAGGTCCATTGTGCTGTAACCGTTAACGTTTTTCCGTCTTCAGACAAAGAACCTGTGAGCTGTCCGGGGTTCACAGTCGATCCGGATACCATCGTAAATGAGATATTTCGAACGTTATTAGAAGAATCAAGCACTGTAGATTTTGTTACAGGTGTTGCAAATTTCACTTCAACTTGCTTCGCGCTGATCGTCTTCACGTCAGTGACAAAGCGGTCATCTACTGCATAGTCGAATGTCATGGCGAGCGTTTTTTCTGCTGTCGCATCACCCTTTGTCAATGTAACAATATAGTTTCCTGCCGTTTTTCCTTGGGCCGCTTTCGCAGTAACGCCTTTTTCCGTAATTAAGGATTCAGTATATTTTTGAACAGCCGCGAGTTTAGTTTCATCGGTCGCCAAAGGACCACGTGAAACAGTGACTGCCCCTGCTTTTAATTGATTAGCTGCTGCATCTACCGCCACTTGATCTTCATCCACTTTCGGAACAACAAACGCTTCGCTTCTGAAGACGAACGAAGCCATTTGTCCACGAGTCACGAATGCATTCGGCGAAAAAGTTGTTGGAGTCGTACCAGTCGTAATTTCATGCGCATAAAGTGAACGGACAAAGTCAATATGCCACTGCTTGCTGTTTATATCGCTGAACGGCAGTTGAACGGACTCCATCTCCTCTAAACTAAAGCCAAGTACGATAATCTTCGCCATTTGGGCCCTTGTCAGACTATCATGCGGTTTGAATGTGTTGTCCTCATAACCTGAAATGATCCCCTCTTCGACAAGCGCAGCAATATAGCCATAGTAAGGGCTTGTCTTGCTAATGTCCGTGAAACCTGGATCACTGACATTTTTCGTATCCAAATCGAGCACCATTGCCAAAAGCTTTGCCGCATCTTGACGCGTAATATTCTGACCCGGCTTGAACGTTCCGTCCGAATACCCGCTCATCATGCCAGCTGCCGTATATTTCATAACTGCATCATAAAAATGATGACTTGGAATATCTCGTACATCCGAAAACGACGGTGTCTCCGCTTTTACTGACATAGGCGCAACTGCAACAACTCCTGATGCCGCAACAGTAGTCGCCAATGCCGCTGTAAACATCTTCGCTTTACTATTCTTCTTCATAATCTACGCCCCCAATTTGTATTAAATAAAGTATGTATACTGTACTTTCTCTCGCAATCTATCAAGCTAGTTAGCTATTACTAGTATAAGTTAAGTGGAAAATTCATGCAATGCAGAACTTAATTGTGTCGATGACAGTTCATGTTTCTTTTATAACGATTCATCGTTGCGTATATAAATATAAAAGAAGCCAACCAAATAATAATTTGATTGACTTCTTTTTTTGTCTATATAATGTAGTGCATAATCATAGTTGTTTACCGCACTGGCATCGTTTAAAACCATTAAATTCCCACTGGCACAATGTACATTCCTGCGGCTGGGTCGTGTTTGACTACGACATTGACGCCATATATGTCCTGGATAAGGACTGCTGTGATGATTTCCTCCGGTTTGCCTTTAGCAGCGATTTGGCCGTCTTTCATGACGATGATGACGTCGCTGTATTTGATGGCTTGGTTAATGTCATGCAACACCATGACGATGGAAATGCCGTGTTGTTTATTTAAACTACGAACAAGCTCCAGCAGTTCATACTGATAGAAAATATCCAAATATGTCGTCGGTTCGTCCAAAAACAAATATGGAGTCTGCTGGGTAAGCGCCATAGCGATCCAAACCCGTTGCATTTGTCCACCGGATAGGCTATCTATCGGCATATGCCGCTTATCGAGCAAATTCGTGCTGGCGAGCGCCCATTCAATCGCCTCTTCATCCTCTTCCGTACTTGATGCAAAAAAGCTTTTATACGGAATCCGCCCATACGCGGTCAACTTCTCGACCGTCATATCGGAAGGGGCGTTGTTTTGCTGGTGGACGACCGCTAACCGCTTCGCTAACTCCTTCGGTTTGAATTCACGCAACGATTTCCCGTCTAACAACACATCCCCATTTTGCGGCTGATGATGATTCGACAGGACACCCAACAACGTTGATTTCCCACAACCATTCGGCCCGATGATCGTAGTCACTTTGCCGATGTCGATTGAACTGTCGATCCTTTGCAAAGTATCCCTCTTCTTGTCGTATGAAAATGTGACTTCCTTAATGTCCATAAATGCGATCACTCTTTCTCAGCAAGAATATGAGGAATGGCCCGCCGATCACTGCCATGATAATGGAAGCCGGAATTTCATTCGGCGCAATCAATGTCCTTCCTAACGTGTCCGCCAATAAAATCAACAGCGCCCCCGCCAACGCGGAAAACGGGATCAATACTTTATGGTCGTTGCCGACAAGCGTTCTACCGATATGCGGGACTAATAAACCGACAAAAGCGAACATACCCGCCACTGTTGTCGCAATCGAAGCTAATAAAACCGCAATAATCGAAACGACAAATCTCGCCATATTCACATTGACGCCAAGGCTTTTCGCCGTCCGGTCCTCAAGCGATAAATAATTGCACCATCTATATACGAAAAACGACAGCAAAAGTCCAATCGTCCCATAAAGCGCGATCACTTCCACTTCGCTCCATTTTTTCATCGTCAATGTCGAAGTCGTCACTTGGCTCATCGACTGCGTAATACCGTTCCCGCTGAGTCCGATTGCCTGACCCAATCCAGTGAACAATGCATTGACCGCGATACCGATCAGAATCATCCGCAGCGGGTCCAAGCCCGACTTCCACGATAATGAATACACTAAGAAAAACGCCAGCGCACCGCCGATAAACGCGAACAGCGGCACGAAAAAGAATAACGCCGGGAACATCGCGATCACCAGTACAGACATGAAGCTCGCTCCTGCGGAAACTCCGATGATGCCAGGATCCGCCAACGGATTACGCATGACTGCCTGCAGCAAAACGCCCGCCACCGACAAAGCAGCTCCCGCAACTATTGCGATCAAAATCCGCGGCAACCGCAAGTCTTTAATGATGGCGACATCATCGTTCGTTCCCGTCAATAGCCCGTGAATCAATTCGAAAGGCGTCACCGATATACTGCCCGTCAATGCGGATTGGACGAAAACGATGACTAAAAGAAGCGCAACAACTATGAAACTGATGCTTTTCCGATTGATTACCGACATGATTTTACCTGCCTTCATTTCTCTTCATGCAGCATGTTCATTAACTCATCCAACGCTTCCGCCGCAGCCAAATTGCCTGTCGTGCCGAACAGCGTCTCCTCTAAATCATAAACACGCCCGTTTTTCACCGCATTAAAATGCTTCCACACATCATTCGTGCGGAACTCCTCATCAAACATTTTGATCACTTCTTCAGGCATGCCGTGCGCCGCACGCAATATGACGTCCGGATTCGTCTGTTGCAAAAACTCCGTATTAGAGGAAATAAATTCAACTTCTTCACCCGTAATGACATTCACGCCGCCAGCCCGCTTGACGAGATCCCCGATATACGAATGCTCCGTTCCCACCAAATAGCTGCCCGGAATCCCCATGAGAATGAGCACAGAAGGCTTCTCTTTCCCTTCAATCGCTTTTTCGATTTCAGCAGCCTTGTCCTCGAACTTTGACACAATCGCTTCTGCTTGCTCCATCCGATCGTATTTCTCACCGATTTTCAAGATTTCTTCGTGCATCGCGTCGATGCTATCGAGATTCGCATACGTCATATCGATCCCGCGTTCCTCAAACATTTCTTGTAAGTCATATTTCAACGTTGTCACCGAATAAATTTCCGTCGGCTTCAACGACAACAGCATTTCCATGTCCGGGCTCATCGGATTGCCGACTTCCTTCGCATTCGCATAGCGTTCCGGCAATTCCTTATAACTCGACGGGACGCCGACCAAATCGATGTCAAGGGCGTCCATGATTTCTGTCAGTGCGACAGTCGTTGCAACGATTCGATCACCGTCCTGCTCGCCGTTTTGTTCACTCGCCTGATCTCCGGCATTCGCAGAACAGCCGGCAAGCATGACACTTATCACCAAGCCGAAAAGGCCGATCGCTTTTTTCATTCCAGCACAACTCCCTTATTTTCGAGCACGTTTCCTTGCTAAAGCAAATACGATCGCAGCAACAATAACCGCAGTAATTGCAGCTATCAAAATGAATGAGCCTGTCGAAGATTCTTCTTTTTTATCTTTTACATCTTCAACTGCAACTCCTTCAACTGCGTCTTCTTCCTGTTCTTCAAGTTCTTCTTCATTCACACCATCAGCTTCTTCAGACAAAGCATCCTCTTCTGTATCTGCTGCATCTTCATTTTCCGAATTCACTTCAGTCGCGTCTTCCGATTTTGCTTCGGATTGCTCCGCCTTATCTTTTCCAGATTCAGTCACAGTCAATTTCTCTTCTGTTTTCGTTACGTTTTCAGTCGTTTTTGCTGTCTCGGTTTTGTTCTCCGCAGGTTTTTGAGCTGGCTTTTGTTCCTGCTTTTGAACCGGCTTCGCTTCGGTCTTCTTCGGCGTTTCCGGCTTCGTTTCCTTAGCAGGAGGCGGTGTCGCTACTGGCTTTTCCACCGGAGGAGCCGGGATGGAAGACGTATTGAAGCTGAAGCGGATATCGTATTTATTGTCATATTCAAATCCAGGAATGCCTGTCACGATAATATGGATTTTGGCATTGACCAACTTCGTCAAATCCGAAACCGTAAATCGCACGACTCGTGTATCACCTGATTCGCTCACCACTTGCACATCCGAAAAACTACCGCCGTTTTGCACTTTGAAATATTGCCACCACGAGCTGTTTTTCAATGTGACAGTCACCGTCGCCTTATCGTTCGCCAACTGCACTTTCGCAGGGCTCACCATGTAGTCAGCCGTTGTGGATTGTTCGTTGCTATTATCCTTCAACACAGTGAACGGGACAGTATATTCCCCATCCGCAAACGTTGCAGCAGCCGCTTTTTGCGGCATGATTGGAATGAAAAGCACCGTGACCAAGAAAAGTGTCATTGCTACAATCAAATGTCTTTTCATTTTAAACTCCTTCGCTCCACACACAACGCCGGCTGTCACAATAAGCGTGACGCCGGCATCCGTGCGAAAATTATTGAACTGTTTCAAGCATGTTGTAAACCATTTTTACTGCATGAGCACGAGTTGCGTTTGCTTTCGGCGCAAACACTTTCTCGCCTTTCACAACATCGCCGTCAATAATGCCAAGACCAACTGCCAATTGAACAGCGTCTTTCGCATAGTCGCTCACTTGATCTGCATCTGCGAATGTAACAGTTGTTTCTACGTTTTCTAGCGCAGAAGCATTTTTATATTCGATTGCACGGACGATCATCGTTGCCATTTGCTGACGAGTGATCGCTGCATTCGGGTTGAATTTTCCAGCATCGCCTTGAATGATTCCAGCGCGGTTGGCTGCTTCTACTTCATATACGAAGCCTTCCATTTCTTTCGTTACATCAGAGAAAGTTCCTTGGAATTCTTGCTTTTCAAGGTCCAATGCGCGAGAGATGATCAATGCGAATTGAGCTCTCGTAATTTTGTCATTTGGCGCAAATGTATCAGATGATTTTCCTTTGACTATTTGCTTTGCAGCAAGTGCTACGATATAAGGTTTTGCCCAAGACTCACTAATATCTTTGAATGAAACTGTTACTTCTTCTTCAGGTTGTTCTGGTGTTTCGGGTGTTTCAGTTGCTACTGGTTCAATGCTGTCTTGGTCGAACGCAAGGCGAACTGTGTAATTTCCAGTGTGGTTAGCTTCTGCTACGAAAACCGTCACTTTCGCGTTCATGATTGTTGCGATATCAGCAACTTCAAATGAAACAACACGGCGATTTGCTTCTTCATCCACGCTTACTACTGTCGCGTCTATGAATTCGCCATCTTGCTCAACTTGGAACTCAGTGATTTGCTCATTATTTGTCAATGCGAATGAAACAACTTGCTTGCCATCTTTTACAGATAATGCAGCTGGTGCTTCGATGAAACGCGCCATGCCTGCAGATTCTTTATCTTCTGTTGCATGTAACACTTTGAAATCGATTATGTAATCGCCGTCTTCAATTGTTGCTGGTGCTTCAGGAGTTTCTGGTGTTTCTTCTACATCAGTTCCTTCTTCTTCAGCTGGAACATCGCTTCCGTCGAACTGGAAACGGATGTCATGCGTTTGATCATATTCACCAAGACCAGGAATTCCTGTTACGATAATATGCGCTTTTGCATTCAATATTTGTTCAACATCTTTTAATTCAAACTTCACTACACGTGTTTTTTCTTCAGCGTTTTCGCTTACAACTTCAGCGTCAACAAATTTGTCGCCGTCTTGGACCTTCAATGACTGCCAATATTGGCTTTCCAATAGTGTCATGTAGACGACCGCTTTTCCGTCTTCCACTTTCACTTGTGCCGGGCTTTTCACATATTTACCTGCTACAGAAACTTCGTCCTTATCTTCTTGCAATACTTTGAAAGGAAGCTCATAAGACGCCTCCTGTTCAGCAGTCACTTCAGCTGCTGCTGGAAGTGCAGGCATAGCTGTAAAGATCAGCAACATCGCTGAGAATAAAACCATTAAATTCTTCTTCATACTTGTAATCTCCTTTTCTACTTTTTCGACCGTAGTAATCTTATAGCAGCAAAAATCCCCACTACAACAACTATCGCAGTCGCAATATAAAACCAAATTTTACTGCCTTCACTTACGGATTCAACCCATTGCTGGTCCGTTTCCTTCGAGGAATCCGCATCAACTGCAACACGCACCGTGTATGAGTGATCATAAGGAATCTCCAACTCATCAATCACTACATGCATCTTCACTGGGAATGGCTCATCCAACTCGCCGTCCACATTCAGCTCAATAACGCGCGTATCCGCCTCTTCATCCTCCGCAACGACTTTCGCGTCTATAAAACTATCGCCGCTTTTTTCCTGCAACTGTTGAACCCACTTACTATGATTCAACGTCAACTGCAAAACCTGGCCATCGCCATCCACCTTCAATAACGCCGGCTTCTCGAAATAATCATTGGCAATCGACACCGAATCCGAATCGCCCTGCAGCAGCTCATACTCCACTGCATATACGCCGTCGGACAACGACTCCGCCACCACAGGCACAGCCGATAACGCCCACAGCAGTAAAACAGTACCAAACCAAGGCGCCACCCGTCTCCTCATGCAAACTCCTCTCCCACTAGTGAGAACTGTTATCAATTATTACATTCCCATCATAGGACATGCGACCCCCATTTGAAAGCCCCCTCACCAATATTCACACATTGTTCACATAAAAAGGAATGAAATGTGACGGATTCTTGCACTGGCATTGGTATGAGGAGGATGGTTCAGTTCAATTCGCTTCTTTACTTATAATCCCTTGCGTTCGTGTCAAGACTACGCAATATCAATTAGGTGGGAGTTTTTTGTATGAATAAGGTTGGCTCGATTAGTATGCTGCATGTAATTCTTTTATCAATGACGGTCATCGGACTGAAAAACCACGTGACCATTATTCCATCGCTATTATCGCATGCAGGGCGAGATGCCTGGATTTCTGTTCTCATTGCCGCAGTCGCATTGATTCCTTGGCTTTTCCTTCTCGTCTACATTCATCGCAGCTCAAAACAGATTTCACTTACCGATTGGCTTCATACAAAAATCGGCAAAGCCCCTACCGCTATTTTCCGATATGGAACCGCACTTTTCTTCCTATTGATGGCTGTTTTTACAATGGCCGAGACTTTACAGTGGATCAAAGCAACATTCTTACCTGAGTCACCTTTAGTCCTCATGATATTGATTTACTCGATTCTATGTATCTTTCTTGCCACGACAAATTTACAAACGATTGTCATGGTCAATGTCGTTGTCTTATTTTGGGTCGTCGTCCTCGGCTTCTTTGTCGCCATAACGAATATACAAGTGAAAGACTATTCATTACTACGACCTTTCTTTGAGCATGGATTTAAACCTGTCATTACTTCTTCAGTGTATCCTGCATCAGGTTTCATTGAACTTCTATTATTTCTTTTCATCCAACAAAATGTGCAAGGTCGATTCCGCTGGTATCATTATGCAATTATGATCTTTATCTTGCACAGTTTGACACTGGGCCCACTTGTCGGTGCGATTACAGAGTTCGGGCCACAAGAAGCAACAAAGCAAAGGTATCCTGCTTATGAGGAATGGGGGCTCGTTTCCATAGGTAGATTCATTCAGCATCTTGATTTCTTATCCATTTATCAATGGTTGACAGGCGCATTCATTCGTGTGTCGTTCCTCTTGTACATCGTCACGGATTTATTGCACATGAAAGGCAATGCTATTCGTACTTGGAGAATACTCGGTCCTGCATTCTTCTTCATGAGTTTGTCGCTATTTTTACTAAATGACCATATTCTTCTTAAAATAAAAGGCGATTACCTATTGATCGTTACATTCTTCTTCATGCTATTGCTGACATTCTTCTTCACAATCATGGCATTAATTAAAAAAGGAACGGCAAAAGAAATATAAATCTTAACTAGAAGATGGTGAGCGCAATGGACATCACATCCTTAAGACAGTTATTTCAAAAGTCGGCAGATATTCATTTTCAACAGTACATGTTCAATGGCCGTTCAGTCATCTTCGTTACATGTGAAGCGATGATCGACCAACAACTATTACAAGAAGTAATTGTGCCGAATGTTAACCATTTCGTAAGCGCTTTGGAAGAAGAACCTACCGAAGCAATGATTGAGTCGAAATTGCATATTCCTGACTTGAAAGCAGGAAAAGACTTAGAAAAAATCGTTCCTCTCGTATATACCGGACATGTCCTCCTATTTTTTGAAGACTTCGGACTTATTTTCACAAGCAATATCGGCAAAAAACCGAATCGCAATCCAGAAGAAACACGATTGGAAGTGCCTGTCAAAGGGCCTCGGGACAATTTCATCGAAGACGTCTCCGTCAACATCGCCTTAATGCGGAAAAGATTGCCGACAAATTCATTATGCGTGGAAAAATTCGAATTAGGCAGTCGCTCTAAAACAACTGTCGCTCTTTTGTATTTTGAAGATATCGCGAATAAAGAGATACTGGACGGCTTAAGAAGACAGCTCCAGAAAGTCGATATCGACATTGTTATCAGCCCTACACTCCTTATGGAACTTGTGAATAAAGGCTCCAAGCTATTTCCACGGATGGATTACACGGGACGTCCAGATAACGCTGTTCAGTCGCTTGTAAGAGGAAGGTTCCTGATTTTTGTTGACGGAGCTGCATACGGTGTCGTACTGCCTGTCAATCTGTTTTTGCTTATCAAGACGGGTGAGGATAATGAAACGCCCGTCATCTATGGATCCTTACAACGTTTAATGCGCATCTTCGGATTATCGATCGGTTTGACATTGCCAGCATTCTGGCTTGCTTTGACGACCTATCATCAGAACCAACTTCCGGTGCAATTATTGGCAACTGTCGTTCAAGCAAATACGGGACTTCCCCTCCCATCATCCATCGAAATGTTGCTTATGTTACTCATGTTCGAACTATTTCGAGAAGCCGGTTTGCGTTTGCCGACTGCTTTAGGAGGAACGATTGGCGTCGTCGGCGGCTTGATCATCGGAGATGCTGCCATTCGTGCCGGCATTACAAGTCCCGCGATGATTGTTGTTATCGCCATATCAACAATTGCCACGTTTACATTGGTGAACCAATCGCTCGTGAACGCGGTGAGTGTATTGCGTATCGGCTTCATCTTGCTCACCTCGATGTTAGGCTTATTCGGCCTTCTTATGTCGGTATTCATTACGATTGTCTACTTATCCAGCATACGGACGTTCGGAGTTCCTTACATGAACATATCAACTGACTTAAACTTTAAAACAATTATGGAATCATTCTTACGACTACCTCAGAAGTTTTATACAACCCGACCTCCAATGATGAAACCGACTGATCCGACACGTATGAAGAAGGTGGATAAAGATGAATAAAAGATTGGTCGGCTTGATTGTATTATTTCTAATGCCGATAGCCCTATTCGGCTGTTGGGATAATAATGAACCCGAAAGAATGTTATATATTAATGGAATCGGCATCGACTATAAAAACGGTCAATATGAGCTGTATGCTCAAATTATAAATTTTGCCAATACAGCTAAATCCGAGCAGCCAACAAACAATGAAACGATACAAGCTGAAGTCGGTCATGCTACAGGAAAGACAATAGATGAAGCAATTTCCCAGTTGTATCTTACCGTCGATCAAAAAGTCTTTTGGGGGCATTTATCCTATCTGGTCTTTTCCGAGGGGGCTTTAAAAGAAGTGAAACTAAGTCCAGTCATCGATCTTTTTATCCGTTATAGGGAAACACGCTATCAAATTTGGGTGTACGCAACAAAAGATCCGGTGGAGGAAATTTTATTATTGAGACCCGTCATCAACAAAGCCATTACATTGTCAAAGTTAGGGGATCCGGAAAACTCCTTCGAGCAGGAATCATTTATTAAACCAACCAATATCCGCGAATTACTGATCCAAATGAACGAACCAAATCATGAAGCTAAAATTCCACTCATTACGGTTAAAGACAATTGGGTTTCAATCAAGGAGACGATAAAAGCACCCTATCTGGCCGGAGCAGGAATAGTCACACCCGATATCTTCAAAGGATTCATTGAAGGAGATAAAGCAAGAGGTATCAGATGGATGTCGAATGATACAGTGAGATCGGAAATCACCGTTCAAACGGAAAGCGGAAATCACATCTCCCTTGTCGTTGAGAATATAAAAGTGAAAATTGAACCCGTCATTGTAAACGGAACAGCTAAGTTCGACATCGACGTATACGGCGAAGGAACTATCGATATCATAACCGATTCAGCAACACCTAACGAAATAGAACAATTGGTGAAAAAGGAAATGGAAAAGCAAATTGTTACAACCTACGAGGAAGCGTTACAAAAGGACGCCGATATCTTTCGATTATCAGAGCAATTGTATCGAAAAAACATAAAAGAATGGAAACGGCTTCACGAGGAAGGGAAAGTGGAACTGACTAAGGATTCAATCCGAAACATCACCATAACTATCGGAAAACTTTCCTCCAAACGAAAATCGTTCGAACAAACAATTGACTGAATCACATTGCGGCATTGGCGTCGGTGCCTGTGCAAGCTGCATTGACAATTCAACTAAAATTATAAAAATACAAAGGGAAGCTAATCAAAGATTGATTTGATTAGCTTCCCTATTTTCGTATATACAATTGTAGTTAATAACATGAATTGTTTCCTGCACAAGCACCGGTTTAAGAAAGTTTCATAGGTACTTGTTTTCGATGTGTATTTTCATGGTATATTAGTACGCGGCGAATATATAGAAATGAGTGAAACACTTGAAATTCAATGGCAGGATTATTGCAATTGGGGTAGTTGGTTTATTTAACGTAATACGCTACTTTTATTATCATCAATATTTAGGATTACCTTTTGAAGCGAACTTCTTTGTTTTAACTGCATTCTTTTTAGCAATTGCCTGGTGGTGCGGAAAGCAGTTTGACCGGGTAAAATATTTCTCTGAAAAAGATCCGTTAACCGATACATACAATCGTAGAACAATTGAAAGTTCCTTTCAAAAAATCGCGAATGTATGTAAAAGAGAAAATAAAAAACTCGGTATTATTTTGTTGGATCTAAATAATTTTAAACAAATCAATGATACATACGGACATCAAAAAGGTGATGAATTATTGAAATATATAGCAACGCTTCTGATAAAAACCGTCAAAAAGGATGATATAGTATCACGCTGGGGTGGAGATGAATTCATAATCCTTGTACCGAAGTGCACAGAAAGATTCAACTCAGAATTTATTAGACAACTTCATCAAACTTTGAATAATACACTCTCTGATAGCTTCCCTTCCGTTGGAGCTTCTATCGGGTTCTCAATTTATCCCGATGAAGGACAAGGCTTTCAGGAGTTAATACAAAAAGCGGATGAGGCGATGTATCAAAATAAAAGTCATATATCAGCGGCCGTTGCTAAAAGTGATACAACTAATTTCTGAGCAAATCGTATTTCGTCGGTACCCGTGCATGCCAAATAAATAGGGAAGCTAATCAAAGATTGATTTGATCGGCTTCCCTATTTTTGTTTATACAATTATAGTTATTAATCAGAATTGCAACCTGCATAGGCACCGATTTTAATTATTTATATACTTCTCAAACACATCGCCGAAATCTTTTATATGGTATTTATCGCGGGCTGAAGTTAACCAAGAGAAGCCGAATTCGGTCAGTTGCTTGTATTGATCAGCCATTTGGATATCGGACGGCCTTGAATTCTCCAACACTGACGCAGCTTTGTTCAGGCTTTGCGTCGCCATTTCGAATAGAATATTGTTCTCATGAGCTTTTTCCGAAATATACACCAATGCTTTGTATAGATCATTCAATTGCGCGAGTTGCTTTTTATCGACGTCGATGCTGAATAATTGATTTCCTAGCGTAAACTTGATTTCCACATCCAAATCGATTTTGCCCGCGGTTTCCAGTAGGACATCAGTGATTTGATATTGCGAATAAGGGTAGCGTTTCAACACACGCTTCGAAGAGACGGCCTTGTCGCCATCAACGTGAATAAACGCGATGTTCGTAAAACAATACTCATCCGCTTTTGTCTTAATTAAAAAATAAATTTTCTCATCATCTTCATGTCGGATATAATCATCCGCATCTGTCTTATCATAATCCTCAGGACCAATGATTTTACCGATATCCGACAAACCTAACGCATCCGAAGCCAACTTTTTCAGCATATGAACGACCTCTCCCTATACTAGAATTCTTTCACTTGAATTATATCATTTCTTTAGTTGAATAAGTTCATTGTCATTAAATTGTGTCGGTGCCTGTGCATGGAGCAAGGGGTATGAACTGACAACGGGTAGAAGATAAGTGTAAAATAGAAAAAAACTGTTTAGAAGAGGAACTTCATATGCCCAAAACACAACAAAAAGCACCTGTCTGGAAATTATTCGCTCGCGGCTTTGCGGTTATGCTCGGCGCAGTGATCGCGGCTTACGGATTAGAATCTGTGCTCATTCCGAACCAAGTGTCGGATGGAGGCGTGACAGGTCTTAGTATCGTCGGATCACAATTATTCGGTTTTCCTTTAGGACTTCTCATCGCAATTTTAAATATCCCATTTGTTTTTTTAGGCTACAAACAAATCGGTAAAAGCTTTGCCCTTTTCTCTGTACTTGGGATAGCAACGCTTGCTATTAGCACGAGCTTGATGCATCACGTGCCTACTATCATTAAAGGGGATACACTTTTAGTCACAGTTGTCGGTGGTATCATCCTTGGTCTCGGAATGGGTATTGCGCTGCGTAACGGTGGTGCCCTGGATGGCATTGATATGTTAGCCGTCTTGCTTTCCCGGAGGATGCCATTTGGTACAAGTGACTTAATCCTATTTTTGAATGTCTTCGTTTTTGCTATCGTCTCGACTGTTTTCGGTCTTCAAGGAGCTTTCTTATCCGCAATTGCTTATTACATTGCCACGAAAGTGATTAGCATTGTCGAAGAAGGTCTAAGTGGTTCCAAGATGTATAAAATCATTACGAGCGAGCCCGAAGATATGGTGGAAACTATCCGCGACCGTCTTGGTCGTAGTTCGACGTACAGCATGGTTCAAGGTGCGTATTCCAACGAGCAGTTCAAGGAAATTACGTGTATTATCAACCGACTGGAAGATAGTAAGATGAAGGAAATTATTCTTGAAATCGATCCATCCGCATTTGTCACTGTTTACGAAGTCGCTGAAGTGCGCGGCGGGAATTTCGGCAAGCGGAACATCCACTAACAGATTTCGCAATGTCATGAGACCATCCATTCGCTCTGAATGCGATGGTCTATTATATTGTTTTAGAATACTACCATTTCATTTTACTGAATAAATCAAGCAAAACCGTACGTCCTTCCAATCCGATTTCCCAGCCTGCCAACTCTTCCATCAAACTATCCTTTGAGCGGAACCCTTTGACGAATCCATTCAGTCGGGCAGCAAACGTGGAGTTGATAAGCATGCTCGGTTCCGGATATAGCATCTGCAGTTGATCCAACGCCTTCGGATACCGCTTAAGATAATATTTCTGATGACGTTCTTCCGCTAGTATGAAATCCGTAAACGGAGCAATTTCTGTTTCGATTCTTTCACCAAGTTCTACTTCCATTTCCTCCTTCACATGTTCCGCGATCTTTAGCTGTTCATCGCCTCTGCATCGCAGCAAAGACAAATATTGGCGCCCCTTATACTGGTCTCGGTTTGGATAATGATTTCGCCAAAAATGGCGCAAAACGTCCTCATAACGGATGATAGCGGGATCGAAATCAATTTCAATCGTCTCTGTATGATTGCCCATTTGCCGATACGTCGGAGATGGAGTTGTGCCGCCTGCATAGCCGACTCGCGTGCGGATCACCCCTGGCAAACTACCGAATCGGGCTTCCGGTCCCCAAAAACACCCCATCCCGAACGTCGCCGTTTGTAAATTCGTAGACCGCTGTAGCGGATTTTCGATTGTTTGAATATCCATATCCAATCACCTTTCTGTGTAATTGTGTCGGTGCCTGTGCGCGGTGCATTTATGACTATTCACGAGAAAAGGTGAAACCTTCCTTCGTGTGTGTCGTATATGAAATGAAAGGGCGGTGGCAATAATGTTGTTCGTTATGATGACAATCCTCATTTTTTCGATTCCAGGGATATTGCTTCTTTGGACAGCAATCGATTTTAAATTAGGAAAAAAAGATAAAATTCCTTGGAAATTAATAGTGATCTTACTCATTGTATTGACGTCAGCTAGTGTTCTAATTCAAATTTATTTATTACAAGCATACAGCTTTCCAATTTTCCAAACGAATATCGAAACGATCATCGGAATTTCGATAGTTGGTTTCCTCGCTGGTATTATCCTCATTATCAATTTGTTCATTACGAAAACAATGGGGAAAAAATTACCGAAGTCTGTCCATGATCCAAAAACGGTGAATGTTTTTACCTTATGCATTGCCATTTTTCTATTCATCATATTGTTCATCGCAGCACCAACCGGCAAAAAAATTGCTTATGCCACGTCGATCCACCAAGCAATGGCGGCTACAGAGGACGTTGCCGAGGAGGAATTTTCCGTTTTGCTAGTGACTTCTGAAAGAGAATGTTTGCGCCAAACGACAAGCTGTCGGAACTCGGCATATAGCAATCAATTTTTCATTAAGAGTAACATAAATAAAACACAAGAAGTTCAAGTGAAAATCCGGGCTCTGAATAGCAGCAATCAAGAAATGAAAGTCATTGATTCCAAAATCATGACATTAGAACCGAATGAATTGCGTTTATTGGAAACAGAAGAAACGAACGAGGAAGCCAGTGTGTGGAACAAGTATTCATTCCAGACCAATCATCGAGTCTCCCATTACGAGCAAATGATACGGTATCGTGATGTGGATGAATAAAAAAGGAAGTCACTTCAATAGAGTGACTTCCTTTCAGAGTGTAGACAAAGTCGTTTTTGGACTTTGTCTACACTCTTTTTTAAGGCAAGTGGCAATGGGCAGGAATTTC
>NZ_JBPFDR010000019.1:0-16791 GCF_059415085.1 Sporosarcina sp. SAFN-015
AATAGAACTAAAGTTCATGAGCGGACGAGCGAGACGAGCAACAACGGATGCGAGCGTTTGTCAACAGGCTGAAAGGAAGTCACTTCAATAGAGTGACTTCCTTTTAATTGTAGTGTATTATCTGAATTGCTTGCTGCACAGGCACCGCTAAAAGAATCTCTACAGCTTGCTTAATTCATCAAGGAAGGCGGGGCGATTTTTATTTGTTTGCTCGAGCTCTTTGGCCAGGTTCATTTGGGCTTCGTGCCCGGCAAGTTTTCGGAAGCGCTTCAACAATTTGCAAACTTCCTTGTATTGCTTTCGATTAAATGCATTTTCGGCATTCTCTCTAATATGAGATCCGAAAAGCCGGATCGCCTCATCTTTGTGGGAATCTAACAAGTATTTCAAATAACGTTCAATCGTCGAAGGATATTGGCGTACATAATCCAGTATGGCGTCTACGTCGTTTTCCGTCTCGATCAGTTGGACATACATCCTATCATTTTTGTCTGCCAATTCTTGCTTCAACTCATCATAAAAAGAAGATTCATCAGCAGCGAGCTCCTTCAACTCCGAATAGTACTTAAAATCCCCTCCCATTAGCAACTCTTTGCCGATTTTCATTTGCTCCGAATAAGACTTTAATTGTTGATATGCTCGATAACGCCATTTTTTCCATCTTGTAACCAAGCCTCGGTACTTCCTGTCCATACACTCCCCTTCGGAAGCGAGCGCCAATACACTTTCATATTTTTCTTCATCCATCGCATATTGCATCAACCGCTTCCGGAATGATGGGTAGCCTATGTTATCCTGGAGAAATCGCTTTGCTTCCTCTGTCGTGCCGAACGTTTCAATGAGATCGTACATCAAATTAAAAATCCGTTCATTTTCGTACCGACCATAATCATTTGCAGACGAGTCCATTACCATTGCTTCCAACTCATCCATTAAAACTTGTTGCATTTGAACATTTCCCGCAAATTTCAAACCGATGCCGAGCACATCAATTCGAAAATCACTCCATCCTTCGAGTATGTCAGATTTCGACAAACGAATGAGCCTGTCCAACATCTCACTTTGTTCGGCAGCTTCCAAAGGTCCATGCGCAATCGTGTCCATTGTTTTTATTATTTGATCTAATAAAAACCCGATGTCACCGTTCGAGTCATCTGCGTATTGAAAAGATTTTATCCCTTCATTCAACAGCAACTCGGCAATTTCCATGGCAACCAACGAATTTTTCACCGTTTCGACTTTATTCAGCACAACAAATAATTCATTCAAGAAGTCGCCAATATATTTATATGTAATAAACCCTTCTCTTCCAACATATTTCTCAACAATCGACTCAATCATCTTCTTGAAACGAGCAATCTCTTGCTGCTCATCGACCGTTGCATAGTTGAAGAGCAACTCATTATGTAGACTTGGGTCTTTATCCGCTAAATCAATGAGTATATCAATTAGTTCCACTTTGGAAAGACTTTCAAGTATTGTTTTCAAATTCGGCAGTTCGTTAGGTGTAGCCTCAGAAAAATCATTATCCTTCAGTCTATCGATCAACTCATAATAAACAGCGACTTCATGTTTACAAACTGGTCCCAAATCAAACGGACAATCACAATATGACATAAGGATATTGCTTTCACTATCTAGCTGAACAGAAACTTCATACATATCCGCTCCCTCAACGAGCGCACTGTATCGCCCGTCGCCAAGACGTACAAGTTTTGCAACGAATCCCGCATCAAAATACTCGGAACCACGTTCTACGATAGTAGGGTTCACTACCTCTTCAAAATCGTAAAGATTCATCGCGCTTTCCCCTCTCTTCTTGCGGTGCAATACTTTTACTATACCAATACGACACCCCTCCGGAAAATCCTTTATTTTGTAGGTGTTGATGCCTGTGCAAGGCGCATTTATGACAATTCACTATGAAACATATATATACACAAAATCAACTTGCACAGGCACCTGTTTGAAATGCCTCCATCCGTGCTATAGTTTAGTAGATAAGTAGAAGGTGGTGGCTTAATAGATGAAGAAGTTTGTAGGGACAAGTCTAGTTTCAGTGTTGCTCACGCTTAGCTTTGCAAGTTCCGTTGCATTGGCGAATGAAAGTGACAGGTTCTTAGTTGAAGTGCTCAATAAGGAAAATGAACCGATTATTGAAAGTGTACATAAGGATGAAGTAGAAGAGCTTACGGATGCGAAGGTGTTGCAGCCTGATTATATCCGTAAAATAGCGTTGCAAGCAGGTACTTGGCAAGCAAAATCGTGGGGGCCCGCTCATATCGGGGCAGACAAGTTAATTGAACGTACAAGAGAGTTAGAAGGAATCGTAATTGTGGCAGTTATTGACACGGGTGTCGACACAAACCACCCTTTCCTTCGTGACCGTTTGGTGGCGGGCTATGATGTATTGGATAAGGATTCAGATCCGATGGATGAGCATTTTCACGGCACGCATATGGCTGGTATTATTGCCGATACGACGCCGGCCAACGTGAAAATCATGCCGGTTCGAGCAGTGGACAAGGAAGGAAGGGGCTATGACAATCATATTGCAGAGGGAATTCGATATGCCGTTGATCATGGCGCTGACATCATTAACATGAGTTTTGTCGGTGAGGAGTATTCGACTTATTTAGCTGATGCAATCGGCTACGCACTTGAACATAACGTCGTTGTCGTCGTCGCGTCTGGGAATGAAAGTATAGATACATCCCCCCTTTATCCGGCGGGTGAACAAAAAGTGATCGTTGTCGGGGCATCCGATCGAAATGACCGAATTGCAGACTTCAGTAACACGGGAGCCTCTATCGATATTGCAGCACCTGGAGTCGATATCTTATCCAGCGTCCCGGGAGGTTCTTTCAAAAGTTATAGTGGCACTTCAACCGCCACACCTTTTGTCAGTGCAGTCGCCGCCATGCTAAAGCTGGAAGATCCGACTAGGACGGTGCTAGACATCGATCGGCTACTGAAGAAATATACGATCGATCGAGGGGCAGCAGGTTGGGATCCACAATTCGGAGAGGGAATTCTTAACCTCTCAACATACGATGAAAAGGTAACTCGAGAAATCTTATCTCCTCCAATGAATGTTTCATCGGACACCAAATCATTTCCATCACAAGAAGGCGTCCCTTTGAATAAAAGCTGGAGAGTCACCTTTGACCGGGCACTAACGCAAGGGGATAAAGTCGACATCCGAATTAACCGTTCAGGCAAGGATGTTCCTATCGTGACAGAAACAAAAGCAAATGAAATCATCGTAACCCCAATTCGTAAATTCTTCCCGCATTCAAACTATCAACTCTTGCTCTTTGTCGAAAATGGCGGGCAATATGAGATGAAATTCAGGACAGGGGAGTAACATTAGTTATCAGAATAGTTTCGGATCCTGTGGCAAGAAACATTTATGACAATTAAATAGTGAATATATAAATGCGAAAGGAAGCTCATGCAATAGTTATTTCATGAGCTTCCCTTTTTTGATTATGCAATTGTAGTGAATGAACTGAATAGTTTGCTGCACAGGCACCTACTTTGGCACCTACTTTTACCGTTCGCAAGCAATACCGTCTTTATCACGGTCCATTTTTGAGTGCAGTTTATAAATTTCTGCTGATACGAAAGGCTTGTACTTAGTTTTTCCTCCAACGTTTCGGACTTTAGCATTCTTAGCGACGCCGCCTGGATAGGTTTTAGTTAACTCGGTGCAATTTTTGAACTTTGCAGGGGCAGCATTAGCCGAGTGAATTGGCATAGCAAGCAAAAGAAAGGCTAGGGACATGGCGATTAATCCAGACAAAATCTTTCTCATTCTCATCTCTCCAACTATTAATATTTGTAAATAATTGTAACATAAAATAACAATTACACTCTTATAATTTTCATTTCTCTACTATTAATTTCAAACACCTTCTACCAATCTACCTACCTTAAACATTGCAAGTGCTAACATACACCCATTGCCTTCCACCCTGCCACTACGAGATAATAAGAAGATTACACAACAAGAGAGGTTTACAGATGAAAGGAAGTTCACACACAGCAATCGGCGTCACCGTCGGGGCAATTGCAGGGTTTCAAGTACAGCCTGACCTATATACCATCGCAATTTCATCTTTCGTTGGCGGCGTGTCGGCGTTAGTCCCCGACTTGGACACAAATGGGTTGGCGAGCAATCGGATCACCATTTCTAAGAAGTTCGCTCAATGGCTAATGCAGTTCGTCGGAATAGGTATTTTAATCGCGATTGCATATCAGTATTTCACAAAAGGCTTCGCGCCTTCCATTATTCTTTACGCAGGCATCGGATTGCTCTTTTTCATCGTATCGCGCTTCATAACTCAAAGAAGAACGTTGACGCTAACTGGAGTCATGGTGATGTGGCTTGGAATTGTGATGCACCAATCAATCGGCATCCTGTTGATCGGAAGCTATATCGTCATCGCATCGTTCCTGCCACACCGCTCCTACACCCACTCACTACTCGGGCTCGCTTTTTATGCGTTTATTTTGCATCAATTACAACAGGAATGGGCAATCGAAGGTCTGCTCATTGCCGGTATAGCCGGGTATGCCAGCCACTTAGTTGCGGATATGAAGCTTTTGCCAATGAACCGTCGAGGCGTCAAATGGTTCGCACCGCTTTGGAATAAAGAATGGTGAGATATATAGCATTTCAATTCGTATACTCATTGTGTGAATTGAACCTGGGAGCCACAGCTTAGGAGGTTGTGGCTCCACAGGCACCCTAAAGAGCGCCATTCACCCGAAGCCCCCTTACCACCGAAAATCCTCAGGGTAGCCTCCAGGATATCGAACAACGCTTAGCGACACCCCATCTTGCATGGCAATCTTCTCTATTTGACTCTTAATCTTTATATACTTAGCATCCTTATTAGCCACTCGTTTAGCCACAATACTCACATGTGCCAACCGCTTTGCTTTGTCCATTTTCAAAAATTCAATGTTAAGATGATCTATATATTGAGTGACGAAGTTTTGGTAATATCCAATAAAATTAGGTGTCAATAATCCCTTTAATAGCCGAAATTTACTTTCCCCTACTGTATTCTCAAGACATTCACCGATAATCGATTGAAATAAACGGAGGCGTGCTTGCGTGGAGTCCCAGAAATGTCGTCTATTTTTTGCCGACAATTCAATGAAATCATTTAAAACAAACCCGAGAAACAATAATTCTGGCCAAAGTACACGGATCCGAAAGTACGAATTATTCTCCAAAGACTCGATAGGACTTCTATTCACTATCTTTCGTTCCAAACCAATGGGCACTAGAATAACTTCCCTTTGTCCTTCGCCCCTTGATACAATTCATTACACAAATCCAAGATACGAAGCCGTATGTGCTCATACCCTAGATATTCTCCCTCTTCTCCAACAATCAATTTGATTGCTTCATTCAACGAACTAAGATCATTTCGATCGCCTGAAAGATAGATTCCCGCGTAATTTGGTGTATTTTCCAACCATATCATCTGCAATTCTCTCCTCTAGTAATCTAGTTGTAAATACATATATTATCACCTAGAATGAATTAGGTCCATTAAACTACCCAACATCCTTATATTGTAATTTAATCAGTTCTTATCATTTATTCAGCGATACCTCATCTAAAATCGGTGCCTGTGCAAGACACATTTATGACAATTCAACAAAAGTCATGAACATACAAAGAAAAGCCAGTCATCCCTCCATTTGACTGACTTTCCTTTTCACCAACATGCAATTGTAGTGAATAAACAGAATAGTTTCTTGCACAGGCACCGAAAAAATTCGCACAATTGTCAATCTACCCGCTCCCCTTGCACGACGAGCCTGTATTCGTTTGAGTACGCGGGGTAGCATGTAATGAGCGACATGAGCGCAATTCCTTCTTTGGATTCCAGCACTTCAACTTCATGCGGCTTAACGATTTTGATGTCGAAAACAGTGAATGACATCTCCTCTGCAGCTGTTTGGAATGTGAATTCTGTGCCGACTTCCATTTCATGAAGTCGATTAAAATATTTGCCGAATACATGGGCTTGGTGCCCGGCGATGGCGTAACTGCCGTTCATCTCGCCGGGCAAATCCATGTTTTCGATAGCACCAAGGGAATGGTTGAGCGTCTCCGCATCCGCTCCATGAAGTACCGGCGCTTCCAAGTCAATCGCAGGAATCGACAAGATGCCTTCCATCCCATTAAGATTAGTAGATTTGACCTTCTGTTCCGGCAACTCGACTGTCCCCTCTGTAGCTTGGACAGAACGAAATGCTTCAACTATTTCTTGTTGCTGCGCGTCACTTTTCGCATTGCCGTTCAAGAGCCAAGCGAACATCGCTACGCCAGACACTATTAACAACGTTCCAAGCATTTTCAAAGTTCGCTTCATCTGTTATCCACCGCTTTCAAGCCGCGGACCAAGTCGACTTTCCCATTTTCCTCAGTATAACTCCCATCGCCATGAGGCCTAGCGCAAGAAACGCCAACCGCTTTCCGTCCCAAAATCCGCCCGTTCTCGGTAATGAAGATTGGGAATCTGCGCTATTCATCGCAAGGCCCTTCATTACATTAGATTGCCCTGTTTCAGAAAGGCTTGATGCATCAGCAGTGCCGTTCAATTCTCCTGTTCGATAGCCTGAATCGGCGTCCACATTACCGGATATGCCATTTCCCGCGGATGATTCCTGTTCCGGTTCTTCTACTACGGCATCCGAACCGGAATTGTTCTCCAACGATCCCTCTATTTCACCGTTAAAACCGTCCCCGGAATCTCCCTCACTTGCAGGTGGCGTCACCATTTCCTGATTGGAATTCGACATAGCCCCTTCTTCATTCCCATCTGAAGAAGGATTATCGGTACTTTCCGGAATAGCGGGTACATCGCTTTCCTCTTCATTAACAGACGCATTTTCTTCCGCCACATCACCATTTTCCTCATCCGTCGATGGAGTTGTTACACTCGGTGCTTCATCAATCGCAATCTCGAACTGCCGTTTTCTCGTCAGCACATTCGCTGAAATGTCATCCGTTCCCGGCAATTTAACATTCAAACTCACACCGCTGCTCATCACCGAACCTTCGTCTTCCGCCATTTCCATTTTTCGGACAAGCACTCCAATAGACGCATCTTCAAGCAAACCATCATTCAAATCCGTTTGAATTAAACCCGACGAATAAGAGTTTCCATCCGCATCAGCCATCAAATGCTTATCCAACACACCGACATGCGTCTCACCAAGCAATGGCAAATCGTCTCCGTTCACTTCAACAAGACCTCCATCGAACGAGTTGACCGTCCTATCGCTCGAAGCTATGTCAACGTTAACATCATCTGTCACTGCAGTCTCCAATCCGACGGAAGCAAGGGAAGCTTTCGAATCCGAATTTGTTTCCTCGCGCTTCAACACTGAAACTCCTATATCATCCAAAAGCCCATCATCGTCGACGGAAACATCAACTACAGCCGACTTTTCCTTGCCTTCTGCTTTCTCCATCGCCAATATATCAACAGACGCATCTTCAAGCAAACCATCATTCAAATCTGTTTGAATTAAACCCGATGAATCAGAATTTCCCTCTTCACCAACAGTCACATGTTCATCCAACACACCGACATGCGTCTCACCAAGCAAAGGCAAATCGTCTCCATTCACTTCGATTACCCCGCCATCAAACGAATTCGATGTCTGTTCGTCGGACAAAACATCGACTGTCACATCATCCGTCAAGGAAGACTCCAATTCGACCGTCGCCACAGATGTTTTTGTATCGGTTTCCTCCAACACCGAAACATCCAAATCATCGACAACACCGCTACTTACCTCAACTGTTGCCAATGCGTCCGAATCGTCATTTTCCGGGTCGGATGGAATATTCACGTTAACATCACCGACAATCGGCAAATCCAAAATTTCGACATCAAGCACCGAAGACTTGCCGTCCTCTTTACTTAAAACATTTACATCCACGAATGAATCACCTTCATCTGCCGACGCATTCGAAGGCGATAAACCAAGCAAAATACATAGACCAAACGATAAAACTCCAACATTTTTCAATTTATTTTTCATTTTATTTCCTCTCCTTTTTTACTTTTATACTTGTAAAAAAGGAGTAGTTTGGGGTGGTTGGCCGGGTGGCGCGTGAACCCATTGGATCCTCATTTGTTCATCGGAATGAATCCATTGCCTGCCAGACATAATGTGCAAAATCGCACATCCATTCATAATTCCCGCCACGACATCTGCATTCCCTCCCAAAAATACTGGAGAAGAGATTGATGTTGTGCCAGTCGTTATCGCAATCGGAATCCCTTCCCACTGCGTTTTTGATTCGACAGGAATCGTGTGTGTTTCATGCACAACTGGCTTTCCTTCCTTAACTTTGACACTGCCAGCAAACTGCTTCTCAAGACTCGGGGCAATTTGTTGAGGAGTTTCATTCGAAATAAAAGTGATATCTTCATCTATTGCTTCCGGTTTAGTAGGTTCCGCAATTTCCGGGGAATGAACCGCAACTACCTCATCTTCAGCTGACGTTTCTTCGTTCATTTTTAGAACCGGCTGTTCAATTACTTCTTCAGACTTTGCATCAATAAGAGGCGCATCAACAGATTCGGAGAGTGCCGGTGTTTCATTCTCAATAACTACCTCAGTTAAATCCGTCGTTTCTTCAATTTCCACAATCTCAACAGTTTCGATCACCGGCTCAGTCGTCTCATTGACAACCTTTCCTACTTCGTTTACTACAGGAGAGACAACAGGAACTTCAGGCAATTCTTTCACTATCCCGGTCACTGATGTGGTTACAGTGTGTACAGTCTCTGTCGTGTTACCAACTACCGGTATAACATTGTCGACAGTCCCTTCTACAAAATCTTTCGTGCGATCTACAATCTCAGAAACTGGTTGTTCAGTAGAAGAATTCGTTAGCGTTTCAACCGTATCTTTTGTGAATGAAACAGTATCCTTCACCGTTTGATCTACACCTTCAACAGCAGATTCGACAACTGTTCCAACCGATTCAGTCGTGTCCTTCACCGATGATTCGACCTGATTCAACACGCCAGACAAAAGTCCTTTTCCCTCTCCGTCACCATCCTCAGCATGCGCAACAGCAACCGGCGCAATCAACACACAGAAGATGAGGCTAACAGAAAGGATCATCCATCTCACATAATTCACCTCCTTCGTACCATCCAATAATTTCAAAATACTCTATCTCCTTCTCTCGTACCCGTCTAACAAACACATAAACATAAATTGTACCGGTACCGTAGCCCTCTTTTTCAACCATAGTGAAGGAGTCCCTTGTACTAAACGACTAACATGCTCTACAGGTCTAGTTCGAATCGGATTAGAACGGATGATGTGAGGGAAGAATTTATCGTAATAAAAGAAAATTGAGGAGAGTTTTCAGTGGTAAAGAATCCGTGGTTCAAAAAAACAGTATTTGCAGCGCTGATCGGCTCAATCATTGTAGCCGTATTCCTTGTACTCAAGCCTAGTTCTCAATCAGTTGAACATGTACAAGCAGAAAAAAATAACAATTTCACCTCAGACGTAATACTAGTCGACGACTTTGCGTTTCAGATTACCAATTCATCACATAGCAAGTCAGAGCAAACTTTTTATTTTTCTGTGGAAAATATTGCAAACACCGAAGTATCGACGAACAGTATCTCATTCACCATTAAGAATGAAGGCAACGTTTACTCAAGCTGGAGCGTCGATATTGCAGATAGTCGATTGAATCCAGGAATGAGCACAACTGCAACAGTCACCTTTAAAATGTTGGATGCCTATCTGATGGATGGCCAACCAGTAATGGAAATCCAAAGAGGCGTGTTTTTCCCTGTCATCAAGCAGTTTGAGTTGGTAAAAGAGAGCTAAGATTATTCGTGCTTTATTTTAAACAAACGATTCACCTAAATAGGTCTACAGTTCCGTTTTGATGATAACTTTCGTTATTCAGTAGATAACTCTTCAAACATAAAAGTCAGTCGTTTACGTACACGACTGACTTTTGTGATCTTAATTATTCAATTACTCCGCCTGATATGCCGCTAAGAATTCTTTCACTTTTGCTGGGTCAGCTACTAGTTCATTGCCTGTTTCGACTAATGGGCTAACTGTTGAATAAGCTTTCTTCTTATTCCCTTGGTAGAAGTTCAAGAACTCATCTTGGTTGATGGAATAGAGAACGGCTTTCCGCAAGTTTTCGCTTTTCGCAACGTCACGGTCAGATCCGTTGAATAGCAAGTATGTGACGGCGTTGCTGTCATTCTTTTGCAACACTAACTTATCATCGTTCTCTACCAACTCATATTTCGTTTCCGGCACACCATTGAATAGATGAATCTCGCCGTTACGCAATGCAGACAATGCACTGTCCGCGTCTTCAATGAAGCGTACAGTAACGTTCGCGATTTTCGGTTCGAATTCGCTGTCTACGCGATATGCCGGGTTTTTCACAAAGTCCGCTTGGTAATCATTTTTCTTCACAAGGATGTATGGACCGCTCGCATACAGATGGTTATCATAGCTAGCCCCTTCCGTCACTGTGCGCTGATCGCCGTACGGAATATCTTTATTCACATCAAACGCCGCCACGTCGTATGTGTTAATGCTCTCCACTTGCTTTTTCGACACGATCCCAGCGGATTGGTGCGCCAAATAGTTCAATACTTGCGGGAATGGATCGTTTGTCGTCACTTTGACAACTTGGTATTTCCCTGCACTGCTGTCAGCTGCGGTTTTATCCCCAACAAGTTCCGTAATATCGGCTTTAAGACCTTCCCCAAGCGCATCAAGAACCGACCCTTCGCCACCAGACAACTTCGTGTCTTCCAGCTCCGCAAGATTTGTCACGATTTCGATATCCTTCATGCTTTCATGCAAGCTATACGTCCGGTGATCCGGCACCGATTCACCATCTTTCGCACGGTTCAATGAAAAGACGACATCATCCGCACCAACGCGCTCTCCTGTATCGACCGCTGTTCCATCCTCCACTTTCGCAAAGTTAATATCATCACGGAGAATGAAGTAATAATCCGAGTTACCTTCTCCAATCGCATAATTGTACGAAAGTGAGCCATCCGATACGACTTGGTCGTCATCCGTCAAATTGACGAGACGCACGTACATATTTGTATTCAACGTATTGATCGAGCCGTCATTCCCTTTGATCGGATCAAGCGACGTCAACGAACCGATCGCTTGCTGTGTAATCAACGCATCCGTATCACGCTTAGATGCATCATTGAAATCGATCGTCTCCCATGCGATCGCACGTGATTTCGCAAGACGGACTGTATCCGGGTTCAACACATCTTTATTGACCCCTTGCGCTTTGAATGAAATATAAAGCGGCGCAATATACGCTTTCTCATCTATAATGCGCTGTTCAAGCTGCTTATATGTCTCTTTGAATTCTTCAGGTGTTTGTGTGCTCGCTTTGTCAATCAATTTATCCACTTCAGCATCGTTAATATTGCTGTTATCACCGTCCGATTTGAATAAAGAACGAACCGCATAATCAGGATTTCCTGTCACAGTCGTCCAGCTCGATAACGCAATATCATAATTCCCTGCATCCCGCTGTGCTTTGAAGCTACCGTAATCGGGTTGGATGTTCAATTTCACGTCAAAGCCATTTTTGATTAACTGGTCCCGAACAATGTTCATATCTTCCTCGCCAGCACTCGTTCCAAGCAATTCAATTGTCGTCTTGCCGGAGCCACCGCCGCCTTTTGTCTCTCCGCCATCCTTCTCACCGGACACATCCGATTTCGTTTTCACACAGCCAGCCAACACAACGACAAGCGCAAGCAAAACAGCCAATAATCTTTTTCCCATAATCAATTCTCCTTTTCTTCTATCTACAATCATTCCGCCAAAACGATTTCCGCAAATTAATCAAGCCGCGGGTCAAGCGCATCCCTCAGCCCATCCCCTAAAAAGTTGAAAGACAGGACGAGCAAGATGATAGCAAGCCCCGGGAAGACCGCCAAATACGAATGGGATTCCAAATACGTGCTTCCGACCCGCAAAATATTCCCCCACTCCGGAATATGCGGCTCCACGCCAAGCCCTAAATAGCTCAAACTGCTCGTCGCAATGACTGCCCCGCCAATCGTTAACGTCGACTTAACGATCATCGGCGCCATCGAATTCGGCACGACTTGTTTGAAGATGATCGCCAAGTCAGAAGTGCCAAGTGCACGAGCCGAATCGACAAAGTCATAATTCGACACCATCAACACATTCGCTCTCATCGTACGGGCATACGTCGGAATGGACCCGACACTAAGCGCAATGATCAAGTTCACCGTATTCGCACCGAACGCCGCGATAATCGCAATCGCAAGCAAAATTCCCGGAATCGCATACAGCACATCAAGCACCCGCATGATCAAATTGTCCGTCCGGCTGCTGTAATAGCCGGCAATCCCGCCAAGGAATCCACCGATGACCGCCGGAATGACGGTCGATGCGAATCCGACTATCAAAGAAATCCTTGCACCGAACACGATCCGCGAAAACACATCGCGCCCGAAGTTATCTGTTCCGAACGGATAGGCCAAACTTGGCGATTGCAAAATATTACCGTAATCGTTCTCGACAGCAAGTGAATAATCGAACGTATACCGGCTCACAATCGAAATCGTCAGCATGAGGATAATGAAAAACATACCTAACGCTGCTGTCGAATTTCGCGTAATCTTTTCCCACATCACATTCCATTTCAAAATCCGTGAACGGTCGTTGCTCATTGATTTCAACAACAAGCTCCATCCTAAAACAAGCGCGAAGAGATTACCCGTCAATGCCGTTAGAAGTATAATGACAGCCATAATTGCCATCGAACGCGGAGCTTCCACTTCTCCGACCGACTTTGCCACGATGATCAAAACAGCTACATCAAATACCGCAATGCCGAGCAAAACGACCATCGCCGCTGGAAATGTGTCCGTCACATACGGTTTAAACATATTCATCGCTGAAATCGCGATGACGAATAGCTGCGTCAAAAACGTATACACAGCAAATGTGTATTCCGGCGTCTTCCGTTCATTGATTAAATTGAACGCGAAAGCCGCAGCGAACACATTCCCCGTCAATAAGCTGAGCAACTGTACATACCCAAGCCGCCGGGTCTTTTTTTGAATCACACCATGGAGCAGAAGATCTCTCTTCATTCTCCGCGTAATGTAAAACTGCAAAAGACTTGCAGCCAAATAGGCGATGAACAAAGCGAATACAAACGTATTCATATCCCCCGTTTTGAACGAGAAACTGTTCGCCAAAAAGAGCAATGAGATGATCAACGTAATAATCCATGTAAAATTCGCTTGGGGGTATTCCTTTGATAAAACCAATGCATGCCGATTATTCAGCTTCTTTTCCATCTTTACACCTGCTTTATGATTGTTTCATCTTCGAACGGATACGCGGATCGAGGAAAGCGTACAAAATATCGATCAGCAAGTTAACGAGTGATATTGTAATTGCAATATAGACGACGCCCCCCATAATAGCGGGAATATCTGGAATAAATTGCTTATCAACGATATAACTTCCAATCCCTTTAATATTGAAAACTTTCTCCGTTACCGCCGCTCCGCCAAGCATCCCGCCGAACATTAATCCAATGACGGTAATAACCGGAATCATTGCATTCCCGACTGCGTGCTTCCAAAGCATTTGGCCTTTCGTCAGCCCTTTAGCCCGCGCAGTAATGATGTAATCCTCGTGAATGATTTCGAGTAAAGACGAACGCATCATCCTCGCAATTGATGCCGTGAGGCCTGTTCCTAGCACAATAACCGGCATGATCATCGACCAGACATTTCCCGGGCTATAAGTGGCAGGCAGCCAATTGAGCTTGATCGAGAAATTCAAGATGAAAATAAGACCTTGCCAGAAATTGGGAATTGATAAACCGATCAGTGCGATGAACATGAATGACGTATCCAAAAACGAATTCGGCCGTGTTGCGGACAATATGCCTACCGGGATGGCAATGACGATTGCCATAAGGACGGAGAACATCGCAATCGTAAATGTAACTGGGAATTTATTCGCAATACTCGTCGCAACATCCTCACTACCCGCAAACGATGAACCGAGATCGAACGTCGCAATCCCTTTCAATGCATTCCATAGCTGTTGCAAATAAGGGAGGTCCAAACCATGAATCTGATTAAATGCGGCAATTTGTTCCTTCGTCGCCGATTCACCAAGGATGTTGGAAGCCGGATCGAATGGTGAAATATAAAGAATGGAAAAAACGAGTATCCCTACCCCGATGATGACAAACACGCTTTGGACGAGACGTTCCATAATATATTTCAAAAATGGATTGCTCATCAACAACAGCCACGCATACATAATGACACCTGGTACTAATGAAGCGATGAGGAACACGGGCCGTTCAAGGAGAGACATGAAGTATGTAGAGTATGTCTCTTTTCTTGCACCTATTTTCGCAAGCCTTGCATCGGTCCGTCGCACAACCTCTTCCTCGAACCGTTCGTCTGCCAGCTTTTCCGCCTCTCTATGAATCACTTCGCGGCTTCTATTCTCCTCGAAAAACACCGCTTTCCGCAGCAGCTGGTCCTCGTACTCTTTTACATAATCGTTGCGTCTATCGTCCGATAGCTCCCGCTCGACATCTGCCTTCGTCGCTTCGTATGTATTGTCTTTTCTCTTCAATAAATAAAAGAGATAAACAAGTAAATGGAGAGGCAACCCTGTTAAATAGAGCAAAAACCGATAGTACGACCTTCGATGCGCCTCTAGGAACGTTCTCTTGAGCAAGGCAGATATGCCAAGTTTCATCCATAGTCCCCTCCTTCACTATATTGTATAATTCCTATCGGTATACTATACTATATTCAAACATAAAGTTGTTGTCAATTTAAGATTTTTTAATCTTGATGACAGATAGGGGGATTTTGTATGTCGGATACAGTGTTGCGCGTGACGGATCTTCATGTTTCATTCGCCGGAAGGGAAGAAGATTTCAATGCAGTACGCGGAGTAAACTTTGAAGTAAAAAAAGGGGAAACGTTAGGAATCGTCGGGGAATCCGGTAGCGGAAAGAGCGTCACTGCACGCTCCATCATGCGCCTGCTCCCTTCCCCTCCATCCTATATGAAGCAAGGCATCATCGAATTTCAAGGAGAGGATCTCTCTGTAAAGACGGAAAAAGAAATGGAAAGCATCCGCGGGAAAGAAATCGGAATGATCTTCCAAGATCCGATGACTTCTTTAAATCCAACCATAAGGGTAGGAAAACAAATTGCAGAAAGCCTAGTGAAACATAGAGGTTTATCGAAAAGAGAAGCGAAAAAGGAAGCAATTGAGCTACTGAAGCTTGTCGGAATCAAAAACAGTGAAAGGCGTTTTACCCAGTATCCCCACGAATTTTCGGGAGGCATGCGTCAGCGGGTAATGATTGCTATCGCACTTGCATGCAGGCCGTCCCTCTTAATTGCTGATGAACCGACAACAGCGCTTGACGTGACAATTCAAGCGCAAATTTTAGATTTGATGAAAAGCATGCAGCAACGTTTCGGCACGTCGATTATTTTGATTACGCATGATTTCGGTGTCGTCGCAGGGATGTGTGACCGCGTCGCGGTTATGAAAGACGGGGAAATTGTCGAAACAGGGACGACAATCGACATTTTCGAAAACCCGCAGCACCCGTATACGAAAAAATTATTGAACGCATTGCCACGCCTCGATGAAAAAAAGAAGGCAAAACGGCCTCCGCATATTAAAAAAGGTGTGGATACTTCGATTCCACTCGTTCAAGTCGATTCGCTTCGACAGCATTTCGACAGCGAAAAAGGCGAGACGTTGAAAGCGGTCGATGATATTAGCTTCTATATCCGACCCGGAGAAACATTAGGGCTCGTTGGCGAATCCGGATCTGGTAAATCAACAACAGGCCGCGCCATCCTGCGGCTCAATGAACCGACAGCAGGCGACATTCTTTACCAAGGAATCGCCGTCAACCGGTTATCGAAAGATGAAATGAAAACGATGCGCCGCCATATGCAAATGATCTTCCAAGATCCGTATTCATCTTTGAATCCACGATTCAAAGTACTAGATATAATCGGGCAGGCACTAGACATCCATAAACTGAGCAAATCGAAGGCGGAACGAAAAAAGAGAGTGGAAGAGCTGCTTGAAATGGTCGGACTTAAACCGGAGCACGCCATGCGGTACCCTCATGAATTTTCAGGGGGACAGCGCCAACGAATCGGCATCGCCCGTGCCTTAGCAGTCGAGCCCGACTTCATCGTTTGCGACGAACCGCTATCCGCACTCGATGTTTCGATTCAAACCCAAATCGTCGAACTGCTTGAGGATCTGCAACATCGACTCGGTCTCACCTATCTATTTATCGCCCACGACCTATCGATGGTAAAACATTTAAGCGACCGGGTCGCCGTTATGTACGCCGGCAAAATCGTCGAACTAGCAGAAAGCGAGGAACTGTACAGCAACCCTTTGCACCCATATACAAAATCCTTGCTCTCTGCCATCCCAATTCCAGATCCCAAAGTCGAAGCAAACAAAAAGCGCCACATCCCAGCAGAAAGCACGACACCCGACCGCTACAACCTAGAAAACGCCCAACTAATAGAAGTGACACAAGGCCACTGGGTCGCGATGTAAGCGGTGCCCATTAGCGTTGCAGGTCAAGGAATATCTGGAAAATGGTCCACTTTAATGAATACTATTGCTTGAATAAACACAAAA
>NZ_JBPFDR010000020.1:0-6597 GCF_059415085.1 Sporosarcina sp. SAFN-015
AGTCCGGTTCAATACCGTCTTCACACCAGCCAACTAGCTGCGTAATATAAAACTCTAACTTTTAGGGGTCACATCATTATTCCAAGGATGGTTTTTACGTTCTATCGTTAATAGATCTCATCTTGCATTTCATTGCTCACTTCATGTCCGTGCCTACGCTTATTAGAGACGATCAATCGATCGAGATACTCCAACTGTTCTTCATAATCCAACAAAGAAGAAAGGACATGAAGGAGGTGATATGCGGAAAATTCTTCTTCTTCTTTTGTGATGGCGATTTCCTTCGCGAAAATGTCCATCACTTCCTGTCGTTGGATAAATTCCTCGGTCATGCTTTCCAACATCCTGTCGGATTTTAACTTGCCGACAAACTTCAAATGAATTTGCTCGTGATACGTAAGCAATGCATCGAGCCGCTCCTGGATCATCATTCGGAAATGCTCGGGCAATTTAATTAATTCATTTTCAAATTTATGAAGTCGTGATAGCAATTCATAGCTGCTTTGAGAGGTTGCAATCATCTGTCTGTAAATAACAAGTTTACGCACCTTTGAGCGAGAAGTCTTCTTGAAATAGCTTCGCTCCTCTTTGTAAAGCGAATAAAGCTGGTCGATGTTTGCGAGCCGTTCCTTCAATTTCACCAATGACTTTTTTGTAGCGATATGTTCGGAAGCTTGCCTTCCAGCAAGTCGAATCCATCGAATAATGTCATCCTGTGCATTATGGATCGCCTGGAAAAGCTTTGTTTCATACTTTGGAGGCATGAATAACAAGTTGACGACAAAAGCGGAAAGTACACCGATGACCATTGTGACGAATCGAAGGAGGGCGAAGGATAGGAAGGCGTCCCCTTTGATCTCCATAATGGCAATCATCGTCACTAGAGCTAGGGAAATGGATTTCTCAAGCCCTAACTTCAGCATGATCAAGATAATGATGACCGCTGCGAATCCGACAATGACAATTTGATGCCCGAACAATAGTACAAAGGTGATAGCGGTAATGGCACCGATCAGATTCCCTTGGATTTGTTCAATGATCGTCAAATATGATCGATAAATGGAAGGTTGAATCGCAAAGATAGCTGCAATGCCTGCAAAAACCGGATTCGGCAAGCTGAGCATTTCAGCTAGAAACAATGCGGCAACAATCGCTATACCCGTTTTGAAGATGCGGGCTCCAAGTTTCATATGATTATCCTTTCTACTAAAGGTATTTATAAGGTTAATGCTTTTATTCACGAAACCATTTTTCTAAGTGATTTTGTTATTTGTTCATTTGACGTGACAATTCTTCGAATGAACGGTCAACCGCCTCTAGTGTATGAATGATGTCGTCCTCTTTATGCGCGATTGTGAGGAACCAAGCTTCATATTTTGAAGGAGCAAGGTTTATGCCGTTCGCGAGCATCAGTTTAAAGAATTTCGCGAAGAGCTCTCCGTCTGTCTGTTCGGCTTGCTCATAGTTTTCTACCTTCACATCTGTGAAGAATAGTGTAAGTGCTCCGCCTAGACGATTGATTGTCATGGTGATGCCGTGTTTTTCCGCCAATTGAAGAATGCCTTCCTCTAACATTCTGCCAAGTCGATCCATTTCTTCATAGATGCCGGGCTGTTGCAATACTTCCAAGCAAGCGATCCCAGACAGCATGGAAGCAGGATTGCCCGCCATCGTACCTGCTTGGTATGCAGGGCCGAGCGGTGCGACGGTTTCCATAATTTCTTTCTTGCCGCCATATGCTCCAATCGGAAGTCCGCCGCCGATAATCTTTCCGAAGGCAATCAAGTCCGGAGTCGTTCCAAGTAAAGTTTGTGCGCTGCCATAATGGAAACGGAAAGCTGTGATCACTTCATCATAAATGATAAGCGCGCCTTTTTCCTTCGCAAGTTCATGGACGAGTGGAAGGAATCCTTCAATCGGTTCGACAATACCGAAATTCCCGACAATCGGCTCGACCAATACACATGCAAGTTCGTCTCCCCATTTTTCCATAGCTTCCTTATATGCATCAGGATCATTAAATGGGATTGTAATCACCTCTTGGGCGATGGATGCTGGGACACCTGCTGAATCCGGAGTCCCTAATGTTGCAGGCCCGGATCCTGCAGCTACGAGTACAAGATCGGAATGCCCATGATAGCAACCCGCAAACTTCATTACTTTCGTTCTTCCAGTAAAGGCTCGTGCCACGCGGATTGTTGTCATGACAGCTTCTGTCCCTGAGTTGACGAAACGGACTTTATCCATGGAGGGAATCGCTTCTTTCAACATTTTAGCAAATTTGACTTCATGGCGTGTCGGAGTTCCGTACAGTACACCGGTAGTTGCCGCCTTCGTAATGGCTTCTGCGATATGTGGGTGTGCATGGCCAGTAATGATAGGACCGTAAGCACCTAAGTAATCAATATATTTATTTCCATCAACGTCCCAGAAATAGGCACCTTCTGCGCGCTCCATTACTGTAGGTGCTCCACCGCCTACCGCTTTATAGCCACGGGAAGGGCTGTTCACACCTCCGACGATATGTTCACAAGCTTCTTGGTAGATCTGTTCTGATTTTGTTCTGTCCATTTCAATTCCTCCGTTCAAATCGGTACAACCTCCATTTTATACAAAACTGCGTCGATACGCCAAAGAAATTGAAACTCTATCAGATGTCCGGTACGATTGGGTATAGAAAAAGATGGAGGGATCGCTAATGGAGAAGTTGGAAGGAATGCAAGCGCCGCAATTTTCATTGCCGAACGAAAACGGAGAGATTGTTTCACTACGGGATTTTGAAGGGAAGAAGTATGTCATCCTCTACTTTTACCCGAAGGACGCTACTCCTGGCTGCACAACGCAGGCATGTGATTTTAGGGACGCGCACCAAAGTTTCAGTGATTTGAATGCCGTCATTCTAGGTGTGAGCCCGGATAACGAAGCATCTCACCAACGGTTTATCGAAAAACAAGGCCTTCCGTTTTCATTGCTAGTCGATGAAAATCATCAGGCTGCGGAAGCGTACGGCGTTTGGAAATTAAAGAAAATGTTCGGCAAGGAATACATGGGAATCGAACGTTCCACATTTTTGATCGACCCTACAGGGACAGTTGTGAAGGAATGGCGGAAAGTGAAAGTAGAAGGGCATATCGAAGAAGCGCTTGCTACGTTGGAGCAATTAACGAAGAAGGCGTAAGGGGGAAATTAGATGAAAGTATTATTCACCTTCAAAATTAAGGACGAACAGCTTGAGAAATTAAAAGTTGATTTTCCCGAAATCCAGTTTGACTTCAATAACAAAGTTAATACAGCCCCAGTAGAGGATTTTGAAGTTATTGTTACCTATGGGGAAGATATAAGTACAGAGGTACTTGATAGAGCAACATCTCTAAAATGGTTAATGGTCGCTTCTGCAGGTGTGGAAAAGATGCCGCTCGCTGAAATTGCCGCAAAAGGCATTATCATTAGTAATGTTCGCGGAATTCATAAAACACCGATGGCAGAAACGGCTCTTGCGCATATTCTATCCCTTAAACGAGCGTTGCCGGTATTAGCGGAGCAACAAAAACGGAAAGAGTGGAATACGAAAGTTCGACAAACGGAACTGCGTGGGTCGACTGCTCTTATTCTTGGGCCGGGGGCGATCGGATCTGAAATGGGTCGATTGCTTCAAGCTTTCGGCGTTCGAACGATCGGCTGTAATTATTCAGGGAACCCTGCACAGTACATGGATGATACGATTCAATTTGATGAACTGCTCAGCAGGCTTCCGGAAGCAGATATCGTCCTATCCGTATTGCCGAGCACAGCCAAAACGAAAGGACTGCTGACGGAAAGCCATTTCAAGGCGATGAAGGAAACTGCAATCTTCATGAATTTCGGCAGAGGTGACCTTGTAAAAGAAGCCGTACTAGTAGAGGCTCTGAAAAACGAGGAAATCGGGCACGCAGTCCTCGATGTGTTTGAAACGGAGCCATTACCAGCGGAAAGCGAACTTTGGTCTTTATCGAATATAATAATTTCACCGCATGTCTCCAGCCATTCCGGGAAGTATATTGAGAGAGCGCTCGAGTTTTTCACGGGAAATCTGAAAAAGTGGCAAAGAGGCGATAAGGATCTGATCAATTTGATTAATCCTGTAAAAGGGTATTGAATCGGTGCCTGCACCCACCTATGGACAGCTCTTTAGTTGACAAATATGCCTTTTCTCAGTAAACTAATTATAATGATTATAAAGAAGTAATCTTTATGGATTGGAGTGTTGGCGATGTCTGAAGTGTTTTTGAAAGACGCGCTTGTCACATTGAAGGAAAGTGGTGTTCGAATTACACCGCAAAGGCATGCCATTTTAGAATTTCTCATTTCTTCTGAGACGCATCCTACTGCTGATGAAATATATAGAGCGCTAGAAGCTGATTTCCCAAATATGAGTGTTGCGACCGTATATAATAATCTGCGGGTTTTCCGGAATGCCGGACTTGTAAAGGAACTCACTTATGGAGATGCTTCAAGCCGGTTCGATTTTGTAACACATGATCATTATCACATCATTTGTGATAACTGTGGAAAAATCGTTGACTTCCATCATCCCGGACTTGAGGAAGTTGAGCACCTCGCTTCTCATGTTACAGGTTTCGAAGTCAATTCCCATCGTCTTGAAGTGTATGGAACATGTCCTGATTGTGCAGCAGGCGCCAATAAAGCAAAATAAGAAAACCGGTTCCGATAGTGAAAGACGGAACCGGTTTTTCTTATTTCTTTTTAGATGAATCGTTTCTATTCGCCGGGCGGTTGTAAGCTTCATCGAATTCCTTGCCTTCCAATGATGGATCCAACGTAAGTGGTTCTCTACAATGTCCACACATATCGACCCGGCCAAGCATTTTAGTCTCTTTGCCGCAACTTGGACATACAATTTGTACAGCCCTTGTCGACAATGTCCCAATCCAAGCATAAACGACCGTGCTGCCTAGAATAGCAAGGAGACCTAGAACCATGAAAATCAACATAACGATTTCATTGCTTCTAAAGAATATCCCAAGATACATAATGACGACCCCGATGAAAATTAGGGATAGCGCAAATGACCGAATCCGATTTATTTTATTTTTATAGGGTTTCATCCGAAATCCTCCTTAGAGTGAAGTATGTTGGATAAGATATTGAATGTTCCTCAATCAATATAGCACAAATTCTGTTCGCATCATATTTTACGATTTTCGAATGAAGGGTTTTTTAAGAGTTGCGTCGAAGAAAAGGAAGTGGAGGTGTCATAATGGAACAAGTTCTTAGACCGATTTATCAAGAACGCGCAAGCTCGCCTGAAACACTAGGTGTCATTCTCGTTGAAAAAAGAGGTGCAGGCGATCCGATAACAGACACATTTGACGAAATCATGTTAATCATTACATCTAATGAAGAAACACCTATATATACAAAACATTATACGGATGGTACTGGCAAAGCTGCGATGCATGTCATTAGCGAAAAGCAACTGAGAAAATGGCTGCTGCTTGGAACAAGAAGAAAAGTCGTCGATTGGTTGTTCTATGGGAAGATCTTTTTTGACCGCAATGAATTTGTCGAAGGTTTGAAAAATGAGTTGAAGGAATATCCCTTCTACGGACGGAAGATAAAGATGGGACTTGAGCTATCAAGATTAGTAAGAGTCTATATGGAAGGAAAGATGTTTTTCGAGCAGAAAAACTATATGGACTCATATCACCATGCAATCCAGTCTCTTCATCATCTTGCCAGACTTACTGTTATTGAAAAAGGATTGTCTCCTGAAGTGACGGTGTGGTCTCAAGTGAAAAAGATTGATCCGGCAATTTATAAACTATACGAGGAACTTATTATGAGTGAGGAACCGATTGAAAAAAGATTGGAGCTTCTCTTCCTAGCAAGTGAATTCTTCATCCATAATCGAACACTTGACGGAGCGAGGCATATTATGGACATCATGTCGACAAAGGAGACGTGGACAATCCAAGAGCTTCACGAGCATGAGGAGCTGCGGATGTATTCAATTAATCTTGAAGTTCTTGTTGAGTTTTTAATTGAAAAAGGTGTTATTCAAATCGTTGAAAGCGACTCGAAAAATGAATATGTATTTCACAGAGACTATCGTGTAGAGCGATGAATGTTAATAGAGGAGAGATATTACTGTTGATTTGCGTCCGCCTGCAACGCAAATCAACGGATCTTCCTAATCAAACAAATCGACCCTATCCTATGAAAGTAGAGCTTTGATAAGTTTTTTTGTTTTTAGTGTTGACTTATAAAAACAACCCATGCTATTATAGTAAACGTCGCTGAGGGAGTTAGTTACTCAGCCTTGAAAAAGCCTTAAAAACTAATTTAAAAAAGTTCTTGACTTAGAGAGTCAGCGATGATAAATTAGAGAAGTCGCTTTTGAAGAAGCGCGAAACGAACCTTGAAAACTGAACAGCAAAACGTCAACAAATAAAGTCTTGCAACCGACTTTATCGGTGAAGAGACAAAACGAATCTTCGGATTCAAAATTGACATCTTAAATGATGCCAGCAAGAAACTCGAGCTACTCGAATTTCTCTCACTGGCGGTCGAGACGTAGTGCAGTGCTAGGAAGCGAAG
>NZ_JBPFDR010000021.1:0-4330 GCF_059415085.1 Sporosarcina sp. SAFN-015
TATTTACAGCAAGTCGACTGGTAAAAAATGAAAGTAATAACTTTTTACGGTATCCGTGCAACGCTAATGGGCACCGGAATTGAGCCTAGCCGTTATACACACTTGCACATGTTCCGGCTACTGGTTCGTAGAAGCAGTGGTTCTTGAATTGGCCGGTAAACGGTTGGCCGTACCATGTTGGAGGACAAGGCGCGTATGGATTGAAATACCAAAGGGCGAATTTCGCTGGATGTTGTCTCCAGTTTTCCAAGTTCTGTCTTGCTAATCTTTTTTCAGTCTCTCTTGCTCTTTGGTAGAATAAATTCCCCTTTTGCACCGCTTCGAACGAATAATTATTTCCTTGCACTTGAAAAATGACATCGTTAATCGTTCTTACATCTCGAAAATCCAAACAATCCGCTACGGCACGGTTCACAATGACATTGCCAACGTATAACATCCCTTGCTTTCCTTCAGCCTCGGCTTCCGCCCTCATCATCCTTGCCATTAAATCGACGTCTGATTCCCGGTATTTGACTCTTGGCATTTTACCACCCCACCTATAGGGTATGACAGGGAGTCTGCTTTGATGTCATTTTTAACTATACGTCTTTCTAGGCAGGGGCGCATCGTTCAATATGCTTGCCTTCTCTCGGTAGTACCCCCTGCAAAATTCAGATTGATTCGGCTTAAGCAAGATCAAAACTGAATTCACGATATCAGAGGAAGAGATTATTAAATTGAACCAACTGCTAAATAAAAGAAGCGCTTTAATCTCACCAGCCACAAAGAACGAAGCAATTGCTGGGATGATCGTTAATCCTATAAAAGGCAAGCTCATGAAGATCCAAAATCTCTTTTTCGAAAGCACTGCATTTGTATTGAGCCAAAAATAGATTCCTTTGAACGTTAAGCTTATATCGCCTTTCTTGTGTATGACAACAATATGAAGGGCTTCATGTATGACAAATACCAAAATAACAATTAATAGTAGAGGAAAGTTTGTTAGATGAGTAAAACTTTCCTTGAAGGACAAATAAGGAACAAGAAAAAAAGCGGCCATTAACACGTATACAAATTTCATATAATGCTTTCGAAACGATGCATTTTCAATGAAAGGCCTCCATTTTGATAAATCCAAAGTCGGCTGTGGCAAATGCCGAAACCACAATATCATAGCCGTTCCTTCCTTTCTTATATTTTCATTGTATAGCGCAAGCCCCTTTACGGAAGGGGTCTTTATTCCATCACAAATACGGATTTTCCGCCCATGGTCCAACCGTCGACAGTCTTGTCAGCTGCTTCGCCATATGCGCGGGTGTGTAAGGCATATCATTTTTCAGCCACCAAATAATGACGCCCAAATAGGCTGAAGTAATATAAGCGATGGACATTTCAACGGGCACTTTAAATTCAATGCGATCGTCCAGCATATACTGCGTCGCTCTTTCCACCAACGTTTCAATAATTTCTCTCACCGCCTCCGTGAAGTACGGCACTTTCTCCTGGACGAGCATAATCTTATAAAAACGGTTCTGTTCAATCATTTTATTAAACAGTCGAATGAAAATCGGATGCGGATTATCACTATCATACTTAAATTCAATATCTTTCACTTGTACGCTCTGCCTTATATCATTCAATGCCTCGTCTAACATTTGTTGGAGCAATTCATCTTTGTCGTAGTAATGCAAGTAGAATGTCGCCCGATTCAGTGTGGACCTTTCAGATATCTCTCGTACGGAGATTTTTTGATAGTCCTTTTCTTCCATTAGCCCCAGCAACGCTTCTTCAAACATCGCCTTTGTCCTGACCACTCTTGGATCCAGCTTTGTAGACAATTTCGTTCCCCCTGTCGATTTTCTCTCTCTGTTTTAGACACTCTTCATCTTTGTGATGAGAATGCATCATTTGTCTGAAGAATGTTTATTGTTTTAACTTTCCATTTACCTATAATTATATAGGACAACCCCCTGTCAATAAAGGGGATGTTGAAATTAATCACTTTATTGAGTGGCTTTATATGAAAACGCTTTCTTAAATGATAAGGGGGTTATGGGAATGATAATGAAAAACGATGTGAAATGGGATGTTGAAACAGATGTAGTTGTGTTAGGCAGCGGGGGTGCCGCTTTAACGACAGCGATACTCGCCCATGATCAAGGGGCGGAAGTTGTCATCTTGGAAAAATCAGATCAAATTGGCGGGACAACAGCTTTTTCGGGCGGGATTCCGTGGATTCCGAATAACCGCTATATGAAAGAGCTCGGTATGGAAGATTCGCATGAAGAAGCGAAAAAGTATATTACAAAGCTGACGCACGGCAAAGAGCCGGATCCTGAATTGATTGATGTGTATATTGAAAATGGAGCGAAGATGATCGATTACCTCCATGAGCATACGCCTGTCAAATTTGCGGTCCCTAAAGGGTATGGAGACTATTATGCAGATTTGCCAGGGGGCAAAAATGAAGGCCGTTCACTTGATCCGCTGCCGTTTCCTTTGAATGATTTAGGGGAATGGTCAGAGAAAATAAGAAGAAACCCGATCTTCCCACCTTTGACGTTGGAAGAAGGCGGCGCAGTTGACCCTGGGGATATTGACTTCTCGCTCGTCGCAGAACGAATGGAAAACAATATTACGACGATGGGAAGAGCGTTGGCAGGCAGTCTTTTCAAGGCTGTGCTGGACCGCGGCATCGTTACATTGACTTGCACTCCTGGAAAGGAACTCGTCATGAATGAGGAAGGAGCCGTCATCGGCGTTCGCGCTGAACAAGAGGATGGAACAGACTTTTTCATCGGTGCTCGAAAAGGTGTCATGATTGCTTCCGGTGGATTCGAATGGAACAAGGAGCTTGTCCGGTCATTTTTAAAAGGGGCGATTACACATCCACAATCCCCTTCCTATAACGAAGGCGACGGGTTGATTATGGCGATGGAAGCAGGGGCAGCTCTTGCAAACATGGGCGAAGCTTGGTGGTCTCCGGCTTTTGTTGACCCGACGATTGAGTATGAAGGGAAAGTGTATCACCAAATCGACACGCAAGCACGTACAGCGGCAAATTCAATCATTGTCAATAAACATGGGAAACGCTTCGTCAACGAAGGCTCCACATACATGGACTTGCCTAAATCGTTTTACACGTACGATCAAAACTCGCAGTCATTGCCGAATGAATCGAATGTATGGCTCATTTTTGACCAGCAATTAAAGGATCGTGCGTTAATCGTGACGATGGCGCCTGGCGAAAAGGCACCGGATTGGGTTCCACAAGCGGAAAGCATTCGAGAGCTTGCGGATAAAATCGGAATCGATCCGAATCAGCTTGAAGCGACGGTCGATCGCTTTAATGAGCACGCTGCTAATCACGAAGATCCCGATTTCAACCGCGGTACATTGCACTTCGAGAATTTTGCAAATGGCTTCCGGGGCCGTGAAGCGATAATCGGACCAATTGAAAAAGGGCCATTTTACGCATTGCCGGTCTATGCTGGTGCATTAGGAACGAATGGCGGGCCACGCATTAATGAACATGGACAAGTGATCAGTTTGCGAGGGAAGGTGATTGAAGGGCTATATGCGGCAGGCAACGCGGCGATGGGCGTGTTAGGCGGCGCATATCCTGGCGCAGGGGGAACGATCGGACCTGCAATGACTTTCGGCTATTTGGCAGGTATGCATATTGGCAACGTGCCGTCGCGTAAAATAAGCGACGTGGAAATTGTTCTATCATAATAAAAGGAGGACTATGAAATGCCTAGTGGAACACATACGACAGAATTGGATCTCCCTATTGAGAAGGTGTGGGATTTCGTCAAAGATATGGACAGATGGGCACCGCTCGTCCCTGGATATATCGAGCATGAAATTATAAATGATAAGCAGTCGACGTGGACGTTTAAAGGTGATATCGGCATTATGCAAAAGACGGTCAAGCTGCAAATTGATATTACGGAGTGGACAGAACCATCTTTGGTCACATTCGATTTGACCGGGTTGAATGAAAACTTTGCGGGCAATGGGTATTTTAAGGCAGAGGCAATTTCGGATTCCAAAACGGTCATGCACGGGAATTTGGACATTACTGCAAAAGGGGTGATGGGACCAATGGTGAATGCCATTTTAAAATCATTCGTCCCGAAAACAGCACAGGATCTGACGAAGGCGATTGCAGAGGAAATTACGAGTATTGAATTGAAAAGAGTGTAACTGCGTAAATAGTCGATCATGAACAATCGTAATCACCCCTTGGGCGGGGGTGATTATGATTGTTCAGAGTGTAGACAAAGTCGTTTTTGGACTTTGTCTACACTCTTTTTTAAGGCAAGTGGCAATGGGCAGGAATTTC
>NZ_JBPFDR010000023.1:0-1671 GCF_059415085.1 Sporosarcina sp. SAFN-015
TCGAAAGAGACGTCATTCCAATTGAAACGGTGTATGCAGAAATGCTCGATAACAATATTGCACATATTCATATTACAAGCTTCTCTGAGCATACGTACGAAGAGCTGTTAGCTGCCTTGGATGAAATGGAAGAACAGGGCATGGAAGGTCTTATCATGGACGTCCGTCAAAATCCTGGCGGCATGTTAAATACGGCTATCGATATTTCAGACCTCTTCGTTGAAAAGGATAAAAACCTATTCCAATATGAAGGAAAAGGAAACAATCCTGAAGTGTATGTTGCATCTGACGGAAGAAAAGTAACAGTTCCTGTCACTCTCATTATCGATGATGGAAGCGCATCCGCTTCTGAAATTTTGGCAGGGGCATTAAAAGAATCTGCAAACGTTCCGCTCATCGGTATTAAGACATATGGGAAAGGGACGGTACAAACACCTAAGGACTTACCGGATGGCTCCAATTTGAAGCTGACAACAGCGAAATGGTTGACGCCAGACGGAAATTGGATACATGAAAAAGGGATCGAACCAGACATCGAAGTACCGTATCCTTCATACGCCATGCTTCCATTCCTTGATCCGTCATTGGAAATGAAAGAGGGAATGGTATCACCTGCAATCAAAACCGCAGAGGAGATGTTAAGTGCTCTCGGTTATGAACCAGGTAAAATTGATGGGTTGTATGATCAAACGACAGAGACAGCTGTTGTAGAGCTTCAGAAGGCATTGTCCTTAAAAGAGGATGGCATTCTTGTCGGTGATACGACGTATGGATTAATGAATGAACTAAGAAATAAAATCCATGAAGACGATCCACAGTTGCTCAAAGCGAAAGAAGTTTTATTGGAACAGGTTAAAAAATGATTGGAAAGCGTCCATTCGTCCGCGATTGGGCGTTTTTCATATACAAATGAGGGTTACTTATGATTGATGTATATTTATTAAGCGGTTTTTTAGGCAGCGGGAAAACGTCGCTATTATTGAATCTTGTCTCCCAATTGAAAGAACAAGGGAGAAAGCCGGCAATTCTTATGAACGAGTTTGGCTCCATTTCTATCGATTCGGATACAGTAGGCAAGGAGAAAGACATTCCGTTGAAAGAACTATTGAATGGATGCATTTGCTGCACAGGTTCAGAAAAAACAGAAGCACAGCTCCAAGGATTGCTCGAAGAGAACGACGATATCGATATCATTTTAATAGAAACAACGGGTGCAGCTCATCCCGTAGAAGCGTTGGACGCCGTGTATTCACCTTTATTTGCCGATCAGTTGCAGATTAAGGGGATTGTAACCGTAGCGGACGCTAAACGGTGGTTGGAAAGGGATACAATGTCCCCTCAAATACGTTCGCTGTTCATAGAACAAATTAGACATGCCCATATTTTATTGGTGAATAAAATCGATTTATTGTCAGAGTCCGAGTTGGCCACAGTATCGATGGAACTTTCAAATTTCAATAATACAGCTTCTATTATTCAAACTCGGAATGCTCATATCGATTTCTCTTTTATCGAAAAGATGCTCAAAAACGTTTCAAATCCATCTTCTGAAGCAATTGTTTCTGGAAGAAATCTTCCTTTGGAATCTAAATTAATTACATTCGATACCCCTGTCGATAAAGACGAATTTGAAGAATGGGTTAAATCATTGCCGGATACTGTGTATCGGAT
>NZ_JBPFDR010000024.1:0-1497 GCF_059415085.1 Sporosarcina sp. SAFN-015
CATTAGCGTTGCAGGTCAAGGAATATCTGGAAAATGGTCCACTTTAATGAATACTATTGCTTGAATAAACACAAAAAAGCTCCTAATGTAGGTAGGGTACGACGACTAAATCAGTTCCCTACACTATCAAAAGGAGCAAGCTCATGAAAAGTGTAAACCAAAATTTAGTCTTTCGTCAATACTTATCTAAATTACCGGTGAATGTCTTGGATTGCCCAGTGATGAATTATCAAACACAAAAGCTCACCGACCTATCGGTGGTGAAAATCTTCATAATGGCGCAACTATGCAAGTGGGAAAGTCTTAGGGAAATTGAAGTTGGCATCCGGTCAAAAAGGGACTTTCAACAAGAAATCGGCGTCAATTCAGTCAGTCACTCCCAGCTAAGCAGGCGGCTAAACCAAATGAACACGGGGGATTTAGCAGATCTCCTGGGTAGATTAGCAGTGGCCTATAGGGCGTTGCAAGGAAATGCACCAGGTCTGAATAAGAATGTGGGTCCCATCCGAATTATCGATGGCACTTACATAAAACTACCGAAAAACGCACTTAATTGGACTGCTGTTTCCAAAGATTCCTGCGGAATCAAGCTCCATGTAAGAATGGTAGCTTCCTCCTCTTCGAGCGTCTTTCCTGAAAAGATGATTCCATCTACCGGGAATATTGCGGATTCTGATGCCGTGAATCATATCATTGACGCAGACGGAGCATTGTACGTAATGGATCGAGGTTATGCCCACAAAACAAAAATGGGTGGGTGGTTGGCTCAGAAGATTCAATTTCTTGTACGAGTTAGAAAGACTTTCACTGTGGAAACATTGAAGGTACAAACGCCAACACATCCAAAAGTGATCAAAAACGAAGTGGTTTCTATCATCACACGAAAAGAGCCAGTACGTTACATTGAATTCTTAGATGATGAAGGAACATCATTTCATTTGATTACAAATAACCTGGAACTGAGCGAAGAAGAAATCCTGGATACCTACAAGAACCGTTGGTATATAGAGCTTTTCTTCAAATGGTTAAAACAACACGTCAGAGTGAAACACCTTTTCAGCCTATCGCCAGTCGGTATCTGGAACCAGATGTTTATCGCTCTAATCACTTTTGCTTTAACGGAAATCATGAGGCTAATCTATCAACCAACAAAGACAATATGGACGTTCATGCGGACCATGCAACAGTACCTTTTTGTCCCGGTTAAGAAGCTATTACAAGATTTCAACCGAAGGTTGAGAAAGAGCAAGGGACGACAAAAAATACCGAACGCTCAACCAAAAGAGATCCGGTATGGAGAAGATTTTGCGATTGTGAATCCGATTAATAGCATGCATTTTATCAATAAAAGAAAAAACAAGTAAAGTAAAATGAATGTCAAAAAAAGGGAACTGGATCGTCATTACAGTCCTGTTCCCTTTTTGAATTTATTTACAGCAAGTCGACTGGTAAAAAATGAAAGTAATAACTTTTTACGGTATCCGTGCAACGCTAATG
>NZ_JBPFDR010000025.1:0-1299 GCF_059415085.1 Sporosarcina sp. SAFN-015
ATCCCCGGAGTCCCTGATTTCACACTGCCAAGAAAAGCCTCTAGCGAGGCGGGAGGTGCCCGTACCGCAAACCGACACAGGTAGGCGAGGAGAGAATCCTAAGGTGATCGAGAGAACTCTCGTTAAGGAACTCGGCAAAATGACCCCGTAACTTCGGGAGAAGGGGTGCTCTGGTAGGGTGAATAGCCCGAGAGAGCCGCAGTGAATAGGCCCAGGCGACTGTTTAGCAAAAACACAGGTCTCTGCAAAACCGTAAGGTGACGTATAGGGGCTGACGCCTGCCCGGTGCTGGAAGGTTAAGAGGAGAGGTCAGCGCAAGCGAAGCTTCGAATTGAAGCCCCAGTAAACGGCGGCCGTAACTATAACGGTCCTAAGGTAGCGAAATTCCTTGTCGGGTAAGTTCCGACCCGCACGAAAGGCGTAACGATCTGGGCACTGTCTCAACGAGAGACTCGGTGAAATTATAATATGCGTGAAGATGCGCATTACCCGCGACAGGACGGAAAGACCCCGTGGAGCTTTACTGTAGCCTGATATTGAATTCCGGTGCAGCCTGTACAGGATAGGTAGGAGCCTTGGAATCCGGAGCGCCAGCTTCGGAGGAGGCAATGGTGGGATACTACCCTGGCTGTATTGGACTTCTAACCCTTGCCCGTGATCCGGGCAGGAGACAGTGTCAGGTGGGCAGTTTGACTGGGGCGGTCGCCTCCTAAAGTGTAACGGAGGCGCCCAAAGGTTCCCTCAGAATGGTTGGACATCATTCGTAGAGTGCAAAGGCATAAGGGAGCTTGACTGCGAGACCTACAAGTCGAGCAGGGTCGAAAGACGGGCTTAGTGATCCGGTGGTTCCGCATGGAAGGGCCATCGCTCAACGGATAAAAGCTACCCCGGGGATAACAGGCTTATCTCCCCCAAGAGTCCACATCGACGGGGAGGTTTGGCACCTCGATGTCGGCTCATCGCATCCTGGGGCTGTAGTCGGTCCCAAGGGTTGGGCTGTTCGCCCATTAAAGCGGTACGCGAGCTGGGTTCAGAACGTCGTGAGACAGTTCGGTCCCTATCCGTCGCGGGCGCAGGAAATTTGAGAGGAGCTGTCCTTAGTACGAGAGGACCGGGATGGACACACCGCTGGTGTACCAGTTGTCTTGCCAAAGGCATCGCTGGGTAGCTATGTGTGGACGGGATAAATGCTGAAAGCATCTAAGCATGAAGCCCCCCTCAAGATGAGATTTCCCATTACATTTGTAAGTAAGATCCCTCAAAGAAGATGAGGTGGATAGGTCCGGGGTGGAAGCGTGG
>NZ_JBPFDR010000026.1:0-1278 GCF_059415085.1 Sporosarcina sp. SAFN-015
GGCACTGACTACCTTTTTTGAGACAATTAAAAAACACCTTATTATGCAGCCAGTTGTCGGTATTGTACCGGCGATTGGCTGTTTAATTTCGTTTGAATGCGGATATTGTTATAATAAGTAATGTATTCTTCGACAATTTGAATCACATGCGCATTCGTTGTGCGATGGATTCCGTCGAGGTAGAACGTTTCCGACTTTAGTGAGGAGTGGAACGTTTCGATTGGAGAATTATCAGCGGGCGTTCCTTTTCGGGACATGCTCATGGTAATTCTCCTTTCTTTTACTGCCTTTTGATAGGCATATGATGTATAAACCGAGCCTTGATCGCTATGCAAAATACAGCCTTCCGGCAAGTCAGGTAATTGATGCAACGTATCCAGCACAAAGGCAGTATCCTGGATGAAACCGATGGTCTGGGCTACAATTTCTCCATTGTAGACATCTAGGATACTTGAAAGATACATCATAGATTGCCCGAAGGGCAAGTACGTAATATCCGTCACTAGCTTTTCCCAGGGTTTAGACGCAGTAAAATCCCTCGCCAACAGATTCGGTGCGACATATGCAGGCTGCCCAGTACGTTTCCGTTTCTTCACTTTTACACGGCACTGCCAACCATGTTTCTGCATGACGCGCTGTACTGTCTTCTCGCAGGCCCCAGGAAACAATTCCGCAATCTTCCGGTAGCCATATATGAATTTATGCTTCTTACACAATTCGCCAATCTGTCGATCACGCGTCTCCTTTGGCGTTTCGTTCCCTTCTTGAGCTTTCCAGCGATAATACGATGATCGACCGACACCCAAGTGTCTGCAGATTTCTCCTATAGTCATCTTTCCACTTAATTCTTCCACTAACTGAATCACAACTCTTGGCGCCACTTCCTTTCCAATTCCGCGTACTTTTTTAACACTTCCACCTGTTGTTTCAGATATCGATTTTCAGCCTGCAACCTCGCTGTCTCACTTTCATACCCAGGTCCTTTGCCGAAGGCATATTGCTTGCCGACGGGTTGTGCAAGACGATGCAATTCACCATTCCGATACCATCTCATCCAAGTTTTTAGCTGTGTACGATTTCGGATATTCAGTTCCTCCATAACTTCTTTTACAGGAACACCCGCTAACCTCATTTGAATCGCCTTTAATTTAACTTCTTCTGGATAACTAACTTTAGTTCCCATAGACAAAAAACACCTCCACGTTGATGTATTAAGGTTCAATACCCGTTTTTCAACGTAAGGTGTTTTTATTTGTCTCATTTTCTTAGGTCAGTGCG
>NZ_JBPFDR010000027.1:0-1196 GCF_059415085.1 Sporosarcina sp. SAFN-015
TTAAATGGTGGCTGCTTCTAAGCCAACATCCTGGTTGTCTGGGCAGCGCCACATCCTTTTCCACTCAACGGATACTTGGGGACCTTAACTGGCGGTCTGGGCTGTTTCCCTCTCGACTACGGATCTTATCACCCGCAGTCTGACTCCCAAACATAAATCATCGGCATTCGGAGTTTGTCTGAATTCGGTAACCCGGGATGGGCCCCTAGTCCAAACAGTGCTCTACCTCCGAGATTCTTTCGTTTGAGGCTAGCCCTAAAGCTATTTCGGAGAGAACCAGCTATCTCCAGGTTCGATTGGAATTTCACCGCTACCCACACCTCATCCCCGCACTTTTCAACGTACGTGGGTTCGGGCCTCCAGTAAGTGTTACCTTACCTTCACCCTGGACATGGGTAGATCACCTGGTTTCGGGTCTACGACCCCATACTCATTACGCCCTATTCAGACTCGCTTTCGCTGCGGCTCCGCATTCGCTGCTTAACCTTGCATGGAATCGTAACTCGCCGGTTCATTCTACAAAAGGCACGCCATCACCCATTAACGGGCTCTGACAACTTGTAGGCACACGGTTTCAGGTTCTCTTTCACTCCCCTTCCGGGGTGCTTTTCACCTTTCCCTCACGGTACTGGTTCACTATCGGTCACTAGGGAGTATTTAGCCTTGGGAGATGGTCCTCCCGGATTCCGACGGAATTTCACGTGTTCCGCCGTACTCAGGATCCACTCTGGAGAGGACGAACTTTCGACTACGGGGCTTTTACCCGCTATGGCGGACCTTTCCAGGCCGCTTCGTCTAATCCGTCCCTTTGTAACTCCGTATAGAGTGTCCTACAACCCCAGGAAGCAAGCTTCCTGGTTTGGGCTCTTCCCGTTTCGCTCGCCGCTACTAAGGGAATCGATGTTTCTTTCTCTTCCTCCGGGTACTTAGATGTTTCAGTTCTCCGGGTGTGCCTCGTTCACGCTATGTATTCACGTGAACGTACTGCCCCATTACGGGCAGTGGGTTTCCCCATTCGGAAATCTTCGGATCACAGCTTACTTACAGCTCCCCGAAGCATATCGGTGTTAGTGCCGTCCTTCATAGGCTCCTAGTGCCAAGGCATCCGCCGTGCGCCCTTTCTAACTTAACCTTTATACGGATTTCGATAAGCTTCGCATTACTTTGTCAGCTCCGTCACTCTGGTCCTCACGTGC
>NZ_JBPFDR010000028.1:0-937 GCF_059415085.1 Sporosarcina sp. SAFN-015
GGCTGTCAGTTTACCTTTTTCATGCTGTTTCGCAATCCGTTCGTCGCCTCCGCCAAGTTCAATTTCACGTTTTCTATCATACAATTCATTAATTTTATCATAAATGTCCATTCTACTTTTCCCCTTTGTCACATAGTTCGTACAATACACCAAAAGACGATTTCGGGTGCATGAATGCCACTTCCGCTCCGCCCGCTCCTAACTTGGGCTCCTCTTGCAGCAATTGAACGCCCTTCTCCTTCAACTCATCCATTCGCGTACGAATATCTGTTACACCGAAAGCGATATGATGGATTCCTTCTCCGCGCTTTTCGATGAATTTCGCAACTGCTCCTTCTTCACCGATCGGCTCTAGCAGTTCGATTTTACAATTTCCTGCATCGATGAATGCGACTTTCACTTTTTGACTTTCAACCTCTTCAATTCCAAGCAGTTTCAACCCTAATGTTTCTATGTAATATGGCAGTGCATTGTCCAAATCTTTAACGGCAATCCCGATATGATCCACTTTATTCATTTGAACGCCCCCCTTCAATCCATTGTAACGTTTTCTAATTAAATCCGCTACATCTTGAGAATTTTATGGAATCTGTTAAAATGGAAGTATCTATAACGTGAGGAGATTTGCCAGATGAGCAATAAAAAAGTGCAGAAAGTTGTTGTCTATTTAATGATTGCGGCTATGGTCGTTTCAACTGTTCTTCTTGGTTTGAGCGTACTATTATAAGAACAAAAAAACAGTCCCGGGGGACTGTTTTTTATATTTCTTCACAGAACTCTTCAAATTGGCTTTGCAAGTTTGTAACAACGGACATCGGATCATGGCCTTCAATTTCATAGCGCCCGATTTCTGCAACGAGTTTACCGTCCTTTAGTAATGCGAAGGATGGAGATGAAGGTAGATGGTCTTCACCGAAAATCATACGTGCATATGCAG
>NZ_JBPFDR010000029.1:0-900 GCF_059415085.1 Sporosarcina sp. SAFN-015
TTCCTTTGTACGAACTATAACGACGTGATTTCCGGGTGAACTTATTGCCTTTCAATCCTAGCTTTCGCATAATGCGTTGCACCTTTTTGTGATTAACGACGATGCCACGATTTTTTAATTCAAGTTGAATCCTGCGATAACCATAATTTTCATTGTGCTCGTCAAAAATGGATTGAATCGTTACCTCCAACTCTTGGTTGGGATTCTCCCGTTTCATTTGTTTTATATGATAGTGATAGGATGATTCAGGAATGCCGACAATCTGCAGGACATCCTTCAGTTGGAATTCTTCTTTGAGTTCGAATGATAACGCTGCTTGTGCTTTTCGAGATAGCCGTCCGGATCCATCTGAAAAGCTCGCAACTTTTTTAGGTATTCCACTTCCAGGCGGAGGAGTTCATTTTCCCGTTCTAATTTCTGTTCACGCGTCATTTCATCCTGCTGTGTTGGCTTCTGGCTCTTCTTGACATTCTTCGCTTTATCAGACATGGCCGGTCGTCCTTTCGGGTTGTCCAGGGCTTCCGCACCGCCTTCAAGGAATTTCTTCTTCCAACCTCTGATGACCGAGGGATTCGTTATTCCGAAGTGAAGTGCCGTCTTTGAAAGCGAAGCGCCTGGTCTTTTCATAAAGCTTAATACATCCAGTTTGAATTGAACAGAATAAATCGCGTCCTTTTTCTTTCGAAATACTCCCTCCACACCAAACTTCTTGTATGCGTTTACCCAATCAATGATCTGTCTCTTCGACTTTACACCATGTTTTTCCGCCAATCTCTTATACCCAATTGTTCCTTTGAGATATTCCCGAACAACCATCACCTTAAAATCATCTGTATATTTAACCATAATAAAACACCCCAAAAGTTAGATTTTCAACTCTAACTTTTGGGGTGCACTTCA
>NZ_JBPFDR010000030.1:0-581 GCF_059415085.1 Sporosarcina sp. SAFN-015
CGTTGGTACAGTGGTGAAAAACCGTATTCATCGCCGGTTCAATACGCCAAACCCATGTCAGAAACTGACCACAGATATTACAGAATTCAAGTGTGCAGATGGCCTAAAACTCTATCTTAGTCCAATTATGGATATGTATAATGGCGAAATCCTTTCATACGGCATCAGTATGCGACCGACGCTTGACTTTGTGATCGAACCCTTAGAAGAAGCCCTTAAGGTCATAAAGAATGCAAAATACCGGACTACCATCCACTCGGATCAGGGCTGGCACTACCAGCACGGAAAATGGGTTTCCCTCTTAAAAGAACATAAAGTGTTCCAGAGTATGTCGCGGAAGGGGAACTGTCTGGACAACGCCCCTATGGAAAATTTCTTTGGATTATTGAAGCAGGAGATGTATTACGGCGAATCGCTTCGAACATATAAGGAACTGAAACGTGCTATCGAGGCATACATCCAGTATTACAACAACAAACGAATCAAACAGAAATTGGCTGGCATGAGTCCGGTTCAATACCGTCTTCACACCAGCCAACTAGCTGCGTAATATAAAACTCTAACTTTTAGGGGTCACATCA
>NZ_JBPFDR010000031.1:0-558 GCF_059415085.1 Sporosarcina sp. SAFN-015
GTTTTGTCTCTTCACCGACAAAGTCGGCTGCAAGACTTTATTTGTTGACGTTTTGCTGTTCAGTTTTCAAGGTTCATGTTTACTGTCTTAAGCTGTCGGTTTGTGTCGTTCTCTCGACTGCTTTATTACTATACCAAACGAATAATAAAGTGTCAACAGTTTCAGTTGATCTTTTTCACTCCTTTTATTCTCATCTGATAAAAGCCTTTCATTTCAGCGTACTTACCGATGTTACTCCAACTGTGAATCTCAAAAAAACTACTTCCCTATTCATCTAATAGTATATGGACACATATAAACGAACTTCTATAAAAGAAGTAGCTGCATTTCATCGGATTTATAAGAAGGTTCAATCTGGCTTTCATTTTTATATTCAAATGGCTTCATTGATTGAAGCGAAGGACGGCGACTCCTGCGGGAACAGCACGAGCCGAAGACCCTGGACTGAGCTTAGCGAGGGAAGCGGCTGAGGCCGTGACCGCGGAAACATACTAACATTAGTAGCACAAACCAAGGCCATGGTTTGTGCTACTATTTTTTATGTAGAAGTGAAGGGAA
>NZ_JBPFDR010000033.1:0-525 GCF_059415085.1 Sporosarcina sp. SAFN-015
AGCCATCTGAAGCTTAGCCTCCAACGGATTCAGGCGGATGTAGGGATAATGTTGTTTTTGTAGAAATCCTTCTAAACCTTTTGAATAGACGCCAGTTGCCTCGAAAACGATGTCAGGCACTAGACCGTCCAATTCACTCAGTGATTCGATTCGCTCTTTTAATGAATTGAAACCGGATACCGTGTGTTCCAATTCACCTTCATACCGACAACATTGATTTTGATCATAAATAACCATTGTACTTTTTCCCATACTTACATCGAAAGCAATTACATGTTTCATCTTTCATCCCCCTCTCGTAAACTTATAGAAGTCCTTCACAGTGCCTCATCGATTCCATTTTCTTATACACGATCTCAAGGACCCAACATACTAAGCTGATTCAAATAAGGATGTGAAGGTAGTCGGTTTCCTTATACGGATTCAAAGATCCCAGCGTCCGCGCGACTTCCCTTCACTTCTACATAAAAAATAGTAGCACAAACCATGGCCTTGGTTTGTGCTACTAATGTTAGTATGTTTCCG